>NZ_OZ244917.1:676262-1352524 GCF_965221825.1 Candidatus Spongiisocius sp.
GGACCTCGCACGATGACATCCGTGTCGCCCCGCGCGGACACGACCGCAGGCCTCTGGTATGGCGGGGCCGGCTCGGCGATCCGGGAACTCCGATCGGCCGGGTTAGGCGGCTGATCGTCCACTAAACGAAACTGGCTCCGCGGCGGAGGCCGGCGGCTGGTCATATCGGTCCGGGTTCCATAACCAGGGTTCATAGTGGGCTCGCCTTCGTCCACCAGACCCATCCAGGTCAGCAATTTGTTCATGACGCTCTTTCTGTACCGCTACGGACTCAGTGCCCAAAGATAGCCCGTCCGACCCGAACGATGGTGGATCCTTCCTCGATCGCGACCTCGAAATCGTCCGTCATGCCCATGCTAAGCGCCATCGGACGATCCAACCTGGCGGACAACTCGTCCCTTATCTCACGCATACGGACGAAATAGGGCCGGGAATCCTCGGGTTTCGCACCCATCGGAGGTATCGCCATCACCCCGTCCAGCGGGACTCCCGCTGATTCCCACCGCTCGAATGTCTCGACTACGAGACGGGGTCGGACCCCGGACTTCTGGGGTTCCCGCCCGATGTTGACCTGCAGCAGGGCCGGCGGGGTCCGGCCCGCTCCGCGTAGCCACGGCTTCACAAGGCGGTCCCGGTCGAAGGAGTGCAGCAGCGCCACCCGGGGCCGGACCATCCGTACCTTGTTGGTCTGGAGAGGACCCACGAAGTGCCATTCGAGCTCGCCCGGGAGCAGGTCGGCTTTCGACGCCAATTCCTGCCCGCGGTTCTCTCCGAACACCCTGTGTCCGGCCTCGATCGCCTCTTCCAGAACGGCCGGGGGCCGGCCCTTGCCGATCGCCACGATCTTCACGTCGTCGCGGTCGCGGCCCGACCGGCGTGCAGCCGCCTCCACTCGCTGTGCCACCTCGCGCAGCCGGGCGGCCACGCTCACGGTATCCATCCCAGGGTTGCCAGGCGATGCTCGGTGCGGTCGGCTCGGAACGAGAACCAACCGTCCTCGCATCGAGTACATGCCTCGACCGACCACCACTCGGCCAGGGGAACCTGTTCACGGACGGCGGTCGCCAGATCCACCGTCGTCATGCCTCCGGTGGACTTGACATGCCGGTCATGGAACAACCCGGCTACTTCCGGCCCGACCTCGAAACAGCAGGGCCCGATCAGCGGACCTGTGGCGGCCCTCACGACGGGACCGGGCCGCCCGCCCAGACCCTCCAGACGGCGGGCTGTCGCAGCCACCGCACCGGCCACCACCCCCCTCCAACCGGCGTGCGCCACGCCCACGGCATGCTCGGTCTCCAGCACCACACCGACGCAGTCGGCGGTCATCACCGCCAGCGGAAGACCCCTGGCGCCGGTGACAAGGGCATCGCCGGGCCCGGTCCGGCCGGGTCCCGTAGCGATGACGACGTCCGCCCCATGAACCTGGCGGACCGATGCCCACTCGGCCCGGATCCCGAGCGTCCCGGACACCTTCTCACGATCACCGGACGACATGTCGCCCGCCGCGGCCGTCGTAAAGGCGGCGCCTCGGAATCCGGGAGGCCGGATCAGCATGGCAACCGGCCGCTTAGACCCTCTATTCCCGGAGCCAGTCGGGAATGTCCAGAGGATCCTCCTCGGCCCCGCGGAAAACGCTCTCCGACCGGTCGGTGTACCGGGGACGCGCTGATGCGCCCGATCCGGACGGACCGCCGGAGGGCGATCCCACCCCGGCGGCGATGACAGTCACCCGAAGCTCCTCGCCGACCGACTCGTCGGACGTGGCGCCGAAGATGATCTGGGCATCGGATTCGGCATGCTCCTGGACGGCCAGCGCTGCCTCGCTCACCTCCGCCAGCGTCATATCGGGCGGGCCGCAGATCGAGAGCAGGACGCCCTTGGCCCCGTCCATCGTGGTCTCGAGCAGGGGACTGGACATCGCCTGCTGGGCCGCCTGGACCGCCCGGCTCTCTCCGGATGCCCGTCCGATGCCGAGCACGGCCGCACCTGCGCTTCCCAGAACCGTCTTGACATCTGCGAAGTCCACGTTTATCAGGCCTGGGTTGGTGATGATCTGGGCGATGCCGTTGACCCCGTCCGTCAACACCTGGTCAGCCATCGCGAAAGCCTCCATCATCGTGGTGGACCGATCGGCTTCCGCCAGCAGGTTGTCGTTCGGGATGACGATCATGGCGTCGACCGCCTCGCGGAGCGCAGCGATGCCCTGTTCGGCCAGCTTGGAACGGCGATGGCCCTCGAACCCGAAGGGCCTGGTCACGACAGCGACTGTCAATGCGCCGAGGTTGCGGGCGACGTCGGCGACCACGGGAGCGGCTCCGGTCCCGGTTCCTCCTCCCTCGCCGGCGGTCACGAAGACGAGGTCCGAGCCGGCCAGCGCCTCTTCGATCTGCTCCCGGTTGTCCTCGGCCGCGGTCTTACCCACCGACGGGTCCGCACCGGCGCCCAGTCCTCTCGTGAGCTCGCCACCGATGTTGAGCTTGACATCCGCCTCCGACATGAGCAGGGCCTGAGCGTCCGTGTTGACGGCCAGGAACTCCACTCCCCGGATTCCGGCCTCGATCATGCGGTTGACGGCGTTCGTGCCGCCGCCACCTACCCCGACCACCTTGATGACAGCCACGTAGCTACGGAGGGGGCTTTCGTTGATAACGGTCATGCGTATGTCGTTCCTTCCATCCACCGCTTCGGCACTGACGGTCCGCTCAGGACGTGCATATGCTACAAGCACAGCTTCGCGTTCTAGTGGAGACTCGGAGCATACGCCATCCACATCCTTAAGGTTCTAGATAAATCTCTGCTTCTAGTTGAGACTTAAGGTATTCCAGGCCAGGCAGGGTCCTGCCGACGGAGTCCCATGGCCGGACTGCAGGACGGCTCGGGGCCGTGACATCGATGAGTCCCACCGGTGCGCTGTCGAGGATCGTAAGGAGCGAGGTCGCCTTCGCCTGCATGTCACTCGGCAGGCCGAGCCGCGCGATCCGATTGCCCACCCAGACCCAGAGCTCGCCGTCGCTGGCCTCGAAGAGGCTCCGCTCGGCCAGGTGATCCGGCAGCGCGGCGATGAAGTCCAGCGCCCCGCCGACCTCCGGGGCCTCGATTCTGGCGCCCAGCCCGGGATCATCGATTACCACGCGGATCTGCGGAAGGCGGGTGGTCGGCGTGGGCGCATAGGCCAGCACCACTCCATCGGCGGCCAGCACCCCCCATTGGTCCCCCAAGTTGATCCAGGCGGTGTCCACCCGCTCCCTCACAACCACCTCTACGCGGGTGGGGAACACCAGTTTGACGGAGGCGGCGGCGATCCTCGGATCCTCCATGAGGTCCGTTTCCACCGTGCCCGCCCGGATGGCTACCAGCGGCCTACCTTCGACAACCCGGCTCCGGCGGAGTATGTCCTCGACCGGCACGTGAACCGCGCCTCTGACAACCACCTCATCAACACTCATGAACGGGGACACCAGGAACCAGGCCACACCACCGGCGCAGGCCAGGATGACCAGCATCCAGATGGACCTCCGGAGGCGAGCTCGAGCCTGCTGCTCGGCGACTTCCTGCCGCCGACGGGCGATGCGGGGCTCGATGGTCAATCCTGATTTCCTCTTCGCGGCCGCCCCATCCCATCTCGCGGGAACCCGATGAACCTCACCTCCGGTTCCAGCAGGATTCCCGTTCTGTCGAGTACCAGTTGCCTCACATCCCAGACCAGTCCGAACACATCCTGCGCCGTGCCGCCCGGATCCACTACGAAGAAGTTGGCGTGCTTCTGTGAGACGTGAGCGCCACCGCGGCGCATCCCCTTCAGCCCCAGCGCGTCGATGATCCGACCGGCGCTGTCTCCCGGAGGGTTGCGGAACACGCTACCGGCGTTGAGGGTTCCGCCGGGCTGGTGATCGCGCCGCCAGCGGATCGCCTCCCGCATCAGGGCCGCGATCCGATCCCGATCACCTCCACGCACTGAAAAGGAGGCATCCAGCACGACTTCATCGGGACCCAGGTTGCTGGTGCGGTAGCCGAGGCCGAGTCGGTCGGCCGCCCGTTCGGCCACCGATCCGGAACCGGCGTTCAGGATGGAGGCCGACCTGATCACATCAACAGTTTCGACACCGAAAAAGCCGGCGTTCATGCGGACGGCGCCTCCCACCGAACCGGGTATGCCTACGTAGAATTCCAACCCGGACCAGGCCTCGCCGGCCATCCGGCGAGCCAGCACGGGCAGGCTGACGGCCGCTCCCGCCCGGACGATCCGGGACTCCGGGTCCACTTCTACCTTCCTGAACCCGGCGCCCAGCCGGATAACCAGACCGGAATATCCCTCGTCGGAGATCACCAGGTTGCTTCCCCGTCCCATGACGACCAGTTCGATCCCGCGTGCCCGGGCAGCCACGGCCACCGACCGTAGATCCTCCAGGGAACTGGGCTCGCAGAACCAGCGGGCCGGTCCGCCCAGCTTGTACGTGGTGAGCCGGGACAGCTCCACTCCTGCCCGGACATGGCCACCGGCTACGAGTCCGTCCCAGTCCTTCATCGGCGGGCGGCCAGCAGGTCGGCCAGGCGGTCCGGCAGGGTGGTGATGTCACCGGCGCCCAGCGTGAGGACCATGTCATCCGGCCGGACGTTCCTGGCGACCAGGTCCGCCGCCTCCTCCAGGCCCGCCACGTAGCGGACCTCCGGGTGCCGGTCACGGACCGAGTCGGCTACCAACTCCCCGGTGACTCCCGGCGGGGGCGCCTCGCGAGCCCCGTAGATGTCGGTCACCACCACCCGGTCCGCCCCGGCCAGGGCCTCCCCGAACTCGGAGGCCAGCGCCAGAGTCCTCGAATAGAGGTGGGGTTGGAACACCACCCAGAGCCGGTTCCGATCCACCGGGGACAGTGCCTCGATGTCGGCCGCCACCTCGGCAGGATGGTGGGCGTAGCTGTCGATGATGGTCACCTCGCCGACCGTGGCCCGATGTTCGAGCCGCCGGCGCACCCCGCCGAAGCGCGCCAGGCTCTCGATCGGCGCCGTCAGGTCGTAACCCAGCTCGGACAGCAGGGCCAGCACTCCACAGGCGTTCCGGGCGGTATGGATGCCGGGCCTACCCACCTTCACCGAGCCGGGAGGAAACCGGCCGCCGAGCCGGAAGGACACCGACCCGGGCCCGGGCTCCACATCCGTGATTCTCCAGACCGCCTCGGGGGAGGTGCCGTACCCGGGCCGCCCGGTTCGCCCGGCCAGGCGACGACCACCCGGATCGTCCACCCCTACCACCACGGGGCCGTCCACCCGGTCGACCACGTCTCGAAAGGCATCCTCCAGGTGTTCCTGCGTCCCGTAGTAATCCAGGTGGTCGGAGTCGACATTGGTCACGGTGAGCCCCGCCAGTACCAGGTGGGCGAAGGTTCCGAAAGCCTCATCGGCCTCGAGGACCAGCAGGTCCGCCGCGCCGAGGTGCGCATTGCTATCGCAACCCACCAGGTCGCCACCCACGATGAAGGAAGCGTCGATCCCCAGGGCGCTCGTGGCCGTCACCGCCAGAGCGGTGGAGGTGGTCTTGCCGTGCGTGCCGGTGAAGCCGAGGGTCGGTATTCGAGTGGTGATCTCTCGGAGAAGCCGGGGACGATCCCAAACCGTGACCCCGGACTCTCCCGCCGCCACCAGTTCCGGGTCCGTGGCGGGAACGGCCGACGAGGCAACCACCAGGTCGCACTCCGCCATCCGATCGGGACGGCTTCCCACCCAGGTCGCTACGCGGTGACCGTCCAGCCCTTCCAGGCCGGCGCTCGCAACCTGATCGGAGCCCGATACGGCATGACCCATGGCCGACAGCAACTTGGCGAGCGGGCCGATCCCGGCGCCCCCCGCCCCCACGAGGTGGATTCGTATGCTCTCATCGAGCCGCGACATCCGCGCCATCCATCATCATGGTGGCAATGGTGGCAGCAGCACCCGGACATGCTGCGTCAATTGCGGCTCGGCGCATCCGGTCGCGTCGCTCCGGGTCCGCCAGCAAGTCCTCCAGAGTCCCGCCCAGTGAGCCCAGTCCTGCCTCCTCGACCAGCAACGCGGCCCCTGCTTCGACCATGGCCCGGGCGTTGCCGACCTGATGGCTGCCTGCGAACGAACCGGGTACGAGGATGCTGGGAGTGCCGGTGGCGGCCGCCTCCATCAGTCCACCGCCGGCCCGGGCGATCACCACATCCGCAACACCGTAGAAGAGGTCCATCCGGTCCTCGAAGCCCAGCACCCGCCTCGTCACCGAGGGCGCATCTCCGGCGGTCGACACCTGGGCCCGGTTCCGGGCGCCCGCGAGGTGGACTATCTGGACGGGTCCCCCCTTCCAGTTCGCCGACAGGGCGGTGACCGCGTCGTTGATCGCGCCGGCGCCGAGGCTCCCTCCCATCACCCCGACCGTGGCGCGGGCGGACTCCAATCCGTACCGGACCAGCCCCTGTGGACGGACAGCAGCCTTGTCGAGCGTGGTCAGCTCGGACCTCAGCGGGTAGCCGACGAACTCCCCGGCCAGCCCCCTCGTATCGGGAAACGACACCAGGGATCGGTCCGCCCAGCGACCGGCGAGGCGATTCGCGAGCCCGGCCCCGGCGTTCTGTTCGTGGATGTACAGCGGCACACCGGTTCGGCGGGCCGCCATGGCGACGGGCACAGTGACGTAGCTTCCCATGCACAGCACGGCCCCGACCCTGCGCTCACGGAGTTCCCGCGCCACGGTCCGGGTGGCCTCCCAGACCAGCTGCGGGATGCGGAGGTTGCGGACCGACAGGCGCCTCTCCAGGCCGTGAATCCGTATCCGTAGCAGGGGGTAGCCCTCCTTCGGGATCAAGTCCGCCTCCATCCGGTCTCCACCGATGAACAGGACGTGCTCCCGACTGGCTCCGGAGGCGACCAACTGCTCGGCCACCGCCAGACCCGGGAAGATGTGCCCACCGGTGCCTGCCGCGGCGATTGCGAACCTCACCTGGTCCGCCGTTCCGGCGCCGGTTCGGGTACGTGCGGAGCGTTGCGCGCCACGTTCACCAGGATCCCGACCCCGGCCATCGCCACCAGCATCGCACTACCGCCGACCGACACCAGGGGCAGGGCCAGGCCGGTGACAGGAATGGCGCCGACCGCGCCCCCCACGTTGACCAGCGACTGCACGCCCAGCCATGCGGCGATGCCGCTGGCGAGGAGGCGGGCGAACATATCGCTGGTCCGGTAGGCCACCCACACCCCGACCAGCGACAGGCCGGCCAGGGCTGCCAGCAAGGCGATCGCTCCGACGAAACCGGTCTCCTCACCGATGATGGTGAAGATGAAGTCTGTGTACGGATTGGGCAGGTATGCCCACCGGGACCGGGAAGCGCCCAGCCCTACGCCCAACCAGTGGCCGCTTCCGAGAGCTATGAGGCTCTGGATCAACTGGAAGCAGGCGTCGCTCGGGTCGGACAGCGGGTCCAGGAAGCACAGGAACCGCTGGCGGCGGTATTCGAGCGAGTACGTCGCGTAGCCGATTACCGCCAATCCCGTAGCGCCGATGCCGGCGATGTAGCGGAACGGCACGCCGGCCGCGATCGTCATGACCCCGGCGGCGCCCGCCACGATGATGGCGGTACCCAGGTCGGGCTGCCAGACGATCAGGGTGCAGGTCCCGCCCACCGCGAAGACCATCGGGCCCATCCACTGGCGCGCCTCGTCGAGGCGGTCTCTACGGCGGGCGAGAACGGCGGCCAGGAAAACGATCACGGCCAGCTTGGAGAACTCGGAGACCTGGACGGTCAGATCGCCGAATTCCAGCCACCGGTTGGCGCCGCCCCGCCTCACCCCGACCATCAGGGTCACCACCAGGCCGGCGAAGGAGAGGCCCAGGGCGTAAGGGGCGATCTTCCGGTACCAGGTGTAGGGGACCATGGCCATGATCACCATCGCGGAGAGGCCGACCACCACCCATTGCAACTGCCTCCTGAAGACTGCCAACCGGTCCGCCTCCTGGATGATCCCGGACGCCGACGAGGCCGACAGCGTCGCGCCCAGGCCGATCACCAGCAGGCTGGCGGTCAGCACCAGAACGAACACCACCACCCTGGATCGCGACAGGGCGATCTCGTCCCGGCGGCGGGCCCAGGCCCGGAGGTTTGCGATCGACGCCAGCCGGTTGCTCATTCCGCCGCCCCTGTTGATGCCTGCGCCGGCGGACCCCGCTCCGCCCGGACCCGACCCAGGTACTCGTCGACGTGGCGTATGAATACGTTCCCCCGGTGCTCGTAGCAGGTGAACATGTCGAATCCGGTGGTGCCGGGCGAGAGCAGGACGGTGTCCCCGGCCCGGGCCTGGTCGGAGGCCATCCGCACCGCCTCCTCCATGGACCCTGCCAGGGCGGTGGGCATATCCGGGGCCATCTCCACCAGATCGGGGCCGCACTCCCCGATCGCCACCATGTAGCGTACGTTGGGCGCCCGGACCAGGGGGGACAGGTCGAGGCCCTTCCGGACTCCGCCCGCGATCAGCACCACGGACGGATAGGAGCGGATAGCCGCCATGGCCGCATGCGGGTTGGTGGCCTTGGAGTCGTCCACCCACGTCACGTCGCCGAGCGAGCCGACCACGGTACGGCGATGATGCCGGTGCCGGAAGCGGGACACCACCCTCGCCACCGCCGCCGGGTCGGCGCCCAGTTCGACGGCGGCCACGGCCGAGGCCGCCAGGTTCACCCGGAAGGAGTAGTCGAGATCAGGCATGTCCCGGACGGGAACCGGACCGTCAGGAAGTACCAGACCGTCGCCGGACAACCCGAACGGCCCCTCCGGGCCCGGGCCCGGTTCGGAACCGGTCACCGGCGCCTTGCGTCCGGGAGATCCCAGGGCATGGGCGACCGCACCCGCATCCCCCCGGTCGTACACCAGCAGGTCCTCGTCGGTGAGGTGGCGGGAGATTCGACCCTTGGCCAGCCGGTACGCAACCAGCGATCGATGCCAGTCGACATGGTCGTCCGCGACATTCATGAACACCGAGACCCGCGGCGCGAGGGAATAGGTGTAGTGGAGTTGGAAGCTGGAGATCTCGAGGACCACCACGTCGCAGCTTCCGGGCAGGACATCGCTGATCGGAACCCCGATGTTGCCGGCCGCCACAGCCCGGACACCCGACTCCTGCAGCATCTCGGTGGTCTGGCGGCACACGGTGGTCTTGCCGTTGGTTCCGGTGATGGCGATCACCGGGCAGTCAAGGTGGCGGGCGGCCAACTCGACCTCGCTCCATATCGGTATTCCCGCCGCCCGTGCATCCGTCAGCGGCGCCAAATGGGGCATGAACCCGGGGCTGGCGACCACCAGCGATACCCCTGCCAGCACGGAGGGGTCCCATTCCCCGCAGGCTGTCTCCGCCCCCGGGTGGGCATCTTCGAGGGCGTCGGCGCGCCGGTCGTAGATCCGGTGCTCCATCCCGAGGCGGCCGAGCAGGCGCGACGCAGCCCGCCCTGAGATACCGGCACCCAGCACCAGTGTCCGCATCAGGACCCCCCCACCCGGCCCACGGCGAGAAAGTCTCCGTAGAAGATCCCCAGACCGAGCGCCACGCCGATGGCGGCGACGATCCAGAAGCGGGTGATGATGGTTGTCTCCGGCCATTCCTTCATCTCGAAGTGATGGTGGATCGGCGCCATCCGGAATACGCGTCGCCCCCCGAACCACCGGAACCCCGCTACCTGGATGATCACCGACAGGGCTTCGATGACGAACAGGCCGCCCAGGATCACGAGGAGGAGGTGGGTGTTCGTCAGCAGCGCGACCGCGGTGATCCCGCCCCCCAGGGCCTGGGATCCGACATCTCCCATGATGATCCGGGCCGGACAGGCGTTCCACCAGAGAAAGCCGAGGGAGGCGCCCATGATGGCGGATGCCACGGTCGCCAGACCCAGGCTCCCCTCCACGTGATATATCTCGGGGTGCCGGAAGATCCAGAAGGCGATGATCATGTATGCAGCCGCCACCAGGGCCACCGATCCGGATGCCAGCCCGTCCAGGCCGTCGGTGAAGTTGACCGCGTTCGAGAAACCGGTGAGCAGTAGAAGCACCCAGATGGCGAAGGCCGCCGCCCCCAGATCGACGGCCGTGGGCCGGGTGAAGGCGAGGGCGGTGGACGTCCCGCCGGCCACCGCACCCCATGTGAAGAGACCGGCCACCGCCAGTTGCCCTATCAGCTTGGCCGTGATGCCGAGACCCTTGTTGCGGAACCTGGAGAGCTTCTGGTAGTCGTCGATGAATCCGACCACGCCCATGCCGACAATGGCGCCGATCACGAGCAGTCCGGGAGTTTCGAATCCGGTGTTGACCAGATCGATTCCCCCGTCATCGAACCGGACCCGGAACTGGGACACCGTGTAGCCGCACAGGATGGCCGTGATGATCACGATGCCGCCCATGGTGGGCGTGCCCGACTTGTGCATGTGGCCTTCCAGTTCCTGCTGGATGAACTGGCCGATATTCCACGCCCGGAACAGGCGGATGGCGTAGGCGGTACCGAAGATGGCCACCCCGAAGGCCACCGTGGCGGCGGTGAGCATGGCGATCATCGGAAACCACCCGCGAGACCGTCCCCCGGCATGACCGCTATCCCGGCCGAGCCGCTAGCCATGAGGCAGCCACTTCCCGGTCGTCGAACGGAACCACCCGCGTACCGAAGTCCTGGTACGTCTCGTGGCCCTTGCCGAGGATCAGGACCACATCGCCGGGAGAGGCGTGGTCGATGGCCAACCGGATGGCCGCATCCCTGTCGACCTCCGCCAGCACGCGGGCCCGACCATCCCGGGTGCCCGCCACCACCTGCTCGACCAGCGAGGCGGGATCCTCGCTTCGAGGATTGTCCGAGGTGATCACGGCCAGGTCGGCCCGGGCCGCCGCGGCCCCCAGGAGAGGACGCTTCGTGGCATCTCGATCTCCGGCGCCGCCGACCACCACGATCACCGCCCCGCCACTGTGGGCGCGGGCGGTCCGGACCACGGACTCCACCGCCTCAGGGCTGTGGGCATAGTCGACCAGTACCTGGAAGGGTTGCCCCATTTCCACGGGATCGAGCCGCCCCCTGACCCCGGTCATGGCCGCGAGACCCGCTCTGACGGCGCCCAGTCCGATGCCAACCTGCTGGGCGCAGCCTGCCGCCACGGCCGCGTTGTGGATGTTGTGAAGGCCTCCGGGACGCAGTTCCAGGGTCTCTTCCCTACCCCCGATCCGGCACCGGAAACGGGCTTGGGACAGGTCCGGGTCAGGCGAGTTGATCGACACATCGTGGCCGGGTCCGCGGCCGACCGTGACAACCGGCCTGGTACCCGAGCCGGCGAGGCGGCGTCCCGCGGCGGTGCTCACATCGATGACGTGAACGGAGGCGCGCCCGTCGAACAGGCTGGCCTTGGCCAGGTAGTAGTCCTCCATGTTGCCGTGGAAGTCGAGGTGGTCCTGGGACAGGTTGGTGAAGGCGGCCACCCTGAAGGTGATCCCCTCGACGCGGCTGAGGGCCAGCGCATGCGAGGACACCTCCATCGCCACCATCGAGACCCCACCATCCGCCATTCTTCGCAAGAGACGCTGCAGGTCGGCACCCTCCGGAGTCGTGTGCGAGAGGGTCTCATCGACCCCCCCTAGGGTGACGCCCAGCGTTCCTATCCTCCCGAACGATCTGCCCGCGGCGCGGGCGATCGCCTCCAGCATGACCGTGACCGTGGTCTTGCCGTTGGTACCGGTCACCCCGATGATATCCAGGCCGGCGGAGGGCGCGCCATGCACCACGGAGGCGGCGACGCCGAGCACCCGGCGGGTGTCGGGGACGCGGATCTGCGGGATCGGCGCCGAGGTGACCCAGTCCTCCACCAGGGCTGCCGCCGCTCCCCGCCGGGCGGCGTCCTCCAGAAAGTGGTGCCCGTCCATGATCCGGCCGCGTACCGCCACGAACAGAAACCCGGGACCAGCCCCGCGGCTGTCGTGGGTCACGTCGTCGATCGGGATCGATCCGTCGCCCCTCAATTCACCGCAGATCCGGGCGGCCAGGCGAGCGAGTGTCAACGGATTCTCAGGCATCCGGCCGCACACCCATCTGATGGAGTGACGCCTCCATGATCCTGGAGAACGCCGGAGCGGCCACCGCGCCGCCGGTCCGTTCCGCAACGGTCGATCCCACCTGAGGGCTGTCCACCACCACCGCTATGACCAGGCGGGGGTCGTCGACCGGCGCCATTCCCACGAAGCTGGAGATGTAGTCCGCTGTGTATGCCCCCACGTCGGAGTCGAACCTCCGGGTGGTGCCGGTCTTCCCGGCCACCGTGTACCCGGGCACGGCCGCATTGGTGCCCGTGCCGCTGTCAACCACCGACTTGAGCAAGAGGCGCACCGTGCGCGCGGTGTCCTCTGATATGACCCTCGTCCCGGGCGACGGCTCGGTATGCCGGAGGCCGTCCCCATCCGCCCAACCGATCATCAGGCGCGGTTCGAGGCGGAAGCCACCGTTGGCGATGGTGCTGTACACCGAGGCCATCTGCAGGGCCGTGACCGACAGGGAGTAGCCGATCGAGGCGGAGGCCGGGCAGGTCGGGCAGCCGTTCGGGAGGTTGACCGCTCCCCCGGCCTCCCCCGGGTAGTCGATGCCGGTGATCTGACCGTACCCGAACGCCTCCAGGTACGAGCGAAGTTTGTCCACGCCGAGATCGCGACCGATCTTGACCATGCACACATTCGAGGACAGGCGGACACAGTCCCTGACCGTCATCACCATCGGCTCATGCGGGCTGAAGTCCCGGTAGCAGCCGAACCCCTGGTCGCCATCGCCCTCACATGTATCCTCGACGACCTCGAACTGGTCCTGCACCAGGTACTGAGTGTCCCAGGCAACCACTCCCTCGTTGAGGGCGGCCGCCACCGTCACCGCCTTCTGGGTGGAGCCGGGCTCGTAGACGGAGCGGACGGCCATGTTGATGAGGCGGCTCGACTCGATGTCATCCGGGGTTCGGGCGCTGGGGTCGAACGCCGGTGCCACGGCCATGGCCAGCACCTCGAAGGTCTCCGGGTCCATGGCGACCGCGATGCACCGCTTCGCCTGGGCGACCGCCAACGCCTCTACGCACTCCCGGTAGGCCATGAACTGGATCTCGCGGTCTATCGCCAGGACCAGATCGGCCCCCGCCACTGCGGGCTCTATCTCGGTGCGGCCCTGCGGGATCAGCTGGCCCCTCGCCGCCCGCTCGGCCAGCACCCGTCCGGGAATGCCGGTGAGAAGATCGTCGTATTCGGCTTCGATCCCCTCGATACCCTCCGAATCGATGTTGACGAATCCCACGACGTGGGCGGCGAGCGGTCCGTAGGGGTAGACCCGCTTGGGCTCGGGCAGGAAGTGGATTCCCGGGAGCTCGAGAGCCTCCACCCTGGCCGCGGTGTCCGTGTCGACCTGGCGGGCGATGAACTGGAAGGTGCTCTCCGAATACAGCTTGTCCCGCAGTGCGTGGATGTCGACATCGAGCAGTTCGCTCAATACCGAGGCCGTTCCCGAAGGATCCTCGATCTGGCGCGGGTCCGCATAGATGGAGCGGGACTGGGAGGTGATGGCCAACTCCCGGTTCTGCCGGTCGAATATGGTGCCCCGAACCGCCGCCGTCTCCTCCACCCGGATGAGTTGGCGGTCAGCGGCTTCCCGGTACACGGCAGCGTCCACAACCTGGACCTGGTACAGCTGGTAACCCACGAACACCCAGCATCCGGCGAAGATCAGCGCTATGGACAACAAGCGCACGTCGGTCGATTGCTTGACGAGTCGTCGCGGCTTGTTGGTCGCCATCAGCCTCGGCCTTCGCCGATCCGGGTCGAAGCTTCGCCGTCTGTAACCGGTGCCGGATCCGCCACGTACACCGGGATTACGTCGTCGGGCAGCTCCATCCCGAGCATTCTCTCTGCGATCGGCACGATCTCCCAGGGAGACTGGAGGCCTCTCTTCTCCTCCTCGAGCCGGGCTTTTCGCTCCAGCTCCCCCTGTATCTGGGCCCGCGTATTGCTGATCTCGTAAACGACCTCGTCAACCGCGGTCCGCAAAAAGATGAATGCCAGGAACGCCGCCACCGCCACCACCGTGTAGATCACCCAGGTGACCGGGCGCCACCAGGTTTCTCCGCCCCCGGACAGGACCCGGAGACCGGCCGGAGCGGGAGCGGGGACCGGGTGCCGGCGAGCGGTCACGCCACCTTCTCCACTGCCCGGAGACGGGCGCTCCGCGCCCTGGGGTTACGGAGCACTTCTTCCTCACCGGGCCTGACGACCCCGCGAGCGAGACTCGCCAGCTCGACCGGCGGAGGAATGGGAAGAACAGGGCCGGGAACCCGGCCCTCCCCTCGCCGGAACCGCCGCTTGACGATCCGGTCCTCGAGCGAGTGATAGGAAATAACCACGCACCGACCCCCCGGACGGAGCGCCTCGATCCCGGAATCCAGCGCTGCCGCCAGGGCGCCCAGCTCCTCGTTCACGGCCATCCGCACCGCCTGGAAGGTCCGGCGCGCCGGATGCCCACCCGTCCGCCGGGTGGCGGCGGGAATGGCCCGGCGGACGACCCCCGCCAGTTCAGCAGTCGTCTCGATTGGCCGGTGCTCCACGATCTTTCCGGCGATTCGCTTGGCAAACCGCTCCTCGCCCAACGTGCGGATGATCCGCACGAGCTCGGTCGCATGCGTCTCGTTGATGATCTCGTGGGCCGTCCGGGTGGCATCCGGACCCATCCGCATGTCGAGCGGACCCTCATGACGGTACGAGAAGCCGCGCTCCCCTTCATCGAGCTGATGGCTCGAGACGCCAAGATCAAGCAGAACGCCGGCTATCTCGTCCAAGCCCCGTGTCGCCAGCACCCGGTCCAAGTGACCGAAGTTGGCCACCACGAGCCGGAGCCGGTCGTGCTCCGGCATACGGCCTATGGCGGCGGGATCACGATCGATCCCGAGCACGCTGACCGAGTCGTCGAGCCTGGCGAGAAGGGCCGCTGTGTGACCGCCTCCGCCGAGGGTTGCATCGACTATCACCCCATCCTTGATGGGCGAGAAAAAGCTCACGACCTCCTCCAGCATCACGGGTGTATGGAACGGCCTCCCGCTCACCGGCTCCTCGTTCCAGGTTCCTGACCCATTGCCAGCCCTCCGATGCTTTCTTACCTAAAGGACTGCGGGCGGAGTAGGGACAATCCATCGGGTGTCCGGAGGGCTGGCAATGAGCAGGTCATAGTGCCGGTGGGGGTTGTCTCGTGTCAGTCGTGAACCTGTGGTGAATCCTCCTGTCCTCCGGAATACGCAGCTATGGCCGATGGCTGGTAGCGGGCCCACGCCTCCGCGGCCCATATCTCGGCGTACTCGCCCGCGCCTACGAAGATCACATCCTGCGAGAGCCCGGCGTACTCGCGCAGCCGGAACGAGAGCTGAACCCGACCGGCCGAGTCGAGTTCGGGCCGGGTGGCCCCTGAGAAGAAGGCCCGCACCTCGGCCCGGTCTGCGGCACTCGCCTCGTCGAGTTGCCCGAGCGCCTTCTTTCTCTTCTCCCACACCTCCCACGGAAACACGTACAGGCAGCGGTCCCGACCCCTGGTCACGTAGAAGTCGCCATGGAGCAGATCGCGGTATTCGGCCGGGAGCACCACGCGACCCTTGCCGTCGACCTTCCGCGACAGCTCGCCTAGAAACTCCTGGCGCCGTTCCTTCATCGCTCCGCTCGTAGTACCGTCCGCCACCGATCAGGGCGTACTGGGATAGCGAGTCTACCACTTCCTGACACCTGATGACACTATTCTTACACAAAATGACACCAGCCTGGAAATCGGGTGGGTGATTCACCTCCGAGACGGTCTCCGAGTGGGAACGTCCGGTCGGATTTCGAGACCATGCCGGAGGAGGAAAGAAACCCCTGAGGGCTATGATGAAAAACGGTCCAGGTCCGCGGAGGGACAACGGTCGTTCCGGCCCGGCACCACCGAGAGAACCGGCTGGCAACCCACGAGAGTCCTATGGCCACGTCACAGATCGAGCAACAGGTGATGTTGCGTCTCAGTTCGGCCGAGGTCCGCTACACCAAGGGTCGGCGTCTCCTCGTCCAGGCCCTGCAGCGATCCGACGGCCCGCGCTCGGCCCGAGATCTGCACAAGGACCTGGGGGAGGCGGTGCCCCTGTCCTCCATATATCGCACACTCACGACCATGTCGGATCTCGGCATCCTGGTCCCCCACCATGGCACGGGCGGGAACATCCGCTACGAGCTGGCGGAGTGGCTGGTGGGACACCATCACCACCTGATATGCAGGTCCTGCGGAACCATCGACGACATCGAGCTGACCAAGCGCACCGAGTCGATAATCGATGCGCTGGTGTCGGCGACTACCAAGGCGAAGGGATTCGTCGCGGCCAACCATTCTTTCGAGATCGATGGCGTGTGCGCCTCCTGCGCCGGGGACGGAACCGGCGCAGGGGACGGAACCGGCGCCGGATAGCAACGCTACGAAGACGTGGCTGGGCTGGCCCGCGAAGCGATGACCCGGGAATCGGCAGCGCGCAACAAGGGCAACGGGAAGTTCTTCAGTGCGGTCCGAGGCGGAACGAGCGTCCCGCGCCGCCCTTCGGGTCCGTGCGGGATCAGGGAGTGACCCCGCCGGCTTGGTATGGTCTAGCCCGAGCGGAGAAGGTGTCCGGTTGGCCGAGCGAGCACTGGTTCTGAACGCAACCTACGAGCCCCTTTCGATCGTGAGCGCCCGGCGCGCCATAGTGCTGGTGCTGCGTTCCAAGGCGGACACCGTGGCCGCTACCAACCTGGTATGGAGGAGCGCGGACCACAAGTTCGAGGTTCCGTCCGTGGTCCGCCTGCGAGACTACGTGAAGGTCCCCTACCACCGCCGGGTGCCGCTCACCCGAACCGCGGTCTTCGCCCGTGACCACCACCGGTGCCAGTACTGTCGTTCGCCTGCCGAGAGCCTCGATCACGTGGTGCCGAAGGCCCGCGGCGGCAAGCACACGTGGGAGAACGTGGTGGCCTGCTGCCGGCGCTGCAACGTCCGGAAGGGAAGCCGGCTGCCCGAACAGGCGGGCCTCAAGCTCAACCGAACCCCGGTCACGCCGAGCTACCAGGGATGGCTGTACGCCGCCTTGAGCAAATCCCGGGACCCGCAGTGGGTCCCATACCTCCTGGCCGAGCCCGCCTGACGGCGCGGGGAGCGTTCCCGCACCCGTGATAACCTTGCCGACCCCTTGACATCGAGGTAATCGACATGCCTGCAGCAACATCCACAATGCTCGCGCTGGGAACCCCGGCGCCCGCCTTCGACCTCCCGGATACGGTGAGCGGTAACCGGCTCAGCATCCAGGACGTCGCCGGCAGTAAGGCGCTGGTGGTGATGTTCATCTGTAACCACTGCCCGTACGTGGTCCACATCCAGCAGGGACTGGTCGAATTCGGCCGGGACTACTCCGGGGACGATGTGGCCATCGTCGGCATCAGCGCCAACGACGCTGACACCTATCCGGACGACGCACCCGAACTGCTCGGGAGGGTGGCGCGCCGGCGGGGCTACCTGTTTCCGGTGCTGTATGACGAGACGCAGGAAGTGGCTAAGAGCTATACGGCTACCTGCACTCCGGACTTCTTCCTGTTCGGCCCGGAGCGAACTCTCGTCTATAGGGGACAGTTCGACAGATCACGACCGGGTTCGGGATTACCGGTGACCGGAGAGGACCTGCGAGCCGCAGTGGACGCCGTCCTCGAGGACCGGCCCGTAACTGTGGACCAGTATCCCTCCATGGGATGCTCCATCAAATGGAAGCCGGGTAACGAGCCGCGCTGAGCCGGCCTTCCGTCACGACCGGCGCAGGTTCCGGCGCCACCGGAGAAACTCCTCCACCTCTCGCTCTGTCGGCCTGGCATCGGTTCGGCCGTAGGCGGTCAGCAGGCGCCAGTCGCGGTAGCGGGGCTCCGGACGGGGTACGAAGGGTGCCTTCCTGAACCAGCCGGGAGCGGCCGTTGCCGCCGCCAACCGGATCGCCTCGCACGCCAGCGACGGATGGCGGACCGCCACCTTCGCGAATGCGGTGCCCATGCGCCCGGACAGGTAGCTGTCAGGCGCACCCCTCAAGTCCCGACAGCCTCGTCGAGTTGGAGCTGGACGAACCGGCGACTCTTCTCAACATGGTGCAGGAACTGTGCGCGGTTCAACTCGAACAGCGTCTCGTCCTCGTCGACCTTACGGGTCAGCTTGTCCAACTCCACGAAGAAGGCCAACTGGCCCGCCTGAAGGAGGTCCAGCAGGTCGTCAGCCTCCACGGAGAATATGGAGGCGCCGTCGGTCACGATCTTCACGTCTCCCGGATCGACTCCCTGGCGTTTCAGGTAGTTCCAGGCTCTCCCGATCCGCTGGAGCGACAGACCGTTGGCCTTGAGGGTGACCACCACCCGCAGCACCACCAGATCTCGGAATGAGTATTTCCTGCGCTTCCCCGGACGACCGTCGGTGCCCTGGATCGAGGGCTGCACCAAGCGCAACTTGTCCCAGTATCGAAGTTGGGATTGGGTGGCTCCGGTCAGTCTCGAGGCGTCCTCGGAATTGAAGCCTTCTTGCAACAACTTATCTCCCTGGAGCTTCGGGTCACCGAGGTGACGGGACTCTCGTAAGCCGTGTTCTACTGGGACCCACAACCTGGCAGCGCAACTGCGATATCAAGCTCAACTGGTTGAAGCCTCCGCCGCGAGGGGTCCGCGAATCCTAACCTGCGCGAGCGCTCAGCGCCCAAATGGCCACCGGGAGTTTCGGCCATTCGGCAGATAATCCCGCATCGGCTGGCCCGGGACCCGGGTGGTGAGCCGGAGAATGCGAATCAGGGTCGCCGTCGACAGCAGCATCACACAGAATCCCCCCACCGCCACCACGGTGTTGAAGGAGAATGTGATGAGCAAGACGAGCGAGCCGACCACAACTCCGGCAACTGCTACGCGTAGATACCACTGAGGAATGCGGTTCAACGAGGAAGTGCGTTTGGTGAATTCCGGGTCCTCGGCTTCAAACTGGCGCTCGATCTCATCAAGGATCTGCTGCTCCCGCTCATTCAATGGCATAGAAGCTGCTCCGGTCCGCGTCCATCGCCATGCAGTATACGCAAGCCGGGATTCGTGCGTAGCCGCCGGTCCGGCCCCGTGTACCAACGGTTTCCGCGGGGCCCGTCATCCTGCGGAAACGCCCGTTCAGGGGCCGATCGGACAGTACGCTGAGGCTGATGGCATCGGTAGTGCACCTGGTCAGGCACGGCGAGGTCGAGAACCCCGACGAACTCGTGTACGCCGACCTGGCAGGCTTCGGGTTGAGCGAGGTGGGCCGGCGCCAGGCGACCTGGGCGAGTACCCATCTGGCCGCGCACCCGATCGGGGCCGTCTACGCCTCTCCACTGGACCGGGCCCGGGAAACGGCCCTGGTTGTCGCCTTCCCGCACGGCCTCCAGCCGCTCGTGCTGCCGGAGGTAACCGAGTGGGCCTTGATGAGCAGGTGGGCGGGCCTGCCCTGGGCGGACCTGCACATCCATTTCCCCGGTGAATTGGCCGCCTACCTGAACGACCCCCTCAATCTGGACTTCGCTCCCGAGTCGGTCACGGAACTTGCGCATCGGATCGGGAGAGCGGTCGATGCCCTGGCTGATCGCCATTCCGAGCAGGAGGTCGTGGTGGTGTCCCACCAGGATCCGATCCAGGCTGCCCGCCTACAGCTGACCGGGCAGGATCTGGGCCGGCTCCATCATGACAAGCCTCGCCACTGCGAGGTGATCAGTCTCTCACGATCCGTCGGATGGAGGCAGTCCTCTCGATCAGCCCCAACTGAAGCAGTCACGACGACCGACCTCTGAGGAGTGGCCAGTGGCCGGTAGGCGACCCGGAACCGACCGAACCCGTCCTGGCCCTTGAGATGTCGGCGGATGGCGCGTGTTACTCCCTGTGCTACACGCTCCACTGACCACTGACCACTGACCACTGACCACTTGGTCACGCGACCGGCTTCCCGGTACGGAGTTGCTCGATCAGGGCGGTGTCCGTCTCGAATGCCAACTCGGGCAGATCTTCGAGCGCGAACCAGCCGATGTCGGATGCGTCGGACCCTGCCACCACCTCACCGGCCGTGGCCGTGCCGGCGAACCATATGCATACGCTCACCTTGGCCGGATCGTGGAAGTTGGTAGCCACGAACACCGGAGGGCCGATGGTCGCGACCAGACCGGTTTCCTCGAGGAGTTCCCGCGCCGCGGCTTCGTGCACGTCCTCGCCGTAATCCACGTAGCCGGCCGGAATCGACCACCGTCCGGACCGGGTGGACTCCGGCCCCCGCTCGACCAGCAGCACCCGGCCTGCCTCATCCCGCAGTAGCACCGCGGCCGCCAGTTGCGGGGCCCTGAAGTCGATACGGCCACAATCCGGGCATACGCCGCGCTCCCGACCGTACCTCACGGCCCGCTCGAGCCCGGCCCCGCAAGCGGGGCAGTAGGCAGCCTCTCCGGGCCACCCGCCCTCATGTTCCCCGACCACGCCGACCATCGTACCGGTCGGCTTCTGTTGGAGGGGCCGGTGCGCCAGAATGGGGCCATGCCACCCAGGGTGTCGCTGGCAGCGGTCCTCATCCTTCTGAGCGGGCTCCTGTGGGCCGCACAGGTTCTGTTCGGAACGTCGCCCTGGGAATCCGGCGCCGCCTCCCTGGTCACCATCGGGTTCGTGATCGAGGCCGCGGTGCTCGTGGTGGCCCTGCTGCTGTCGCCCGGACGCTGGGTCCGCATCGCGCTGGCCGTGATCGGAAGCGTATGGGCACTGACCGCCCTTCTCACACCCGTCGGCTTCCTCTGGGGTCTGGCGCTGTCGACCGGCGCGGCGGGAACGGCGCTGGCATGGACACGCTCGCTCGACGAGTGGTTTCATCCGGTCAAACCGGACCGGGTGCCGACCGAGGCCACGGTCCTGACGCTCGGCCTGGTGTGGCTACCGGGCATCATCGGCAGGTTGGGGGCGCCCGAGGTCACGGCCGGCGGATGGATCCTGGTGGGATTCGGGCTGGTAGCAGGATGGGCCTACGCCCGTGCCGTCACCGGATCACTCTGGGCGGTCCGGTTGGGCCCGTTGCCGCTGGGCGTACTCGCCTCATTCGGGCTGGCCCCCTGGGCGGCCACGCTGCTCGTGACGGCTACCGCGGCGCTCACCTATCTGGCCTGGACACCGCCCGCCCGCATGGCCACCGAACCTCCACGGCCGAGGCGGGGACAGCCCGTGTCGATCCTGCCCGAAGTAACCCCGCCGGGGCTGATGGAGGCCGCCGGCTACAGCCGGTCAGGCCGGCGGCTGGAGGAGTCCGACTGACTATGGCCCGACCGCGCTACACCTTCGCCGTGCCCGTCGGCCTGGCCGCCCTGATCGGAGGCTTCATCGGAGCGACCGTCACCCGCGTGGGATGCGTCGACAACTCGTGCGCCGGACTGTCCATCCTGATGGTCTCGGTGGTGTCCGGGCTCGTTGCCGCCACCGGCGTGGGGATCGTGGTGGTTCTGGCCGACCGATCCCTACGGGAATGGCGCTCGGAGAGCGGCGACCCGCCCGGTGGCCACCCCTCCTCCCCTCAGGATGCCGGCGAGGCAGAATGACCGACCGGCCCCGTAGCCAGGGCAGCCGGGCAGGTTCCCTCTGGGACATGGCGCTGGTGGGGCTGGTGGTCGGAGGGGGCGCCACCTTCGTGCTAGGCGCGGTGGCGCTCGGAGTAGGCGCCTTGACGGGACGCATCCCCCTCATCCTCTGGCTGCTCCTCGCCCTGGGAATGCTGGTGGGCGCCACGGGCCTGGTGATCACGCTCATCGGCCTGCGCATCAATCGCCCGGACGCCGACCACCCGGGAACGGACTAGGACGGATAGGCGGCCGGCTTACCACCCGGCTGAGGGGCGCGGTTACCCGCCCGGTCCGAAGATGAGCACCACATTGTGCCCGCCGAACCCGAAGGAGTTGGTCATGGCGTACTCCACCTCCGCCTCGCGCGGCTCGTTGGGCACGTAGTCGAGGTCGCAATCGGGATCGGGCGTGGTGTAGTTGATGGTGGGCGGGATGATCCCGTTGTTGATCGCCTGGATGCAGAAGATCGACTCCACGGCTCCGGCGCCGCCCATCAGGTGTCCGGTCATCGACTTGGTGGAGGAGACCGGAACGGCCCGGGCCGCCCTCTCCCCCAATGCCAGCTTGATCGCCTGCGTCTCCGTGACGTCGTTGGCCTTGGTCGAGGTTCCGTGGGCGTTGATGTAGCCCAGCTGTTGCGGCTGGAGCCCGGCCGAGTCGAGGGCGGCAGCCATCGCCCGGCCCGCCCCTTCCCCGCCCGGACGGGGCAGGGTGACGTGATGGGCGTCCGAGGTCATCCCGTATCCGATCACTTCCGCATGGATCCGAGCACCCCTGGCCAGAGCACGTTCACGATCCTCGAGTATCACGCACACGCCCCCCTCGGACATGACGAACCCGTCCCGATTCGCATCGAACGGGCGGGAAGCGCCGGTCGGGTCCTCGTTGCGGGTGCTGAGCGCCTTGCTGCTGTTAAAGGATCCGATCCCGAACTCGCAGATGGTGGCCTCGGCGCCGCCCGCCAGCATGACATCGGCGGCACCCCGCCGGATCAACTCGGCGGCGTCGCCGATGGCGTTGGCCGATGCCGCGCACGCCGTCACCACGCAGGTCACCGGCCCGCGCATGTTGAAGCGGATCGAGGCCACCCCGGCCGCCTCATTGGGAATGATCATCGTCACCGCCAGCGGGCTGATCCGGGATGCCCCCCGGTTGAGCATCACCTTGAGGTGGTTGTCGAAGGACAGCATCCCCCCGAGGCCGGATCCGACGATCACCCCGGCCCGGTCGGCCTCCGACGTATCGGCCACGAAGTCAAGACCGGAGTCGTCCATGGCCTGCTGGGCCGCACATACGAAGAGCTGCGCCGAGCGGTCGAGCCGGCGGGCCTCCCGCCTGGGGATGACGAGCTCCGGATCCCAGCCTCGAACCTCACCGGCGAATTTCGTCTGCACACCGGACGGATCGAACTGGGTGATCGGACCGATCCCGGATTCACCGGCCAGGGCCGCCTTCCAGGTGTCTTCGACAGTGTGACCGAGCGGGGTTATGGCGCCCATACCGGTCACCACCACCCTCCGGGACTCCCCGTGCATGGCTGATCCCCGAGCGAGCCTCTTAGGAGGAGAGCTTGGCGACCACCAGGTCGATCGCCTCGCCGACCGCCGTTATGTTCTCGGCCTCCTCGTCGGGGATCTTGACGCCGAATTCGTCCTCGAGCGCCATCAGGAGCTCGACCACTCCCAGCGAATCCACCTCGAGGTCCTCCTCGAAGGTCGCCTCGTCCGTGATCTTGTCGGCGTCGAGCCCCAACTCGTCAACGAGCAGATCCCGCATCTTGGCCTGAACTTGCGAGCGATCCATTTGCCTGTCTCCTTGATGTGATTGCGTTCCGTGGTCTCGACTCAGAGGGCGAGCCCACCGTCGACGACCAACACTTGGCCGGTTATGTACGAAGCGCCGTCCGAGACCAGAAACGCCACGGCCGAGGCTATCTCCTCGGGCCGGCCGATCCGGCGGAGGCTGGTCGTAGAGCGTACCTGCTCCATGACCTGATCAGGCATACCTGAGGTCAGGTCGGTCCGGATGAAGCCGGGTGCGACCGCGTTCACCGTAATCCCTCTGGAGCCCACCTCCTTGGAGAGCGACCGGGAGAAGGCGACCACCCCTGCCTTGGAAGCGGCGTAGTTGGTCTGGCCCGGATTGCCGACCAGCCCCGCCACGGAGGCGATCGACACGATCCGCCCCCACTTCGCCCGGAGCATTCCCCTCAGCGCTGCCTTGCTGCACAGGTAGACGGACTTCAGGTTGATCTCGATGAGCCGGTCCCAGGCCGCCTCCTCCATGCGAAGCAGCAGGCTGTCATCCGTGGTACCGGCGTTGTTGACCAGGATCGTCGGACGGCCGAAGCTCTCCTCCACCTCCGAGAACAGCCTGGTCACGTCGTCCGCCCGGCTCACGTCCGCCGCGAACGCGGCTGCCGAGCCGCCCGATGCTCCGATGCTCTCCACCACCTCGTCCGCCGGTCCGGACCGGCTCCGGTAATTCACCGCCACCGTGTAACCCCGGCCGGCCAGGGCCAGAGAGATGGCCCGCCCGATCCCCCGGGAGCCACCGGTAACCAAGGCCACCTTGCTCATTCGAGTTCAAGCCTCCCGAAGTGCTCGAAGTTGGCAGCCAGGAGGTCCCATACCGACTCGTCGGTACCGGGGAGCTCGTCATCGACCTCGCTGATCGGTGTCACCCGCTCCCCGAAACGCACCGCGGCGGCCGCCCAGGTGAGACCTCCACCGAAGGCCGCGAACACCAGGTTGGCGCGGGGAGGAATCCGCCTGGCCTCGATGGCCTCGGCCAGCGCGATCGGGATGGTGGCGGCGCTGGTGTTCCCGTAGGCGTGGATGTTGAGGAAGACCCGGGCGGGATCCAGCTTGAGACGCCGGGAGGTGGCGTCGATGATCCGCTGGTTGGCCTGATGGGGCACCAGGAGGTCGATGTCGTCGAGGTCCCATCCGGCCTGGCGCACCACCGATTCCGAAGCGTCCGCCATGGCGGTCACAGCCCGCCGGAACACGTCCGATCCCTGCATCACGATCCGGGGAGGTACGAGCGACGAGCCGGGCTGGACGGTGCCGTCGCCGTCCACCGACAGGAGATCGGCCATGGTTCCGTCCACCCCCAGCTCGGAGCCGAACACCCCGGCCTCGGTTCCGGTCGGTTGGAGGACGACTGCTCCCGCGCCGTCCCCGAACAGGATGCAGGTGGCGCGGTCCGTGTAGTCGAGCACCCAACTGAGCCGCTCCACGCCGACCAGCACCACCGTGTCGGCAACCCCGGCGCGCACCAGCGCGTCGGCGGTCACGTAGGAGTAGACGAACCCCGAGCAGTTGGCATTGAGGTCCATGGCCCCGGCATTCGCCGCCCCCAGCTTGGCCTGGACGTAGGAGGCGGAGGCGGGGATGATCGACTCGGGGGTGCAGGTGGCATTGATGATGAGATCGATCTGCCCTATCTCGACGCCGGCCGCGGCGATGGCGCGGCGGGCGGCCAACTCGGCCATGTCGCTGGCGGCCACGTGGGAGATACGCCGCTCCTTGATACCGCTACGAGAGGTGATCCACTCGTCGCTGGTGTCCACCAGTTGCTCGAGGTCGGAGTTGCTGAGCACGGTCGGAGGGAGGGCCTTGCCCCAACCGGTGATCTCGGCGTACCTCATCCGTCCCTCATCTCGTGGCGGTCGGCCCGGTGCGCCGGCAGGCATCGATACGACAGGGAAACCCCTTCTTCGGACGGATGGGCAGGCCGGCAGGGCCTCGCGCAGGCAAGCCTAGTGGTCCGTAACAGGGCGCCGGAGGATGGATCATGACCGTCCGAGGCGAGCGGCTACCTCCTCGGCCTCCGCGATCGAAGACACCACCATGACCCGGCATCCCCGGACCGCCCGCCGGGCCAGGCCGGCCGTCACGTCCCCGGGGCCGACATGCACGAAGGCATCGACCCCGGCGTCCGCCATGCCGCGGAGGGTCTCGCCGAACCGCACCGGGGCGGTGATCTGGCGGATCAGCATATCCCTGGCATCTCCACTCGTCATGGGCCGGGCGGTGACGTTGGCCCATACGGGGAAGGCGTGGGGGTTGACTTCCACCCCGGCCAGGGCCGCGGCCAGCCTCGACTCCGCCGGTTCCATCAACGGGGTATGGAAGGCGCCCGCCACCTCGAGCCGGATCGCTCGCCTGATGCCCAGGTCACGGGCGTTGGCGACCAGCCAGCCGATGTCCTCGAGCGCTCCGGCCGCCACCACCTGGCCGGGGGCGTTGAGGTTGGCCACCCATATCCTGCCACCCTCGAGCCTCCGGTCGGCCGCCACCTGGCGGGCCACCTCATCGGAAACCCCGAGCAGCGCGGCCATCCCAGATTCGACCTGCGCCACCGCGTCCGCCATCGCTCGGGCTCTCCGGTCCACCAGCCCGAGCCCGGTCTCGTACGAGAAAGCTCCGGCGGCCGCCAGCGCGGTGTACTCCCCGAGCGAATGCCCGGCGGCCGCCACCGGCGGGTGGCCCACTCGCTCGCTCAGCTCCATCCAGAGCTGGTAGGCCAGTGCATAGAGGACCGGCTGGGCGTGCTCGGTAGCGGTCAGCTTCTCCTCCGGCCCCTCCAGGCAAACCTCCCGGAGCGACCATCCCAGGACCCGGTCCGGTACTTCCACCAACCGATCGGACCGCGCCTCGAAGAGGTCGGCGCCCATGCCCACCCGCTGGCTTCCCTGGCCCGGGAACAGAACTGCGTACCTCATGTTGATCTTCGACCTGCCGCCGCGCCACACGGTTACCGCGCCGACGCCCAGGTGGCGTCAGGGTCAGCCGGCTCGCAGGAAGCGGTTGAGGGCCATGCGCACCGGCCTAGGGACGGTGTCGGTGATGGCGCCGATCAGGTCGACCATCACGGTGAGTACCTGGTCGGGACCGTCCCAATGTTCCCTTACCACGGCCACTCCGGCCTCCTCGATCACGTGCCGCAGCGCCAGCGCCATCAGCAGGATGTCGTCGGTCTTGCCCAGCAAGGGAATGAAGTCGGGCACCACATCGATCGGCGAGAAGGCGTAGGCCGCCGCTATCCCGGCAAAGACCTTGGCCCGGACCGGTACGCGCGGATCCGCGGCCAGGCGGGCCACCAGCTTGCCCAGGTTGGGCACCAGCATGACCACCTCCCGGATGAGCGCCCGCGTGCGCTCGTCCGCCATCTTCTCCTCTAGCCAGTCACGAATCACAGCAAGCTCTCCCAGGCATGTAGTCCGGCGCCGATCACGCCGGCGTCCTCCTTGAGGGCGGCACAGACTATCGGCGTCGGCTCCCGGTGGTCAGATCCCTCCAGAGCCTCCCAGAACGACCCGCGGGCGGCTTCGAGGAACAGATCCCCGACCTGCGAGACGCCCCCGCCGACGACCACGATCTCGGGATCGACAGCCGCCACCAGCCCGGCGATACCGACGCCCAACCACCAAGCCATCTCCTCAAGCGCCTCGATGGCGTCGGGATCGCCCTCCGTCGCGGCCCGGGTCAGATGCCGTCCTTCCGGCGACTCCCCCCTGGCCAACTTGGCGACCAACCCTCCTGGACGCGCCGCGGCCAGGTCCCGGGCCATCTGATCCAGCCGGCGACCGGAGGCGAAGGTCTCCCAGCATCCTCGCTGACCGCACGTGCAGCGAGGCCCTCCGACGTCCACGGGGATGTGCCCCACCTCGCCGGCGAACCCCCGCCCTCGGTAGGGACGGCCGTCGATGACCCACGCTCCGCCGATGCCCGTTCCGAGGGTGATCATGCAGACGTGCCGGTAGCCGCGGGCCGCACCCACCCGGGTCTCGGCCAGACCGGAGACGTTGGTGTCATTGTCGACCACGGTGGGAAGGCCCAACTCCGCCTCGAAGATCTCCCGGAACCGGACCTCGCGGCCCTCCACGTTCGGGCCCCAAACCAGCACGCCCGCCTCGGCGTCCACCAGGCCGGCGGCGCCGATCCCGATCGCCCTGACGCCGGGGTTGAGCAGGGAGTGCGCCACCTCGACCGGCACCGTCTCCATCTCGGCGGCCGTGGCTGGCCGGGGCATCGTCATATGCCTCACTATCTGGCCGCGCGCGTCGACATGGGCGAACGCCATCTTGGTTCCACCCAGGTCGATACCCAGGGTCAGGTCGGCTCGGTCGTTCATCAGCCTCGGTGTCAGGTCAGCTTTCGGCTACTCCCACAGACTACGGGCTCGGCGTCCGATCCCGGAAGGCGGATGCTGCGATTACCGGCCGGGATCCGTATCTCGGGTCGCTTCGATCCTGTCCGTAGCCCTACAGCCCCAGCATATCCGGCCCAGTTCATAGGAGTCAGAAAAAAGTTCGTCCTAACCGGGAAGAAATCTCAGCCTATTTGTGTTAGATTATATGACTAGCAAGAAACGGTGGTCGGCTCGTTCAGCCAGATCCACCACGATCACAGGAGAAAGAGCACTCGCATGCAGCTAGTACGCACCCGACCCTTCAAGTTCGTCTCGGACATCGACTCGTTGTTCGAGGGGTTCCCGCTCGCCGGGACCCATCTCTTCAGCACCCGCGATCGGCTGGAGGCGCCGACCCTGGTGCCCCGAGTCGACGTCATCGAGTCCGGCACCGAGGTCACAGCCCGCTTCGAGATCCCCGGGTTCGAGCAGGCCGACCTCGAGGTCACCGTGGAGGACAACGTGCTGACCGTCAAGGGCGCTCGGTCCTACGACTTGGCGGAGGAAGCCACCTACCGCCACCGGGAGTTGGCAGACGGCCGGTTCTCCCGCTCCGTCACGCTGCCTGACAACGTGGACAGCGATCAGGTGGCCGCCCGGATCGCCAACGGCATCCTGGAGGTGGCGGTCCAGAAGCGACCCGACGTCCTTCCCAGGACCATCGAGATCGAGGCTGCCTGAGGCGAGCCGTCCGACATCTGAAGCCCTACCAGCCTCCCTCCGTCCGTTCCGGCGCACCCTCCAGCGCCGGAACGGGCGCGTCCAGGGTCTGGTAGGGGGTGCGACGGCAGAGGATCCGGCGGCCGCCGAGCGAGGGAGCCTGTCGGACCGGTCAGCTTCCTTCGGCCCGCTTCCGGAGCGCCCGCAAGGCCGTGCCCACTATCTGCTTCTCGGCCTGGCTCCGGAGGAACCCGGGGATGTCGAATCCGGGGACCACTCTCAGCATGTAGACGGCCGTGGTCCCCTCTCCGAGCTCGCGGAACTCGTAGGACCCGTCCAACTCGAGGATGTCCCGGCCTGGCTCGGCCGTCCAGCGGATGGCACGCGGCGGATCGAAGGTGTAGCGGAACGTGACCTCGACCTGCCTGATCATGGCGTCCACCACGAGGGTGGCTCTGACGGGCCGGCCCTGGGCGTCCTTCTCGTGGACCGAGACCCGCCGCACGCCGCCGGCCCACTCGGGATAGGCCTCCAGGTCGGCCGCAACCTCGAAACACCTGGCCGGTGGAGCGTCTATCTCAATGGTCTGGACAGTCGATTCGGACACCCTCTAACCCCACCTTCCGGGTCGGCCGGGGACGCGGTGCTTACCCCTCGTGTGACGGACAGGCGCGCAGAAGGACGGCCGCGTGCTCAGGACGAGGAACCCTCCCGCACGATCTCCAGCACCTCCTCCCCGTACAGTTCCAATTTAGTAGGACCGACGCCGCTGACCGCCAGCAATTCGTGCTCGTTCCGCGGCCGCCGAGCCGCTATCCCCTCGAGGGTACGGTTCGAGAACAGGATGTAGGCCGGGACATCGAGCTCCTTGGATCTGTCACGACGCCAGGTCTTGAGCTTCTCGAACAACTCGGGATCGACCTCCTCGGGCGTGTCGGTCTGCTTTACCGCCGCCGGTGATCGGACGGCCGAGTCCGGAGCCTCCCGAACCGGCCGGCCCCGCATCTCGGCCAGGAACCGCGAGGGACGGCCGGCGTCCGCCACCACCACCGCCTGCCGGCGGGCTCGGGTGATGGCCACGTAAAGGATCCGCCGCTCCTCCTCCACATTCTCCGACAGCGTGTGGGGCATCAGGCCCCGATCGGCCCCGAAGACCAGCACCCGGTCCCACTCCATGCCCTTGACCCGGTGGACCGTGGAAAGGGTGACACCGTCCCGTACCTCGCCGGCGCCGCGGTGTCTCGCCAGCACTGCCCGAAGGTCCTCCTCGAACGTTCCCACGTCGCCGTACACGGAGGCAGTCCGCTGGAGCGCCACCAGATCGTCGGTGTGACCCGCCTTGTCCACCCGGGTCCGGTTCCGATCCAGCAAGTGCGCCGAACGCTCCAGACCGATGCGATCGATCAGCCGCCGGAGCACGGGTCCGACCCGTCCATTCCTTGCCTCGCCGGCCAGCCCGGCGAGGTCATGAACCCACGTGACCCATGCCTCGGCCTGGCGGCCCTCCAAGCCCACCGCCAGCTCACGGAGATCCTCCAGGGAGAACACGCGGCGTTGCAGGCGCCGGTCCGCCAGGCGGTTGAGGCCCCGGGAAGGGCGGCGGACCGCTTCGAGCAGGTCCTGGCGCCGCATCTCCTCCGGCCGGAGGCTCAGGCGAATCCAGGCCAAGACCGATCTCATGACCGACCGGTCGAGCAGTCCGGGGTCGATCCTGGAGTTCAGCGGAAGCCCGGCCCGGTCCAACCCGGCCAGCACGGGGAGAAGGGCCGAGTTGACCCGGGCCAGCACCGCCACCTGGCCGGGAGGGGTCCCGCCCTCCAGCCACATCCGAACCCGATCGATCGCCTCCCCGGTCACTTCCCGATCGGGCCGCTCGAGGATCCTGAGGCCGTCGGTCCCCTCCGGCGCGCCGGGCGCAGGGCTGGCGGCCTTCGGCACCCGGACGAGGTTGCCGGTCAGCAGGTGGTTACCCGCCTTGATCGCCGCGGCCGGCGACCGGTAGTTCATCTCCAGCGCGTGCTCCGCCGCGGCGGGGAAGAACCGGTCGAAGTCCACCAGGAAGCGAGGGTCCGCCCCCGCGTACCCGTAGATGGTCTGGTCGTCGTCCCCCACCCCGAACACGTTGAGCCGCGGCGAGGACAGCACCCGGAGCAACAGCACGTAGGCCGGCGTAAGGTCCTGGAACTCGTCGACCAGCAGGTGCCGGCATCTGGACTGCCACCGGACCCGGAGGTCGGGGTCGCGGAGCAGCAGCTCGATGGCCCGGTAGATCTGCTCGTCGTAGTCGACCAGGCTGTGGCGTTCGAGGCGGTAGCGGTAGCGCCTGAAGACCTCCGCGAAGCCGGGGATGTCGTCGCGGTCCTCCTCCACCTCGGCCGGGTCCCGCAGCGCCAGGCGGGCGTCCGACAACGCCTCCAGGTAGGGACCGATGACGTCCTTGTTGAGAACGCGCCGGCTCGGCACCAGACCCCGGAGCCGGCCCCGGACCTCTCCCTCGCTGAGTAGGCGCACGTCCGGCAGGGCTTCCCGGACGATCGCCCACCCCAGGGAGTGGATGGTGCGGATGTGGAGGTCCCGCCGCCCCAGACGCTCCCTCATCTGGGCGGCCGCCCGGTTGTTGTAGGCGACCGCGGTCACCAGACCGGGCTCGACCCCCCGGTGATCGACCAGGTGGGCGAGCCGAGCCAGGAGGGTCCGGGTCTTGCCCGATCCGGCAGTGGCGATGATGCGGGCGGGGCCTCCGCCATGCTCGACCGCTGCCCGCTGGGCGGGGTCCAGATCCGGGTCGGGCCCCGCTGTTGAGCCGGCCAGGTGGAGACGGCCCGCCTCGACTGACTCGGCGTGCACCACTGGCAGGTCGAGCGGCTCCCGCGGGCCGCCGTCCACCCAGGCATGCTCACCGTTCCGGAGGACTATGTCGGTGGGACCGCCCTCGCCGGCGCCCAGCCGGGCGGCCTTCGAGGCCCACCACCACACCGGGGCAGCACCGCGGCAGTCCCAGTTGTTGGCCCAGACCAGGAAGTGGAGCCGCTCTCTGAGGATGGTGAAGTCCGTTCCGAGCCACCACAGCGGACTCTCCTCTATGACCGCGCGGCGGAGCTCCTCCTGGTCAACGGCCAACTCGACAGCTACAGGGTCTCGATCCGACCAGGCCCGATGCAACCGGTCCACCGTCCCGGCCAACGACTCGGGTGAATCCAGGAGATCCTGATCCACCCGCACCCTGGGCAGCCCCCCGATCGGATCGGGATCGCCCGGGTTGACGACCACCCCGCGCCCCAGTTGAACCGGCCCCGGAAACACCATGTCGACAACGTACCACCGGACAGTGACACTTCAGCCGTGGCGCACCGCGCGAGCCGTGGCCCGGAAGTAGCCGACATTGCGGCAGACGGTGCGTCCCACCCGCCACGCGTGCGCCTGGGGCTGGTGGATGTCTCCGAAATAGTGGTAGAGAGGCTGGTGGCTGACCAGGTAGTCCAGCACCTCGGAGGACGATCGCTCCAGCATGCCCGTCACCACGTCCCGGCGGAGCGGCGCCACCGAGGGCGCAACATGGGTACAGAGAATGTCCACCCGACCCAGGGCGTCCAGCTTGGCGGCCATGGCCTCGTGCGACACCTCACCCCGGGCCCGGGCCGGGGTCGGCACCCCTCCCCCGGCGAACCCGATCGAGTAACCCTCGATCTCGACCACCTCACCGTCCACCAGCGCCGCCGCTCCCGACAATGCAGATGCCATCTCCTCCGGCCAGTCCACGTTGCCGTGGATCACGTAGGCCTTCTCGGCAGGGAGTAGGGCCCGGCGCGCCGCCCGGTACTGGCGGCGTACCGCGGTCCGGATGCGTTCGGCCAGCTCGGGCGCCCGTCCCTCCTGGACCCGCCGCCACAGGCGGCGGTTGGCCGGCCAGTCGCCGGTCTTGCGGTTACGTATGAACTCCAGGGCGTATTCCCGGCCGTACACGTCGGCGGCGATCCCCCGGCCGGTCCGGTAGTCCACGAAGTTGAGCAGATCGCCGAGTACCAGGAGAGGTTCTCCACGCGAGGCGACCCGGGCCAGCTCGGAAAATGCTCCATGCACGTCGCTGACGATCAGCACCGACCACCACGATCATCGTGGTGCCTCGGCCGGACGGCCGGATGCCTTCGATCGGGCGGGAGGAGCATGGCGGCAAGGCTAGTGGTCTGTCTGCGGAATCGCAAGGTTTTGTTCCGTTAGTACCCATGTGAGTTCAGAATGTGCTGTTGGCCTGGGGTTTTGTGGCTGGGTGGTGGGTTCTGGGGTTTCATAGGGTGTCATGGGATGTCACTGATTTGCGCGCCTAATGTGGTAACTGGTAGCGTCCTCGCTGCGGGCAACGAGTGAGGTGGGATGATGGTGAGACGCAAAGGCGCTCCGCTCACGGCGGCGTTCGTGCGGACGGTGACCCGCCCGGGTCGGTACGGTGACGGCAGAGGCGGGCATGGTTTGTCCCTTCTGGTGAAGCGGATGAAGTCGAGCGGGCGGGTATCGCGGTCTTGGTCGGTACGAGTTTACGACCCGGCTACCAAGCGTCAAACTTCTATGGGTATCGGCCCGTTTCCTCTGGTCACCTTGGCAGAGGCTCGCGAGCAGGCGGTTGAGATCCACCGGGCGGTGAGGGCCGGTCGGGATCCCAGAGACGGTGTTGGCGAGGTCACGTTCCGGGCTGCTACCGAGCGGGTGATCGCCCTTCACGAACCAGGCTGGAAAGCGGGTTCGCGGATCGGGATCAGCTGGCGGAACAGTTTCGAGCGTCACCTTTTCCCCACCCTGGGGGACACTCCGGTGGGCGAGATCACGAGCGGTGACCTGTTGGCAGTGCTGGAGCCGGTATGGGGGGAGAAACCCGCCGCGGCCAAGGTGCTCAAGACCCGGATCGGTACCGTGTTCTCGTGGGCTCGGGCTAAGGGACTGCGCACCGATGATCCGATCCCGGCGCTTACCGCGGCGCTTCCCCGCCACGGGCGGGTCCGCCACCACCGGGCGCTACCGGCTTCTGAGGTTCGGGCGGCGCTCGACACGGTCGACGGTTCGGGGGCTAGCCCAGCGGTGCGGTTATTGACACGCTGGTTGGCGTTGACCGCTTGTCGCACGATCGAGGGCCGCGGCGCCCGCTGGTCCGAGATCGACACCGCCACAGCTACCTGGACGATTCCAGCCTCCCGGATGAAGGTCGGGCGGGAGCACCGGATACCGCTTAGCCCACAAGCCCTCCACGTCTTGGCCGAGGCTCGGGACCGGTGGGACGATACGGGTCTGATCTTCCCCGGCCAGACCGGTAGACCGGTCAGCCACTCGACCGTTGCCGGTCTGTTCCGCAGCCTCCAACTCGCCTGTTCCCCACATGGACTCCGTGCCAGCTTCCGTACCTGGTGCGGCGAGACCGGCGTACCCCGAGAAGTAGCCGAAGCAGCACTCGCCCACACCGTCGGCGGTGTCGAAGCCGCCTACAGCCGCGGCGACTACCTAGAACGCCGACGGCCCGTAATGCACGACTGGGCCCAAGTCGTCACCCACTAGCCCCCAACAGCCGGCAAAACCCCTACCCGAAAGCCCTAGCTATCCCGGTCGGGACACTCCCCCCTATGGGCCTCGTCATGACCTCACGAAGAGGGCATCAACTCACACATGACGCCTGTGGGCGTAAAACAGACGAGGAGTCCCTTCTCAAAGCGTGTGGTCCGGAGATACGCTTCCGTTTGTGCCCGGTGGGCTGGGGATATTTTCGCCCCGGTCTTTAGTTCGACCGCCAACTCTCCATCGATGACGAAGTCGAGACGCTGCAATCCTACTGCTACACCTTTGTATAGGATTTCTACGTAGGCTTCGACAGCGAACTCCAGGTTGGGATGGGTGGTGCGCATTTCGTGGGCCATGGCCTTTTCGTAGACGTCTTCTCGGTATCCGTAGCCGAGTTCCTTCCAGACGGTACGGGCGACCTCTCCAACGGTTTCGATCATTGTGTCCGCTTTCCTCTATGCGGGATATGTATCAGCCGGAATCTTCGCCATCGTCGGGGGCCGTGCTCAATTCTGCGAGTTCCCACTCCGACGGAACGGGCGCATCCGTAATGGCCCGAGGGGAGAACCGGTGACTGACCGCCTGGTGTGGGTGGACCTGGAGACGGGGGCCTCGACCCGGCGGCTGATCAGATCTTCGAGGTAGATGTGGCCGTCACCGTGCCCGACCTGTGCATAGTGGCCGCGGGCGAGTGGGTACTGGTGCACCTGGGCGTATACCAGGATGCCGACGGCAACACCATTACCCGCCGACTTTTGGACCCGCGGGTCGAGGGAATTCACTTCGGACAAACGGCCTCCTCGAGCATGTGGCCCTCTCGTCTACGAGCCTCCGGGACGTGTAGGGCTATGTGCTCGACCTGCTGGTCGGCGCCGGCGTAGGCTACCGGTAGGCGCCCCTCACCGGCGCCAGCGTCCACTTCGACCGGGCGTTCTTGGCCCGTTGACCTGCCCATCGTCGACGGCTGGCTCCACTACCGCCATGTGCACGTCGCCACCGTCCACACCCTCACCCGGCTGTGGAGCACCGAGCTTGAGTGGCAGGGCCGGCCTGCGGCGCAGCACAGAGTTTGCCCCGAGCTCTACGAGTCGATCCGGATCCTCCGCCAGTACCGCCAAGCCCTCTGGTCGCCCGATGCCTAGCCGGTACACGCCCTACCCGATATTCTGCTATCAGTTATGAGTGTTTCGTGGAGTCGGGATATTTGAGTCTGTTGGTGTGCTGACCCGAAGTGGAGGGGTCTGAGGCCATATCGATACCGCCCGAGTTCCGTCGCCTCTGTTGTTGGGTTCTGTTCTAGCTGATTTGGGTTCGGAGCACGAGCTCCTCGGTGAGTGTTGGGGTTCGGGCTTGGGAAGCCGGCCGTTGGGGTCGGTGCTCTTGGAGTCCCCCTTTACCTTGTTGAGTAGCTCTGATGTGTGAATATCGGGGCTGGTTGCTCGCCGCGGCGGGCAGGGCTTTGTCCCCCTGTCAGAGAGATGGCCTGGGGGGTGTTGCCACCCGCCGTGGTTGGGTGCCTGCGACCTCTTACAGGGACATGCACCGACAGGGGGCTGGTTCGTAAAGTGGTTGAGGCGTTGGTGCCCTCGAGTAGCTGCCGAAGGAGTTTGCGACTAGAGAGGACCAACTGAATGGGTGAGAGCCCTACGCCCGCTCCCGGAGTGTTCGTCGGTATAGACATCGCCAAGGGCAACCATTACGCCTGTGCGGTGTCGGCCAGCGGTAAGGCGCTGTTCGCCCGAGCGGTTCCCAACGACGAATCAGCGATCCGGCGGATGATCGACGACGCTGGGGACCACGGCCGCCCGGCGTTGGTGGTTGATATGACCTCGTCGGCGGCTGTGCTGGCGCTCACCGTCGCCGCAGAGATGACGATTCCGGTGGCCTATGTCACCGGCCTGGCGATGCGCCGAGCTGCCGACCTCTACGCAGGTGCGGCCAAGACCGACCCCAAGGACGCCCAGGTGCTGGCCGACTACGCCTGGCGTAACGCGGATCGTCTGAGTTGGACGACTGTCACCGATGAGCTGTTGGCCCGTCTGCGGATCCTCAACGGTCGGGACACAGACCTGGCCTCCGACGCGACAAGAACCGTAAACCGCCTGAGAGACGCCCTATTAGCCGTGTCCCCGGCTCTGGAAAGCGCCGTGGGAGAAAGGCTGATGTCGACACCTGGTCTCAGAGCCGCGCTGGTGAAATACCCCACCCCCACAGCGCTGCGAACGGCCGGCAAAGCCCGGGTGCGGACGCTGATCTCCAAACGATCCAAGCGCACCGCCACCACACTCACCAACCAGATCTGGGCTGCGCTCAGCTCCCAGACCGTCACGGTGCCAGCCGAGGCAACCTGGGGCGAAACCATCGGCGACTTGGCCGCCGACCTGGACCGGATCATCGACCGCCGACAACGCCTCGAAGCCGACATCGAGCAGGCCTTCTTGGAGCATCCGCTGGGAAAAGTCCTCAACAGCATGTGCGGGTTCGGACCCAGAACCGGCGCGAGAACCCTCGCTGAGATCGGCGACCCGCACCGGTTCGCCAACCCCGCACGGCTAGCCGCCTACGCCGGGCTAGCCCCCGTGGACCGACAATCAGGCCGCAGCCACCGAACAGGACGATCACGAGGCGGAAACCACCGACTCAAGAACGCCATGTTCATCGCCGCGTTCGTCGCCACCCGACACGACCCCGACGCCCGCGCCTACTACCTACGCAAACGCGCCCACGGCAAAGACCACAACGCCGCGGTCATCTGCGTCGCCCGCCGACGCACCAACATCATCCTGGCCATGCTCAAGACCCAAACGCCCTACCAACCCCGCCAACCCGAGAAACTGCCCGAAGCGGCTTGACAACAAGACAGGGACACCCCCCTATTGTCTCCCTCCGATCCCTAAAACTCTTGCTATCAGTCGCTAGCCTTCCCGGACTTCGTAGCTGTGACGGCGCAGGTAGCGGACAGCCCAGGCGATTCGGTCGGCTACGCGGGCGCCGGGAGGGTGTACCCGATCCCATAGCTCCAGGTTCTCGATCCGGTTGTCGTCGCGGATGGCGTTCCGGTGGTGGACGTACTCGTCGGACCGGAGGCCGCGGCCGAGGGCGTACTCCATAACGACCCGGTGCTCCAGCGCCCAATCGCCCGAGGGCAGCCGAACCTCCACGTACCCTTCGGTATTTCGGCGCCTCATACCCGTAGCCAACCCGGCGCCGTCACCGTCCCGGCGGCCCTGGGCGTGGGGGTAGCACTTATTCGCCGCTCCACGGCCGACCCGCCCCTTCCTCTCACAGCCCTCGACCTCACACTCCGGCCGCTCCCAGCCCCCGCTGTTGCTGTTACCCCCGCCCCGAGGGATTATCGGAGCGTCCAGCGGTATGCCGTTCTCCGCCCGGTACTTGTGGGTACCGCAGTAGCGGCCAGCGGGCAACGTCACCACGGCGACCGTCTGACACTCGGGAGCTTCACAAATCCGGTGGGCTGGGCAGTAGCGCATCCGCGACGCTACCGGCGCCGAGCACCCCTCCCGAGCACATGTCCGGGCCGGCCTGTCGCCCTTGCGCTTGGCTCGCTTGGATGCTTTCCGGCAGCCATCCGAGCAGTAGATCCGCCCCTGCTTCCGCTCGAACAGGTCGCCGCAGGTAGCACACTCGCGCGGCCCGAGCTTCGCCCGGCGCCGTTCCCGAGCTCGGCGGCGGTGGTCCCGCTTGGAGCACACCTGGTCGCAATACTTCCGGCCCTCCCGCCCCACGCCCTCGGCGCCGCACTCCTGGCAAACCCGATAGCCCGTCACCGCTTACACGATCCGGAACTGCGATCCGCGGGTACGCCCGTCGGGGCGGCCACGATTGCACGATTGGCAGGCAGCCCGCACGTCCTCGGGCCGGTCATCTCCGCCCAGGGCCACACCGACGATGTGGTCAACCTCCGTCCTGTTATTGAGCAGGCCGGCCCGGTGATCTGGCATCGCCACCCATCCTTAGCGAGCAGCTGGGCCCGTACCTTCGCCCCATCCCGCTCGCCTCTGCTGGCGTACCACGGTGTCCACCGTACCACGGCGGCTAGCGGCGATAGCGGCGCTCGACGTTCTGTAGAACCCATGGCTCGACACCCCCCGGGACCTCCCCACAACAACGCCCCGGGGGTACCCAGCAAAGACGCGCTCGGCTCCTCGGCGAGGGGATGGAGGCTAGGCGGACCTCGGGGGCCCCGCACGGTAGCGGCCGGCCGTGACGGCCTGACACATCGGGGTTAGGCTGTTCGGGTTATGACAGTGCCGAGTCCACCCCAAGAGTTCAAGCTGATCGACATCCGCGAGGTGTGGCCGGGAGAGGCGAAGGACTTCACTCCCTGGCTTGCCGACAACCTCGAGGCCCTGTCCGACCACTTGGTAATCGGCGAGTTGGAGTTGGATAGCACGGAGGTCGAAGTACCCGGAGGCCGCAGACTCGACATCCTCGCCAAGGACGCTGACGGTCGCAATTGGGCGGTCGAGAACCAGTACGGCGAGGCCGACCACGATCACCTGACCCGGGCCCTGTCCTACGCGGTCGGTCTCGAGTGTCGAGCCGTGATAGTTGTTGCCGAGTCCCACCGTGACGAGTTCGTAGCGGTGGCGGACGAGTGGAACCGCTATTCGGAGGCCTACGGATCCGACGGCATCCGGCTGTTCCTGGTTGCCATCGAAGCGGGCCGGATAGGTGACTCGGTGCCCGGGTTCCGGTTCCGGCTTGTAGCCGGACCGAATGAGTGGAAATCGGTTACGGCAACGGGACCCAGGCCGCCTTCGGACGCTGACCGTGATCGTGAGGTAGCGCAGAGGGAGTTCTGGACAGGGCTGCAGAAAGTGATGAGCAGTAGGGGCGACTTGTTCAAGGCCAGTACAGCTGGTCGCGGAGCCTCGTATGTAGCCATTGTCAGCAAAGGCCCCTTCTGCTTTCAGTTCTGGGTCCGGATGAACTCATGTCGGGTCCAGTTGCGCATCGAGTCGGGAGACGGCGAGCAGAATGACGAGTTGTACAACTCGATTGCTAGCGACCGGGAGACAATTCACAATGCTCTCGATGCCAAGCTGGTGTGGGAAAACAATCCCAAGGTCCGTTCTTGCCGTATCTACAGAGTTCCAGAGGGAGCCTGTGGCTGGCGCTCGTCTGCGGACGAACGCGACGCTGGCTATGTAGTCTTGTCGGATGCCATGCACCGATTCCATGAGACGTTCATGCCCTACATCGAGAAACTCGTCTAGGAGTCCCTGCATCCAAGCGGGTTGATGTAGTTACAGCTGCTGTCTACCCAGCGTGACGTCACGTCCGGGTTGGTCCGCTGGGCGGATATTTTCGACCCTTGGTCAGGCCCGCTCGGTGATCCTTACCTTCGTTTAGCGGCTGCGTAGTGGCGCCTCCTTTAGCAGCTTGAAGGACTCGGCTTACGCGGAGTCCGTCGGGATCAGTAGCATCTCCGGTGGTGGGCGACCGGCTGGTCGGACCGTCCGGCGGGGCTGGCGTGTCGGTTTGTCAGGACTCCCGGATGTGGTGGTGTAGATGTTTGTCGGGGTGGTTCCTCCGGGCCGAGGGGCTCCGGCTTTCTGTTCGTTTCATAGGCTCCGTCCGTGTCCACGGTCGGGGGGCTCGACCTCTGGTGCGCTCAGCTCGGTGTGTTCGCACCGCCACCCCTTGAGCGAGCATTGGCAGGAGGTGGATGTGGGTGCGACTACGGCGCGGTTCCCGATGTCGCGGGTGGCGGTGGCGGCGGTGAGGAGACCGAGTTGTTCCAGGGTGTGGGTGGCTGCTTGGCGGGTCGGGTACGGCGGGGATATGGCGTCTACTGTGCCTTCGGTGTTGAGGCATAGCAGGTGCCAGGGTTCGTTCGGGGCGTGTGAGAAGACCCTCACCGTCGGTACTTGGTCCCTCGGGTGGGGGTCCGGTCCCATGATGTGTAGCTTTGGGTGGGCGTTGAGGAGCCCGACCAGGAAGTCGCGGGCCCCCTCGGCTTCTTTGAGCGTGGGGTGCGGGCCGGACAGCGGGCGTGGGGGGCTGTGGTGTCCGATGGTGGCTACTTCCCAGCCCGAGTTGTCGGGTTGGTAGCGGCGGATGTGGACACCTACCGGCTGGGCGGGCAGGCGCCGGCGGGTGTTGTGAGATTTCCATCGCAGCCATGGTTCTGCTGCGATGCGGCGTTTGAGACGCTCGTCTGCGGTGAGTAGCTGGGGTTCTACCCGGCCCCAGTCGAGGAGCATGTCCAAGAAGGCTTGCTCGGATGGGGTGAAGGGGAGCACGATCCGCCGAGCGGGGGCGGCTTTGGCCTCGAGCTCGGTGAGGTAGGTGTCTGCTGTGGCTGGCAGGGTACGCTGTGCGTCAGTGTGGGTCAGCGCGGGGCGGAGTTGGCGGCCCAGGTCGCGGGCCTCGACCATCGCCGGGCGGTTGGCGCAGACTGCTCGCCAGTCGGGGCGGGCTCCGCCGCCGTAGATGACGAAGGCGGTGCGAAGCTTGGCCGGGTCCAGCCCCGGGAGGTCGGGGATCAGCCCGGCGTCGAACAGATCTCGGGCGTATCCGCGGTCGTATAACGCTGAGAGTTTGCCAGCGGCGATCTCGTGGATATCGAATAGGGGCACACCGGTGGCCTGCCACCGACCCAACCGCTGCGAGTCGTGACGTGTTGGGGGCCAGAGAGGCACCCGCCGTACGTAGCCAACGTCCACCGAGAGACCTTCACTGCGGCCGAAGGCGTTACGGTATCGGAGGTCCCATTTGCCGCCCGCATGGTCGCGTTCGAGGTTGGGCCGCCTCTTCACCCCCAGCCCGTGGGCCGGGAGCAGACGCGCTAGGGCGTCCTCGATGTGTGGCCGCTCCGCCTTCATCGTGGCTCGGTCTTCGGCTCCGATGTAGTGGTAGTCCAAATCGAACGACAGGCGGGGCACCGCGAGGACGAACAGGTTGAGCGCGGTGCCCCCCGTCAGCGCCAGCCGCCTGCCGAGGTAGGGGTGGGCGGCGATATCGTCGGCTAGTGCCAGGAGCCGCACTGTCTTTTCGATCCGGTCGGCGACGAAGCCGCTGGCAGCGGCTAAGACGTTGAGCTCCCGGCGGGTCGGTGGGGTCAGAAGACCAGTTCCCATTGCCGTTCCACGACCTCTACCGGTACCACCAGGTTCCAGTCCTCCACATAGTGGGTACGCTTGCGGGGGAAAGTGTCGAACACGAACATCCGCCCCCGCGGACCGGGAGGGCGGAACCGGTCCAAGTCGCCATTGTCGATTCCCCACAGCTCGCGGTGCTGGTCCAAGAAGAACCCCACTTTTGCTCGCAGGGCCGGCCCCCCGTCCCGCAGATGACAGTAGGCGGCCACCACCTCGACGTCGATGCTATCCGCCCGGGTCACAGACTGGTAGATCTCGTCCCAACTCCCCCCATAGTCGGGATCCGCCAGCACATCCACCAGGGTGCGCTCCATCGTCGTCACCCGCACAGTCCCGTCTGCATAGGTTTCGGTTACCACCCCGAAATGCTGACTCCCCGAATCTATGAGCCGCTGCGGGAATCGAACACCCCGATAGCACATCGCCCCATAAACCATAGGAGGGGCAGGGTCGGTAGCCGAGTACACGGCGTCGAACCACAACGAGTACGAGATCCCCCAAAAATCAAGCGCCGCGTGGTGCGACACCACCGCGTCCGGGGCCATCTTGGTCGCGACCAGATCCGGAATCGGCTGGAACCGAGCCGGGTCGACACCATCGGCCACCACCGCGAACAAGTCCGGCCGCACAGCCACGACCCGTCCCGCCCGCACCCACCACTCCTCGAGACGGCGGGCGTCCCCAACAGGGTGGGCCACACCATGCCCGGCCAAAAAGGCGGCCAGTTCTGAACCGGTGAACACCGGCTCGCTAGCCAGAAACGTCTCACAATCCACTGCACCACCTCCACTACCACCAACCATAACCGCAGCCCACCTATTCCACCCCCCCTCCCGCCTACGGGCCACCAGCCCACCCCGACCGGCCACCAAACATAGGATCTGGTTGCTCATCCGCACCTCCCTTTCTGCTCATCACCGGAAGTCCCATACCATCCCGCTGTATAGGTCCCCAACCGACAGAGACCGTCACCGGGCGAGCTGTCGTCACCGAACATACCCAAGACGACCCCCAACCCGGTCGCGCATCCACCCCCACAGCGGTCGCGCTCAACCGCGACCGGTCGCGCATCCCCTCCGACAAAAGGCCTTTACGATCGGCACACGAGACAGAACGCCCAGGCCAACGACACACAGACCCCCACAACAAGCTGCCAGCCCGCTCCTGTCGGGGAACAGCCGCCCAGGCCCCACCCAGAGGGACACACCTCCCAGCAGCGCTCGAGACAACACCCCCGGCCGCCCAGCCAAACAATCCAGCCCAAGTGGAACCCCCACCAGGCAGCGAAAAGGGGCTCATCGCGTTTCAGTGGGGAGTGATGGTGGTGAGTAGGTTCCAGTTGGGTTTCCCGGCGTAGAGGAGTGCTCTGATTCGGTAGTTCGCGAAGTTGCGGAACCCGAAGGCTGTTCGCTTGATGCGTTTGATGAGGTTGTTGAGGGCTTCGGTGGGTCCGTTGGTCACTTTGGATATGTGCCAGTTGGCGATCTGGGGGGTCCAGCGGGCGATGGTTCGGCCCAGTTTGTTGATCTCGGGTGGGCAGGATTCGTGTTGGAGGTCGTCGGCGAGTTGGAGGGTGTATCGGAGGGCGGTTGGGATGCTGTCGATTTGGTAGATGCCCCGTACGGTCTCTTTGGCGTGCCAGGCTGTGCGGACTTCTCCGTGGGGGTCGCCGGCGTCCAAGAGACCCCGCAGCCGGATGCGGCCCCGGTCGCTGATCCGTTCCGAGGCGGAGGTGAGTAGCCGCCGTATCCGATACAGGGGGTCGTGTTTTCGGCCTCGGTGCCCGAGGGTTTCGTTCTGAACTCGGCGGCGTACTTCGTCGAGTCGCTGGTTAGCGAGCCGTATCACATGGAACGGGTCTGCGACCTGCGCGGCGTTGGGCAGCACCCTGTCATACGCGGTCCGATACGGGCCGGACATGTCCAGCACGGCCCAGCGGATCCCGTCTCGCCACTCCACCGGTTGTGACCGGAACCACCGGGCGGCGCTTTCAGCTGTCCTACCAGCCACGATGTCGATCAGCTGGCGGCCTCCGACATCGACCACAGAGGTGCACCACACCTTGGTCCGCCAGCGGCCCTGACGCCAGAACAGGGTCTCGTCCACCCCCACAGCCTCAACTTGGCCGACCCGAGAGGTGTCGGCCTCCAACAGGGCTTCGCCCCAACGGGCAACCTCGTTGTTCACCGTATGCCATCCACAACCCAGTTCTGTAGCGACCTCATCGACCGGGCGACCCAGCTTCCCGACCTGGACGGTCACCCACCGAGCCGCCCTCGATGTCAACAATGCCCGCTCCGGACCAATCCCCGGATCCTGTTCCACGAACGACCCAACCGCGCACCCAGGATTCGGGCACGCCCAGCGCCGTTTCCGCCACCGCAACCGAACAGGCCGCCCGAACGCCGGCAGGTCCACCAACACCACCGTCCGATACCCCTTCGACCACAACCGGCTGCCACAGTCATCACAGGTCGGGCGGGGTCGCCGGGAGCGGATCACTACCTCCAACGGTTCGTCCCCGCCTCCGTCGCCGATCCCGACCAGATCAACCTCCCCAAGGCCGACCAGCAGCTCGCACATGCGCGTAGGATCAGCTTCCACAGGGGTCCTCCTGCCTCGGATGTGTTTTCTCAACAGCCGATTATGGAGGACCCCTCCTCACTTCTGGCGGATTCCGACCCCCCTGGAAGATCCCCTACTCCCCACCCATTCGCGAAGAGCCCGAAAAGGCGAGCCAGCGGGGACAGCGAAGAGAATGTGGCAATAGGCCGGAGGGCTGGTGGAATCGAGTAGACAGACAGAACCCGGGAAACCAAGCGCCGGGACACACGTCCCATCGTGGCGCTAATGGGAGGGGGACGCATGTCCCGCACCAGGAGCGGTCAACTCGGGTCGAGACGAAAAAGGCGACAGCCAAGTTTTCATTAAAATGGGACACACGTCCCGGACATATGTCCCCGAGTGGTGGACGTATGTCCCGGAGGGCTGCTTTTCGGGGGGTGTTAGCGGCTCTGTTCCGGGTGACGCAGCTACGGGGGATGCTGCATCGATCGGGTAGTGATCGACAACGCCTGGGCCTACCGTTGAGGCCAAGCCTTTGCCGATGCCCTGGCCCACCTCGGCGTCGCTCACAAACTCACCCGACCCCTATCGGCCCCAGAGCAATGGCAAAGTCGAACGGGTTCAACCAGACCCTGGCCCACGGCTGGGCCTACCGGCAGATGTATGTCAGCAACCGGGCCCGACGGTACGCCCCTCACCGAGTTTCCTCGATCGTTACAGTCACCAAAGATCCCACAGCGCGCTAGGCGGTCAACCACTCTCCGGCAAACCCGGGGTGCCTCTGTGTTTGTCAAGCCGCCTCTGGTCGGGATCTGTTGGCGCGGGATCGTTGTCGTTCGTCGGCGAGCATGAGCCGCCAGACACACGACGCGATCTTGCGTTTGAGGCATCGCATTGCTGCTTTGTGGGTCTTACCCTCGCTGATCTTGCGGTCGTAGTAGCGCCGCCCCGCGCTGTTACGCATCCGGACCTGGGTAACAGCGACGAGATGCAGAGCCGAGTTCAGTTTCCGATCCCCGCTGCGCGACAGGCGATGGACAGCCCGCTCCCCGGAGGAGACCTCTACAGGAGCGACGCCGGCATAGTTGGCGAACGCGTCGGAGCTGGGAAACCGAGAAGCCCGTCCGCAGCGGCCGATGAGACGAACCGCCAACACCGGTCCGATACCGTTGACCTCAAGCAGCCTGCTTCCATAGTCTTGGAGGGCTTCGGTCATCTGGGCGGTGACCGCCTCCAGTCGAGTATCTATGCTTCGGATCTCCCTGACCAGGTCCCATGCCAGCGCCTTGCGGGTCGCCTCTGGCGGTGTCTTGGGACGGATCTTGCGGAGAAGCGTCCCTGCTGTGTTGGCCTTGAGCGCCGTCGGCGCACCGCCCGGAATCAGGTCTCTCAGCAGGGCATGGAGCTGGTTGACCGACCGGACCCGCTGAGCCGCCAGGTTCGCCCTCCGCTCCTCCAACAGAGCGAACACCACTGTTATGTCCTCGGCAACGACTACCGAAGCGTCACCGTGAAGCGCTGCAACACTCGCGGCCGCAGCAGCGTCGATCACGTCGTTCTTACGTCTCCCGCCCCGAGACAGCTCACGCACCCGGGCGGTCGCGGCGGTCGACGCGTCAAACACCACCTCGTCCTGGGCCACAAGCCACCGGGGCGAGATGACAGCCCAGACCCCGGGCGTTCTCCACCGCCCAACGTCGCTCCCCGAACTGACGCGCCCAACCCAACAGCTGCCGGTAACCGCCAATGGTGGCATCAACTCGCACCGACGACACCGACGTGTTCGTCGCCGCGTCCACTGCCGTAGCGGTATGGCTGCCCTTATGCGGATCCACTCCGATAATCATGATTACTGGTCCTTTGGTCTCTGACATCTTGGGACACCACGGCCGGCATGCCGACTTCGAGACACACAAGGGGAAATCACGCCTCTGTTGAGCCAGACCGCAGCCAGCCGTCAACTGGGAGGCACACCCCGGGAGAGCCAACCCAAAACAGTGGCAGACGGTTCACCACCCAACCCAGCCAACGACCTACCAGACGCTACGACCAAACAGCCCCAGCGACCAGCACCCACATACAAGTCGGCGGTTCACACGACTAATGGCGACCACACCGGGCACCCGCCGTTGGTGGTGAGTTGTTGCTGGTTGGTTCCGTCCGCGTTCATAACCCAGACTGTCCAGTTTGGCCAGTCGTCGGCGGTGTAGGCGATTCGGGTTCCATCAGGCGACCACACCGGGCACCAGCCGTAGTTGGTGGTGAGTTGTTGCTGGTTGGTTCCGTCCGCGTTCATAACCCAGACTGCCGAGCCTCTGTTGTCGTCGTAGACGGTGTAGGCGATTCGGGTTCCATCAGGCGACCACACCGGATGACTCAAGCCGTAGTCGTTGGTGGTGAGTTGTTGCTGGTTGGTTCCGTCCGCGTTCATAACCCAGACTTCCCAGTTGTCGCCGTAGACGGTGTAGGCGATTCGGGTTCCATCAGGCGACCACACCGGACCGAAGCCGTAGTTGGTGGTGAGTTGTTGCTGGTTGGTTCCGTCCGCGTTCATAACCCAGATTGTCCCGGTTCGCCAGTCGCCGGCGGTGTAGGCGATTCGGGTTCCATCAGGCGACCACGCCGGAGGACCCACACCGTAGCCGTAGTCGTTGGTGGTGAGTTGTTGCTGGTTGGTTCCGTCCGCGTTCATAACCCAGACTTCCCAGTCGAAGTTGTCGTCGTAGACGGTGTAGGCGATTCGGGTTCCATCAGGCGACCACACCGGACCGAAGCCGGTGGTGAGTTGTTGCTGGTTGGTTCCGTCCGCGTTCATAACCCAGACTGCCGAGCCTCTGTTGTCGTCGTAGACGGTGTAGGCGATTCGGGTTCCATCAGGCGACCACACCGGAGGACCCGAGACGTAGTCGTTGGTGGTGAGTTGTTGCTGGTTGGTTCCGTCCGCGTTCATAACCCAGACTTCCCAGTCCAAGTTGTCGTCGAGAACGGTGTAGACGATGCGTTGTGGGGTTTGGGTTTGGGTTGTGATGTGGATGGTTTGGGAGCCTGGGTTGAGTCGGTCGTTGATCGCGTCGTACAGGGAGATACTGACATCAGCCCAGGGGCCGGTAGCTAGCTTCTTAACTGTCTTGGGTAGTATCTTGCCCAACAGCTTCCGGACTGCCTCATCCGCCAATTCCCACACTTTGCCGTAGTGTTTCTTCATGTTGCTAATGGTCAAATTCTTTGCAATACAGTTGAGCGCGTCTTTGAAGCGGTCGAAACCCGCAGAGTTAGCTCCTGGACTCCCGACAACACACTTCCCGATCTCGACGATCACCGGACCGAAAATCTTCCCCAATATGTCCTCGAAGCCGTCCAGCAACAGTTTAAAGAAGAAGCTGACCACATCAAGACTATAAGCCTGATACGCATACACAGGAAACACTCCACCAACCAGAGTAGATAGATTATAAGACATACCAGCACCACCAAACAACGCATACGAGTTCGGCTTGACCGGCTCGATCTTCCCAACCAAGTCAGCTACATTGTCAGCCCAACCACCCAACAAACCCACACCAACGTTCCTAGCCTCCGGAGGCGTGGTCACCAACTGAATGTACCGCCGATTTGACTTAATCGTAACCTTCGCAACATCACTACCACCCGACTTCAAGCACTCATGCACAGCCAACAGATTCCCATCCAACCAGGCCACATCCTCACCACCACGCACGAGTCGCTGATAACATGGATCAGGAGGATCAGTACGCCCGGTCAACCCATCAACCGCGTCATCCAACATATCAACAAACCACCTCCACGCAGCCCCAACCCCAGCCACAACCCACTTACCCGTAGTCACCGTCGTATCCACAGCCGTATCCACAACGAATTTGCCCGCCTTCACCGCCGTTTCCACAGCGACTTCGTTAGCCTTCCATACCCACCGTACAGGCGCCGTCGACACATTCCACGCGGAACCCCAAAAAGAAAACTCATCCACCGCCACCGTAACCGTCCCCGCATCCTCATCCCACAACCCCAACCGCACATCAACCTCACCGTCATCCCCATAATGCAACACCAACGGAACCGCATCCTCCGCCGGAGGCGGCGGCACATCCAACGTCAACAAAAACGAACCATCAAACCCAACATCAGACGTCAACTCCACCCCCACACCAGCAACCACACCCTCAACCTCATCCACCAGACCATCCACCACCCTCATCGTCACATCATCCGCACCAAACCCCACATTCGACCCCACCGACAACACCGCACCATCCACCCGCGCCAACACCCCAAACGGATCATCCAACAAACCCAACGCCCTCACCAAAAACGACGCCATCTGCCCCCTCGTCACCAAATCCCCAGGACAGAACCGCAACGGATCAGTATCACAACCCCTCGTCACCCCCTCAGCTGCCAACACATCCACATTGGCCTCATGGACACTCCCCCCCGTATCCGCAAACCCCGCCGACGCAGCCGACACCCAACCAAACGCCCTCACCAAAAACGACGCCATCTGCCCCCTCGTCACCACATCCCCAGGACAGAACCGATCAACATCACAACCCCGCGTCACACCCAACACCGCCAACCGCTCCACAAACGGCGCCCACCACACCCCGGCATCAACATCCACAAACCGGGAACCAGAACCAACCGGATCCACCCCATCAAGAACCCGAACCAACCACACCGCCATCACCCAACGCTCAACACCATCCCCAGGACAAAACCCACCATCACACAAAGTACCCTCAAACAACCCCACATCAGCCAACGAACGAACCGCCCCCGCATGCACCGACCCCCCATCCACATCCCCAAACACCAAACCCGAACCACCCACATCACCCTCAGCCAACACCGGAGAAACACCCACCCCACCAAACAACGAACCCACCAAACCCAAACACACAACCACCACAACCAACCGACCCCTGAACCGCCCCGGTGAACCGCCCCACCGAGATTGACCCCACCCCACCACCGAACCACCCCGACAACCAACACCCACAGACCCGAACCAAGACAACCCAAACACACCAACACGCTAGCCTGGAGCATTTCGATGATCAACCAAGGGGGTTCCTACTCGAGTCTCCGGAGGTTCGGGAGCGGGCTGTCCGGATGGTGTTGGAGCATCGGGGGGAGCACCGTTCTGAGTGGGCGGCGATCTGCTCGATTGCTGCCAAGTTCGGCTGCTCGTCTGAGACGTTGCGGCTGTGGGTGCGGCGAGCTGAGCGGGACCAGGGCCTGCGGCCTGGGTTGACGTCTGATCAGGTGGCAGAGTTGCGCGAGTTGCGTCGGGAGAACCGTGAGTTGCGCCGCGCGAACGAGATTCTGCGGAAGGCGTCCGCGTATTTCGCGGTGGCGGAGCTCGACCGCCGACCGCGCAGATGACCGCCTTCATCGACGAGAACCGCCAGGAGTTCGGGGTCGAGCCGATCTGTGCTGAGTTGCCGATCGCCCCGTCCACCTACTACGAGCACAAGCGTCGCGAACGCGAACCGGACCGTTGCTCGGGTCGTAGCCGCCGGGACGCTGAGCTTGTTCCACATATTCGCCGGGTGTGGGAGTCGAACTACGGGGTGTACGGCGCCCGCAAGGTATGGCGCCAACTCCAGCGGGAAGGCATCGGGGCGGCCCGTTGCACAGTGGAACGCCTGATGCGCCTCGAAGGCCTAGTGGGCGTGGTCAGAGGCCAAAAGAAGCGCACCACCATCTGTGATGAGGACGCAGCCCGCCCGGCCGATCTGGTTGACCGCCGCTTTGGGGCCGATGCTCCGAACCGTCTATGGCTGGCCGATATCGAGCGCCACGAGGCGCTTACCAATCGTGCGGTGGTGGGAGGCCACCGCCTCGTGTCCGTCGCAGCGGGCACGTTGAAGCTGGGGGCAGCCTGAACCCCTGGAACGGGGGGTTCGGGTGGGAAGCAGCCCTGACAACGACGGAACGGATCAGTACTGCCAGATGGTCCGGGTCCGGCTAGCGAGACAGAAAGGTGTACGTGTAGATACCAGCGACCGAAAGCTCCTCAAGAGACCCAGCGGCTCGAACCTGGCGGATTAGGGCCGCGTAGCGATGCACACCCGCAAGGCGATGCCGTGTGGGTGACTCTTGGGCCGGTTTATGTCGCCGGTCGGGAGGCCATGGTGAAGGCCTGCGGCGTAGCCGTGGCGATGTTGCAGGGGCATAGTTGGGCACCGACCCTGTCGAACGGTTGGAAACCGAGTGTGGGAACCATCCCTCCGGTTCCTCACCGGTCGGTATTTCACCGGTTGGTAGGAGAGGTCCGTTGCCGGCTGATGCCGGTGGGGTGGGGCGGAGGACCCGTAGTAGTCCGAGATCGGGAAAGCCGGTCACATGGCGAAGGGGTCCAGTGTGTTCGCAGCAGACGTGTTGATCACGGAGGTCGCTGGTGAATACCGGCGCACCGTGGCCCGACCTGGTTGAGGCTGGGCGGCGGGTACGTGTGATGCAGACGAAGCTGCACCGATGGGCGACGGCTGATACGGGCCGTTGCTTCGATGATCTGTACAACCTCGTTTATGACCCGGCGTTCCTCGTTGTGGCGTGGCGTCGGGTCCGGGGCAACAGAGGCGCACGAACGGCAGGGGTTGACGGGGTGATACCCCGCTCTCTTCCTCCCCGTGCTGAGCGATTGTTGGTCGGGCTGCGGGATGATCTCAAGGCTCGCCGGTTCGTTCCCCAGCGGGTGCGGCAGAAGACGATCCCCAAGGGTTCGGGCAAAGTCCGATCTCTGGGTATCCCGACTACTGCCGACCGGGTTGTGCAGGCCTCGTTGAAGCTGGTGCTGGAGCCGATCATCTCGTGGCGGATTTCAAACCATGCTCGTATGGTTTCCGCCCGAAGCGCCGGGCGCAGGACGCTATCGCTGAGATTCACTTCCTCGGGTCACCAACCCGTAACTACGAGTGGGTGTTCGAGGGAGACATCGAAGCATGTTTCGATACGATCGACCACACGGCCCTCATGGGCCGGATGCGAGACCGCATCGGAGACAAACGTGTGCTGCGGCTGGTGAAGGCGTTCCTCAAAGCTGGTGTCCTCTCCGAGGACGGCAGCCGACACCGGACCATCACCGGCACACCCCAAGGCGGGATCCTGTCACCGCTGCTAGCCAACATCGCCCTATCCGTCCTGGACGAACACTTCACCCAGAAATAGGTGAGCGCTCGGACCGGAATGGACACGTGCCAAGCGTCACAGGTCCGGGGAACCGCTCATGCGCCTCGTCCGCTACGCAGACGACTTCGTGATCATGGTCCGCGGAACCCGCAACGACGCTGAAGCACTCCGGGACGAAGTAGCGGCGGTGCTCGCGCCGATGGGTTTGCGCCCATCGGCTGACAAGACAAGGGTCTGCCACATAGACGAGGGATTCGACTTTCTGGGCTGGCGTATCCAACGCCGGGCCCGGAGGAGCCAAAACAACAAGCGGGCCGTCTACACCTACCCCTCCAAGAAGTCACTGGCTTCTGTGGTGGGCAAGGTCCGGCGGCTCACACGCCGCAGACATCATCGAACGCTCTCAGACCTGCTACGCCGACTAAACCCGGTACTGCGGGGCTGGTGCAACTACTTCCGTCACGGAGTATCCAAACGAACCTTCGGCTACCTCGACCATTACGCCTTCTGGCGCATCATCGAATGGTTGAAGAAACGACACCTAGGACTGAACACGCACACCCTGGTCCGCCGCTACCTCCCAGGATGGGAGATCAACGACGGAGGGATCGAAATGTTCCGACCCAACCGGTTCGCAGTCGTGCGATACCGCTACCGGGGCACCAAGATACCCACACCATGGAAGAGCACAAACACACCAGCGGCATGAACACATGGAGAGCCGGATGCAGCGGAAGTTGCACGTCCGGTTCGGAGGGCGGGCCGGGGAAACCCACCAACTGAAAAGCAGGAAGGGCGCCCCGGTCCGACCCCTACACCGAGCATCCAACCCGGGAACCAAAGGTGTACTGCGCGGTCGTCCTCGACGTGTTCAGCCGCCGAGTCGTGGGCTGGTCCATCGACCGCTCCGCCACTTCGGGGCTGGTCACCTCCGCCCTGGGTATGACGATCGCCCTGGGTATGACGATCCGTAACCGCCAACCAGACACCGAGACGGTGATCCACTCCGACCAAGGCACCCACCTCACCCTGCTGGGCGTTCACCGACCGGGCCCGCCAATCCGGGCTCGTCCCGTCTATGGGATCAGTCGGGGACTGCTTCGATTGTGAGGAGAATGGTGGGGTCGTTGGGTCGGGTCTGACTCTTGCTATGACCGGCCGCTGAGTGCCTTTGCGTTGATCTGTCGGCCCGGCTCGGCGGCTTTTTCACACGCAGCTAGCCGTCCGGGAGGGCAGTGACCCAATAGGGGCCTGGGGTTTGAAACCGACTCGTCACAGTCTTGTCCGCCCACCCGGCCGGCTGGTTTGCGTTCCACCACAGGGAGGAAACTCATGGCCAGTATCGTGTCCGATGCTGCTTCGAGCAAGGTGATTGTCGGGGTCGACACTCACAAACACATTCATGTTGCGGTGGCGATCAACCAGCACGGGACCCGTCTGGGTGACCGCGCGGTGAGTGCCGACAGCGGCGGCTACGCGCAGCTCGAGGCATGGGCGCAGGAACTGGGCCAGCTTGACCGTTTCGGGGTCGAGGGCACCGGCAGCTACGGAGCTGGGCTCAGCGGTTACCTGAGACGCTGCGGGCATCGGGTCGTTGAGCAGACTCCGGGGCGACCGCCGCAGCCGTCGCAGCAACGGCAAGTCAGACGCCATCGACGCTGAAGCCGCCGCACGATCCGTTCTTGCGGGAACCTCGACCGCGGTTCCCAAAACAGCTGATGGGCTGGTCGAGTGATGGGCTGGTCGAGATGATACGCCCAGGTCAAAGTAGCCCGAGACACCGCCTGCAAGGGTCGAACTTCGGCGATTATCACCCTCAAGGCACTGGTTGTGAACGCCCCGGCCGAGTTGCGCGAGTCCCTAGATGGGCTCACCAACCGGGCGCTCGTCAAGCGTTGCGCTCGCTTCCGGATCTCGACGATGAACAACCCGACAGCCTCGGCGAAGCACTCGCTGAAGGCGTTAGCACGCCGCTGGATGGCTCTCGACACCGAGGTGCGCCACCTACGACGCTGTGCTCGATGACCTCACCGCCCAGGCGTCGCCGACGCTGCGAGACGCATACGGCATCGGAGCCGACTCCGCCGCGGAGCTCCTCATCATCTTCGGCGACAACCCCGAACGGATCCGCTCCGAGGCCGCGTTCGCGAAGCTCTGCGGCACCTGCCCCATCCCGGCGTCATCAGGACAAACCAGCCGGCACCGCCTCTACCGAGGCGGCCACCGCCAAGCCAACGCGGCGCTCTACCGAGTCGCCATCGTACGCATGCGTTTCCACCAACCCACCATCGACTACGTCGCTCGCCGCACCACAGAAGGCCTCACCAAAAAGACATCATCCGCTGCCTCAAACGGTTCCTCGCCCGCGAGGTCTACCAACGCGTCATGGCCGACCACCGCGCCCGGCAACCCGCCGTTCCCGCCGCCTGAACCAATTATTTGACTATAGGGGCGTCAACGCGTTGATGGAGTCGTTCTGGGCTCGCATGCAGGTCGAGCTCCTAGACCGGCAACGATGGCCCACCCGTATCGAGTTGGCCAACGCCATCTTCGATTACCTCGAGATCTTCCACACAACCGGCAACGACGCCACACCGCCCTCGAGATGCGAACCCCGATCGAATACGAGAGAATCCACTACGACAACCTGACCTTCGCACCACTGATCCAAGTGAGCTAACTCCACAAAACCCGGTCACCATCAGTGTCCGAAAAGGCGGGTCAACCTCAGGGTGTGGAGTCACCAGCGGTTTGTGGCCCTCGGTGGGTAGGGTTGGGGTTATGAGTTCCGTCGCAGCAGTTGAGCTGCTTCCTGAGTTGGTGGGCTGGCCTGGTACCCGGCCGGTTAGGGGCGCGCTTGTTCCGGTGGTTAACGCTTTGCGTGAACAGGATCGGGTGATTGCCACTTTGGGCGACTTGGCGGAGTTGCTCCCAGGTCGTCCACCTCAGAGCACTGCTCGGGCGCTGCGGGAGGCGGGGTGACCTCGCCGCTCTAAGCACCCGCATCGACGACCCATAACTCGTCACCCAGATGTGGGTACTGAAATCCCACACCGGGATGACCAGCGGCAGCCGCCGCCGGCGAGGCGGCCCCGCAGCCTCCATCGACGAACTGACCACCGACAAACGCACCACCCCGTTCGTGCTCGCCGACCTCGTGCTACCCACCGACCCTCCCGACCCCACCAAACAGGCCCTCATCGACGCAGCCCTGACCAAAGTAGACCGACTCTGCCGCACTGTCGCCACCCACATGACCCCCGACCTAACCCGCTACGCCACCGACCGAGGAACCCTCAGCTGGGAAGTACACCAAGAGATAGCATGGATCAAGACCAGCCACCGCGACGACCGCTCACACGGACACGACCAGGGCGGGTACCCCTCCCTCGGATGGTAACCCACCAGCCGCCACACCCAACGGGCTCGGCGACGTGGAGCCACTCGACTGTCGCCATGTCCAGGCGGTAGTAGCACACCTGGTAGAAACGGCGGAAAGCCCTGGCCGCCAATGCTCGCCCCATACCATCTGGTGAATGTCCTCTCTCGGTTAGAGCGGCCCTACGCCTGCCGTTACGTCCAAGTGCTTGCGGCGTCCTAGCTCGCTGCTGCGTCTCCTTCCCCGAGCGGCATGCGAGCAGGCTGGGACAATTTCCAGGGCCTCCACCTGGCGACGCTGCGGCGCTGGTCGCGTGGTAAGCCATGAGCTGTCTAACCGTCGACGCCGGGCAACGCGACCGGTCATGTGGCCCTCCCTTCGGCTTCCCCTGATGGGGGCTCGCCGGTGGCTATCTGCTACCTGCGGGTGTCGACCCGGATGCAGGAGGATTCCGAGCTGGGCCTGGACGCCGGATCCGCTAACGCTCTGGTGGTGACCCGCCTCGATCGGCTCACCAGCCGGGTCCATGCCCCAGAACCGCCCTACCGATAGCGGAGTTGAGGTCGACATCGAAGTCGGGGATCAGCAGACGCCACTCGTGGCCGCGTCTGCGGTCAACGATGCCCAACAGGCTTCATGAACCGCGCACTGGGCCGGTGACTTTGAACCGGCGCAGCGGGTGACCCGACGCCTCCGGGCTAGCCGCTCGGGGCGTCCGGTGGGTGCTGCGGACGGTTCGGGCTCGAGTCGGCGGGGGTCGACCGAGCGGACCGGCGACCGCGTATCAATCGTCTGAACCACCAGTAGAAGCCACCGATCACAACCACCGCCGGGACGAAGGGAATGAGCAGGCCGATGATCGCCACTACATAGCCGAGAGCGCGGACCATTCCGCGGTAACCGGTCTGGACAGCGCCGATGAAGGACGGTGGCCCCTCCTCCTCGTCCACCACCACCCAGGCGAACGAGAAGCCGGTGACCGTGTCCATCGGGACACCATCATCAGGAACCGGGGTGCCGGTGACCTCGAATCCCACCTCGATGCCGCCCCTGGTAGCCACCCGGCCGGCGATCCGACCTTCGCGAATGGCCACGTGCATTACGGCGCTGAGGAGTTCGCCCGGCTCGATCCTGTCGAAGCTTCCCGCCACCAACTGGAACGACCGCTGGTCCTGGGGACGTAGCCGGAGGGCGGCCGAGGACACCTCCACGTCGGTGAGGGCGACCTCGCCGGTGTTCTCCACCTGGACGCAGAAATAGGCGTCGTCATCGGGGGAAGCGATGAGTGCGTCGTTACCCAGGCAGGGGTCCTCGTCCGAGTCGGAAACCCATGCAGCCACGTCGATGCCGGTGTCGGGAACCGGCTCGTAGAGCTGGAAGATGGTCATATCGATGGTGGCCAGGCTGACCGCATCGGTCAGGGTCCGGAGGCGCCCGCGCAGGGTTTCCAGATCAGTCTCCCTCTGGACGAGTTCCCGCTCGATCAGGGCCACATTCTCCAGGTCAGGTGCCTCCTGCAAGAGGTCCCTGAGGCGCAGGACGCTCGCCTCCGCGGTGGAGATCCGGCTTCTGAAATCGACGATCCGCTCGGTCACATCGTCGGCTGTGATCTTCTTGTCGACGAGCTCGCCCACGCCGGACAGGCTCTCCAGAACCGGCAGGAAGTCGGTAGGCATGACCTTGAAGGTGAGTTGGGATTCGGGCTCGGGGCTACTGCTGACCTGCTGCCCGAAGACGATTCCACCCAGTCCTTGCACGATGCTGACAGCTTCACGGGCAGCCGCCTCCACATCCAATGCCTGCACCGAGATGGTTCCGCGATAGATGACATCACGCCCGAGGTCGGCCGGTGTCGCTACTGGTAACCGGGCGGTCACCGATGAATCGAGCGCTGACTCCCCATCCGCTGCTGCCTCTTCCGCCTCGGCGAGGTCCTCTACCGACCGTGACATCATCGCCGTGGTCGTGACCTCCACGGATGCGTCCGCAGCGGCGGCGGCCACGGTGGCCGCCGGGGCCGCCTCATCCTCTCCACCCAAGCTGCACGCAACTGCCAGCAGGATGACGAGGAGGATCAGGCAGTAGAGGAACCGAGACCGCACCCCGCCGCTACCAGCACCCTTCCGGCGGTGACGATCCCGAACTGACATAAAAGGACTATACCCATCATCCGGCACTACCTTCGTGACCCTCACCCTCCGCAGCCTGAACCACACCGAGGACGGGCACCCCTCCTGAGGCATATCATCCGGCCCTGCGTCCGTTGGGCGCGGTAAGGTCATCGTGAGGGGACCTCGACCGGGGTCCGGTCTGACCCACCGGGAACCGGCTGTGGTGCCGTACCCCGGATCTGTTAGCCGGGAGCCGGGCAGCCAGCCTGAGCGTCTGTGACCTCACAGACACCCCAGGAGCGGAAAATGTCAAGCTGCGGCTCGGTTAGAGATGCCTTCAAGAGTGTGCGCCCCTTGAGCAGTATCACCAGGCGTGGCATCATAGGGACCCCACCGGGTGGAGGATGCGATTGGCTGTGGAAATGGCGATCTGGCGAATGACCAACGACGGGCCGCGTCGGCTGAAGTTGCTCCCCCTTGACTCGGAACGGCGTCTTGAGGAGATGCTTGCCGAGGATCCTGCCATGAGCGGGATCGACCTGCTTGTCATTGGTAGGCAGGTACGGACGGGTTACGGCGGCTTCGTTGACCTACTGGCGCTTGATGCTGACGGCCGTGCCCATGTTCTCGAGATCAAGCGTGATCGGACCCCTAGAGATGTTGTTGCCCAAGCACTCGACTACGGGTCCTGGGTACAGGGTCTAGGCCTTGAGGATCTTGAGCAGATCTACTTTGATCACCATGACCACGAAGCCGACCTCGGTGAGGCCTTCGCTGAGCGATTCGGGAGCCCACTCCCGGACGTGGTCAATGCCGATCAGCAGTTCACGATCATCGCCTCTGAACTTGATCCGACGTCTGATCGCATAGTCGAGTTTCTAGCAGGATCCTACGGCGTGCCCATCAACGTTGTCTTCTTCCGCCACTTCAGCGACGACAATGTGGACTACCTAGCTCGGACCTGGCTGCTCGATCCTCAGCCGACCGAAGTCAAAGCCCGGAGATCATCGAGACGTCGGCCGTGGAACGGCCGGGACTTCTACTGTGTGCTCGGCCGAGTCAATGACGCCTACCGCTGGTTGATCGCACGAAAGTACGGGCTACTTAACGCAGGCGGTGGAGCGTGGTACTGGAAACCGCTCCGGAACCTCACACCGGGCAGCCGTGTGTTCGCCTATGTGGCAGGCGCCGGCTATGTCGGGATCGGCCGGGTTACCGGCGAGATGATCTTCGCACGCGACGCAGAATTCGCGGCCACAGAGTCCCGATCGCTGCTGGATCAACCGGAGCCAAGCGCACAGTGGAAAGAGCGGGTGGCCTCTGACGACCCGGAGCGGACTGAGATGGTCGTACCGGTCGAGTGGTACGCCACACGCCCCGTAGAGGAGGCCGTCTGGGAAAAAGGCCTCTTCGCCTCACAGGTAACCGTCTGCAAACTGCGCGACGAGAACACAATCAGAACCGTCGAATCAGCATTCGGACTCGAACCCACCACCAACTGATCAAACCACCACCCCCACAGTCTGTTGGCAACCGTCCCGTAGGTCCGCACGCAACTGAACGAGAGGTGTCGGCTTCCAGCAGGGCTTCGTCCCAACGAGCGACCGCGTTGTTCACCGTGTGCCAATCACAGCCAAGTTCCCGCGGCGGCCTCATCAACAGACCGACCCAGTTTCCCGACCTGGACGGTCATCCACCGAGCAGCCCTTGAGGTCAACAACGCCCGCTCCGGACCAACCCCCGGATCCTGTTCCACGAACGACCCAACCCCACAATCAGAGTTCGGGCACATCCACCGCCCCTTCCGCCACCGCAACCGAACCGGCCGCCCGAACGCCGGCAGGTTCACCAACACCACCGTCCGATACCCCTTAGACCACACCCGATCCCCACAACCGTCACAGACCGGGCGGGACCGGCGGGACGGATCAACACCACCAACGGTTCCCCCTCACCCCCGTCGTTAACACCGACCAGATCAACATCGCCCAGGCCTACCAGCAGCTCGCACATACGCGTAGGATCAGCTTCCACAGGGGTCCTCCTGTCTCGGATGTGTTTCTCAACAGCCGATTATGGAGGACCCCTATCCACTTCTGGCGGATTCCGACCACTCCGCATATCCCCCTACTCCCCACTCATTTCCGAAGAGCCACAAAAGGTGCAACAACATCGTGAACCGGGTCGTGCGCTCAACCAGCGTTCCGATCGCGGAACTCCGAACTCCCAGGATGAGGTCACCTTCCCAGTGTCCCGGAACTGCCCGGTCGTCGGCCTCGGCCGGTCGTGCGCTGATCAGGATCTCGGGTGTGACGAACTTGCGACCCCGCTGGCGGGTCCGCTCCCGCGGGACCCGCAACGCTCGCCCAGTTCGCAGACACGCCACCAACTCCCGCCGCAGCCCGCCTCGGCCCTGCACATAAAGCGCCTGATAGATCGCCTCGTGAGAGATCCGCATGGACTCATTATGGGGGAAATCGATCCGCAGGCGGTTCGAAATCTGCTCCGGGCTCCAAGACTTCGCCCACCGGCGATCAGCCCGCCGGCCGTGACGGCGACCCGTCCACTTCACCTGGGGTCCTGGCACCACCCCACCGTCCGGGTGGGCGATCATCCCACCCAAGCGATCCTGCACATAGCGGCGCAGCTTGTCGTTGGCCGCCAGCTTCGAGACCTTCGGGCGGCTGGCACGCCGCTCCGCGTGCCACTGCGCCGTCGTCGCCCGATAAGCCACCCCACCGCTGCGGGTTGACGCGTTCCGCCGCAGCTCCCGAGAAATCGTCGACGCCGACCGGCCCAGCCGGCGGCCGATCTCCCGCACCCCCACACCCTGAACATGCAGAATGGCGATCTCTTCCCGTTCCCCGAACGACAGATAACGACCCGACACCGGACCCAACGAGATCGGTGGCATCCCACCAGCCTGGCGGAACCACCTCGACCCAACCGCAGAAGACACGCCAGCCTCGGAAGCCGCGTCTTCGCTCGACACACCCCGAGCGATAGCCTCCCAGAACCGGACCCGGTCCTCACGCCGCGCTGTCGACGGTCGACCAGGCGACCACATCTGACCACGCATCGCCTGAATCCCTTCCCGACGATCCACAACACTCACCATCAACCTCCTTGATCACCAAGTGTTGCGACCACCAATTGAATCCGCCCTCGACATGTTCCAACTGTTCCACCCCCAGCGTGATAAGGGCACTCACCCTACCCAACACCACTTCACGACGTGTCCTACCGGAGGACCTCTACCAGGTCGTCCAAGGCCGCCTGGTACCCGTGATCGCATCCGGAATCTGTCGCCCTTGACTGCCAGTAGCGGGCAAGCACCCGGGCCAGGACGATCGAGCTGGCACCGGCGACTACGGAAGCGGGCACAATCCACACCTGTTGCCGATCCTCCGGTGCTCCCTCGGGGATGGGCACGACAAACGTCCGGGTCGCGGCGGCGAGATACTCGAGCGCTGCGATCCGGATGACCGCGGCCACCAAGTCGTCTCCGTCTACGGCCACGGCGGCCTACCTTACGGGCGGGAGTAGGCGCCTCCCATTGCGGACGGAAAGCCGCTCCTGCCAATCCTGCAGCCACTCCACGTCCACCAATCCGCGCTACTAACGCCGACCCCTCATCGTCACGTCCAACAAGACCTTCTCGTCTTGGGCAGAGATCTTCGGCGATGCCGTAGCCGTCGCGGCCATGGTCGACCGTAGGGGTGGACATCATCATGTCGGAAGTGGCGTGTAACTCCGACCGGGGGGCTTTTGCGTCTATTGGGGATTGTTTGGTGGCTGTTCGCGGTGGCTGGGGTGGTGTGTCCTTCTCTTGCTTCGTCGGTGGGGGCCGTTAGGATTCGCTGTGCGGGTGGAGGGTTAGGTTGTGGCTGAGGTGACATTTACAGGGCGGGTAGCGGGCGGGACGGCCGCGCCTGGGGTGCCTGTGATCGTGTCGCGGGAGCCGCTGACCGCCGCGGCCCTTCCCCAGATGATGGTGGTGGACGACCCGCGGGGGCGGTATAGGTATCCGCTGTTGCAGTTCATCGTTGACTGGAACCTGTCGTCGGACCCGGCGACGTTGGTTGCTGATCCCCCGGCCTACCGGGGCGATGACCCTTTCCTCTTACCTGCGGTGGCCGTGGTCGTTCACGCTCTCGCCGACCGTGCCCGTGTCCCGATCCCTGGGTGGGTACTCGGCCATCGGGCACCGCGGGATGTGATGCTGTTCGGTTACAGATTCGACGGGGCGTACGCCCGGTGGGTCCGGCAACGGTCGCTCGACGTGTGCTCTTTCCATCGTGTCTGGTTCCATCCCCGTACGCTTGACAAGGGCACGCCTGACTGGTGGCTGCCCTGGGACTGATCCCCGACGAGGGGCTTACCCCGGCGCAGATCTACGGCTTGATGGGCGCGCTAGATCTATGGCTCATCAGCGAGATGGGTGAACTGGCCGAGCCCTTCGATCTGCTGGTGGTCGGCGGTGCTGCTGTCAGCCTGCAGTGGAACCCTGCCCGTCTGACCAACGACATAGACGTGATATCCGACATGCTGCCGGGCGGGTTGTGGGAGGGGGCGGCAGCGGTCGCCGGCGCCCAGGAGGGCGTCCGGTTGGACTGGTTGAACGACGCAGCCAAGATCGGGGCTCTCTCCGACGAGGTTGACGCTCGCCCCACCCTCCTTTATGAGGGGAGAACCCTCCGGGTTTATGGCGCGGGGGCACGCTATGTGCTGGCCATGAAGCTTGTCGCCGGTCGGGAAGTTGACCTGGGGGACTTACCCACCCTCTTGGAGGCTGCCGCGTTCGAGTCGCTCGACGACGCTCTTGAGTGGACTGCACGAGCACACTCACACCGGCAGGTCCCCGTAGCCGCCCAATACATCCTCGAGGATGCATGGGAGGAGCGCATGGCCCGCGTCGGGCAGCGCCGACCCTCGCCGGCCAGGAACTCTGCATGGCTCTCAGTACGCCCTTCTGCCGGAGCGGCCCGGGGATGGGAACTGGTGTTGGAGCAGCGCAGCGGGGATACCCGGACCGGGGGCCCCGAGTATCCCTCGATGGAATCCGCTCTCGGGGCGTCCGACTTCGCCCGTTCGGTTCTCGACGCCCACGGGTTGCTCCGGTTCGAGAAGTGGGAACAGGGCGGGGAGCTAGGTGGATCGGTGCCGGGGGACCCTCGACCCGTGATGCTGCTGGTACCGCAAGCGGATGGCTGGGTGCTGCAGGTGACCGACGCGGGCGGAGAGCGAGTTGCAACTTCCCAAACCTACCCAACCCACGACGAGGCCTCCGCCGCTCAGGACTTTCTCCACAGTGTTGGCAGGACCGCTGGTACTCCGCAGCCGCGTAGCCCCCTACAGGTCCGTGTGTCCTCGGTCTGTGCCTGCCGACTAACAGAGCACAGGTGCCGCCACCACGACCACCCCTCCCCGGAAGACAACCCGACGCCGGCGGCGGCGGACGAGCGGTTAGACACCAGCCGCCCCACCGGCGAACCACGCCGTTCCGTCACCGTGGGCGTCCATGTCCGTCCCTACCCACTCGACAACCAAGGCTGGGAAGTAGCCACGACCCAACCCAACGGCTCCCCACGCCCACTTTCTGGTCCGCACCCGACCCCCGAAGAAGCCGACGCCGCCCGCGACTTCATAGTGCGACTCGTGAACGTCCACCCCCAACTACACATCCTCGGTTGGAACCCGCATCGACACTCCGACCCCGACATGGACTACGAGCCCCCACCCCGAGACCAGGTACCCACCGTCGGGATCTACTCACCCAACCGGGACGGCCCCTGGTATGTGCAATGCCGCAACCCCGACAACACGGTGGACGCCACCTCACCCCCTTACCCGACCCACCAGGCAGCCACCGACACGCTGGACCAACTCGGACGACTCAGCATCTCCACCACCGACCTGGACCTCGGCCAGCGAGTCGCCGCAGAGCCCACCTCCACCGCCTGCCGCTGCTCGCTAAAAGGGTGGCGGTGCGAGCACATCGAGGTCGAGGGCCCCGAACCCGAATACAGAGGGCCATCCCTCGGGCTCTGACACCAGGCTCTACCACACCCGCCAGATCACAGTCGCCCACTAGCCCAGCCTCTTAACCTGAATCCACCGGTCGGGTCTTCAGAGACACCCCGGTCACCATCAGAACCTCACCCACGACCAGGCACTGACCCCCGCACAGTTGTTGACGATCCCCAAAAAGCCCGGCTGACCTGGCACCGGCCGGCTACCGAACCGCTGCCACCCCAACAGCCCTCAGAACGCTACTAGCCAACGCGTGGCACATACTCGGCAACGAGGTGGACCACCACACAACGATGGGAACTCGCAGCGGTAGCCGCCCGTATCACCGGGATGCCCGCAGAGTACGTGATAGGGCTGGCAACGCTGCCCACCCCCGAGCAGGAGATGCCGCGGCTGCCAGCCTGTACGGGAGTCGTTGGCGGTTGACCTCGGTGACCGGTGCGTTGCTGCGGGTGTTGCGTTCTTCTTCAACCAAAGGGGCGACACCGAGAGGTGTTGCTCTCGATCAGGGTTCACCGACCTCGCCGTAGGTTCGGCATCAGCTTGGTAGCTGTTCAACCAAGCGAGGGACATCAACCGTCGCAATCTGCCATAGCAGGTTGTAGTCGATGTTGTCGTATTCGTGGGCTATCACATTCCGTAACCCAACGACAGCCGGCCACGGTATGTGCGGATAGGCGTCCGTAGTCCCTTGACTCAAGCGATTCGCGGCTTCCCCAATGTTCTGCAAGCATCGTTCCATAGCCCACCGGGGCATCAAATCCTCGCCAATAAACGCATCAAAGCCTAACGCCACGATCTTGCGGACCTCGTTACAGAAGTAAAGGATGTCCTCTATGTGAACCGTGTCTTGACTCAAAGCAGCGCTGCTTCACTGAGGATGGCCTTGCGGCGAGTGGGCGATCTCTTACTTTGGAGGACCCCATTCATGCTGGAGACATCAACCTTGTATCCGGTCAATTCCTCAAGGGCGTGCTGCATTCGGATGAGGTCAAAGAGGCTGGAGCCCTCCTCGAAGGTCACCAGTAAGTCAACGTCGCTGTCTGGCGTGTCGTCGCCGCGCTGCACGGACCCAAAAAGCCGTGCCTCCTTGCCCCGATGAGACCGCACTACCTCGCGTATCTTCTGTCTCATGTCATCGTCAAGCATCGCCGACGGAGGAAGCCTTGGTTCTGAAGGGTCCAACAAGCTGCTCATACCTACATCCCGCCACTGAACACCATTCTACCAACAGCCGCCACGGCCGACCGGCCGTTAGACAACCTACCTGCTCGTACAAGGTCACATCCGCTTCGAGCCAGAACCCCGCCCCCGGACCTGAGAGACAGGCCGAAAGATCCCCACAAAAGCGCTCCAGACGCCAGACTTCAGTTCGGATCAGACCCGCCCTCCGGAGTGGAGTCACTCTTGTGGTGTACGGGGTGAGGGTCCTTAGATTCAGACAACGATCCGTTGCGGGAGATGGTTTGTAGCCTCGCGCAGGGTTGATGTCCGCGGAACTGAGATGCAATCTGTGGAGCGTCGCCGGCCAGCAGCGGGGCCGGATCGCAGGAACCATCCTACAAATAAACGGTACATAGCCTGATAACCAGATATCCTATATAGGTCCTGACCTGGGGATATATAGCCTTTTGTGGTGGAGGTGCGGGCAGTGCAACCAGCACACCTGCGTGGGGCCGATCCGTTGCCGGGTCGTCACCTGCGTGCCGCCCTGGCAGTGGGATCCCACCTGCCGTCGCTGGCCGGCGCTGACCAGCGAGGCGACCCGTCACCACGACCGGCCCTGCCTCCACGACTGGTTCAACGACGTGCCGCCCAACGCCTTCTACGCGGGAGCGGTGCGGTGGATGAGCGACCGGGGGATCGCTTCCGGTGTGACGGACGACCTGTTCGGGCCGGACGAGCCCATCCGATGGGACGACTTCGCGACGTTGCTGTGGTCCTACGCCACCGGTGCCACCACCGAGTCTTCGAGCCCGCTCGATCAGGCGTACCCGCGCACGGACTACGAGAAGGCCATGGACTGGCTGGCCCTCGAGGAGGTGGTGCCCGGACCGGCCGTGCAGGACCTCGCTCCTGCCAAATACGTCACCCGTGCGGAGGTCATTACCTTCCTGCATCGACTGGCTGCGGTCACGAAAACAGCGTCCCGAGAGGAACCGACCCCCAAAGATCTCTATCCCGAAAGGGAGTTGATCACGGAACGGCCGCCGTTCCCCGACGTGGCGGACGGCGCCTGGTACGCGGAAGCGCTGGACTGGGCGGCCGCCCAGCGGATCGTCTGGTGGTCGCCTCCCGATCCGTTCCACCCCGACCAAGTCGTCACCAGATCAGAAGCCGCCGTCTACCTGCACCGCTTCCACAACCCCCCAACTCCCACCCCGACCCCTCAGCCGGCCGCCGATGTGGTCCCGGGCTATTCGGATGTGGCGGGTTCTACTCATGAGGAAGCGATCACAACTCTCGGCAGCGACAGCGTGTTTGCGGGTACCGAGTGCGGGCCGGGGGAGTTCTGTCCCACGGATGCGGTGGAGCGATGGGTCATGGCCGTGTGGCTGGTCCGGGTCCTCGACGGAGCCGACCCCGACCCGGTCAGCGGTTCACGGTTCGCGGATGTGGACCCCACCCAGTGGTGGGCGCCGCATGTCGAACGTCTAGCCGACCTCGGCATAACCCAAGGATGCGCGACCGGCCCCGCCCGGTTCTGCCCCCACGACACGGTGACCCGAGCGCATATGGCCACCTTCCTAGTCCGGGCATATGACCTCCCACCGGCGTCATCGGCCGGGTTCGCAGACGTCGCAGCTGGTGCCCACACCGCCAACATCAACGCCTTGGCCGCTTCTCGCATCACGGAGGGATGCGATGAAGCCCCCCTCCGCTACTGCCCCAGCCATGACGTCACACGGGCTCAGGTGGCCACCCTCCTGGTCCGCGCCAAGAACCGAGAAGCGGTCCCCGACAGAGCCGACCCGCCAGAGAGGCCCCGGTAGCTCTCTACAACGCCACCGACGGACCGAACTGGCTAACCACCATCAACGATCCGTCCTGGTTGGGATGTCAGAGCCAGGACGAGACGACGGCAGGAGCCGGTCCGGTAAGCCGCGACGGGGCACGCACATGGCTCGCAGCACTCCGCGACCGGCGACCGGTTAGGATCGGTCAGGTGGGAACGTTCAACCAGCCGCTACCCATATCGAGCATAGACAGCGACTCGTCGCGCGAGATCGAAAGCAACGGTCGATACCGTCAACACCTACACCACGCTACCCGCCCGTCTGCTGCACGAATCGGGCATCGAGCCGATCAACAGAGGCATCTTCCTGCTCGCCGACGCCTGTGATCTCGCGCCGGGGGGGTGGCGTGAGGTTGGTTCCCCCGCAATACGCGTGGATGGCCCCAGGAGTTGGTAGCCCAGCCGGATGATCTTTGGGCAGCAGAAGCGCAAGCCCGACCTTGGGGGAGGAGGGTTCTACGCGGTCGACGGTCCTGACAACTGCTTCTACGACGTCGCCGGGGAATCGCTCCACCAAGAGGACATTGAGTCGGTGGCGCAGGCGGGTAGCAGCTTCATGCGAACGACCGATGGTGTCGTTAGAATTATGATATTGAAGCCCGGCGACGCTCCAGGCAGCGGACGGTGGCGGGAGCACCCAGCCGAGACCTGGGACATTGTCGGCGTAGTACTGTGGCTTGTCGCCGAGCCAGCCAACGAGTGGGACCCAAACGCTGTCGGTGTATGGGCTGACCCGACCGGTCACTACCGGCCCTATCAGTCAGTGCTGGTCGGCTACATCCCACGGCAGGACACTGTCCGCATATCGGGGATGCTCCAACGGCGGAAAGCGCCCGAGAGGATCAAGGGAACCATCGTCGGCCGGCACGGCCGGTGGGGTGTGAAGCTCGACATTGACGCCATGGACGCCCTACTCCGTACCGAGGAACGTACACACTCCGTACCGAGGAACGTACACAAACATCACCCGATCACCACACCCTCCCGACACCTTCCCGACTCGTGACCCAAACCAGACCACCATCACTCTCCGGCAAACCCGGGGCGGTTCAGACGACAGGATAACAGCCAACCTGTCACTAAGGTCGGACGGAGTGGACTCCACCGACCCACCAAGACCCCCACCCCTGGGACATATGTCCCAACACCAAACCAGGCAGCGGCCACACAAGCGCGACCGGTCGCGCATCCACCCCAACCCGGTCGCGTATCCCGGTCGCGTATCCCCATGACCTGCGCTTTCCCGGACCTCACAGGACACGCCGACAACCCAGCGAAGGACAAACCGGCTGACCTGACCCACAGCACACCCCGCGACACCCTCGGCAAGGTACGACCCTTCGCCCGACAAGACACTTACCCCCACCCATCCCCGATGGCTGCGTCCCCCGGAACAGAGCCTCTAACACCTCCCGAAAGCAGCCTCCGGGACACACGTCCCCAACCAACGGGACGTATGTCCCATTTCTAATGAAAACTTGGCTGCCTCTCCGACTGCTGCTCTTACCCTTCTGGCTAACCCGGCCCAACGCTCGCCAGGGACATACGTCCCTAGGCCTTGATCTTCGGGTTCGGGCGTTCCGCCAGCCGCGGACTCCGACCTGGCCGCCTGCTGCGACTGCTCCTTCGGTACCCTTCCGGTGGGCTAGCGGTCGATACGGCCCGATTAGGGGCTTAACTATTCAGCAATCCGAAGAAGGGAACCCTATGACTGACAGCCCGGGAGATCATCGGCTCGGAGCCCGCCTCCAGGAGCTGCTGTACCATCTCGAAGTCACGGATGGTGTTGACCCGCGCGATGACTCGCCGCCCGAGGACTATTCGGCCATGGAGCACGGCGGGGTTCCGACCGGTCTCGCCGAGCTGGATCGGATGCTCGGCGGCGGTCTACGCCCGCAGACCGTCACGGTTCTAGGTGCCCGGCCAGGGGTGGGCAAGACCTCTCTAGCTATGAGCATTGCCGGCCATGTCGCCCGCAACGCCGGCACTGTCGCCTACTTCGGGCTCGCCGAGACAAGCCGAGGGCTAGCGGCTCACTGGCTAAGCAGCACCGCCCGGGTGAATGTGATGACGTTGCGGGCGGGGATGAGCCAGGAAGAGCCCGCCCAGACATGGTCGCGGCTAGTGAACGCTGCTGTTCTCTGTTTCCAGGATCCCCTATACGGCTTCGCCGGGCCGTCAACCGTTGAGCGTGTCGCCGATATCTGTGGGTCGTTCGATGACGAGCTCGCGCTCGTGGTAGTCGACTACCTGCAGCTACTCCGCGACCCGGGCACCCAGCCCCGGAACGACCAGCTCGCCCTCTACATGAGAACGCTGAAGGACGTAGCGGCGGCTCGCCGAGTTCCGGTGCTCGTGGTCTCACAGCTATCGCGGGCTCTCGAACAGCGCCCCGATCGTCGACCCTGCCTATTCGACCTGCGAGACTCGGGCTCTATCGAGGACACCGCGGACGTGGTGCTCCTGCTCTACCGGGACGACTACTACAACCCCCGGTCTGACCACAAGGGCCTCGCCGAGATCCACATAGCGAAGCAGAGAGCAGGCCCGACCGGAGTCGCTCTCGCCAGCTTCGCCGCCGAGTACGGCCTCATGACCGGATTCCCCCCGGCGCACCCCTCAGAATTCACGGGATAGACCCCGAACGAGCTAGCGGCCAGACCCCTACGCCAGGGCCTGGCCGCCGCCATGTGCAAGGGCCTCGAAGCCTAGGCAGTTAGTTAACCGGGTGCGTCCCCTCCTCGATGCCGTGTTCTCCCGATGTCGTACAGCCAACTCTTCGGGATCCCTGCGGTGGCCTCCAGTTGGGCGGCTACCGCGTCGAACGCGGCCTGTACCAGGGGACCAGCGGCAGGCCATGCGGCGTGGAGGCGTCCCTCAACTCCACTTGGGTAAACCGGCTAGGCTCCGTCAGATGGCTGGTATAAGGGTCGGTTCCCCGCAATACGCGTGGATAGACCCAAGAACGAGTGTCCTAACCGAATGATCTTTAGACGGAAGCGCAAGTCCGACCTTGGGGGAGGGGGGTTCTACGCGGTCGACGGTCCCGACAACTGCTTCTACGACGTCGCCGGAGAATCGTTCCGCCAAGACGACATCGAGGCGGTGGCGCAGGCAGGTAGCAGCTTCATGCGAACGACCGAAGGTGTCGTTAGAACCAAGATACTGAAGCCTGGCGACGCCCCCGGCGGCGGACGGTGGCGGGAGCAGCCAGCCAATACCTGGGACATTGTCGGCGTCATACTCTGGCTTGTCCCCGAACCAACCAACGAGCACGACCCGAACGCTGTCGGAGTATGGGCGGACCCGACTGGCCACTACCGGCCCGAGCAGTCAGTGCTAATGGGCTACATCCCACGGCAGGACGCTGCCCGCATATCGGGGACGCTCCAAAGGCGGACAGCGCCCGAGAGGATCGAGGGAACCATCGTCGGCCGGCACAGCCGGTGGGGCGTGAAGCTCGACAGTGACGCCATGGACGCCCTACTCCAGACATGACAAAGGCTACGAGAGCTGGTTGGGGATAGACCCCGTAGGTTGCAACAGGCGGGTAGTGACAGAACAGGCTCCTCCAACCCAGACACCACATCCCTGGACGTGACCCAGCGCTATGCCTTGTCGGTGTGCTGAACTCCGACCGGCTGCACAACGCTGGCGCGAATCGAGAACGTCACAGCTGCGAATCCGAACCCGTCGAAACATGTGCCGGTTCCCACAAACGGCCCGCACGACCCGACCCACAGTTGTGTCGGTGTGCTGACCCGTCACACAGAGGCGGGCGCTGACGTCGAAGGTGCGCCGGTGTAGAGTCCGCGGAGTGTCGGATTCGGTACACTCTCGCTATGCCCTCTGACGAGCCCCAAGACGCTGCCGGTTCCACTGAGCGGGGCTTCGTCTACATCCTCACGAATGAGGCCATGCCCGGGCTCGTCAAGATCGGAATGGCCGAAGACCCTTACCAACGCGCCGCAACCCTATACACGACTGGTGTTCCACTCCCGTTCGAAGTTGCTTACGCGGCCCTCGTCGATCACCCGAACCAGTGGGAGGCCGCCCTTCACAACGCCTTCTCCCCTCAACGCGTCAACTCCGGCCGCGAATACTTCGAGATCGACCCCCACCAAGCGGTCGGTATCCTCGAGCTAGTTGCCATCGAAGATCTCCCAATATCAGACTGCCAACCGCCCGCGTTGGTCCACCGCGAGGCACTGTCCAGAGTCAAGAAGAAGCTTCCCCCTCTCAACTTCGATGACCTCGGAGTAGAGCCCGGAACCGTCCTCAAGTTCATCCAGCATCCCGACGCCATCGCCAGCGTCGCTACCTACAAAAAAGTGGTTCTCACCGGCTACCCCGAAGGCTACCCTGGCCCCGGAATCGACAGCCAGCCAATCTCCCTCACACCTCTCACCGTCGGCCTCCGCAGCTTCCTCCGAGGCCGCCAACTTGCATCTCACCAGCCAACCCCTTACTGGTGCTTACCCGACGGTCGCACCGTCCTAGAAGCCCACAAACAACTCCACCACCGGCCACCCGCACCTGACTAGCCCCCCTCTGTCTTTGCTAGCTAAACACCTCTGGTGGGTGTGCATCGCGGCTGGCTGGGTCGTCGCGGACGGTCGCCGCTCTCACTCCCTTGTCAGAGAGATGACCGGGGGGTGGTGTCACCTGCTGTAGCCGATTGTCTGCGCATGCTGATAGCGGCAAGCCATCGACCACCTTGAGGACCTCCGGATTGGCCCAATACCCACCGAAGAAACGCTCTCCGCCGTTCTCGACATTCTTACCGCTGCCAGAACCCGCGGACAGCCTCAACGCCACACGCGCGCTCTGCCGCGCACACTGGACACTCCTCAAGGGGTGCCCGACCTCAAGGGCGTTGGCTTCCTCCCGCCCGGCCAGATCAACCACAACAACCCAACACGATTGAGGACCTCCAGCTGGCTGACGCCGCTGCGGCTGGCGAACGCGTCCGCGCCGGGTAACCGTTTACCGCCTGCCTGCTGCCGCTGGTCTTGAGGCCGGAGGCCTGAGCGGGGAGGGCGCCGCAACCCACCGCCGATGTGTAGTGGTCAGGAGATTGGCTAGTAGAGAATATCGAGGGCGTAGCGAAGAGCTCGGTCCAAGTCCGCCCGCTTGGATTCGTCGAGTCGCCCCACCGGGCGGTTATCAAGGCTCCGCAGGGGCACTGTTACCAGGCTGTCACAGTTGATCACGCATCGATCGTTGAGGCCCTGCGGCGGTCCGATCTCGACCTCGGATCGGATCCCTCGGATCGTGCGTGTTATGGGAGCACACACGACAGCGGCAAGTACTGATGCTGCTGCGTCCCTGGTGACCACGCACACCGGACGGCGACCAGAAGGCGGCCCGAGGTCGGCCCAAAAGATCTCGCACCGCTCTACCACTCAGGCAAAGTGTGCGCAGCGAGACGCTCCGCTGAACGGACCAGATCAGGATCAAGTGGGTAGCGGCGGTAGGCCGCGACCAACTCCTCATCGGCAGAACGAAGCGAGTCAGCCTCGATTACGGCCCTAGCACCGCGCCGGAGCAGATCGGACCGGCTTGTGCCAATGGCATCGGCGATCTGGTCCAATTGGCCAACCAGATCATCGTCGAGTTGGACCAGCACCTCTCGCCTCGCCATGACCCTATGTTATAGCATATGGATTGTCTCGTGGGGGAACCGGCGCTCGGCGACAGCGAGGTTGCGCTCGTCGGCAGAAGCCATGACCGCACGCTTCGTTACTTTTCCGCTGGGCTGGGCCACGACTCCTGCCTTGGTTGGGCAACCGCCCGCGTCGCGGAGGAAGTCGCGTTGGAACCGTTCGAGCCGGGCGTTGGCGTTCCAAGTCCTCGACGTGACCGGCTCCGCTGGTGGGCACAAGTCCAACAAGCCCGCCAACTCGCCACCGACTGCGAAGCGTACGCCCGAGCCGGAAGGCCGACCCCCGAAGGCCGCCAACGGGAACTGAGGTTGGTGATAACAGGGCTCGATAGGACCTCGCGGACGAACTGGCCCGCCAGCCCACCGGCTTGCCGACCGAAGATGAACTATTTGCCGATTGGCAGTACTGCATGACCCGGCGGAAGAGTCGGGGAATCCATCCGCCGAGACCACGACCACGACCGTTCCGAATGCCCCTCACTCCGCTACTTCAAGACCGGCGCCCTGGCGCCTGAGCCGGTGGAAGCATGAGCTATCCCTATCGCTGCCCCGAGGATCACCTATCCAACCCCGCCGACCCCGAAGGTCCGCCGATATGCCCCGTCCTGATTGACCACGGCCGCCGGGCCATGGCCGTCATCGAGGGGATAGCGGAAGACAAATGCCGGCAACACCTACAAGGCCAGCGCGTCCCGGTGCTAGATCACTGGCGGATCTCCGGCGCCCGGCTCATATCAAAGCACCTGTGAAAGGGAACCCCACCACCACGCCGGCAACGAAGCCGAAGCCCTCGAAGAACTCGCGGATTCGCTCAAGCCCCTACTCGGCGCCCGCCACGAATAACGGAACTACTGCGCAAACCGGGGCGATGAGGTACTATGGGGTGTGAGGAGGTACCCTCGTGAACTACGAAATGACCGAAGAGGAGCGTGACATTCTTGAGCGCTTCGAACGCGGCGAATTGCGGCGGTCTCCCGACGCTGACCGAGAAATGGAAATTGCGCTGCAGGCGGCACGTAACACTCTCAACGAACGGGACATGGCGCTTCGTCATCAATGACCGGTACCCGACGGAACCCACCCCACCCCAACAGACGAGCCGAGAATCCCCCGGGACATCCTCTCCGCAGCACCGAACCTCCGCATCGGCACCACCCGAACTCGCTACCGAAGTGACATAGCCTGGACCAACGGAGGCGACGTGGCCGCACAACCCCTACTGAGGTTGAGTGGCTACGGGAGTTTCGGTTTCTGCTGCCGCGGACTCGGAGGGTCGTGCTTTCGTGGAGGCGGCGGTGGCTTACCCTTGTGACGGTGGCTAGGGTTCGGTCAAACGCGAAGAGAGGCGGGCGGCGGTGGCTCCGGTCGGGTCTAGAAGGTGGAGGCCGACCGGTTCGGAGACTCAAATACGATTCCGGTCTCCTAAGTGGTAACCACTTCTCAGTACAAAGCCTCTAACCTGGGATTATACAGTCGGGTAGCGCTTTGTCTGCGAAACAACTTGGTGCGTTCCGGCGGTCATCGGCGCCCCATCGCTGCCGACGCCACACCACACCGCCATTCCACAGACAGACCACAGTGGTCCGTCCGCTCAACAACCCGGCGCCGTCCCGCTGACTGACCATCAGCCCTGATTCTTCGGGTTTCCTGGGTACCCACGGCGGAGCGCCACATCAACCACCTTGCGTCCGCCCGGCCGCGCCGGGACTGGCGCAAACGGCCGTGGTCCATGAGCCGAGACCCTGCCCCACCGCGTCAGCCCTGTACAGACCCACGCATGAAGAGTCGGGGCTAGGCGATCTCCAGTTGGAGCAGGAGCAGTCCGGAACCCTCCAGCTCGACCTCGAAGACACCGGGAATGTCGGCGACGAAGGCGAACCGCGCCGGGCGCCCTTCGGCAACCGGCTCGAAGATGTCGTATCCATGGACGTGAACCTGTTCGGCCGCGTCGGACGTCACCGCCAGGGCCACAACGGAGCCGAGGGCCAGCCTTACCCGCCGCGCTCCGCCCACCGGTTCACCACCGACTATCCGGACACTCACAGTTTCGTCCGCATCGGAGACCTCAGCCCTCACCGGAGCATGAACGCCCGCGATACCGTCATCGCCGGTATCGCCGTGGGCATGCCCCTGATCAGCCGTGCCGTGCTCGGAGACGCCGACCTCACCGGTAGCGGTCGCTTCCTCCATGGGAACCTCCAGAGTGGCCACTGCGGCCACCATCGCGCCTTCCGCCGTGAGTGGGGCGTGGTCGTTCGACCGCAGGTCGACCCGTATCTCGTACGTACCTGCCTCCAACGGAGGAAGCTGGTACCAGGTCTCGTAGAGCCTGGCCACCTTCTCGCCGTCGATGTAGAGATGCATATGACCCTCGCCTTCCGCATGGTGGCCTGATGCGTTCTGGGGCGCGAGGCGGAATCCGATAGGCACAACATGCAGGTTCCATCCCCCGGCCGGATCGTCGACAATCTCCAGGCTCACCTGGGGATAGGGCTCTGCAGCCGGTCTCGCCTCAGCGTGTCCATGCGCCATCCGGGAGGAACGACCTTCGTCCACGACAACGGTCGCCGTTGCGTGGATGATGTCGCCGTCGACCGCCAGCAAAGAGTGGTCATTCGAAGACAGGTCGACGCGCAACTCGTGCTCTTCGGACTCCAGTTCGCCGATGTGATGCCACTCGCCATAGATCCGACTCACCTTCCTGCCGTCGACGTAGAGATGGAGATGTCCCTCACCGGGCACATGGGCAGTGGAGACCCGCTCGGGGGCGAGCCGGAAGTTGCTCAGCGTTACCCGCAGATTCCATCCCTCGACCGGATCCTCGACCACCTCAAGGGCAACGCCGGGAGGTTCGGAACCGCCTCCGACTTCCCGAATCGTGTGATGGGGCGCCGCCGCGACATGGCCTCCGACACCCGGAGTGTTCCCCTCTTCCATACCCGCCATGCCTTCGCCATCGGAGAGCTCTCCGAGGACTGTCGAGCCGCCATCGCCGGGGAGCGGGTCATCGCCGGACCCGCAGGCAGCCAGCAGCAACAGCGTTACCACGGCACCCACCAGCAGCCTCACAGTGACCAAACGATGACCTCCGCCGGGCTGTGTCTGTAGCATATAAGCTATGGTAGCGTAAATTCATTACGTATGGTGATCTAGCTCACCGGACGCCGGCGCCGTAAGCCAGGCACCCGCCTCCGGCATGGTTCCCCGAGGCAGTCGGAACAGCCCGGTTTCGCCCACCGCACGGCGAGGGTAGACCGCTATGGCACGCTATTCGAGCATGCTCCTATGATGTCGCGCATGGAAACAGCCATCAACCGCGTCAGCAGGCGGATAACCCAGGAACGCTCGCAGGGCGGCTCGCAGGCCATGCTCTACGCCACCGGCCTCAGCCCCGAAGACATGTCGAAAGCCCAGGTCGGGATCGCCTCGATGTGGTACGAGGGCAACAGCTGCAACATGCATCTCGACGAGTTGGCGGCCCAGACCAAGCTGGGGGTCACCGAGGCCGGCCTGGTGGGGATGCGCTTCAACACCATCGGAGTGTCGGACGGGATGTCGATGGGGACCGACGGCATGTCCTTCTCGCTCCAGTCCAGGGACCTGATCGCCGACTCCATCGAGACCGTCATGAGCGCCCAGTGGTACGACGCCAACATCTCGATCCCGGGCTGCGACAAGAACATGCCGGGGGCGGTGATGGCGATGGCCCGCGTCGACCGTCCGGCGCTGATGATCTACGGGGGCACCATCCGGGCCGGCGCCAACCGCCACGGCAACCCGATCGACATCGTGTCGGCCTTCCAGTCGTACGGCGAGGCGATCGCCGGCCGCCTGAGCGAGGACGACCGGCTCGACGTGGTTCGTAATGCCTGTCCCGGCGCCGGCGCCTGCGGGGGCATGTACACGGCCAACACGATGGCCGTGGCGATCGAGGCGCTGGGGATGAGCCTCCCCTACAGTTCCTCGACTCCGGCCACCGATCCGGACAAGGCGGCCGAGTGCCGGGCGGCCGGGACCGCCATCCGCAGGCTTCTCGCGGAGGACATCCGCCCCAGTGACATCATGACCCGGGCGGCGTTCGAGAACGCCATGGTCATAACGATGGTGCTGGGCGGCTCCACCAATGCCGTGTTGCACCTGATGGCCATGGCCCACGATGCAAGGGTCGATCTGGACATCGAGGACTTCCAGCCGGTCAGCGACCGGATTCCCTACCTGGGCGACCTCAAGCCCTCCGGCCGGTACGTGATGGAGGACCTGCACGATGTGGGCGGGACGCCGGCGGTGCTGCGGATGCTGCTGGAACGAGGCGTCATCGACGGCGATTGCCTGACCGTGACGGGCCGGACCATGGCCGAGAACCTCGCCGACCTGCCGGACCTGGCGGAGGGGCAGTTGGTGATCGCTCCCTGGGACAGCCCGGTGAAGGAGTCCGGCCACATCCAGATCCTCCGGGGCAACCTGGCCCCCGAAGGAGCGGTCGCCAAGATAACCGGCAAGGAAGGCCTCTCCTTCACGGGCACGGCCCTGCCCTACGACAGCGAGGAAGACATGCTGGCCGCCCTGGAGCGGGGCGAGATCGGGCCCGGCTCGGTGATCATCATCCGCTACGAGGGTCCGAAGGGCGGGCCGGGCATGCCCGAGATGCTCACTCCCACGTCAGCCATCATGGGCGCCGGCCTGGGACAGGACGTCGCCCTCATCACCGACGGCCGCTTCTCGGGCGGCAGCCACGGCTTCATCATGGGTCACGTCTGCCCCGAAGCCCAGGAAGGCGGTCCGATCGCGCTGGTGGAACCGGGGGATCGGATCTCGATCGACGCGGTCGCCCGGAGCATCACCCTCGACGTCTCCGAGGCTGAGATGGCCGACCGCCGGGCGGCTTGGAGGGCTCCCCCGCTGAAAGCCACCCGGGGCACCCTGGCCCGCTACATCCGGACGGTCTCGACGGCAAGCACGGGCTGCGTCACCGACGCCTGAGCGGGCTCCCCTATCCGAGAGTTACGCTACTCCTCCGGCGGCGTCTCGCTGTCCACGATGCCTACTACCGCGCCGGCCGGGTCCGAGAACACCGCAAAGGTCACCGCACCGGGAACGCTCGTGACCGGCATGACGACCCCGGCGCCGGCGGCCACCGCCCGGTCCAGATAGCCCTGGATGCCCTCGACCTCGATGTAGATCATCACCTGAGGCTCCCCGGTAGGCGAGGCTTCGATACCGCCGTTGATCCCCGCCTCGGTACCGGTGTTCACGAGGCCGTAATCCATCCCGGGTACCACATCGACCTGCCATCCGAACACTTCCCTGAAGAAGTCCCGGCTCTTCTCCGGCTCCGCGGTCTGGATCTCGAAATGAACTACGGGATTGGGCATGGCATCCTCCTGCGATCGCTGCGACCTGTGGCTTGTCTCCGAACCACGATCCCCACCGTCCTAACGCCGCGGAATGTGGCCGAAAGCCACGGTAGCGCAGCGAAGGACATACAGTTCATGAAGGAAGTCGCACACCGCCGGACACCATGGCCGGCCTTAACAAACTGGGCGAAGAGCAACTTTATGGATCTCTCAGTAGTTCGATCCGAGGGTGCCGAAGGTCGGGTAGTGCATCAGGCACCACGGCCTCGGCGGGCCGTCCGGGGCCGGCCCGGGTAGCGTCTGGCAGTGCCATGCGACAGGTGAGCAATCTTCTGATATTCGGGGGGGTGCTCGCGATCGTGGCAGGGTTGGCGGTCCGGTTCGGGTTGCTCTCCTGGTTCGGCAACCTGCCGGGAGATATCCGCCGGGTCGGGGAACGGTCGGTGGTGTTCATCCCGCTCACATCGATGCTGGTGGTGAGCCTGCTGCTGACCATCGTGGTCAACCTCGTGGGCCGCTTCTTCCGCGGGTAGCGGGGTCTGTCTGTGGAATGGCGGGTTGGTATGCGCCAGCCAGCGGTGTTCCTCGCAAGGCCCACTGACGAAGGCGTACCCGCAGCGGTACGTTGAGGAAGCGGAACGCCGCTAGGGGCGCCGATGGCAAGCAGAACACGCCTAGCTGTTTCGCAGACAGACCTCGACCTGGCGTCAGCCGTTGAGGGCCCAGGTTGTGAGGGCCTCGCTCCACAGGCCCAGGGATCCGGCTTGCTGCGCTCCCTCCCGGACCTTGCGATCGCTGGAGACGACCGCCGCCGAGGCACCTAGGTGCCTGGCCAGGTCGATCAGCTCGTCGTCGGCTGTCCATCCCTCACCGGTGTACCTCACCTCGATCCCGTTGGGCAGGGTCTGGGCGCTCGTCTCGATTGCCACGGCCGAGTCCCACACGACCGTGATGCGGGGGCGGCTCCTCGCCCGTACCTTCAACTCGGCGAGGTCGTTCTGCAGGCGGTCCCGGGTCTCGGGCCAGCTGAACTGATCGGGCGGGTACTGGCCGGATGGGTACATCTTGCCCGTGACGTTGTAGCCGTCCACCAGCAGGGCGAAGGGCCGCTCCAACTCGAGCAGCCATTCGACCGCGTCCGGGCTGTTGGGCGCTACCCCTGCCGGGAGAACAAGCGGCTCCTCGGCAGCAGCGACCGGCTCCACTTCGACCGGCGCCGGACCCGGGAAGAAGGCCTGCACCACCTCGTCGAGTTGCCGGGCCGCTTCCACCGCGTCCATGTCCGCCCACACGTTCAGCGTCGAGGACCGGGCGGGCGGTGCATGCTCGATCCGCCGTTCCCTCTCCAGGTCGTCCCGGGCCTCCGCCAGGCGTTGCCCGGTCTCGCCCAGCTCGGCGCGGGTCCCTTCGAGGGTTCTGGCCAGCCGGCGGTTATCCCTTCCCAGCCGGTCGCAGGTTTCGATGAGCTCGGGCTCCACCGTGGATCGAGCCTCCTCCCATGCCCGTTCGACCCGGCGGTCAGCCTCGCGCCCGGCGTTCTCCGCCCTCCTGTTGGCGCGCCGGGCATCCCGCTTCCACTTCTTCAGATCGGACTCCAACTCGCCGATCCGCCGCTGGTAACGCTCGATCCGATCGGAATTCCAGGCGTCGCGGAGGTCACGGCGGATCGCTTCCAGATGATCCTCCCACCCTTCCGGACGCAGCAGAAAGAGGGCAGCCGCCCGCTCGTGGGGGTCGTCGCTCTCCTCCGAGCCATCGAAGTCCCCGGCGGCCTGCCCGCGCAACCACTCGTTCTCGTCCAACTCCTTGAGGAGACGCTTCTCGAGGGGCGCCGGCAACCGCCTTCCTGTGCTCTGCGCAACCGGATGCAGCGCCCGAGGCACCTCACGGCCCTCCATGTCCCTCATTGCCGCGCGGGCGACCTCGACCGCCCGGCGGAGCAGCCTTCGTTCCGACTTCTGCATGCCCCAATCGTAAGCCGGAAGCGGGCCGATACGTGAACGCGGGGAAGACGCCGGTGGCCTGGCTGTGAAACGACTTGGCGTACTTACCGGCCGTTCCATGCCGCCATTCCACAGACAGACCGACAGATGTTGACATCACGGCCCGCATGCTCCATACTTCGGGGTCTCATGACCGGCCGCAGCCTCGTACTAGTACTTATGTAGCGCACCGTCGCAACGCGGCGTGCGCTCAAGCCCTCCGTCCGGAGGGCTTTTGTATGAGAGCACCCAGGAGCCAACGAAGACCAGCAAGGAAGCAGATGGGCATGATCACCGGCGCAGAGGCACTCATCAAAGCACTCGAATACCAGGAGGTCGATACCGCCTTCGGCATTCCGGGCGGTGCCATACTCCCCGCCTACGACCCGTTGCTCGACGCCGGATTCCGCCACATCCTCGCCCGGCACGAGCAGGGCGCCGGCCACATGGCCGAGGGCTACGCCTGGGCCACCGGGAAGGTCGGCGTGGCCATCGCCACATCGGGTCCCGGCGCCACCAACCTGGTCACTCCGCTGGCGGATGCACTGATGGACTCGGTGCCCATCGTGGCCATCACCGGGCAGGTGCCCACCTACGCCGTCGGTAACGACGCCTTCCAGGAGGCCCACACCACCGGCATCACCATGCCGGCCACCAAGCACAACTACTTCGTCACCCACGCCGAGGAGATAGCACAGACCGTCGCCGAGGCCTTCCACCTGGCTTCGACAGGGCGTCCCGGTCCGGTGCTGGTCGACATTCCCAAGGACGTGCTCAACGCCCGCGTGCCGTGGAGGGATCCCGAGCCGGTGGCCATGCCGGGATACCGGCCCACCGTCTCCCCCCACCCGCGCCGGGTCCGGCAGGCCATCCGGCTGATCGAGAGCGCGGAACGCCCCGTCCTCTACGTCGGGGGCGGCATCATCAAGGCGGGAGCGGGCGAAGCCCTGACCGCCTTCGCCGCCAAGACGAACATGCCGGTCATCACCACCCTGATGGGTCGGGGCGCCATCTCCGACAACAACCCCAACACCCTGGGAATGCCCGGGATGCACGGTCTCTACGCTGCCACCACCGCCATGCAGAAGGCCGATCTCCTGGTGGCCATCGGGGTGCGCTTCGACGACCGTGTCACCGGCGATCCCGACGCCTTCGCTCCTTTCGCCAAGGTGATCCATGCCGACATCGATCCGGCCGAGATCGGAAAGGTGCGCGTTCCCGAGGTTCCGATCGTCGGTGACGCCCGCCTGATACTGGAGGCGATGTGCGAGCGCTGGGGAGACACGCCGACCCCGGAGTTGGAGAAGTGGTGGACCACTATCAGGACCTGGCAGGAACGGTACCCGCTCCGCTTCGAGCAGCAAGCCGACGGTCCGCTGAAGCCCCAGCACGTGCTCAGCCGCCTGCGGGACCGGGCTGACGATGACGCCATCGTGGTGTCGGGCGTGGGACAGCACCAGATGTGGGCCTCCCAGTACTGGCGGTTCGACCAGCCCCGCCACTGGATCAACTCCGGCGGGCTCGGCACCATGGGGTTCGCGGTGCCGGCGGCCATCGGCGCCAAGGCCGGCATGCCCGATCAGCAGGTGATCGCCGTGGACGGCGACGGCTGCTTCCAGATGACCGTCCAGGAACTGATAACCGCCGCCTACGAGCGGATCCCCATCAAGGTGGCCCTCTTCAACAACGCCGCCCATGGCATGGTCCGCCAGTGGCAACGCCTCTTCTACAACGAGCGGTTCTCCTCGTCCGACCTCGGGCAGGAGCTCCCGGACTATCCGAAGCTGGCCGAAGCCCTCGGTTGTGCGGGGCTGCGAGCCACCCGGGTGGACGAGGTGGACCAGGTGATCGAGACCATGCTGGGGATCGACGACCGTCCGGTGGTGACCGAGTTCGTGGTGGACCGTGACGAGATGGTCTTCCCGATGGTGCCCGCCGGCGGATCCAATGACATCGTTCTCAACGGACCGGAGGATCTGTGACCGAGCAGCAGGTATTGAGCGTCCTGGTTGAGGACAAGCCGGGTGTCCTGGCGCGGATTTCGTCGCTGTTCGCCCGTCGCGGATTCAACATCCACTCCCTTGCGGTGGGTCCGGCCGCCGACCCGGGGTTGTCGAAGATGACCATCGTGGTGGAGGCGCCGGAGCTGGAGCAGGTCAAGAAACAGCTTCACAAGCTGGTGAACGTGGTGAAGATTACCGAGATGGACGCCGGGTCCGCCATCGAGCGCGAGATCATGCTGGTCAGGGTCCGGGCCGGCGCCCGGCAACGCTCCGAGGTCCTCCAGCTGGCCGCCATATTCAGGGCGACCCCGGTCGATGTGGGGGTCGACTCCATCACGTTCATGGTCACCGGCTCCCCCGCCAAACTGAACGATCTGCTGGAACTGATCCGCCCGTTCGGCCTCGTGGACCTGGTCAAGTCCGGACGGATCGCCCTCAACCGCGAACCCAAGGCTCGCAAGCTCAGGGCGGTGGGATGACGTCCCGCCCTCGCCCCGTTACGATTCCCGACCGGTCCGCGACTCCCGGAAGGTAGAAATGGCTGCAATCTTCTATGACGACGATGCCGATCCGGCCGCCGTATCGGGCCGCCGGGTGGCGGTCATCGGCTACGGAAGCCAGGGACACGCCCACGCCCTGAACCTGCGGGAGTCGGGAGTCGACGTGAGGGTCGGCCTAAGGGAGTCGTCCCGGAGCCGCATCGAGGCTCAGGACGAGGGTCTGGCGGTGGGCACCGTGGCGGAGGTCTCCGACTGGGCGAACGTGGTGATGATGCTGGTGCCCGATCAGCACATGGCTGACCTCTACACCGCCGAGGTCGCCCCCCATCTGCGGCATGGCGACGCCCTTATGTTCGCCCACGGCTTCAACATCCACTTCGATGAGATCACCCCGGACCCGGGCCTCGACGTGCTGATGGTGGCACCGAAGGGCCCCGGGCACCTGGTGCGGCGCACCTACACGGAAGGCTCCGGGGTGCCTTGCCTGCTCGCCATCCACCAGGACGCCACCGGCGGCGCCCACACCCTCGGCCTGTCCTATGCGTGGGGTATCGGAGGCACCAGGGCGGGCGTGCTGGAGACCACCTTCCGCGAGGAGACCGAGACCGACCTGTTCGGGGAGCAGGTCATCCTCTGCGGCGGGTTGTCGGCACTGGTCAAGGCCTCCTTCGAAACGCTGGTGGAGGCCGGTTACGCACCCGAGTCCGCCTACTTCGAGACCCTCCACGAGCTGAAGCTGATCGTCGACCTGATGTACGAGGGCGGGCTGTCCTGGATGAGATACTCGGTCTCCGACACCGCCGAATGGGGCGACTACAACACCGGCCCGCGAATCATCACCGAGGAGACCCGGCAGGTCATGAAGGAAGTCCTGGACGATATCCGCTCGGGACGGTTCGCCCGCGAGTGGATGGCCGAGGCCCGGGCCGGCGCGCCCGAGCTCCTGAGGCGGCGGGCTGCGGACCGTAGCCACCAGGTCGAGCAGGTGGGCGCCGGCCTCCGCGAGCTGATGCCCTTCCTTACCCCCAAGACCCCGAGCGACTGATGAGCCGCCCACAGAATCCCTCTCCTGTCCCTGCACCGGTCGAGCCCGGCCGGTTCCTGCTCCGGCGGCAGCTGGCCCTATCGGGCCTCCACGACCTGCCATAGGGTCGTGGGGGCACCCCCCACCCGTATCACGGCCGCACCAACCACACCTTCCTCATCCAACCGGAGCAGACAGCCATGCCACAGGACAAACTGATCATCTTCGACACCACCCTCCGAGACGGGGAGCAGGCGCCCGGAATCGCCCTGACCCCCGACGAGAAGCTCGCGATCGCCCGCCAACTCGCCAGGCTGCAGGTGGACGTCATCGAAGCCGGCTTCGCGGCCGCCTCCGACGGCGACTACTACGGCGTCTCCCAGATCGCCAAGCTGGTCAAGGGCCCGGTGATAGCCTCGCTGGCCCGGTGCACGCCCGACGACATCGACCGGGCCTACGACGCGGTCCGCCATGCGGAGCGCCACCGGATCCACGTCTTCCAGAGCACCTCCGGCATCCACATGGAACGGATGCTCCGCATGACACCCGCCGAGGTGATGCAGTCGATCATCGAGTCGGTCCGCCGGGCCCGGAGCTACACGGACGATGTCGAGTTCTCGCCCCAGGACGCCACCCGCTCGGACCCGGACTTCATGATCGCCACCTGCCAGGCGGCGGTCCGGGAGGGCGCCACCACCATCAACATCCCCGATACGGTGGGCTTCGCCACCCCCCAGGACTATGTGGAGTTGCTGCGGAGGGTGTACGACGAGGTGCTCGAGGGCCGGGACGATGTGATCGTGTCGACCCATTGCCACAACGACCTGGGCCTGGCCGTCGCCAACTCGTTGACCGCCATCCATGCGGGTGCGCGCCAGATCGAGGGCGCCATCAACGGGATCGGCGAGCGGGCCGGTAACACCTCCACCGAGGAGGTCATCATGGCCGTCACAACCCGCCAGGATCATTTCGGGGTGGAGATCGGCGCCAACACCGCCGAGATCGTGCCCACCAGCCGGCTGGTCTCCCGCCTCACCGGGTATCCCATCCAGTTCAACAAGGCGGTGGTGGGACGCAACGCCTTCGCCCACGAGTCCGGCATCCACCAGCACGGCGTGCTCCGCGACCGGGAGACCTACGAGATCATGGATCCCGTGTCGGTCGGCACGACCAGCCAGATCGTGCTGGGGAAGCACTCCGGACGGGCCGGGTTCGCCGACGCGCTGTCCAAGCTCGACATCGTGCTGGAGGACGACCAGTTCAACGAGGCCTTCCTCGCCTTCAAGGAGATGGCCGACCGGAAGGTCGAGATCAACGAGCAGGAATTGCGGGCCATCATCCGTCACGGTGCTCGCCGCGCTCCCGACGCCATCCGGATGGTGTCGATGCGGGTGCGAGGGGGTACGGACGTGAAGCCCACCGCCACCGTGGTGGTGGCGCGGGGAGAGGGATCGGAAACCGAGGAGTTCACCGGTACCGGGGGCGGGATGGTGGACGCCACCTTCGCCGCGCTCAAGCGGGCGTCGGGGCTGGATCCCCACCTCCTCGACTACCGGGTGGTGCCGGTCACGTCCGGCGCCGACGCCATGGCCGAGGTGAACGTGGTGATCCAACTCGACGGCATGACCAGGAGCGGGCGAGCAATCTCTACAGATGTAGTTGAAGGTTCCGGCCACGCCTTTGCCGAAGCCCTGAACCGAGTGTTGAATGCGGGGACCGGAGTCCCGGAATGAGAAACCACTACGACGTTCTGGTGGACGGTTAGGATTCGCTGCTGATGAGCGAACGACAGTATCGACTGGCAGTCATCGGCGGGGACGGAATCGGGCCCGAGGTGACCGGGCAGGCTCTCAAAGCCTTGCGAGCGGCGGGAGAAAGGTGCGGTTTCACCGTCGACACCGAGGACTACGACCTGGGCGGGAACCGGTACCTCACCACCGGCGAGGTCCTGCCCGACGCAGTGGAGCAGGAGCTCACCAGCTTCGACGCCATCCTGATCGGAGCTGTGGGCACGCCTGACGTGCCTACAGGAATCCTGGAACGAGGCCTGCTTCTCCGGCTTAGATTCAACTTCGAGCTTTACGTGAACCTCAGGCCGGTCAAGCTGTTGCCCGGAGTCGCCACTCCGATCGCGGGTCTTACACCCGACCGTTGCGACATGCTGGTCCTCAGGGAGAACACGGAGGGCCCGTACGTCGGATCGGGCGGCGTACTCCGCAAGGGCACCCCCGCCGAGGTGGCCGTCGAGGAGTCGCTCAACACCCGCTTCGGTATCGAGCGGATCGCCCGGTTCGGGTTCGAACAGGCCATGGGACGGCGGAAGCACCTCACCCTGGGCCACAAGACCAACGTCCTCACCTACTCGGGAGACCTCTGGTACCGGACCGTCCACGAGATCGCCGAGCACTACCCCCACGTAGAGGTGGAGTACGCCCACGTAGACGCCCTGTGCCTGCACATGGTCACCCAGCCGGAGCGCTTCGATGTGATCGTCACCGACAACCTGTTCGGCGACATCATCACCGATCTCGGTGCGGCCGTGCAGGGCGGCATGGGCCTGGCCGCCAGCGGCAATATCAATCCCGAGGGCGACTACCCGTCCCTGTTCGAGCCGGTACACGGTTCGGCGCCCGATATCGTCGGGCGGGGATGGGCCAACCCGGTGGCAGCAGTGCTGTCGGCGGCCATGTGCCTGTCCCACCTGGGCGAGCACCGGGCGGCTTCGATCGTCGAGGAGGCGGTCGGCGCGGTGCTACCCACCATGAGATCGATGGGAGGGCCCGACATGGGAGCCACCACCGATCAACTGGGAGACCGGATCGCCGCCGCCGTGGCGGCGGCCTGATAACTTGAAACCGTCCGTCCAGGGGCCCGCGACCGGAACCGGATGACCGCATGAACATCGGAGCGCCGCGGCAGCCGAGTCCCGAGCCTCGGATCGGGGTCACCCCCGAGATCGCTCAGCGCTACGTGGAGGACGGCCATACGGTCCACGTCGAGCATGGCGCCGGGGAGCCCGCCGGCCTGCCGGACGAAGCCTTCCGCGAGGCGGAATGCGAGATGGTCGGCTCGGCGTGGGAGGCGGATGTGGTGGTGACGGTCAGGCCTCCCGGCGACGCCGAACTCTCCCGGTTGACTCCCGGCACCCAACTGCTCGGCCTCCTGCGCCCGCTTGACGAGCCCAACGCCATGCGGGTCCTCGCCGAGACAGGGGCTACCTCCATCGCGTTCGAGACCCTGCCCAGGACCACCAGGGCGCAGTCCATGGATGCCCTGTCATCCCAGGCCACGCTGGCCGGATACGAGATGGTGCTGGAAGCCGCCTCCCGGCTCCCCCGCATCTTCCCCATGATGGTGACCGCGGCGGGAACGATCCGCCCCGCGACGGTGGTAGTGCTCGGATGCGGCGTGGCCGGCCTGCAGGCCATCGCGACGGCTCGACGCCTGGGAGCGGTGGTCAGGGGATACGACGTCCGGGCGAGCGCCGCGGAACAGGTCCGGAGCCTGGGCGCCTCCTTCATCGAACTGGACGTGGCACCGCAGGATTCCTCCGCCTCCGGTGGCTACGCCCGGCCGCTCTCCGAAGACGACGGCAGCCGCCTGCTGGAAGCCCTGGCGCCGCACCTGGCGGCGGCCGACGTCGTCATAACGGCAGCGGCCATCCCGGGGAGGCCCGCTCCCACCCTGATCAGCGCTGAGGCGGTCTCCGGAATGCGGCCCGGGTCGGTAATCGTCGACGGCGCCGCGGAACGGGGAGGGAACTGCGTGCTGACGGTGGCGGATGAAGTGGTGCGGGCCGGAGGCGTAGCGGTGGTAGGACCCACCGGCCTCGAGGCGCGGGCCGCCGTCGATGCCTCGATGACCTTCGCACGCAACGCCTACGAGCTGTTCAGCTATCTCCACGACGCTGAGACCGCCGGCGCCGACGATGAGATCCGGACAGGCGTGACCATCACCCGCGGTGGCGAGGTGGTGCATCCCGGAGTCCTGGCGCGGATCGGAGCGCCGCAATGACCCTCGCGGTCGGGCTCACCGTGTTCGTCCTCGCTGCATTCGTCGGCTTCGAAGTGATCACCAAGGTTCCTCCCCAGCTGCACACCCCTCTCATGTCCGGATCCAACGCCATATCCGGGATCACCGTGATCGGCGCTGTACTCGTGGCCGGACAGGGAGGTCTCCTTGCCGGCATCCTCGGTTTCCTGGCCGTCACCTTCGCCACCATCAACGTGGTGGGCGGATTCCTGGTGACCGACCGGATGCTGGAGATGTTCGGCACGCGCCGGCGCCCGGCCCGGAGGGACCCGGGTTGAGCGAGGCCGCCTCCACCCTCCTCTATCTGGCCGCCGCGGCGCTGTTCATCGTCGGCCTCAAACGACTGAGCTCGCCGGTGACGGCCCGATCGGGCAACCTGATGGGGGCGGTCGGGATGCTGATCGCGATAGTGGTGACACTGCTCCGATCGGGCATCGTGGACTACACGCTGATAGTCGCCGGCCTCCTGGTGGGCGGTACTGCGGGCACGATCCTGGCCCGGCGGGTGGCGATGACCGGGATCCCGCAGCTGGTGGCGGCCTTCAACGGCTTCGGTGGCGCCGCCTCGGGCATGGTGGCGGCGGCCGAGTTCCTGGCCGATGGATCGTCCACGCCGGAGACCGCAGTCACGATCACACTCTCCTGCGCCCTGGGCATCGCCACGTTCACCGGCAGCTTCGTGGCGTTCGGGAAGCTCCAGGGGCTGATCCCGGGCCGGCCTCTACTGTTCAAAGGACAGATGGTCTTCGACTCGGTCCTGGCCGCCGCGGTGGTGGGTTCGGGGATCTGGATGGCGGCCTCGGGCCACCGGAGTGCCCTGTGGCTGCTGATCGCCCTGTCCGCCCTGCTGGGTGTGACCCGCACCCTGCCGATCGGCGGCGCCGACATGCCGGTGATCGTCGCCTTCCTCAACTCCATGTCGGGCCTCGCCGCGGCTTCCACCGGCTTCGTGATCGGCTCCGAGGCCCTGATCATCTCGGGCGCGCTGGTGGGCGCCTCCGGCCTGGTCTTGACCGCCATCATGTCGAGAGCCATGAACCGTTCGCTGGCCAACGTCCTGTTCGCGGCTTTCGGGGGAGACGATGAATCGCAACCCGAGGGGATCGGAGGCGGTCCGGTTCGTCGGGCCACCATCGACGATGCCGCCGTGACGCTCGCCTACGCCCGCTCCGTGATCGTGGTCCCCGGCTACGGCCTCGCCGTCTCCCAGGCCCAGTACGGCGCCCGGGACCTGACCGACCGGTTGGCCGGTCGCGGAGTGAAGGTGCGCTATGCCATCCACCCTGTCGCCGGACGGATGCCGGGGCACATGAACGTCCTACTCGCAGAGGCGGACGTCCCCTACGAGCAGCTGCTCGACCGAGACGAGATCAACGATGATTTCCCCCGCACGGACGTGGCGCTCGTGGTGGGCGCCAACGATGTAGTGAACCCGGCGGCAAGGGATGACGCCTCCTCACCGATCTACGGGATGCCTATCCTCGACGTGGACCGGGCCGGTGCCGTCATCGTCATCAAGCGCAGCCTCTCCCCTGGTTTCGCGGGTATCGACAACCCCCTCTTCTACCGCGATACCACCCTGATGCTGTTCTCCGACGCCAAGGCCGCCCTCGAAAGCCTGGCCGGCGCAGTCCAGACGGCCTGACCGCGGACCCACTCCGAAACCCTCAACGGCGACCGACGTCCGGCATCGGCCCGGGTCACCCGCCTGGGGCTGTTTCGGTGTGGACCAACTTGTGAATCCCACTGGTCGTTGCCAAGATCGCGAAAATCGCCAGCCGGACCCTGCCCTGCGGGCCCTCCCCCGCCGCCACCACCTTTGTCCGGGCGCGTCCCGCTAGCCCCTACGCGGCGGTCCCGAACGACATGATCCCTCGTCTGGTCCGGCAGACGTCGGTGCCGGACCGCTGGTAATTGCGGTAATCCAACAACTTATAACGGGGTTGTGACAGGTTCAACCCCCTTGTTGCCGGTCATCTATGCGGGATTAGGACCACAGACTGATCCGGATCGGCCGCATCGCCGTCCACGAGGCCCCGGAACTCTACGAACCGACGATTCAGGACACCAGAACTACCGTACGAGGCCATGGAGTTTCGAGACGTGATCGCCCGGCGGCGGATGGTGCGCAATTACACCTGCGAGCCTGTGGAGCCGGCCGCATTGGACCGGATAGTCGACGCGGGACGGAGGGCCCCGAGCGCCGGGTTCTCCCAGGGCCAGGCCTTCGTCGTGGTCACCGGCCGGGACGACCGGGAGGAGATCGCGGCCCTGGCGGAAGAGGCCAGCTATGTCGAAGCCGGGTTCGATCCGTGGATCAGCCGGGCCCCGGCCCATGTGGTCGTCTGTATCTCGGAGGCCGCCTACCGGCGCCGTTACCGGGAACCCGACAAGTCACCGGACGGTCGGGAGGTCGAATGGCCGGTTCCCTACTGGTGGATAGACGCGGGCGCCGCCCTGCAGAATATTCTCCTGGCGGCGGTCGACGAGGGGCTGGCGGCCGGCTTCCTCGGTTGCCACGCCATGTCCGGGCTGGCGCAACTGCTCGGCATTCCCGGGGAATACTCGCCGATCGGGGTGGTCACCATCGGACATCCCGCCCCCGATCGACGGTCGGGGTCGTTGGACAGAGGCCGGCGACCTGTCAGGGACGTCATCCACCGGGATCGCTGGTCACCCGCCGACGGATCCGGATGATCACCTCCCCGACCAACCCGAAGGTGAAGCGCCTGGTGCGTCTCCGTAGCCGGCGCCACCGGGACAGCGAGGGCGCCTTCCTGATCGAGGGTTACCGCGAGCTGGCACGGGCGACCGATGCCGGTATCCGCATCGACGAGATCTACGTGTGCGATCGCCTCTTCCTCGGGACCAATGAGCCCGAGCTGGTCGACCGGATCGTGGCGTCAGGAGCCCGGTGCCACCGGTTGGCGCCCGGCCCGTTCCGGAAGGCCGCCTACAGGGACCGGCCCGAGGGGCTCCTAGCGGTGGCGCCCCAGTTCGACACCGGCTTGGAGCGGATCAGACTCGGTCCCGACCCGCTCCTGCTGGTGATGGAAGGAATCGAGAAGCCGGGCAACCTCGGAACAATGCTGCGCACGGCCGACGCCGCCGGCGTGAATGCGGTCATCGTGGCCGATCCCACCACCGATCCGTTCAACCCCAACGTGGTGCGAGCCTCGCTCGGTTGCCTGTTCACCGTGCCGCTGGCGGTCTCGACCACGGAGAGCGCCACCCGGTGGATGGCAGAGCACGGGATAAAGGCCCTCGTCACCACCCCGTCCGCCCCGGATCTTTACTGGCACGCCGACTACTCGGGGGCCGCAGCCGTCGTGGTGGGTTCCGAGCAGTACGGGCTCAGCGAGAGGTGGCTGGACGGACGGTTCCCCAAGGCCCGCATCCCCATGGACGGCTCGGCCGACTCCCTCAATGCGGCCACCGCCGCCGCCCTGGTCCTCTTCGAGGCCATACGCCGGCGCCGTAGCACATCCGATACCCCCTCCTAGGAGGGGTGGCGGGATCGGACCGCTTCCACCGGTCCCGTCCACCCCTTAGACTGAGAGGCATGACCATCGAACCGTCATGGACCATGGGAATCGAGGAGGAATACCTCCTGGTCGAGCGCGACACGGGCGCGCTGGTGGCATACCAACCAGAGGGTCTGATCGAGAAGGTGAAGGCACTGCGCCACGGGCTGGTGAGCCCCGAGCTGTTCAGTTGCCAGATCGAGATCGGGACTCCGGTCTGCGAGAACCTCAAGGACCTGCGAGCCGAGATCGGGCTGTTGCGTATCGCCGTCTCGGAGGCCGCCGACGACTACGGCCTGGCCCCGATCGCCTCCTCGACCCATCCGTTCACCCGCTGGGAGACCCAGCAGGTGACCGACGGCGACCGCTACCGCCAACTCGCCGACGACCTCCAGGGCACCGCCCGGCAACTGGTGATCTCGGGCCTCCACGTCCATGTGGGGATCGAGGATCCGGACCTCCGCATTGACCTGATGGGACAGATTTCCTACTTCCTGCCCCACCTGCTCGCCCTGTCGACTTCCTCGCCGTTCTGGCAGGGCAGGGACACCGGCCTCAAGAGCTACCGTCCGGCCATCTTCGGCGCCATTCCCCGCACCGGTCTGCCCGAGAGGTTCGAGTCATGGGCGGAGTACGAACGGCACGTGCAGGTCCTGGTGAACGCCGGCATCATCGAGGACGCTTCGAAACTCTGGTGGGACGTCCGTCCATCGAGTCGCTACCCCACCCTCGAGATGAGGATCACGGACCTGCCCACCAAGATGGAGGACACCGTCACCCTCGCCGCCCTCTACGTGTGCCTGCTGCGCATGCTCTGGCGGTTGCGGATGGCGAACCAGCGCTGGAGGGGCTACGCCAACTTCCTGGTCGGAGAGAACATCTGGAGGGCCCAGCGCTACGGGATCGCCGACAGCCTGGTCGACTTCGGGAAGGGTATCCTGGTGCCGTTCCCCGACCTGATGGAGGAGATGATCGAGCTGGTGAGGCCCGATGCCGAAGCTCTCGGCTGCGTCTCCGAGGTGGAGCATGCCCGCACCATCCTCGAGCGCGGTACCTCCGCCGACATCCAACTGGCCGTCTACAAGGAGGCACTGGATTCGGGCGCCGACGAGAGGGAGGCGCTACGGGCGGTGGTGGATCGCCTGGTGAACGACTCGCTGGCCCCTCCCGACGTGCAGGACTACAAACGGGAATAGTGGTCAGGGCCGACGACCCCTGAGCCGACAACCCGACCGCCCCCTACCCGGCCGAGAACGCGAAAAACGCCCCGAGACGCCGCTCCGCACCGGGCCCATCCCCCGCCACCACCACCGTGCTGTTGGAGCGTGGCCGGCCGCGGCCGGGCGGTTGCCGGGATCGGCCGCCGCTCCATCAAGCTTGTCTGTTCCCTTCGGGCCGGCCGAGCCGATCGGTGCGAAACTATCGGCCGGCGTAGGTGCTTGGCGTTAGGCAACGTATCGCGGGAGTGTGACGTTTTCAACCCCTTTCGGGAGAACGCGAAAAGTACGCCGTAGCGGTGCTCCGCACCGGACCTGCCTCCGCCACCGCCGCTCGGCTAGCCCGGGAACTCTCCCAGGGCTTCGGCCAGGTCGATGCCGCCTTCGTAGAGGGCGCGCCCGATCACCGCCCCGTCGATGCCTTTGGCCGCCAGCTCGCGCAGGTCGTCCATCGTGGCTATGCCTCCGGCGGCCAGCAGTTCGGCGTCCGGGGCCTGGCGGCGGACCGCTGCGAGTAGCTCCAGGTCGGGACCGCTCATGGCGCCGTCGCGGGCGATGGCGGTCACCAGGAACCTCGACACTCCCGCATCCAGGGCGCCGCCGACCACCTGCTCGAAGTCCCGGCCTTCATCCAGCCAACCCTCGCCTCCGGCCCGGCCGTCCCTGACGTCGACGGCCGCCACCACCCGGTCGGGCGAGGCTCGGTCGATGACCGACGCCAGGACGTCCGGCGACCAGACCGCGCTGGTGCCCATGATCACCCGGTCGATGCCGCACCCGAGCGCCGCGACCGCGCCCTCGGCGCTACGGATACCACCACCGAGCTGGACCGGCACGCCCCGGCCCGCCACCTGGCGCCACAGGGACGGATCGGGCTTGCCCGTCCTCGCCCCGTCGAGGTCGATCACGTGCAACCAGGCGGCCCCGGCCTCCTTCCAGGCCTCCAGCTGGCCGCCGATCGACTCCCCGTACCTGGTGACCCGGCCGTAATCGCCCTGGAACAGGCGCACCACGCCGCCGTCCAGGACATCTATCGCCGGAAAGATTCTCATGGAGGCGCCTCGGAAGTACTGCTGGGGAGTGGGATTCCAGCGTGGGAGGGTAACCGGACGGGACTGGAAACGAGCCAGGGCCGGTTGCGATGTGGTCAAATGGCTCCATGGACGCCTGCTCGCTCACGGCAACGGAAATGGCCTCGCTGCTCGCCGGCGGGCAACTCAGCGCCCGCGAGCTGCTCAACGCCCACCTGTCCCGAATCGACGAGCTCAACCCGATCATCAACGCCCTGGTGACCCTGACACCCGAGCTGGCGCTGGAACGCGCCACAGCAGCGGACGAGGCACACGCCCGCGGCGAGTCATTGGGGCTCTTGCATGGCCTGCCCGTGGCCCACAAGGACCTGCTGGCCACGGCCGGTATCCGCACCACCTTCGGATCCCCCATCTTCTCAGACTTCCTACCCCCTTCCGACTCGCTGATCGTGGAGCGCCAGCGCCGGGCCGGCGCTGTGATGGTGGGAAAGACCAACACACCGGAGTTCGGCGCCGGGTCCCATACCTTCAACCCGGTCTTCGGCCCTACCCGCAACCCCTACGCGCTCGCCCGGACCCCCGGCGGCAGCAGCGGGGGCGCGGCCGCCGCGCTGGCGGCCCGGATGCTCCCTCTGTGCGACGGGAGCGACTTGGGCGGGTCGCTCCGCAATCCCGCCGCCTTCTGCAACATCGTCGGGTTCCGCCCTTCGCCCGGCCGCGTTCCGTCCATCAATGCCCACGATCCGTGGTCCCCCCTTCCGGTTAAGGGCCCGATGGCCCGGACCGTGGCGGACGTCGCCCTCTACCTCCGGGCCATGGCCGGCCCCGATCCCCGCTCGCCGGTCTCCATCGAAGAGTCGCCGGACGCCTTCGCCGACTCGCTGGAACGGGACCTGACCGGCGTCAGGGTGGCCTGGTCGCCCGATGCGGGCGGGCTTGCGGTCGATCCCGCCATCAGGACGGTCCTGGAACACGTCCCCGACATCCTGGCCGATCTGGGTTGCGAGGTCGTCGAAGCCTGGCCGGACCTGTCCGGCGCCGCCGAGATCTTCCAGGCCCGGCGGGCATGGCTGTTCGCGGTCGGCTTCGCTCCCCTGCTGGCCCGGCACCGGGACCTGATGAAGGAAACCGTGATCTGGAACATCGAGGCCGGCCTGGAGATGGCGATCGCCGATTACGCCGAGATCTGCCGCCGGCATCGCCGGCTCGTGGCCCACGTCCATGACTTCATGAGGCTCGATGATGGGGGCTTCGACTTCCTGGCGGCGCCGGTCACCCAGGTACCCCCGTTCCCCGTTGAGGTGGAGTATCCCACCGCGATCGACGGAACCCCGATGGACACCTACATCGACTGGATGCGGTCATGCAGCGACATCACAGTGACGACCCATCCCGCCATCTCGGTCCCCGGCGGCTTCACCCCCGACGGGCTGCCGGTCGGCCTGCAGCTGGTGGGCCGGTATCGCGCCGACCGCCCCGTCCTCGAGCTGGCCCATGCCTGGGAACAGGCCACCGGCTGGGGCGAGCGCCTGCCTCCCGAGATCGCCGCCGCCGGCCGGTAGCCCACGGGATTCCTGCCCGGGCCGCTGCCCGGCGACAAGGGGGTTGAAAGTGTCACACCCTCGCTATAGGTTGCTGGATACCGTAATTACCAGCGGCTCCGACGTCGACCGGGCCGCATGAGGGATCAAATCGTTCGAGGCGCCCCATCCAGGGGCAGGGCGGGACGCGCCTCAGACCAAGGTGGTGGCGGCGGGGGTGGGCCCAGCGGGGGGCGCCGTCGGCGCGATTTTCGCGTTCTTGCCGGTGGGGGACGTTCGGCCCCTGTTTCCCGGCTGATCGAGTCGCCGCGACCGGGGGCCGGAAGGGGGAGGCGGTCGCAGCCGCAGGTCTGCAAGCCGCCGGATCGCTCTAATCTTGGGCCATGGAACGCGAACACGCTGTTTCCGGCGCCGATCCGGCTGCCCGGTCCCGGCCGTGGCCCGGCTTCGCATTGCTGGGTGTGGTGGCGGCGGGCGCCGCTCTGGCCGCTTCGGAGTTGGTAGCGGGCCTCTTCGTGTCCGCCCCGTCGCTGGTGCGGACCATCGGGCAGCGGGTCATCGACGTCACGCCCGTGCCGATCGTGGACTGGGCAATCAGGATGTTCGGGACCAACGACAAGCTGGTGCTGGTGATCGGGATCGTCCTGGTTTCGCTGGGGATCGGCGCCCTTCTCGGCATGCTGGGCAGGGAGCGCCCTGGTCTGGCCTCGACTGGCTTCGTGGTGTTCGGCGCGGTCGGGTTCGTGGTGGGGCTGACCGATCCTCTGGCGGGGGTGGTTCTCACCCTGGTGGCGGCGGTGGCTGCTGCTGGCATGGGTGTCGGCGTATTGCTGGGGCTCCGCTACCTGCTGCTGCGCTCGGCCGAGCCGGCGGACGGCGCCGTCGCCGGGTCGCGACGAGCATTCGTCACCGCAGCGGCTGCGGCAATGGTGGTGGCGGTGGGCCAGGCTTTCCTCGGTCGCTACTTCGCCAACCGGGCCGGGTCGGCCGCAGTCGGGCGGGAGCAGGTGACGCTCCCCACCGCTTTCCCGACAGCGGAGCCCGCCACTCCGACGACCGCGGCAGGCGCCTCCGAAGCCACGGTGCCGGAGTTCGAGCCCATCGAGACCGCCGTCCCGGAGTTCGAGCCTATCGACACTCCCGAAGCGGCCGGGACCACGGAAACGACTCAAGCACCCGAAACCACCACCACCCAGCCGGCGAGTACGGAAACGACTCAAGCACCCGAACCGACCACCACCACCGAACCCACCCAGACGGGGACCACGCAGCCCGCCGAGACCACCACCACCCAAGCCGCCGCGACAGAAACAACCCAGGCGCCCGAAACCACGACCACCACCCAAGCACCCCAGACGACCACCACTCAGGCCCCGGAAACGACCACTACCACCCAGGCTCCCCAGACCACCACGACCCAGGCGCCCGAAACCACGACCACCACCCAGGCTCCGCAGACCACCACCACACAGGCGCCCACCACTACCACCACGGAGCCCACCGCTAGGCCGAGGGTCTCGGGTGTGGCGGCGCCGACAGCCGCGCAGATCGCCCAGGTTGACGGCGTGTCCGAACTGATCACCCCCAACGACGAGTTCTACGTAATCGACACGGCTATCGGCGTTCCCCAGGTCGATCATCGAACCTGGACTCTCTCCTTCACCGGACGGGCGGACAACCCCTTCAGCATCACGTACGACGAGTTGCTGGCCATGCCGCTGGTGGAGCGCTACATCACCCTCTGCTGCGTGTCCAACCAGGTCGGCGGGAACCTGGTGGGCAATGCCAAATGGCTGGGCGTCCCGCTCCGGACCCTGGTCGAGAGGGCCGGGGTCCACAGGAACGGCAACCAGCTGGTCGGCCGGTCGGTCGACCGGTTCACGGTCGGATTTCCCACCGCCGCCGTGTTCGACGGGCGCGAGGCCCTGGTGGCGGTGGGGATGAACGGCGAGCCGCTCCCGCTCCGCCACGGCTTCCCGGCCCGCCTGGTGGTCTCGGGCCTGTACGGATACGTGTCCGCCACCAAGTGGCTGACCGAGGTGGAGTTCACCGGATGGAACGACTTCGATGCCTACTGGGTCCCGAGGGGATGGTCCAAGGAGGGGCCCATCAAGACCCAGTCGCGGATCGACACGCCCCGGGAGGGGAACATCACGGCCGGGACCAATGTCATCGCCGGGGTCGCTTGGGCCCAGACGCGGGGCATCTCGAGGGTGCAGGTCCGGGTGGACGACGGTGACTGGACGAACGCGCACCTTCCCCAGGAGCTGTCCATCGACACCTGGCGGCAGTGGTACCTGGAGCATGACTTCACTCCCGGCGCCCACAAGATCGCCGTCCGGGCCACCGACGGCACCGGCTGGACCCAGACCGGCAGCACGCGGCCGCCCCGACCCGACGGCGCAACCGGGTACCACACCATCCAGGTGCACGCCGCCTGACGCCTCTCCCAACCGGACAGGCGCCCGCAACCTTCCCCGACGCCGCGGCTACCTCTAATGTATTAGTACACTAGTACAATAGTGTGATATGATCCATGATCCCCGGCACCCGGCCCCCTTGGAGTCGCAGAATATGAACATGCCCGATCACAACTGGAGAACCGGAAACCTGGACGCTCTGTGCCGCGCCCTGCTGAGCCTCGAGACGGTTGACGAGATGGCGCTCTTCCTGCGCGACCTCTGCACCCGCACCGAGATCGAGGGCCTGTCGAGCCGGTGGGAGGTGGCCACAATGCTCGAGTCCGGCCTCCCCTACCGGCAGGTGTCCGAGCAGACCGGCGCCTCCATCACCACCGTGGGCCGGGTCAACGAGTGGCGCCGTTTCGGGACGGGCGGATACCGCATCGCCCTGGGCAGGCTCGACACGCCTGGTCACGATGCCCGGTAGGTCGCTCCGCGTCGCGGTACCCAACAAGGGCCGGCTCCGGCAACCCACCATCGCCCTCCTCAGAGAGGCGGGCCTGTCGTTCGAGCAGAGCGAACGGGTGCTGTCGGTGAAGGTGCGCAACGCCGGCATCGAACTCCTCTTCGTCCGTGCCGAGGACGTGGTGGATCTGGTCGAGAACGGCGTGGCCGACCTGGGCGTGACCGGGCTCGACCTGCTCGAGGAACTGCGGCGGGGGAACGGGTTCGAGCACGTGACCACCCTGCTTCCGCTCGGCTACGGCCGGTGCTCCCTTACCTTGGCGGTTCCGGTCGATTCCGCGGTCCAGGATCCGGAGGACTTCCGGGACCGGATGACGGTCGCCACGTCACACCCCAACCTGACCAGGCGGTACTTCTCCAAGCTCGGCAGCCGGGTGCTCGTAAAGAAGCTCCGCGGCTCCGTGGAGGTTGCGCCCAAGCTGGGGTTCGCGAGCGCGGTGGCCGACCTGGTGTCAACGGGAAGCACCATGCTCATCAACGGGCTCCGGCCTGTCGCGACCATCATGCAGAGCGAGGCGGTGCTCATTGGCGCCGTCGGGACCGGCGTCCCGGACCCCGATCTACGCCAACTCGAGATCGAGACGGTGGTGACGGCGATCGAATCTGTGCTGGCCGGGAGAAAGAAGCGCTACCTGTTGCTCAACGCTCCCGGCGAGACGGTGGAGAAGATCACCGCCCTCATCCCGGGCCTCGAGGCGCCCACCGTCATCCCCCTTGCAGAGGAGGGCATGGTGTCGATCCACTCGGTTGTCGGGCGTGACGAGGTCTGGAACCTGCTACCCGGGCTCAAGGCGGCCGGCGGGCAGGACATCCTGGTCCTGCCGATCGGACAGCTGATCCCGTGAGCCCTCCCGACTCCTCCGGCCTGCTGAGGGTGCGCCGGCTGTCGCGCCTAGACGCCGGCGACCGGCGGCGGATACTCGACCGGACGGCAGTGCCCGACCCCGGGGTCCGCCGGGCCGTCGCGTCCATCTGCCGGAAGATCCGCCAGGAGGGAGCCCGGGCGCTGGCGGAAGCCGGCGCCTCCTACGGCGGCGGGCGACCCGACCCCAGGGTGGCGCCGGCCGAGATTGCCGCCGCCCTCGACAATACCGAGCCCGGCGTTCGGGAGGCCCTGGAACGGGCCATCGACGCGGTCCGGCGGCACCACGAGACCCAGAAGCCCACCGCCAGCTCCCACGAGACCGCTCCCGGCGTGCGGATCGACCGGCTCTGGTCCCCTCTCCGGCGGGTGGGGGCGTACGTTCCCGGGGGTAAGGCCGGCTACCCGTCGAGCCTTGTAATGACGGTGGTCCCTGGCCAGGTCGCCGGGGTCGCCGAGATAGCGGTGGCCACCCCAAGCGACGAGAACGGGCGGATCGACCCCACACTGCTGGCGGCGGCCGGCCTACTGGGCGTGGACGAGTTGTACGCGATGGGCGGCGCCCAGGCCATCGCCGCCCTGGCCTACGGCACCGAGAGCATCCCCTCCGTCGACAAGATCGTGGGGCCGGGCAACGCCTGGGTGACCGCCGCCAAGCTCGAGGTGTTCGGAGACTGCGCCATCGACCTTCCGGCCGGCCCGAGCGAAGTCCTGGTGGTGGCCGACCATACCGCCGACCCTCGCCTGGTCGCCATCGACCTGCTCTGCCAGGCCGAGCACGGTCCCGACTCCCCGGCCGTCCTGGTCACCACCGACCCGGAGCTGGCGACCGGGGTGCAGACCGAGATCGCCGGCCTGCTGCCGCTACTCCCCCGGCGGGACATTCTCAAGTCCGCCGTGGCCGACCACGGATGGATCCTCATCGCCGATACCATTCACGACGCGGTGGGCTTCGCCAACGAGTACGCGGCCGAGCACGTCTCGGTGCTCACCGCCGGCGCGCCGGAGACGGCCGCCGGAGTCGTCAATGCCGGGTCGGTGTACGTCGGCCGGTGGTCGCCGGAGTCCGCCGGCGACTATGCCACCGGCGCCAACCACGTGCTCCCGACCGGAGGGCTGGCGAGGTCGCACGGACCGCTGGGAGTGGCCGACTTCGGATCGTGGCGGCAGGTCCAGACGCTGACGAGAGAAGGCCTGGCAACCATCCGCCCGGTCATCGAGGAGCTCGCCGCCGCCGAGGGTCTGGACGCCCACCGGATGGCGGCCTCCATGCGATTCGACCCGACCACCGTCCGCACCACCACCGACAGCGAGGAGGCCTGAATGCCCCGCAAAGCCACCTGCCGGCGCAGCACCAAGGAGACCCGGGTTTCGGTGATGCTCGACCTCGACGGGAGCGGCGACGCTGCTGTCCGGACCGGGATCGGCTTCTTCGATCACCTGCTGACCTCTTTCGCCCACCATGCCCTGTTCGACCTCACCGTCACCACGGAGGGCGACGTGGAGGTGGACGACCACCACACGGTGGAGGACACCGCCCTGTGCGTGGGCGAGGCGCTCGGCGCCGCCCTGGGCGACCGCACCGGCATCCACCGTTTCGGCGACGCCCGCGTGCCGATGGACGAGGCCATCGCCGTTGCCACCGTGGACGTCGGGGGCCGTCCCTACAGCGTCACCGACCTGGAACTGGCCAACCCCGCCATCGGCGCCCTGACCGCCCAGAACATCCCGCACGCCCTGGAGGCATTCGCCCGCTCCGCCGGGATCACGATGCACCTGACCGCCACCGGGCGGAACGATCACCATGTGGCCGAGGCCGCCTTCAAGGCGCTGGCCAGGGCCCTGCGGGCCGCCGTCTCCCCCGACCCACGGCGCAGCGGGGTGCCTTCCACCAAGGGGATACCGTCCCCGGAGGCCTCATGACCCCTCCGCCCCTGGTGGCGGTGATCGATCATGGCGCGGGAAACCTGGTGTCGATCAGCCAGGGTCTGGAGCGGGCCGGGGCCAGGGTCGCCGTCGCCACCGGTCCGGCGGACCTGTCCGCCGCCCAAGCGGTGGTGCTGCCCGGCGTGGGCGCTCCGGGCGCCGCCATGAGCCGGCTGACGGATGAAGGGCTCGTGGAGCCGCTCAAGTCGTGGCAGGGGCCGCTACTCGGCATCTGCATCGGCCTGCAGCTCTTCTTCGAGGTGAGCGACGAGGACGGCCAGGCCTGCCTGGGCCTGGACCGGGGGCGGGTGCAGGAGCTCGAGGACGCTCCGCTGCTCCCTCACATCGGATGGAACGACCTGATCTTCCCCGGCAGCGGCCAGGGTCGGGACCCGCTCTTCAAGGGCATCCCCCCGGGGGCCACGTTCTACTTCGTCCACAGCTACGCGCCCGTCCCCGAGGACCCGGACATCGCCATCGCCTACGCCGAGTACCCCCGCCCGTTCACGGCCGCCGTCCGCAGCGGTCGCCGGATCGGCGTCCAGTTCCACCCCGAGCGGAGCGGGGATCAGGGGCTTCGCGTCCTGGCCAACTTCGTGGCCGAGGTCGAGACGTGGTCCCGGTCGGTCGGCGGATCCGGGGACGGCTGATGGCCCTGCGGAAGCGCATCATCGCCTGCCTGGACGTCAAGCACGGACGGGTGGTGAAGGGGGTGAACTTCGTCAACCTCACCGACGAGGGCGACCCCGTGGAGCTGGCCGGACGCTACGCCCAGGAGGGGATGGACGAGATCGTATACCTCGACATCGCCGCGTCGCCCGAGGGCCGGTTCGCCTTCCTCGACGTGGTCCATCGCACCGTCGAGAACGTCTTCGTCCCGCTCACCGTGGGGGGAGGGGTGAGGGAGGTGGACGACATGCGCCGGGTGCTGCGGGCCGGGGCCGACAAGGTGTCGCTGAATACCGCCGCGGTGCGGGACCCCGACCTCCTGGACCGGTGCGCCGATACGTTCGGGAGCCAGTGCGTGGTGCTCGCCATCGACGCCAAGGCCATGCCCGGAGGATCGTGGAACGTCTACGTGACCGGCGGGCGGCACGACACCGGACGCGATGCGGTGGAGTGGGCCACGGAAGGGGTCGCCCGCGGCGCCGGCGAGATCCTGCTGACCTCCATGGATCGGGACGGCACCAATATCGGCTTCGACACCAGGCTGCTCCGGACCATCACCGGGGCGGTCGGCGTGCCGGTGATCGCCTCCGGCGGGGCCGGCCGGCCTCGCCACTTCGTCGAGGCGGTGCATGCCGGGGCGTCGGCGGTGCTGGCCGCCTCCATCTTCCACCGGCGGGAGGTTGAGCTGGGCGAGATCAAGCGCGTGATGGACGAGGCAGGGATACCGGTCCGCCATGTCTGAGCGGGCCGCCATGTCAGGCCTATCCATCACCTGGGACGACCGGGGGCTGGTCCCGGCCGTCGTCCAGCACCACCGCACCGCCGAAGTGCTGATGATGGCGTGGATGGACCGGGAGGCGCTGGGCCTCACCCTGTCGAGCGGCGAGGTGCATTTCTGGTCGCGCTCCCGCCGGAGGCTCTGGAAGAAGGGCGAGACGAGCGGCAACACGCTCCGGCTGGTCGAGATCGGCGTGGACTGCGACCGGGACACGCTGGTGATGAAGGTCGAGCCGGCCGGGCCGGCCTGCCACACCGGAAGCCGCACCTGTTTCGAGAACCCCGACGGCGGGGATGCTCCCGCGCCGCAGGGATTCGCCGACCTGGAGACGCTGTGGCGGACCATTGCCGACCGGATCTCATCGGAGTCGGCAGCCGGGTCCTACACCGTCCGGCTGGCAGAGGGAGGACCACCGGCCACCGGGCGCAAGCTGATCGAGGAGGCCTCGGAATTGGCCGAGGCGGCTCTCCTCCACCACTCGGGCCGGGCCGATGACCGGCGGGTGGCCGAGGAAGCGGGAGACCTGGTCTACCACCTGCTGGTCCTGCTCGCCGAACGGGGTGTCAGCGCCCGAGAAGTGCTGGCGGAGCTCGCCTCCCGCCGCCGGACCCCCTGATACTCCACGGTGGCCGCACGCCGACTTAGCTGACAGCGGCCATGGGCTGAACCTACGGCGGATCTACCCTCATCGCAGAACCGCTATGACAAGACCGGCAGCAGAGGCCACCGATGCGACCATCAATGTGGCCAGCCACATCGTTTCCCGGAATCGGGCTCTGTCGGACTGCTGAATCGCCTCTATCACCTGACTTTGCACTTCAGCCTTGAGCCGCCCGGTCTGCGCTTCTACGTAGCCTTCAGTGGCTGTAGCCATCGGGTGTTCCCTTCCCATGGGGTCGTTCCGTCCTCACGCCTCGGCCTCGGCGTCGTCCTTGGCATCCATCAACGCCTCCGAAGCCGTCGATGCCATCTTCTCTCTCTTGGATCACGCTCGTGAACGTACTGTATCACAGATGACAACTGTTAGTAGGTGGGTACGCTGATGAGTGTCGCCGGATGCCGAGGCCACCGGGCCGGGCCGGCTACCGGCGAGCCGGCGGTATTCTCGGAGCAATCGGAGAAGGGCGTAGCAGATGATCGAGGAACGTATACGCAGGGTGCCGTCGGGTGTGCTCGCGCTAATGATCCTCGTGCTGCTTCTAGCCCTCGACGTGTACATACTGATCCGGGGCATCATCGACGGGACCCTCTGGATGATCCTGGTCACGTCGTTGCTGATCCCCGTCATTCTCATCCTGATGGGAGGCCTGTTCACCGTTGCCCCCAACGAGGCTCGCGTGCTCCAGCTGTTCGGAAGCTACGTGGGAACGGTCCGCGATACCGGACTCCGGTACGCCAACCCCCTCTATTCGAAACGGCGCATCTCCGTGCGGGTTCGCAACTTCGAGACCGAACGGTCGAAGGTCAACGACACCGACGGCAACCCGATCGAGATAGCCGCGGTTGTGGTGTGGAAGGTGGCCGACACCGCCGAGGCCAGCTTCGAGGTGGACGACTACGTCAACTTCGTCCACGTCCAGAGCGAGTCGGCGGTTCGCAACCTGGCCACCCGCTACCCGTACGACACGCAGGAGGAGTGCCAGATCTCGCTGCGCGGCGACACCGAGGAGATCGCCGACCAGCTGAAGACCGAGATCCAGGGCCGGCTCGGCAAGGCAGGCGTGGAAGTGCTCGAGTCCCGGATCACCCACCTGGCCTACGCGCCGGAGATCGCGTCGGCGATGCTCCAGCGGCAGCAGGCCGGGGCCATCATCGCCGCCCGCAGCCAGATCGTGGAAGGTGCGGTGAGCATGGTCGAGATGGCGCTCGAAGGACTTTCCACCCGCGGGATCGTCGATCTGGACGAGGAGCGCAAGGCGGCCATGGTGAGCAACCTGCTCGTAGTCCTCTGCGGCGACAAGGCCACCCAACCGGTGCTGAACACCGACACGCTATAGGGCCCCGAGTCGCTGGTTCGTCAGGTCTTACGACCTGGTGAACGGCACATCGACCGATCCGGGATCGATCTCGACCTCTACCCGGGCCGTGCCCGGCAACAAGGGGGTTGAACTTGTCACACCCCCGCTATACGTTGCTGGATACCGTAATTACCAACGGCTCCCGACGTCGACCGGGGCCGTGCGAGGGATCAAATCGTTCGAGGGCGCCCCACCAAGGGCATGGCGGGCCGCGCCTCGGACCAAGGTGGTGGCGGAGGGGGAGGGCCCAGCGGGCGGGGCTGGTTCCGTGATTTTCGCGATCTACGTTACTTAGCTTGAAGCAGAGAAGCATTCAGGGGGATAGTGATAAGGTGGGGTGGGGAAGGGGGATTCCGGTCGGAGGGCATTGCCCGTCGGACGGGACTTGGTCTGATAACCATTGAGCGTAGAGGCGCTGCGGTTCGACTCCGCTGCCCTCCGCTGTCTCCCTTCCCCATAACCCCGACAGGAACACCCTAGCCAAGGGGGTTCTGTTCGGTACAGGACACCCCCAACTTCAGGCACCTGGTCCGCAGCGGATCCGCGATCGATGCGCTCGTGGTCGCATTGGCAGAGCCGGGTGGCACCGGGCTCACCTCCGACCTGGCCGATCTGCACTCCCTGGCGGCGCACGCGAGCGACGTCCTCATCGAGAGGATTCGGGGCTCCGTCCGAGAGCGAAGCCAGTGGACGGCAAGCCGGCAACCGGGCTATACACTCAGCGCCGTGAACTCCCCACCCCTGGTCCGTTGCGCCGGCGTCGGGTACGCCACCGCCGGGTCGGTAGTCCTCGACGGGGTCGATCTGACCATCAACGCCAGGGACGTCATCGGCGTCAGCGGGCCCAACGGAGCCGGCAAGACCACTTTGCTGCGCCTGCTGGCCACCTTGCACCGGCCCAGCTCCGGCAGCTGTACGGTGCTCGGCGTCGACGCCGGCGCCAGATCCGGAGACCTGGTGCCGGTCCGGCGCGAGATCGCCCTGATCGGCCACTTCCCCGCCATCTGGCCCGAGCTGACCCTCCGGGAGAACGTAGACCTACCGGCCGGACTGCGGCCCTACCCGGCTGGTGGGGATCCCCTCCACGCCGTCGGGCTGGCAGGCGTGGCGGGACTGAAGGCCGCGCACGCTTCCCTGGGGATGCAGCGCCGGGTGGAGTTCGCCCGCCTCCTCAGCTGGACTCCGCGACTGCTCCTCCTGGACGAACCCCATGCCGGCCTGGACGAAGCCACCGGCCCGCTGGTCGACCATCTGGTCTCCCGGGTCACCGACCGGGACGGCGCCGTGGTGATGGTCTCGCACGACCGCATCAGGGCGGGGTCGCTACTCACCCGCAGGATGTCGGTGACCGCCGGAACCGTCCGCGAGGCGCCATGACGGTCCGTGCCTTCTGGGAACAGGTGGGATGGGTCTTCGCCAAGGACCTGCGGGTCGAGGTCCGGGGCGGGACGACGCTGCGGATGGCAACCCCGTTCGCCGCCCTCGCTCTCCTCCTGGCGCCACTCGCCACCGGCACCGATACCGCCCTACTCCGCCGGATCGGACCGGGGGTGCTCTGGCTGGTGGTGATCCTGTTCGGGATGACGGTTGCCCTACGGTCCGATGCCGGTGAGTCCGGCCCGGTCAGGGACCTGCTCACGCTGAGCGGCCTCGACCCCGCCGCCGGCTTCCTAGGGCGGAGCCTGGCGAGCGCCGTCCTGCTGCTCGGCGTGACCCTGGTGCTCGCCCCGCTGATGATCGTCCTGTACGCACCGGAGGGAAGGCCGGGCTGGGGATGGCTGGCATTGCTGACGATCGCGGGGGTAACAGCGCTCGGGCTCCTGGGATCGCTGGTGAGCGCGCTGGTCACCGGCCTGCGGGCGCGCACCGCGCTCGGGCCGTTGCTGGCGATACCCCCGGCCGTTCCGGTCCTCCTGGCCACCACCCGTGGGACAGATTCCGCCATCTCCCAACGGGGTAGCCTTTCCTGGTTGCTCCTGCTGGTGGCCATGAATCTCGCCCTCGTCATAGTCGGCGTGCTACTGGCGGGGCCCATGGACGAGACCACCCGGTAAGGACACGCGTCATGGCACCATCTCCCCGGCCGCACGCAGCCCGACCTGAGAGCGACCGGATCCGATGACCGGCCCGGCCGCCGCTGTCCGTCCGAGGTCCCGGGTCATTGCCGCTACCGGCGTGGCGGCGCTGTGCCTGATGGTGGTCGGCCTCTACATGTCGGTGACCGCCCCGGATGAGGAAACCCAGGGAGAGGCCGCCCGACTGCTGTTCGTCCACGTCCCGTCCGCGATCACCGCCTACATCGCTCTCGGTACCGGCCTGGCGGCGGCGGCCTGGTACCTGATCCGCCGCTCCTCCGCGGCCGACCTGGTGTCGGCGGCCGCGATCGAGGTCGGGGTGCTGTTCACAGCCATCACCCTGCTCACCGGCATGATCTGGGGACGCTTCGTCTGGGGCGTCTGGTGGGACTGGGGAGACGCCCGGATGGTGTCCACCGCGGTGCTGTTCTTCTTCTACCTGGGGTACCTGGCCCTGCGCCGGTCGATCATGGACGCTCGGGTCCGGGCGGTTCGCTGCGCCGTGCTGGGGATCGTCGGATTCGTGCAGGTGCCGATCGTGCACTACTCGGTGCTGTGGTTCCGGACCCTCCACCAGGGTCCCTCCATCATCCGTCCCGACCTGGCCAACAGCACCATGGACGCCGCCTTCGTCGCGCCTTTGGGCGCCGTGCTGGCCGCCTTCGTGGTCACCCTCGCGTACCTGATGCTGGTCCGGGTTCGCATCGCCCGCCTCGAGGCGGCGGTCGCCCGGTCGGCAACCACATCTCAGCCGGTTGGCGCGTCGGTTGACCCTCCGCGGATCGGAGGCCGGGATGGCGGGTAGCTGGGTGCTGTTCGGCTACCTGGTCGCCTACGGGGTGCTGGCGATCTACGCGGCCCGCCTGGCGTTCCGCCTTGTGCGGCTCGGCCGGCGGCCTCCCCCGGAGACATGAGCCGTCGCCACATCCTGATCCCGGCCGGGGCGCTCCTGGCGATCGTGGCTGGCTTCCTGGTGTGGGGGGGCCTCACGGAAAACGTCGTCTACTACCTGACACCCTCGGAAGCGGTCGAACAGCGAGCCGGCCAGGAGCCCGGCTACCGGTTCCGTCTGGGGGGCCTGGTCGAGGCGGATTGGATGCAGGGGACCGATGACGGGGTCCACTTCATCGTCGGGGACGGCGACGCATCGATACCCGTGGAGCACGCCGGTGCTGTCCCCCAGCTGTTCCGCACCGGAGTTGGGGTGGTCGTCGAGGGGGCCTGGGACGGTGACGTATTCCGGTCGGACACCTTGCTGATCAACCACGACGAGCAGTACCGGGCCGTGGACGGCGAGGGCACCTACCAGGTACCGACCAGCCGGCCATGATCGCCTGGCTGGGACTCGGCTCGATCCTGGTCGCTCTAGGGGCGGCGGCGGCAGTGGCCTGGAGGGGACTGCCCGCCCTGGCAGGTCGGGCCGCCGTGCCGATGGAGCGGATGAAGCGTCCCGTGATGTGGCTCCTCGGCGGAGCCGCGGCCGCCATGCTGGTGCTGGAGATCGGCCTCCTGGCCGGTGACTTCTCCATCGCCTACATCGCCGACAACCATCGGGCCGGAACCCCCCTGATCTTCACGATCGCCGCCGGATGGGCCGCGCTCGAGGGCTCGATCGTCCTGTGGGGGCTGGTGCTGGCCGCCTTCACCGGAGCGGCCTTCCGCTCCATGTACCGGCGCGACCACCCGCTGGCCGGAGGGACCCTGTCCGTGCTGGGGATGCTGGCCGTCTTCTGGTTCGGCCTGATGGCCACGGTCGCCAACCCCTTCGCGGTCTGCACCGCCGCGGCCGATGCCGCCGGGTGCGCCGTGTCGGGTTGGGCGCCGTGGTCGGTCGTCGACCTTCCCGGCGCCGGGCGGGGCGCGAATCCCCTGCTCCAGAACCACATCCTGATGGCCGTCCACCCGCCCGTCCTGTACGTGGGATACGTGGGCTTTTCGGTGCCGTTCGCGGTCGGGATGGCCTCGCTGGCCACCGTCGACCAGGGTGAGACCTGGCTCCGGACCACCCGCACCTGGACGCTCACCGCTTGGGCCTTTCTCACCGCCGGCATCGTACTGGGCGCCTGGTGGAGCTACGAGGTGCTGGGCTGGGGCGGCTACTGGGCCTGGGATCCGGTCGAGAACGCCTCCTTCATCCCGTGGTTGCTGGCCACCGCATTCATCCACTCGTCGGTGGTCCAGCTACGCCGCGGCGTGCTCCAGTCCTGGAACTACGTGCTCGTGATAGGCGCCTTCGCAGCCACCATTCTCGGAACATTCCTTACCCGCTCGGGCGTGATCGCCTCGGTGCACAGCTTCACCCAATCGTCCATCGGCCCGGTCCTGCTGGCGTTCCTGGCGGTGATCCTGGCCGGGTCCCTGGCCTTGTTCGCCACCCGCATCCATCTCGTGGGCAGCGCTCCCCGCCTCGACTCGCTCGCCAGCCGGGAAGGCGCCTTCCTGCTCAACAACCTGCTCCTGGCCGTGTTCGCCTTCGTGGTGCTCTCGGGCACCCTGTTCCCGCTGGCCGTGGAAGCCTTCCAGGGCAGCACGGTGGGCGTGGGCCGGCCGTTCTTCGACCGGTGGGCCGTACCGCTCTCCTACTGCCTGATCCTGGCCATGGGCATCGGCCCCGTCACGCCATTCCGGGTGGCGCGCCGCCAGGTGTTGTGGGAGCGGTTGCGGACGCCGGTGCGGGTCGCCCTCGGGCTGGCAGGCCTGCTGGTTCTCCTGGTCAGCCGCAACCGGCACGTGATCGTGGTGGTCCTGCTGGCGGTCTTCGTGGTCACCGCCATCGTCCGGCACCTGGCAGTGCTCGCACGCAGGCGGGCCAGGGCAGCACACGGAGGATCGATGGCCGCGGTGGGGTACCTGATGAGACGCGATCCCGGCTACTGGGGCGGCCAGATCTCGCACATCGGGGTGGCCATCCTGGCGGTGGGGATCGCGGTGTCTGCCAACCTCTCCGCCTCGGGGTCCATCGCCCTGAGCCCGGGCGAGACCACTTCCTTCGCCGGCTACGAGATCACCTACCGGACCCCGTTCTCGCGCGCCGAGCCGAACCGGGACGTCCTGGGCGCCCGCCTGGACGTGTCACGAGGCGGTGAGGCCGTAACCGTGCTGGCTCCGAGCCTCAACAGCTACGGCAACGGCGTGCCTCCGGTCGTCACGCCCGCGGTGTACTCGACGCCGCGGGGAGACCTGTATGTCTCGCTTACCAGGCTCGACAGCTCGGGAATCGTGGCCGACATATGGAGCTACCCGCTCCAGTGGATGGTATGGCTGGGCGGGCTGGTGACCGCCGCGGGCGCCGGCTTCTCGCTCTCGTCCGTGGCGGGCCGGAGGAGGCGAACCGTGGGAGCCGGCCGTGGCTGACCGCCGTGCCATCCTGGCCGGCGCCGCGACCTTGATCCTGGCCGGGGTCGTCGGATGGGGCCTGGTGGTGGGTGAGCCGAGCGACCGGGACCGGGTGGAGGCGCTCGGCGCCAGGATTCGGTGTCCGGTCTGCCAGGGGGAATCGATAGTCGACTCCCCCACGCCCTATGCCAACGACATCCTCGGGTTCGTGGAGGAGAAGGTGGACGAGGGCTGGAGCGACGAGCAGATCCTGGACTACCTCGAGGCCAGGTTCGAGGGCATCCGACTTGACCCCCGCTTCTCGGGCACGACGGTGTTGCTCTGGGTACTGCCGGCCGGCGTGGCCATCGCCGGCGCCTGGCTGGCCGCTCGGCGCCTGATCCGGCGGCCGGAGCCCGTCGATGGCTGACGGGCTACCAGCAGGCCGGCGGCGAGCCCTGATCGAGGCGGACATCCGGGATGTCCACCGGCAGCTGGCCGAGGAGGAGCTCGACGCCGCGACAGCCCGGCGGCTGATCGAGCGGTACCGGCAGGAACTGGACTCCATCGAGGCCGGGACAGAGGACGCATCCCCGGAGCAGGCAACGCCCGGTCGATCCGGGAGGCGCACGACCGGGACGTTGCTCCTGATCGGCGCCGTGATCGCGGTTTCCGTGACCGCATACCTGGCAATCCGGCCGAGGGAGGGGGGCTTCGTTACCGGCAACACCGAGACACAGGTAGACCTTTCGGAGGTGACCAACGAGCAGATGGAAGCGGTCATCGCCGCCAACCCCGATGTGCCCGGGGTAGCCGCCATGCGGCTCAGTCTCGCCGACCGGTACTTCGAGGCCGGCGAGTTCTCCAATGCCCTCCCCCACTACCTGGGAGCGTTGGAAGGGACCCTGGACCTCACCCGCCGGTCACGCGCCCTCGCAAGAGTCGGCTGGATGAGCTTCGAGTCGGGCAATGCCGGGATCGCCCGATCCTACCTGGAAGAAGCCCTGGCCACCGATGACGGCTACTCGGAGGCCCACCTGTTCCTCGGGTTGCTGCTGCTGGCCGAGCAGGACGCGCCAGGCGCCCTGGAACACCTCGAACCCCTGCTGGACGAGGACCTCCCCGATGGCATCCGGGAGGCGATCGAGGAGAGAATCACCGAGGCCCGGCGGATGTTGGGGTCCGGAGGATGAGCCCCCGCGGGCGCTACCTGCTGGTGGCCGGGCTGGTGGTCGTCGGCCTGGCGGTATCCGTTTTCGCCGCCCGGTTCGGGGACGGCGGCGGCCAGGGTGGTTCGCCGGTCGTAGGCGCGGCGGTTCCCGACCTGACCCTCCCCTACCTGGACGCTGAGGGTTCCCTGAGCCTGGCGGAACTGAGCGGCTCGCAGGATGTGGTCGTGGTCAACTTCTTCGCCTCCTGGTGCCTGCAATGCCGGAACGAGCACGCCGACCTCATCTCGACGGCCGACGCCTACCGGGACCGATCGGTACGGTTCCTGGGGATTGCCTTCCAGGACGATCCGGCCCGCGCCATCGCCTTCCTCGACGAGCTGGGCCGGGGGGAGACCACCTCCTACCTATCGGATCCAGGCTCCCGCGCCGCCATCGAGTTCGGTATCTTCGGCGTCCCCGAGACAGTCTTCATCTCCGGCGGCAGGATCGTGGGCAAGTTCCTCGGCGAGACCGACGCCCTCATCCTCAGCCAAGCCCTGGAGCGGCTCCTATCCGGCCAGCCGATCGACTCCCGGCAGGTCGGCGAGTTCCGCCAGACGCCCGACGGAGAGTCGTAGACCCGTCCTCGCCGCCCGCTACTCCGGTGGCCGCGCGCATAGTCTTGGGGCACGAGCACCGGACTGCGATGTCCGGTTGCGCCCGAACGGGGCATCGGCCGGGCAGAACCGATACTCTCCGAAGCGGGGGGAACTACAGATGAGCGATCAGAGACCGCCAGAACAGCGGATTGACAGCAACGACCCCTTAGGGATGTCCCGGTTCAGCATCCGGCGCTACTCGATCCAGCATTTCGTTCTGATCCTGCTGGTCAACGTGCTGCTGGTGACGCTGACCGTCGCCGCAATCCAGTGGGGCAATCCGGTGCTGGTAGTCCTGTCGACTACCACAATGGTCATCGCCTGGGTCAAGACGGTCCTGGTTGTCTGGGTGGGTATGCGTGCCGTGGAGGTTGAGATCTGGACCAGACGGCTCGGTATGGGGGACTTCGACTACCGCATCGAGCCGCGGGGCAACGACGAAATCTCCAAGGCTTGTGAAGCGTTGGAGACGTTGCGGCTCCGTTCGATCGAGGTCGTGAGGCTGCAACTCGTGGAGCGGCTCAGTGCCGAGTTGGCCACAGCCAACGCCGACTTGGAAACCCGGAACCTGGAACTAGATCGGACTCTGTCCCAACTCCGCGAGGCGCAGGACCAGTTGGTTGCCCAGCAGAAGCTGCGGGAGATGGTTGATCTGGCCTCCGGGGTGGCCCATGAGATCAGGAACCCGCTGAATTTCGTAGCCAACTTCACCGACGGATCTGCAGAACTCCTGGATGAACTTATGGAGGCTCTGAGCCGTGACGACCGGGATGATGACGAGATCGAGGGGATCAGCAAGGAAATCCGGACCAACATGGACTACATCCGGAGGAACCTGGGCCGGGCCGACCGGGTAATACAGGGCATGATCGACCTCGGAAACGTCAAAGGCGCGTGGCAGGAGGTCAACCTGAACCGGTTGGTGCGGCAAGCTGTGCGGGCCGCGGAGGATGCCTACATCGCCGACGGCGGTGGGAAGCCCCTGGTAGACGTGCGGGAGGACCCGGCTGATCCGAAATGTCTGGCCGTCCCCGAAGGCTTGGCATTGGCGGTCATGTGCCTGGTCCAGAACTCCATCGAAGCCGTGGCCGCCGGTGAGCGGCCCGACGCACCGATCACCGTGTCCGTCGAGGCCGACGAAGACCGGATCGATGTGATCGTCAAAGACGAAGGCTGCGGTATGACCCAGGAAGTGCTGCAGAACGTCATGACGCCCTTCTACACCACCAGGCAGGGCGACAACCAGGGGGCGGGCTTGGGCCTGCCCCAGGCCGCGGAGGTAGCCCGCGCCCACGGCGGCAACATCGAGATCTCGTCGACACCCGGAAAGGGCACCACCGTAACTCTCACCCTGAGCATGCAGCCCACCCCGGCCGGCACCGAGGAGCCTTTCTCGTAACGACACGATGGGGGTTGCCTCCCTCCCGTAACCGATAATCACAAGTTTGTAAGTTCCAACCGAGCCCGCGTCAACCTCCTCGGCTCACCGATTCCAGGTCTCATCCTGGAACCGGGGATGCCACCCCACCCAGCTCAGTCTCCACGAAGGCTATCCGTTAGGGGTTGCTCTAGATATCTAGATGTGTATACTTCTTTTATGGACAAGACACCTCCATTGGATCTGCTGGTCGTAGATCGGATCAATATCGACCGAGGTAGTCGGGTGTCGCTGGCCGCTCAGATCGCTCGGCAACTGACACGGCTGATCGCCACCGGTGTCTTGCAACCCGGCTCTGTCCTGCCGGCTATGGGCCACCTGGCGGAGCACTTGGGTGTCAATGTCCACACGGTGCGGGCTGCCTATCGCCAACTGGTCGAGGACGGGTTGGTCTCCATGCAGCGGGGATCCCGAACCCTCGTGCTGGGTTACGACAGGGAACTGGCGTGGTCTCGTAAAGAGGATCGCGAGTCGAGTTTCACCATCGGTGTGATGGTGCCGTCCTTCACCGACTATTACGCAGAGTTCCTTGAGGCTGTTTCGAACGGGTCGGAGATCGAGGGTTGGTTGCCCGTCTTCTGCCGGACTCGTCACTACGACTCGAGCGTCGTCTCACGAGACGTCGATCAGTTGCTCAGCCGGAACGTGGACGGGATCATCGTGATCCACTTCGACCGACCGGATGACAGGACGGCCGCCATCTTCAGATCGGCGTCCGCCCTTCGACCTGTCGTGTTTGTTGACAGTAATAGCGCAGACTGCGGCTCCCGGATCGTGGTCGATGAGGCCATGGCAGGCCACCGGGCTGTCGATCACCTGATCGGGCACGGTCACCGCCAGATCGGGATCATCGATCCCGCGGCCGGATGGGGGACATCAAGGTTCGTCAGGGGATCGTCCCGGGCTCTCTCGGCTGCCGGTGTACCGCTCAGCAACCAGGTGGTGGTGGCTGCTTCGGACTGGAGCCTGGAAGCAGGAGCCAAGGCTGCCGTCCAACTTCTGGACTGCGAGTCCCCGCCGACCGCCATCTTCTGTGCTGGGGATGTCCTCGCCCTGGGGGCGATCACCGCGGTGAAGGAACTTGGAGCGCGGGTGCCCGGCGATGTCGCAGTGATGGGTTACGGCGAGATCCCGTTCGCCGCGCTGGCCGCGCCGTCCTTATCCACGACCCGTCTTCCTGCCCACGACCTGGGCTACGAGGCGGTCCGGACGCTCCGCCGGGCTATCGATACGGGAGAGTCCCAACCTGCGGTCACCGTTGAGACCAGTCTGATCCTTCGCGAGTCCTGCAACTGCACCGACGGGGCCGGCGCTGGACCACCACCGGCATCCGATAACTGGAGGGAGACATCATGAGAATCACAAGTCACACAAGGTCCTGGCTGGTCGTGTTCGTGGCAGCCGCAATGGTCACCGCCGCATGCGGGACCGACGACAGCCCGACAACGACATCCGCTGCTCCAGAAACTACATCCGCTCCGACGACCACACCGACCCCAACGACCACGCCGCCACCCGAGCCTGTCCCAGTATCGCTCCGGCTGCCGTGGTTTCTGGGTTCCCAGTTCGCCGGGGAACTCGTAGCCCAGGATAAGGGCTTCTTCGCCGACGAGGGCCTGGATGTCACCATCAACCCGGGCGGGTTCGACACCAACAGCATCACGCTCGTAGCCGCCGGGACCGACACGTTCGGGTTGCACGACATGAACTCGTTGGTGTTCGCCGCTTCCGAGGGTATCCCGCTGGTCACCGCAGCCGCCTTTTTGCAAAAACACCCGGGCGCGGTCATGGCGCGCGCCGACTCGGGAATCGAGACCCTTGAGGACTTCGCTGGGACGACTATCGGCTTCCAGGAGGGCGGCCCATGGATGCTGACCCAAGCGATGCTGGTCAAGAACGGTGTGGATCTCGATTCCGTCGATACGATGACAGTCGGGTTCGACCTGACACCCTTGTTCGAAGGGGACATTGATCTGGTGACCGTCTTCGCGACGAATGAGCCGATCGTGGCCGGGCTGCAAGGGGTCGACACAAACGTGTGGGTTCCATTCGACTTCGGGGTGGAAACTTCGGCTAATGCGCTGTTCACGACCAAGGACTACCTCGAGCAGAACCCCGACGTTGTCTGCGGGATGGTCAGAGCCATTGCCCGCGGCTGGGAGTATGCCCACCAGAATCCGGACGAGACAACGGATATCGTCGTTGCCTCCGACCCGGACAATCTCGACCGGGAAACACAGCGGCTGATCCTGGATGTCACCCTGGCTCACGTACGCACACCGGAAGCGATCGAGAACGGAATGGGGTTCATGACGGCGGACCGTTGGCAGACCGTGGTCGAAGTTCTCCAGACCTATGGCGGGTTGACGGCTGACGTGGACGTGAGTGGTCTGTTCACCGGCGCCTGCTTCTCCTCCTGACCCGCACTCAAGGGGCCCCCGCCCGGGCGATCCCTTCGGCGCCGACCTCCCCGGCGCCGGGACGATTGGGTCCCCCTCCCCAAGGGGGGGACCCTCATCCCTCCACGAAAGGACGAGTCATGGACCTGTTCGACAACACCGCAGGTAATGCGGACAAGATGCAATATCACCTGCGCGTCAAACCTGGCGATGTGGCTGACTACGTACTGTTGCCCGGGGATCCGGGAAGAGTGCTCTTGATCGCCGAACACATCGACGAACCCAAAGACGTCGCGTACCACCGGGAATACCGGACTGTGACCGGCGCATATCAAGGTATCCCCGTGAGTGGCACATCCACCGGAATCGGCTGCCCATCGGCCTCGATCGCTGTCGAGGAACTGGCAAACGTGGGTGTGTCACATTTCATCCGGGTCGGAAGCAGTGCGGCATTCGTGCCGGGGATCCGGAAGGGCGACATCCTGATCAATGTCGCATCCAAGCGGGAAGACGGAACCACCGCCACCCTGGTCGATGACGGATTCCCCGCCGTGGCGGATCACTTCCTCACGGCGGCTCTGATCGAAGCAGGCCAGGCTCTCAGCCAGGAACGCGGCTTCGGCTTGTACATCGGCATCAACGCCTCGGCCGACGCGTTCTACGCAGAGACCGAGGACCGGGTAAAGAACCGGATGAGACAGAGAATCTTGAACATTGAGATGGAAAGCGCCGCGATCTTCACGATCGCGCACCTCCGCGGTCTAAAAGCAGCGTCCGTTTGTGCGGTCTCGTACAACTACACGGCACCTGAGGAGATTGACTACACAGGAGCAAACGAAGCACTTATCGGCGGTTGGCACAACGCCATAGACGTAGCGCTCGAAGGCATCAGAAGATACGAGGCCAAGAAACAGGGGTCATGAGCCGACCATCTGGCGGGTCAGGCATCGTTCTCAACAAGGTAGGGATGAGATTCGGTGGATACAACCCGGTTGTCGCCCTCAAGGACATTGACCTCGTAATCCCAACCGGCGAGTTCATGGCGGTCGTCGGCCCCTCAGGGTGCGGCAAATCGACCCTGCTGCGTCTCGTTTCGGGTCTGCTTGACCCCACGAGCGGCACCATCTCTGTTCACGGCAAGACCCCTGAACAAGCGCGGCGAGATGTCGAGTTCGGGTTCGTCTTCCAAGACCCCGTGCTGTTCCCGTGGCTGCGAGCGTTAGGCAACGTTCTGCTGCCCAACAGGATTCTCGGCTCCCGCAATCCGGCACACAGTCCTCGAACCGAGCATCTGGCACGCCGGCTGCTGAGCGACGTAGGCCTCGGCGGGTTCGAAGAGCACTACCCGTCACAGATGTCAGGGGGGATGCAGTCACGGGTTGCCCTCGCCCGAGCATTGATCTACCAGGCGTCCACCCTGTTGATGGACGAACCCTTCGGGGCACTGGACGAGTTCACGCGAGACCGTCTCAACCAGCAGCTACTCGATGTGTGGCACCAGGCGCAAGCGACGGTGATATTCGTGACTCACAGTATCCAAGAGGCCATATTCCTGGCCGACCGGGTCGCCGTACTGAGTCCCCGTCCGGGGCGCGTCGTTCGAGTCGCCCGGATCCCCTTCCCTCGACCCAGAGCACTTGACCTCCGCTACGAACCAGAGTTCGGGTCACTCGCGAGAGAGCTACGAGCCCTTCTAGAGACCGCCCCAACCACGGGGGCAGGGTGATCAGGACCATGCTTTCAAGGGAAGGTAGCGCCAGCAGTTGGAGAGGGGTAGTCCCGGCTGCGATTCTGGCGCTCCTAGCCCTCGTCGTATGGCAGATCGTCGTGATCGCAGCGGGCGTCCCCGCCTACATTGTGCCCAGCCCGACCGAGATCGGCAGAGAGTTGATCGCCAAGGGCCCCTCCCTCGTAGCCGACCTTGGATGGACAATGCTGGAAGCTGTCACCGGCTTCCTGATCGGAGGCGGGGTGGCCTTCGTCACGGCCGTAGTGTTCGTCCATGTCAGGATCGTCGAACGGGCCGCGTTCCCCTGGGCAATCGTCCTCCAGACCATCCCGATCGTCGCTATCGCGCCGCTCCTCACCATCTGGTTCGGATACACCCTCATCCCCAAGGTCGCAATCGCTGCCATCATCTGCTTCTTCCCCGTTCTCGTCAACACAACCCGCGGCCTGCGGTCCGTCAGCAGCCAGGCGATGGAATTGATGCGCGTCCTATCCGCCCGCAAAGCCTCGATCTTCTGGCGGTTGCGGCTCCCGAGCTCGCTGCCGTATGTCTTCGCCGGACTACGGGTCGCAGCAACCCTCTCTGTAATAGGCGCCATAGTGGCCGAATTCACCGGTGCGGACCGAGGCATCGGCTTCGTCATCGTGCAGGCCAGCTACCGGATCGACACCAGGCTCATGTTCGCTGCGATAACCCTTTCGTCCCTGGCCGGAATCGTGTTCTTCCACCTCATTGGGTGGATCGAGAGAGCCACCCTGCGCTGGCCCGAGGCCCGGCAACATGACAGCTAGGCAACGGCTGACAGGCCCGCATCCCGCCCAGAAGCGCAACGAAGAGCCCTCTTCGTCAAGAACTCGACGTTCTGAAGCAGCCTTTAGAGCGGACCCGCTCTGGGGTGATCGTGAAGTTGCCTCACGGCCTGCCGGGATCGCGACGCCGTTTACTGACTCGGGTGAGACCCGGGGGTTCTTCGCGGTCAGGCGATGGCGTCCGTGAAGAGCTGGCGGAGGTCCTGCTCGGGGAAGGAACCGAACCAACGCTTCACCTCGACGCCTCCCACCGTGAACACCCCGATGGGCTGGGAAGTCACCTCGAAGGCGGCGAACACCGACTGGTCCTCATCCAGCATCCAGCGGGTGGCCCCCGAGGTAAGGAACCCGCGGGCGGCGGATGCCGTCTTCTCGTGGGTTGAAGCCCAAGCGACCGCGATCACGTCAACCTCGCCGGCGAACTCGCCGGCCACATAATCGACGACGGGCAACTCCCGTCGACATGCCGGTCACCACTCGGCCCAGAACAGGTAGAGAACGGGGCGGGTGGCCTCGGTCGTGACGAAGGTTGTCCCATCCTCCAGTTCCAGCGTTAGGGCCGGCACGGGAGGTCCTTCGGGAACCGCAACGGGCTCAGTGGCCTGGGTCGTCTCGGGAACGGCGGCGGCCTCCGTGGCCGCGGTCGTCTCGGCAACGGCGGCAGTCGTAGGGGTCTCTACCGGCTCTTCCGGAGCTACGGTCGCGGTGGTGGCAGCGGGCGGATCCTCCGCAACGGTGGAGCCGGAAGCTGCGGTGGCAGCCGTTGTAACGGCCACGGCTTCCGAGGTGGTAACCGCTGAGGTGGTGGCCGGCTCCGCCGGTTCGGACACGACCTGCTCGCTCGATCCGCCTCCGCACGCTCCCAGGGCGATCGCGGCGGCCAGGACGGTACCCGCTACTCGATTACGGCCTTTCACACCCCGGATAATAAGCATCGAAGAGGCACAACCGTAAGCCATCCGGACGGATATCTCAGGTGAACGTCCGGATCAGCTCCCGGCCAACTCCCGGCTCCGAGCCACCACCCTGTCCAGAACGTCGCCGGCCGAGCCGTTGTCGATCGACGAGGCGGCTGCCCCAACCGCCTCGGCCAGGTCGTCCGTGAGGCCTGACGCAGCGATGGCAGCCGCCGCGTTCAGCAGGCAAACATCTCGAGGGGGACCGGGTTCGCCTTCCAGAACGCGGCGGGTGATGCCCGCGTTCACCTCGGCCGTCCCCCCTAGGAGTTCCGACACGGGCGCCGGTCGCAGACCCACCTCCTCGGGCGACACCTCGGTTCTGGACACCCGGCCGCCGTCCAGCCGCCAGACCACGGAAGGCCCGCTCAGGGTCAGCTCGTCAATGCCGTCGGAGCCGTGGAACACGAGGGCCCGCTCCGACCCTCTCAGACTCAGCACCCGGACCATGCGCTCGGCCATGCGCCCATCCGCCACCCCGAGCGCATACTTCCGCACCCCGGCCGGATTGCTCAACGGGCCCAGGAAGTTGAAGACCGTGGGAATACCGAGCTCCTTGCGGACCGGGCCGGCGAAGCGCATCGCCGGGTGGTAGACCGGCGCGAGGAAGAACGCGTAGCCCGTATCCAAGAACAGCCGGCGATTCCTCTCGGCCGGCAGGTCGATGATCACCCCCAGGGCCTCCAGCACGTCTGCCGAGCCGCACTTGGACGACATGGACCGGTTGCCGTGCTTGGCGATCGGTACGCCGGCGCCGGCCGCTACGAAGGAGGCTGTGGTGGAGATATTGAATGTGCCGGAACGGTCGCCTCCGGTTCCCACGATGTCCACGGGATCGGCGTCGCCGAGGTCGACCCGGACCGCCGCCTCCACCATGCCATCGACCAGGCCGCCCATCTCCTCCACCGTCTCTCCCTTGATACGGAGCGCGACGATCAGACCGGCGATCTGGGCGGGGGAGGCGAAGCCGCCCATTACCTGGCGCATGGCCTGGCGGGCCTGGGCCCGGTTCAGGTCGGCGCCTCGCGAAATCGTGCCCAGCACCTCTGACCAGGAGAAGTCCGTCATGGCGGGGAGCTTATCAGTGCTCGGGCCGACCGAGTCGGGGCGAGACCTGCCCTAGACCATTGGTCCCGTTACGGGTCCGCGGCCGGCCCGGACGCGGAAGGTACGGGGCCGGAAAGGACACCGACCCCGTACCTGTCAAAAGGCCTGAGGAGGAAGGCCTTTCTTAGGAAGCCTCGGCGTGGACGAAACGGTCCACGTAGACCGCTACTGCGCCACCCACCAGGGGACCCACGATGTAGGCCCACGCGTCGGTGAAGTCCGCGGCCACGATGGCGGGGCCCAGGCTCCGCACCGGGTTGACGGAAGCGCCCGTTATCGGGAACAGCGCCAGGTGGATGACCACCAGTGTCAGACCGATGATGACCGGCGCGCTCGCGTTCTCGCCCGAGGTGACGCGCAGGATGACTATCACCAGGAAGGCTGTGAACAGCGCTTCGAGTGCCAGGACCCAGATCGTGCCGACGCCCGACCCGTCCCCCACCACGGTCGTACCGACCGCCGAGGTGCCCAGCACGGCGGCCACCAGGCCCGAAGCCAGGACCGCCCCTGCGAGCTGGGCCACGATGTAGCCGACCGCATCGGCAGCAGTGATCTCGCCCCGGATAAGCTGGGCCAGCGTGACGGCCGGGTTGTAGTGACCGTCCGACACCGAGCCGAACATGTAGAGGGCTATCAGGAAGGCCAGACCGAAACCGAAGGCTATCGCTACGATGCTGCCGCCCGAGCTGAGGATCGCCATGGAACCGACGCCGATCAGCACGAATGCCCCCAGCAACTCCGCTAGGTACTTGTTGAGTGAACCAGTCAAGACGGGCCTCCCTCTTGAGGTGGGCTATTTCTCGCAGGTTAGACCCACGACCACGCCCGGGCGTTTCATCGGCGGCCTCGGATCCGGCCGTCGGGCCCGGCCCGATCCGGGACAGGCCCCGGGGATCCGTGACAGATCATGAAGTCGATCAATCTGGTAGCGGCGGGGCTCGGGGCGGTAGCCGGCCTGCTCTCGATGGTCTTCGCCGGACTGGTCGGCCTGGCCATCCTCTGGCTCGGCGCCCGCGCCGGCATAGACACCGGTGACACCATCACCTGGGCAGTCCTGGGCGTGGCCCTCTTCGGGGGCGAGTTCGTGGCGGGATACGTGGCCGGACGCCTGGTTCCACCCTTCTTCGCCCGCATGCACGGCGCCGTCGCCGCCCTGACGGTCTACGCGGTGGTGGCCTCGTTCAGCCTGGTGGCCGGTAGTCCAGCCAGCCCGCTGACGCTGGCGGGGTTCGCGCTGGTCGCCGCGATCATCGGCCACCTCGCCGGCGCGTTAGGGGGCAGGTCCCGGCCCGACGACCAGACCTAGGTGGCGGCGGTAGGCCTGCAGCGAGCCCGCCGGTAAGCCGGATTCTGTACCCGCTTGTGACGGGCGACGGCCATCCATCTGGGGTCTGCGTCGCCGCCAGACCTCGGTGCGGTCCACCCGAAGCTTGACCGGCGGACCACCGACGCCTCTGCTTGACCTTGCTCCGGGAGGGGTTTACCAGCCACCCCGGTCTCCCGGGATGCTGGTGGTCTCTTACACCACCGTTTCACCCTTGCCTGTGCCCGAACGGGCCATCGGCGGTCTGATCTCTGTGGCACTTTCCGTCGGGTCGCCCCGCCTGGGCGTTACCCAGCTCCCTGTCCTGTGGAGTCCGGACTTTCCTCGATCGCATGAGCAACCGCGGCCGTCTGGCGAACTCGCCGCAGACGGTCAGGATAGTGACGGTATGGCACCAATGGCCGCAGACGGGCTGGGCACCCTGGTGGCCGGTAACCTGGGCGTCCGTATGTGTGGACGGTACGTAATCAACGCCGAGCCCGACGACCTGGTCGGTTACTTCCGAGTGGACCACGTGATGACAGAGCGTCTCGAACCCAGCTACAACGTGGCGCCTACCGACCCTGTGTACGCCGTGGCCGAGCACAGAGGATCCCGCCAGTTGGGATCATTCCGCTGGGGTCTGATACCGCACTGGTCCGCCGGCCGGAAGGGACCGCTCAACATCAATGCCCGAGCCGAAACCGTGGCCACCAAGCCCGCCTTTCGGGATTCGGTACGCCGCAGACGATGCCTCCTCCCTGCCACCGGGTTCTTCGAATGGGGCCACACCGCGGCCGGGAAGCACCCGTACTTCGTGAGGATGGCCGACGACTCCCCGATGGCCTTCGCCGGTATCTGGTCAGCCTGGAAGGATCCGGAGACCGAGGAGTGGGTCCGGAGCGCCGCCATCATCACCACCATCGCCAACGAGGGCCTGTCTCCGATCCACACCCGCATGCCGGTGATCCTGGAACCCGACCACTGGGACCTCTGGTTGGACCGGGACGTCCGATCTGCCGGGGCCATCGAGTCGCTCCTGGGTCCCCTGGCCGGCTCCAAACTGACCTGGTACCCGGTGTCGCGCCAGGTAAACAGCGTGCGAAACAATCTCCCCACCAACATCATCCCCCAGTCCCACCTCGAACCGACCGACTCGTAGGAAGCCGACCGCTCGGCTGCGACCTCATTCTCCAGGCTGTCCGCACCGCTGACGGCGCCCTAAACCTGAGGTTCCCGGGCCGGCGTGACGTCGGGTGTCCGGGGCCGGGCAGACATCGAACCTCCGCCAATAGCCTTCGGATGCCTACCGGCGACCGCAATCAAGTACCTGCCGCGGCCCGAAGGCGAAGCCTCGTTTACGGATGCGCTGCGGAGCGATCTAGATTCAGACGTGCACATGACCCGCATACTCCTGGTGCGTCACGCTCCCACTCCCGAAACCGGCGACCGCCTGACCGGCCGGGCGCCGGGCGTCTCCCTGGATCGCCAGGGTCGCCAGGCCGCCCTGGCCGTCGCTGATGCGCTGGCCGGGTTGGAAATCGAGGCGGTATACAGTTCACCCATCGAACGGACCATGGAGACAGCCGCCATTGTCGCCGGGCCCCACGAGATGCAGCCGGTCGTCGATCCCGGCCTGATCGAGATGGACTTCGGCGGGTGGACCGGGCAGACCCTCGAGTCGCTGCGGCGCCTGAAGGCTTGGAAATCGGTCCAGATGACGCCCTCCCGGTTCCGGTTCCCGAATGGTGAGTCATTTGCGGAGGCTCAGCACCGGTCGGTGGCGAGCGTCGAGCGGATCGCCGGGACGCACGAAGGGAAGACGGTGGTCGCGGTCAGCCATTCGGACATCATCAAGCTGGTTATCGCCCACTACCTCGGTCAGGCCCTCGACCTGTTCCAGCGGCTGAGGATCTCGACCGCCTCGGTCTCAGAACTCCGGTTCGACGGAGACGAGGCCCCCGCTGTCGTGTCCGTCAACGCCACCGGGGTGGTCGTATGAACGGCCCATCGTCACGGCAGTTCGGACCGGTGGACACCTTCCTCGTCGGGACCATCGGCCCGCCCGGACAGAGGGCCTTCTACCTGTTCGTCGAGACGCAGCAGGAGAGGGCCTGGTTCCTGTTCGAGAAGAACCAGGCGGCGGTGCTCGGCGAGCAGGGCCTGGATCTGATCTCCAACATGGGCTGGGATGATGACGTTCCGGTGGATGATCTGGTGGCGCACGGCGCCGACCTGCCCGAGCCGACTCTCGAAGCCGACGTGCTGTTCCGGGTGATGTCCATCGCCATGCGCATCGAGGGGGACGAGCAGATGACCCTGCTGCTGGAAGGGCAGGCCGACGATGAGAGAGCCACCTTCGCGATCACCCCTCGGCAGCTGAAGGCGGGCGCGGTGATGGCGCTGCGAGCTGTCCACTCGGGACGGGCTCAATGCCCGGAATGCCTGTTGCCCGAGGACCCTGAGGGCCACAACTGCCCCTCGGGTAACGGCCACCGACTGCCCGGGTGACCGGCCGGGCCGGCGACGCCTGGGATATCGCAGAGATAATCGGGCGGTTCCGGAACGCTTCCAACGCGACGCTCCTGGCTGTCACCGAGGCGGGCAGGATGGTGGTCTACAAGCCCGAACGCGGACAGCGCCCCCTCCACGACTTCGACTGCCGGACCCTGCCGGCCCGTGAGGTGCTGACCTTCGAACTCGCCGGAGCGGCAGGGCTGGATTGCGTCCCCGAGACGGTGCCGGTCAGCGGGCCGTTCGGGCCGGGCTCGGCCCAGGTCTTCGTGGAGGTGGACGATGAGTTCGATCCGGCGACCCTCATCAACGAGGCCGACCCGAGCCTCTGGCCGATCGTCACCCTGGATCTGGTGATCAACAGTGCCGACCGCAAGGCCGGACACGTGATAGCCGATGACGCGGGCAGGATCTGGTGCATCGATCACGGTCTGGCGCTTCACGCCGAGCCCAAACTCCGCACGGTGATGTGGGCCTTCTCCGGCCAAGCCCTACCCGCCGCGATGGTGGAATGCGTCCGGAAGCTCGAGCGGGCCCTTGACGATCGGCTCCACGCCCGTACCGAGGAACTCCTCGGCGGTGAGGAAGCCGACGCTCTGGCAGCCCGGGTGGACGCTCTGCTCGACGATCCGACCCACCCCTACCCACCGACCGACCGTCATCCCCTCCCGTGGCCGCTCTGGTGAGCCGGAGATTGATCACAACCCCACCGATCTCCCGTCTATCCTGTACCGGCGATGGCATCTCCTGCGGACAACGGCCGGAGCCGGTGGGGCTCCTTTTTGGCCACGATCATATTCTTGGGCATCATGGCGGCGTTCTATCTGTGGCCCAATCCGGCCTGAACGACACATAAGACACCAATGGAGATGATCCGATGAAGCGCTTCGCCTACTTCTGCGGCCATGAGCAATGGCAGCCCGAGCAACTGGTCCGCCATGCTGTGCTCGCCGAGCAGGCCGGCTTCGACATGGTGGTGGTATCGGAGCACTTCCATCCCTGGGTCGATGACGCGTCGGCCTCCGGATTCGCCTACTCCACCCTGGGCGCCATGGCGCAGGCCACCGAGCGGATCGAGATCACCACCGGCGTGACCACCCCCTTGTGGAGGTTCCATCCCGCAATTACCGCCCAGGCGGCCGCCACTATCGACCGGTTGAGCGGGGGGCGGTTCAACCTCGGCGTGGGCACCGGCGAGAACATCAACGAAGGCCCGCTCGGCTACCACTTTCCCAAGTATGCGGAGCGCGCCGCCAGGATGTCGGAGGCGCTCGACATCATCCGCCGCCTGCTGGATGGGGAGAAGCTCTCCTACAGCGGCGACTACTACACCACCGACCGGGCCAAGCTGTATTCCCCTCCCGTCTCTCGCGTGCCGATCCTCGTGGCGGCGGGCGGTCCCAAGACAGCCGGTCTGGCAGGCCGAAAGGCGGACGGAATCATCGTCTCGGTGAAGGATCCTGCGGTCGCGCTGGAGCGGGCCGTCGGCCCGGCACGGGAGTCGGCGGCCGAGGCCGGACGGCCCCGCCCGATACTGCTCACCTCACGATGGGCGATCTTGGCGGGTAGCGATGACGAGGCTTGGGAAGCGCTCTATTCATGGCGCGGGCTGAGGGCGCCGGGACGTCTCCAAGCCGTCGATCCGATGACGCTCCGCAAACGAGCCGACGACCTTCCGCGCGAGGAGATCCTCGGGCGCTACGGAAGGGCGGCCGGCGCCGAGGACATCGTCGACCTGTACCTGCCCCTGGTGGGCTCGATCGACGCCGACATCGTCACCATCCAGATGGCCTCGGTCGACCAGGAGGGTCTCATCGAACTCCTGGGCCGAGAAGTCCTCCCCGCCCTCCGCGAAGCCGCCACGAACTGAGGACGGGCCATGACGCCGGACCGCCGGGGTCGGGTGTCGGTCTCTCTCCCACAGAACCGGAGAGCGGTCAGTCCGGGATCGCCGAGGGCCACTGGTCCTTCAGGAGCCGGGAGAGGGCCCGGTCGGCCAGTATCCGTCCCCCCGTCTGGCATCCGGCGCAGTAGTTGGTCTCGTTGGATGCGTACACGATCCGCCGGACCGGACTCCCGCACACGGGACAGGGCTGCCGGTACTTGCCATGAACGGCCATTTCGGGCCGGAAGGCCGTTACCCGCTCCGGGAACCCGTCACCGACCTCGTCACGCATCCGATCCGCCCATTCGGTAAGGGTGCTGACGGTCGCCTCATGGAGCCGCTGCACGGCGGGGTCGTCAAGCCGGCTGGTCAACGTCACCGGCGAGAGTCCGGCCCGGTGGAGTATCTCGTCCGAGTACGCATTGCCGATGCCCGAGAGTATTCGGGGATCGGTCAGGGCCCGCTTGAGCGTCCGGTTCTGGCGCCTCAGCGCTTCGGCGAAGGCTTCCGGCGTTGCTTCGAGCGGCTCGAGGCCGCCGCGCTCGTGCTCGGCCAGTGCATCCGCGCCCCGATGCACATGCAAGGAGGCCCGCTTCCTGGACCCCTGCTCGGTGAGTACCAGCGTTCCGTTCGGGAAATCGAACGCGGCGTGACCGACCTTCTTGGGGACGGCCTGACCGCGCTTCCTCCATCTGAACCGGCCTGCCACCATCAGGTGGAACACCATGAAGAGGTCGTCCTCGAGTTCGAGGACCAGGCGCTTCCCCATGCGGCGGAACCCGACCACCCGCCTGCCCTCCACTTCGGAGAGAGGCGGATCGAAGGTGCGGAGGAGCGAGATCGACACCACCCTCGCCCGTTCCAGAACCCTCCCCCCGACAAACCGTTCGAGGGACTCAAGGTATACGACCACATCGGGTAGTTCCGGCATGCTCCCGAGCCTAGGGGGGGTCTGACCGTGGAATGGCGGTGTGGTATGCGCCAGCCGGCGGAGTTCCTCGCAAGGCCCGCTGACGAAGGCGTACCCGCAGCGGTCCGTCAAGGAAGCGGAACGCAGCGACGGGACACCGAAGGCAAGCAGAACACGCCAAGTCGCTTCACGGACAGACCCCCCGGTCTGACCGTGGAATGGCGGTGTGGTATGCGCCAGCCGGCGGAGTTCCTCGCAAGACCCGCTGACGAAGGCGTACCCGCAGCGGTACCGAATCCGGTCTCACGGACCGAGCCGGGTGCTCAGGCTACGAAAAGTAGCTCGAACACCCGGCTCGGTCACTTCGTGATTGCGTTATCCGAAGCCCTCGGATGAGGGTCCTTCGTGGTCTGCTCAGATGCCGTCGGTGAAGGCGTCCTCGAAGGAGGCGAACCTACGCCCGCCATCGGCTGACGAGCCTGAGCTCCGGCGGTTACCGCCGCCCTGGTTACGACTCCCCTGGCTGCGGCCGCCCTGGCCACGACCGCCCTGGCCACGACCCCGGTTACCGCCGCCCCGGCCTCCCGGCCGGCCGCCGCCTCTGCCCTGGCGGGGTCCGCGGCCCCGGTTGGGGCCTCTCCCGCCGCCGCCGCGTCCGGATCCTCGGTCACCGCGATCGCGCCGCTGGCCCGGGGCGCCGACGTTGGCGCCGGGCTTCGGCTCCAGATCGGCCGTCACCTTGAGCGAGACCTTGCCATTCCGGTCGACGGAATCGACCACCACCGCCAGGGGATCACCCTCGGACAGGTAGTCGCCCACCCGGCGCACGTGGCGGGTGCTGTCGAACTTGGAGATATGCAGGAGGCCGTCCTTGCCCGGAAGGATGTTGATGAAAGCCCCGAAGTCGGTGATGCTCACCACCTTGCCCTCGTACTGCTTGTCCACCTCCGGAGTCGGCGGGAAGGCGATCTCGTTGACCCGGTTCATGGCGTCGGCGAGAGAGGTGCCGTCGCTCGAGGACACCAGCACCGTGCCGTCATCCTGGACCTCGATCGAGGCGCCGGTCTCGGCCTCCAGCTCACGGATGATCTTCCCCTTGGGACCGATGATGTCGCCGATCTTGTCCACCGGGATCTGGACGGTCTCCAGCCGGGGAGCGTGCTCCTTCATCTCCTCCCGGGGCCCGTCGATCGCCTGGCACATGACGTCCAGTACTTCGAGCCTGGCCTGCCTGGCCTGGACCAGCGCTCCGGCCAGCACTTCCGCCGGCAGACCGTCGATCTTCATGTCGAGCTGGAGGGCGGTGATGAAGTCCGCGGTTCCCGCCACCTTGAAGTCCATGTCGCCCAGGGCGTCCTCGGCCCCGAGGATGTCGGTCAGGGTCACGTAGTTCTCGCCGTCGGCGATCAAGCCCATGGCGATCCCGGCCACCGGACCGGCGATCTCGACGCCCGCATCCATGAGGGAGAGCGACGAGGCGCAGACCGAAGCCATGGACGAGGAGCCGTTGGACGAGAGCACCTCCGACACCAGGCGGAGCGTGTACTGGAATCCGTCGTCGGCAGGAAGCACCGGCCGGAGGGCCTTCTCCGCCAGGGCGCCGTGCCCGATCTCCCGGCGCTTGGGTCCTCTCATGAACCCGGCCTCGCCGGTGCAGTAGGGCGGGAAGTTGTAGTGATGCATGTAGCGCTTGGCTTCCTCGTTACTGATCGTGTCGAGCATCTGCTCCATGCGTGGCATGCCCAGGGTGAGGACATTCAGCACCTGCGTCTCTCCGCGAGTGAACAGGGCGGACCCGTGGGCCCGGCTCAGCACGTTGACCTCGGCGGCCAGCGACCGGATATCGGTGGCGCTTCTGCCGTCCATACGGACGCCCTCCTCGATGATCCGCCGGCGCATCGCCTTCTTGGTAGCGGCTCGCAACGAGGCTTGGACCTGCCGGGCGGTCTCGGTGTCATCCTCATCCATCCCGTACTCGGCGACCACCCGCTCGGCCAATTCCGCCTCGGCGGACTTCCGCTCAGCCTTGTCGGTGATACTGACCACTCCGGCGACCCCGTCGCCGGCCAGCTCCGATACGCGCTCGTACACCTCGTCCGGGTACTCGATGACCGACGGCCATTCCCCGACCTCCTTGCCGGTCGCTTCCTGGAGCTCGTCCTGGAGATCGAGCAGCTGCCCGATGTAGGACTTGGCCTCCTCGAGGCCGGCGGCCACCGCGTCCTCGTCCGGTGCGGTGCGGCCGTCGTTGACCAGTGTCAGGACGCCGTCGGTGGCGCCGGCCTCCACCATCACGATGTCCACCGATCCCGACTCGTTACGCTTGCCGACCACTACGAGGTCGAACACGCACTCCTCCAGTTCGCTGAACGTGGGGAACGGCACCCAACCGTCCTCTCCGAGGCCCAGCCGGACGCCGCCCAGCGGGCCCTCGAAGGGGATGTCGCTGATGGTCAGGGCTGCCGATGCTCCGTTGAGAGCCAGCACGTCGTAGGCGGTCTCTCCGTCCACTTGGAGGACGGTGGCCACCACATGGGTGTCATTGCGGTACCCGTTACGGAAGGACGGGCGGAGGGGCCGGTCGATGAGCCGAGCGCTGAGCGTGGCCCGCTCCGTGGCGCGACCCTCCCGGCGGAAGAAGGACCCGGGGATCTTGCCCACCGCGTACATCCGCTCCTCGACGTCGATCGTGAGCGGGAAGAAGCTCACGCCCTCCCTGGGCCTGGTGCTGGCAGTGGCGGCGACCAGCACTTCGGTCTCCCCCATCGAGACGCGAACCGCCCCGTTTGCTCTACCGGCGAGTTTGCCGGTGGAAATCACGACCTCTTTGTCACCTATTTGGCCGCGAACGACTTGTTCAGACACATGCTCTCCTTGATTTTCTACGTCCAGGCACCGATCACTCGGAGAGCAGCGAAGTCAATTACCAGTGGTCATACCTCCGGACGCTTCGGAGAAGCGCCGCGTCACGAAGGAATGGCGACTGACAACTGATCAACGCCGTTCTCCGGGCGCTTTCCAGCCTGCTTATGTGGTTCGGTCGGCTACAGGACTCTCCTGTAGGCCTCACCATCATCGATGAGCGCCGTAGGGGGCGCTTCGATCATCCCACTCTTATTTGCCACCGGACTCGGGTATGCACTGCCGGAGGCCGGTCCGGTTCACCGCTTTGATGTTGAGAACCGTCTCTACGGATTGCTATCGACGCAATCCAAGCTTGGCGATCACCCGACGATACCGCTCGGCATCGTTCTTCCGAAGGTAGTCCAGCAGCCGCTTACGCTTACCCACCATCATCAACAGGCCTCGGCGGCTGTGATGGTCGTGTTTGTGCTCGCGCAGATGCTCGGTCAAGTGACGGATTCGCTGGGAGAGCAGCGCCACCTGGACCTCGGGGGATCCGGTATCGCTGTCATGAGCACCGAACTCAGTGACTATTTCCTGGGTCGCTCTCATCTCTCTCACTCGATCAGCACATCCCAAACCGGCATGTATAGCAGTGGGAACCGGCTGGAGTGTAGCACCCTCCCGGCGATCTGGTGCGCACCGGCCCGTGAGCACGTCCCCGCGTCACCGCCCGTACCGCTCGCGGAGCTCCGCCTGTGTCGGCCGGGGCGGCGGCCGCTTGTCGATCCCGAGCACGAGCCGGTAGAAAGTGATCATCGCCCAACGCTGGAATTGCAGGATCGCCAGCAGGATGCGCAGGTAGGTGAGCTCGAACACGGCCAGGTAGGCCCGTAGGAGCTGTCCGTTGCGGTCTCGATCGTCCACTTGTGATCATCCAATCATGTCGCTTGCCGGTGTGTTCCGGTCCCCGTTCACACCGTGAAGACCATCGTGGGCCCGAATCCGCCGGAGTTCAACCCCTACATTTCTCACTCTCCGGAGGGCGGGCTCGGGCTTTGACGTGAGGAACCGCCGACCAGCCGGAGCGCTCCGGCCAGATCCGCGGAGGTGATCCGGGGTCGAGCAAGGCCGCCCGACGGCGCGGGGCGGACGCGGTCGAGGAAGGACACGACCAGGCGATCACCCTGGTTCCGGCCGATCCGCCGATCCGGCAGCCTGACCCGGAGCGGCCGGCCGGCACCACCGATCGAGCAGGCGCCGGAACTGCCCGGATCAGCCGTGCCGACCACCACGGCGTAGATCCCGGGCCCGGGCACCGCCATCGACCAGTCCACTTCCACGGCCAGGGTCGAGGCATCCCCTCCCCTCTCGGGAGCGGCCGTCCGGCCGGCCACCTCATGGGGCCGGCCGAGCAACTCGGCGGCGGCCACCACCTCGCCTGCCGCGATGTGTCGGCGGATTGCGGACGACGAGATCGGTCCCTCCTCACCGTCCCGCAGCCGGACGGCCTCGACCCGGAAGCCGTGCGTTTGACCCGAGGCCGCGAGGGCGGCCATGTCTCCGGATCGCCCGGCGCCGTACCGGAAGCCCTCCCCCACCACCACGGCCCGGGCGTTGAAACCGCCCGACACCACCCGGCGAATGAAGGCCTCGGGCCCCAGGTGCCGCGCGTCCGCGAAGGGGAGCACCCCCACGTGGCCCACGCCCACCGACTCCAGCAGTTCGAGCCGGCGGGAGAGCGTAACCAGCATGGCGGGCCCGTCGACGGGGTCGAAGAACCGGCGGGGATGGACATCGAAGGTGACCACGACCGTCTCGATACCCCCTGCCCGGACTGCCCGCTCCGACAGGGCGGCCAGCAGGGTCCGGTGACCCCGGTGGACGCCGTCGAACACCCCGATGGTCAGCGCCGTTCCTGCCTCGGGACCCGGCCCCCAGCCGAGCGGATCGCCCCTCCAGATCTTCATCGCACCGGACTCACGCGAGCACCACCTCCGGAACCAGCCGATCGTCGCGGGCCCGGTATACGGCCAGGAGCCGCCCGTCCGCGGTCACCCGAACGTGCCCGTCCAGGCCCGGGGGGGAAGGCAGGCGCCGCCCGTTGCGCACCCGGGCAGCCGTATCGTCATCCACAGTCACGGACGGCAGATGCGACAGCGCCGCGGCGGGCTCCAGCACCGCTTCGGCCAGCCGGCCCTCTTCACCGAGGCATGCCAGTTGCTCGACGGTCCACGCCTCCTCAACCCTGAGGCTGCCGCTGGCGACCCTGCGGAGGGAACTCAGATGAGCCCGCCCGCCCAGGGCCCTGGCCAGATCATCGGCGAGCACGCGGATGTAGAGGCCGCTGCCTCCCACCACCCGGAGGCGTACCTCCGGGAACGGGCCCGCCGCGAACCCCTCCAGGTCCAGGCGGTCCACCCGCACCCTTCGGGCAGGCCGTTCGACCTCCTCGCCTCGCCTGGCCAGTTCGTGCAGGCGCTTGCCGCCCACCTTCACCGCCGACACCATCGGAGGCCTCTGGAGTATCTCCCCCCTGAAGCGGTCCATGATGCCGTCCAGATCATCCCGGTCGATGCTCATCGGCGCCCGCCCGGTCACCTCTCCGTCGGCATCCAGGCTGTCGGTGGCCACGCCGAAAAGGGCAGTGGCCTCGTACTCCTTGGGCAGGTCGGTGACGAAGCGCAGCAACCTGGTGGCCCTGCCGATGCCGAGGACGAGCAGGCCGGTTGCCATGGGATCGAGAGTGCCGGCGTGCCCGATCCGGCGCATGCCGAGGATCCGGCGGGACCTGGCCACAACGTCATGGGACGTCCACCCGCCGGCCTTGTCGACCAGCATGATCCCGGAGCCGGCGCTCACCCGGCCAGCCGCCTTCTCACCGCTTCGACCGCTTCGTCCCGCGTGCCCGAGAAGGAGCATCCGGCGGCGCGGTGGTGGCCGCCGCCACCCATCGTCTCCGCTATGGCCGCCACATCCACGTGGCGGCGGGACCTCAGGCTCAGCTTCCACTTCCCGCCGGGCTGTTCCTTGAGCAGCAGCGCCACCTCGGCCTCCCGGGCTATCCGGACATCATCGATCAGGGCGTCGGCATCCTCCATCCCGATGCGATGGCGCCCGAGATCGTCCTGGGTGAGGTAGGACCACACCAGGGAGTGAGCCGGCTCCAGCGTGGCGCGGGACAGGACGGCTCCGGCGACGCCGAGGTACCCGAACGGCACCGACTCGTAGACGGCTTGCCCGATCACCTCCGGGCGCGCTCCCACCTCCACCAGTTCGGCCGCCGCCCGGAGGGCCTCGGGATTGGTGTTGCCGTACTGGAAGCGACCGGTGTCGGTAACCAGACCCAGCAGCAGGGCCGTGGCTGCTTCGGGCGGCAGATCCCAGCCGATCAGCCTGATCAGGCGGTAGCAGAGCAGCGCGGCCGCCGGAGCGCTCGGTTCGCACACCCTGATGTCTCCGAATCCGGCGCCCGCCACGTGATGGTCGATCATCACCACGGTCCCGGCCGCCTCGACCACCGGCGCCAGTTCCGCGCCCAGCCGCTCCGGATCATTGCAGTCGAAGGCCACCAGCACGTCGGGCGCGCCGGCCTCCCCGGGATCCACCACCGGCCCGGTATCCAGGAAGCTGAAGTGCCGCCCCAGGGCGAAGCCCCCGCCGAAGCAGGCTCGCGCCGAGCGGCCCGCCGCACGGGCCGACAACGCCAAGCCCAGGGATGACCCCAGGGCATCGCCGTCCGGATTCACATGGCCCGTGGCGACCAGCGAGCCGGCCTCCCGGATGGCGCAGGCCGCGTCCGTCAGGCCGGGAATCGCCCCCGGCATCACCCGCTCCCGCCTCGCCCGTCCATATTCTTCAGAATCTCCTCGATCCGCCGGGCATGCGCCACGGCCGGATCGGGAACGAACCTCAACTCGGGAAGGTACTTCATCCGCACCTGCGGACCCACGGCGGCGCGGATCCGGGGGGCCGCCGCCGCCAGCGCCCTGGCGGTCTGAGCCTCGGCTTCTTCGTCCCCGAGGACGGTGTAGTAAACCTCGGCGTTACGGAGATCGGGGGATGTTGACACGCCGGTCACCGTCAGGAACCCGATTCGTGGGTCCTTGAGGTTCTGGCACTCCTCCGCGATGACCTCCCTGAGGATCTCGTTGACCCTCCGGAGCCTCAGGCCCATCCTGACCTCTCCCTCATGGCGGGTCCTCCAGGTAGGAGATGCCGACCGACAGCACCTCGGCCTCCTCCCACCGATCGAAGAAGCGACACACCGAATGTACCGCCATCTCCAACTGCGTCGCATGCGGCGAGACTATGCCCACCCCCACCGCAGTCCGCTGCCACTGGTCGTGGTGATCGACCTCGGCGAACGCCACAGGGAAGGCGCGGCGCAGGTTGGCGGACAGCCGAGCGATGCGCTGCCGCTTGGCCTTCAGAGAATGTACATCCCGCAAACGCAGATCAACCCGGAGCGCCGCGGCGTGCATGCTCGCCATGGGGTACTCACGTCAGCGCGATCATGTGGCGGCGATCTCATCGACGCGGTAGGTCTCGATGACGTCGCCGTCCTTGACATCCCGGAAGCGTTCGAGCCCGATGCCGCACTCGTATCCGGCCGCCACCTCGCGCACATCGTCCTTGAACCGGCGTAGCGACGCCACCCGACCGTCATAGATGACGCTCCCGCCCCGGACCACCCGGGCCTTCGCCTCCCTCACGATGGTGCCCTCGGTGACGTAGCAACCGGCGACGGAGCCCAGGCGAGGCACGCGGAAGGTAGCTCGCACCTGAGCCACACCCACCAGGGTCTCCTCCCGGGTCGGCGCCAGGCGACCGACCAGCATCTGCTCCATCTCGTCGAGGAGCTCGTAGATGATCGAGTAGGTGAGTACCTCGATTCCCGCCGCCGCGGCCGCTCGCCTCGCGTTCGGATCGGGACGGACGTTGAATCCGACCACCACCGAGCCCGTGGCGTCGGCCAGCGTGATGTCATTCTCGTTGATGCCGCCCACTGCCGCATGTACCACGTTGACCCGACCACCCTCGCGGGCGATCTGGCCGACCGCCTCCCGGATCGCCTCCACCGAACCGTCGGCGTCGGCCTTGATGATGAGAAGGAGTTCGGTCTGCTCCTGGGACCGCAAACGCTCGAGCAACTGCCCGAGGCGCTCCCGGGCGGTGGGTACCACGAGCGTCCTGGCCCGGACCGCATCCACCTGGTCGGCCGCCATGGATCGGGCTATACGGTCGTTCTTCACCACCTCGAACATGTCGCCCGCAGCCGGAACCGACGCCCATCCCGACACCAGCACCGGAGTGGAGGGAGTTGCGGTCGAGACGCGACGGCCCGTGTGGTCGATGATGGAGCGGGCCCGGCCGCTCACCATCCCTGCCACCAGCGAATCCCCTCGCTTCAGCGTTCCCCGTTGCACGATCACGGTGCCTACCGGACCCAGCCCTCGATCGAGGTGGCTCTCGATCACCACTCCCGAAGCCGGGGCCTTCGGGTTGGCCGTGAACTCCGACACCTGGGCCACCAGGTCGATCATCTCGAGGAGGTTGTCCATGCCCTCCCCGGTGGTCGCGGACACCTCGACCGAGACGACTTCGCCACCCAGCTCTTCCGTGACCACCTCGTGCTCGGTCAGCATGGCGCGTACCCTCAGCGGGTCGGCGTTCTCGAGGTCCATCTTGTTGATGGCGACGATCATCGGCACGCCTGCCGCCATGGTATGGCTGATCGCTTCGGCGGTCTGTGGCATGACCCCGTCGTCCGCCGCCACCACCAGCACGACGATGTCGGTCACCTCGGCTCCCCGGGCCCTCATGGCGGTGAAGGCGGCATGGCCGGGCGTATCGATGAACGTGATCGGACGCCCGTCGACTGTGGCCTGGTAGGCGCCGATGTGCTGGGTGATCCCCCCTGCTTCTCCGGACACGACATTGGTGTCGCGGATGTAGTCCAGCAGGGTGGTCTTGCCGTGATCGACATGGCCCATCACTGTGACGACAGGCGGACGAGCCTTCAGGGAGGCGGGATCGTCGTCGAATACCCGCTTCGGCTTGACCAGGGGCTCGTCGACCTCCTCCGGTTCCTCGCCATGCTCGACTTCGACCATGATCCCGAAGTGTTCCGCCAGGGGCTCGATGGCCTCGGGCGGCACCGGCGCTGCGGCAGCCGCCATCAGCCCCATCGACAGCAACTGCCTTACCAGCTCGCCCACCGGCTGGTGCATGGCTCGCGCCATCTCGAGCACCGATACGCCGGACGGCACGACGATGACCCTGATGTCATCGGGCTCGGGGATGTCGGGTTCCGGAGCGGAGGCCTCTTCCGGCGAGTCGGGCGCCGGCTGGGGGGTATCGGCAACTTCTTCTTCTTCCGGCTCCTCCGGTAGGAGCATGGAGCGAAGGGCCTCGGCATCGCCCTGGTCCAGCCCGGAGGAGGCGGTGGTAACCGGCAGTCCCAGGTCCTGGGCCGTGGTCAGAACGTCACGAGAGGCCAGGCCCATCTCCTTCGCCAGTTCGTAGATGCGCTTGGTCACCATGGCTGCTTACGCCCCCGCGGTACCATCAAGAGGGCCACCCGGTGTCCGGCCGATCCCGGAACCCCTTCCCGCTGATGAGAATCCCTCCAAGACCGTTCCCGGTCGGTCGAGCCTCGCACAACCTGCTCGCGCGCTGCTAACGGCCACCGGCAGCGACCGGACCGCGCCCCCGGGTAGCCGGCCGCCGGGACCTGGAGTCACTCTGTATGTCGATGCGGTAGCCGGTTAGTCGGGTAGCCAACCGGGCGTTCTGACCCTCCCGACCGATGGCCAGCGAGAGCTGGTGTTCGCTCACTATCACCACCGCCGACTTCTCTTCCTCATCAACCTGTACATCACGCACCTTGGCCGGGCCAAGGGCCTCAGCGATGAATTGGGCCGTGTCATCACGCCATTGCACCACGTCCACCTTCTCGCCCCGCAACTCGTTGACAACGTTGCGTACCCGGGATCCGCGGGCGCCGACGCAGGCTCCTTTGGGATCCACGTTGGCATCATTGGACACCACCGCGATCTTGGTGCGATGGCCCGCCTCCCGGGCTATCGAACGGATCTGCACCGTTCCGTCCAGCAACTCCGGCACCGCCAGCTCGAGCAGCCGGCGAACCAGGTCGGGATGGGAACGCGACACCACGATCTGCGGGCCCTTGGTCTCGCGCCGAACCTCGATGATCAGGGCCTTCGCCCGGGCGCCTCGCTCCAGCCGCTCGTAGGGGATCCGCTCGGAACCCGGCATCATCGCCTCTGCGTTACCCAGGTCGAGGATCGTGTACCGGTTGTCATGCTGCTGCACCATGCCGGTCACCAGGTCGCCCTCGCGGCCCTCGTAGGCGTCGAACACCTGCTCGCGCTTGGCTTCCCGGAGCTGCTGGGCGATCACCTGCTTGGCGGTGCTGGCCGCTATCCGACCGAAGTCGGTGGCGGTGTCCTCCCACTCCTCGATGACGTTTCCGTCGTCATCGAGCTCCTGTGCGTAAACGATGATCTCGCCGGAGTCCGGCTGGATGGTCACCCGGGCCTCCTCCGCGGCGCCCGGAGTCCGCTTGTAGGCCGACACGAGCGCGTTGGCCAGGGCAGCGAGAATCGTGTCGACGGGGATGCCGCGCTCCCGCTCCAACATCTCGAGGGCCTCCATGACCCGGTAGTCGATCTTCATCCCGTTACCCCGACTTCCTGGTCGCCCTGGCTTGCTTGTTCCACTCGAACCGCGTGCGCGCCGACCGCACCTGCCCGTAACCGATCAGCCTCGTCTCACCGTCGACCCGCACGGCACAACCATCCGAATCGGCCGCCTCGAGCACGCCACGATGGTGCCGGGAACCCGCTACCTCTACGTCGGTCTTTATGGTCACGTCCCGACCGATCGACTTGCTGAAATGGCGGGGAAGGTGAAGGGTGCGCTCGAGCCCGGGCGAGGACACCTCCAGGGAATAGGAGCCCTCGAAGGGATCGAGACGGTCGAGTTGCCGTGATAGGGAGCGGGACACGGCCGCCAACTGGTCGACCCCCACCCCGCCGTCGCGATCGACGATTACCCGAACGATCCGCGGACCTCGGCCGGCCACCTGGAGGTAATCGAGCTCCAGGCCCTGGCCGGCGAGATGCTGCTCGAACAGGTCTTCCAGCCGCTCCTCAATAGTCATGGTCGGCTTCGAGCCCCCGGCTCTTCCTGAAGTGAGCGTCTCCATCTGGTGCGGTATGGAGGCATGACGGGCTTCCGGCGCGGTGGAATACGCCGGCCAACCGGTTTCTACAATAAAAAAAGCGGGCTGGGCGCCCACCTTGTAGCACAAAGTCACGTCCTTCGAGTGTCTGAGTCGAATCATAGCATTTGTCCTACCGAACGAGACCTGGGCAGGAGTGCTATGACACCAGCCCGACGAGGCGCGCCACCGCCTGATCCACGGGAACGGTTTCGGCCACCGAGCCGTCGCGGGCAACCAGTTCGGCCTCCCCGGCCCTGATGCCCCGGGGACCTACCGTAAGCCGGTAAGGGATCCCTACCAGCTCGGCATCGGCGAACTTGACGCCGGGACGCTCGTTGCGGTTATCCAGCAGGACTTCGATCCCGGCGTCGGTGAGGTCACGGTAAAGGCTCTCTCCCGCCTGGCCGACCGCCGGGTTGTCGGGTCTCAGCAGGGTGATCACAACTGCGAACGGCGCCACCGAGACCGGCCAGATGATTCCCTTGCTGTCATGGCTGACCTCGACCACAGCAGCCATCGACCGCCCCACACCGATCCCGTAAGAACCCATCACGATTGGCGTGGGCCGGCCAGTCTCGTCGAGCACGCTGGCCCCGAGGGCGTCGCTGTACTTGAGGCCAAGCTTGAAGATATGACCCACTTCGATGACCCTCGACAACGAGAGGGAGCCGGATTGGCAACTCCGGCAAGCCTCCCCCTCCCGCACCGAACGCATGTCGAGCCACCTGCCCACCGGGACGTCGCGCTCCACATCCACGCCACGAAGGTGAACATCGTCCTCGTTGGCGCCGGTCACCATGTTGGAGCGCCCCCGGAGGACCGGATCGGCGATCACGGGATAATCCACCCCCACCGCGCCAAGGCTCCCGGGGTGAGCGCCGAGCCTGTCGACGATCTCTTCCGCGGTCGCCGGACGGACCACGCCGGGCACCGCGTCCACCAGCTTCTGGACTTCGAGGTCGTGGTCGCCCCTCAGAACCAGCAGGGTGAACTCTTCCCCCACGTAGTAGGCGAGGGTCTTGATCTGGCGCCGGGCGGCCGTGAATCGTCCCATCGCGGTCAGCGCAGCGATGGTGCGGACCCCGGGGGTCGGGAAGGACTCGGGCGGTCCCTCCCAAGGGTCGTCGGACACGTCGTCGGGTGCGCTGACCGCCCGTTCGAGATTGGCGGCGTATCCGCAGCTGTCGCAGAGCGCGACGCGATCCTCGCCCGCGCCCGAGCGGACCACGAACTCCACGGAGTCACTGCCGCCCATGTTGCCGGAGGACGCCTCCACCTGGATGGAATCGAGACCCAAGCGGGCGAATATCCGGTCGTAGGCGCCCCGGTGAGCCTCGAACTGGACGTCTAGGCCCTCGGGGCCCACGTCGAGCGAGTAGGAGTCCTTCATGATGAACTCCCGCACCCTGAGGAGGCCGGACTTGGGCCGGGCTTCGTCCCGGAACTTGGTCTGGAGGTGGTACCAGAGCTGGGGTAGCTCCCGGTAGGAGTTCAATTCAGAGGCAAGGTGGGCGAACACCTCCTCGTGGGTGAGGGCTAGCACGAGGTCGGCGCCGCGGCGATCCTCGAACTTGACCATGATCCCCTCTACGTCGTCCCACCGGCCGGTCTTCTTCCACAGCTCGGCCGGATGGACCACGGGCGCCAGGAACTCCTGGCCGCCGATGGCGTTCATCTCCTCCCGGATGATGTCGGATACCTTCGTGGCGACCCGCATTCCGAGCGGGAGCATCGAATAGGAGCCGGCCATGAGCTGGCGGATGAAACCGCCCCGGACCAGCAGGCGGTGGCTGGCGGCAACCGCATCCGCCGGATCGTCGCGGAGGGTGGGAATGAACGTCCGTGACCAGCGCACCGGAACTCCTACGTGGTAATCAGAGAAGTCGGGCGGTCATCGAGCCGCGATGTCGGCCACCGCGGCGCGGCGGGCCTCGGCCCGGTTGGCATCCCCCTGGATGCTTATCAGCACCTGGCGGTCCTGGGCGGCCAGGTCGGCGGCCCTATCGTCTGCAGCGGCCATCCGGGCCTCCACGCCCTCGTCGACCAGCTTGCGGGCCTCGTCGAGCAAGGCGTCCACCATCTCGTCCTCCGGCACCACCCGAACCACCTTCCCCTTGATGAACAGGTGCCCGCGGCCCCTCCCGGCGGCGATCCCGAGGTCGGCCTCCCGAGCCTCGCCGGGTCCGTTCACCACGCAGCCCATAACGGCCACCTGGATGGGGAGCTCCGCCTCCTCCAGCCTGGCCTGGGCTGTCTGGGCGACCTCCAGCACATCGACCTCCGCTCGCCCGCAGCTGGGACAGGCGATCAGGTCCAACCCGGTACGCTCCCGCAGGTCGAGATACTCGAGGAGCTGCCGCCCGGCCTTGGCCTCCTCCACGGGATCAGCGGTCAGCGAGAAGCGGATGGTGTCGCCGATGCCTTCGAGCAGCAGGGTGGCGATGCCGGCCACCGACTTGATCAGTCCACCCGGTGGAGGGCCCGCCTCGGTGACCCCGAGGTGGAGCGGGTAGCCGACCGTGTCGGCCAGCAGGCGGTAGGAGTCGACCATGGACGGGACATGGGAGTGCTTGACCGAGATCTTGATGTCGTCGAAGTCCTCCTCAGCCAGGTACTCGATCTCCTTGAGCGCCGACGCCACCAGCGCCTCGGGCGTGGCGGAGCCGTATCGCGCCATCAGATCGCGGTCCAGGCTGCCGGCGTTGACGCCCACCCGGATCGGGATTCCCCGGTCCTTGGCGTCGCGAGCCACCGCCCGGATCTGGTGAGGCTTCCGGATGTTGCCCGGGTTGAGCCGCAAGCCCTGCACACCGGCTTCGAGCGCCGCCAGCGCCAGGCGGTACTGGTAATGGATGTCGGCGATGATCGGCACCGGCGAACGAGGCACGATCTCGGCCAGCCCCTCGGCGGCCGCGACATCGTTGCAGGTGATGCGGACGATGTCGGCGCCTGCGCCGGCCAGTGCGTATACCTGGGCGAGGGTGCCGTCCACGTCGGCGGTCTTGGTGGTGGTCATCGACTGCACCGAGACCGGGGCGCCGCCCCCCACCGGCACGCGACCCACGTGAATCTGCCTGGTTCGATCGCGGTGGTCCATCAGATTGCCATGTTACTAGCAGTGGTCAGTGGTCAGTGGTCAGTGGTCAGTGGTCAGTGGTCAGTGGTCAGTGGTCAGTGGTCAGTGGTCAGTGAATGTTGTAATACGGGACTGTTAAGAGCAAGACACTCGGTCTGGAGGCCAGAGGAACTCGATCAACTCCAGGTGGCCCACTGGCCACTGGCAACCGGCCACCGGCCACCGGCCACCGGCCACCGGCCACTACAAGCCAGGCAACCGGCCACTGGGCCAAGCGGGCGCCTGGCTCGACTGGCCAGAGGGCGGGTGTAGACGTGTCGGGATACCAGACCGCCGGCCTTCACATCCGGAGAGCTTTGCCGAGCAACCACCAGACCAGCCACCCGACCCCAACGCTGAGGGAGAGGGGACCCACAAGCACGAATATGTGGGGTACATCCCAGTCAAACAGGAGTGGCACGCCGATCATCGACACACATCTCTCCCAAGCAGGGACACCATCAATATCGATACAGCCGCTAGGCATTATGGTGAGAAACGCGACAAATCCGGCGCCGCCCGAAAGAATCGGCCTCAAAAACTCCCTCAACATGATCGGCCCCCCCCACCTGGAGTACGCGTACCCTGGCTGATCATACAGATACCTCGCCGATCATACAGAACTGTCGACACATGATCGGACAGGGCCAGGTGCTTTCGACGATGTACACGGCGCCCAGCAACCGGAACGGCGACGAAGACAAGCCCGAAGAACTTGATCACCTCCAGGCCGCAAACTGGCCACTGGCAGCCGGCCACTGGCTAGTTGGCTAGAGAGTCAGCGGATTGACTATGTCGAGAATGATCGCCACCAGGCCGAGGAACAGCATGAACAGGATCACCACCGCCGCTATGGGAACCAGGTTGCGGTGATCCACCCGCCGGCCCGTGACCTTCTCGTAGAGGGCCACGGCGAAATGTCCGCCGTCCAACGGGTACAGGGGCACGCTGTTGAACAGGGCCAGGGTGACGTTCACCACCGCCAGGATGAAGATGAGGTTGCCGATGCCCACCTCCGACGCCTGGGTACCGATCCTGACCAGACCGATGGGACTGACCGGTCGGATCTCCTCAGGAACGTCGCTCTGTCCGGCCAGCACGCCGCCCAGCTCGAGCAGCGATCCGGGCCGGACGATGCGGGATATGGCGTCCAACGCGCCGGAGATGATCGCCCACTCCGCAGTGAGGGCCCGTCCGGCGGCCGTGACGGGCCCGATCGAGACCCGCCGCGCCTCGGGCGAGACCCCTAGGAAGCCGACGGCTTCACCGGTCTGGGGATGGAAGGAGCCCAGGGTGACCGTCAGCGAGCGGAGACGGCCGTCGCGGATCACTTCGAGGGCGACGGTCTCGCCCGGGCGGCTCATTATCAGCTGCACGGCCTGTTCCCAACCGTCCACGGCGACACCGTCGATGGCGGTCATGACGTCTCCGTCCAGCACGCCGGCGACGGCGGCCGGACTGGGCACGCCCGGGGAGATCTCGGGGCTCACCCTCTCCACTGCGGTGGTCAACTCGGCGGCGCCGGAGTACCAGAACAGGCCGAACAGCAGCAGGAATGCGGTCAGGAGGTTGAGCGTCACCCCGGACAGGACCACCACCGACTTCTTCCAGAAGGGCTGGTCCCGGTACGCGCGGCCTGCATCCGCCGGGTCGATCCTCTCGCCGATGGTCATGCCGGCGATCCGCACGTAGCCGCCGAACATGAGTGCCTTCACGCCGAATTCGGTCTCTCCACGGCGGAACGACCACAGTCGCGGCCCGAAGCCGAGGAAGAACTCGGTGGCCTTCATCCCGGTGGCGCGGGCCGCCCAGTAGTGGCCGGCCTCGTGCACGACGATGAACGCCGAGATGGCCACCACCATCAGTACTCCGCCGACCAAACTCCCTCCTCTACCGGCGCTCCACTGCGGCGCGAGCGGCTCGCCGGGCAGCCCGGTCGGCTTCGATCACTACACCGATCGAGGAGGCTTCCATTGCCTGATGACCCTCGAGTACCTCGGCGATCACGGCGGGAATGTCGAGAAACCCGATCCGCCGCTCCAGGAAGGCGGCCACGGCCACCTCGTCTGCGGCGTTGAAGGCCGCCGGGACGGTTCCGCCCGCCCTTCCTGCGGCGTAGGCGAGGTCGAGCGCAGGAAAGGCGTTACGGTCAACCGCCTCGAACGTCAGATCGGACCGGGTCAGGTCGAACGCGGGGAAGCCACCAGGTGAGCGTTGCGGGTAGGTGAGGGCATACTGGATCGGGATCCGCATGTCGGTGGCGCCCAGATGAGCCTTCAGCGATCCGTCCACGAACTCCACCAGCGAGTGGACGATGCTCTGCGGATGGACCACCACATCCACCTTGTCGAAAGCCAGGCCGAACAGGAAGTGAGCTTCGATGACCTCCAAGCCCTTGTTCACCAGCGTGGCCGAGTCGATGGTTATCCGGGGCCCCATGTTCCAGGTGGGGTGGGCCAGGGCCTCATCGACTCCCACCCGGCCCAGCCGCTCCCTGTCGCGGCCTCGAAAGGGACCGCCGGAAGCTGTCAACACCAGGCGCGAGACCTCGGGAATCCGTTCCCCGACCATGCACTGGAACAATGCGGAGTGCTCCGAGTCGACCGGGACCAGCTCACCGTGGCGGGCGGCCGCCATCACCAGCTCCCCACCCACGACCAAGCTTTCCTTGTTGGCCAGAGCGAGACGGTTACCGACCTCCAGCGCGGCTATGGAAGCTTCGAGACCCGCCGACCCCACCACCCCGTTGACCACTGTCGTGCCGGGGTGCTGAGCCATTTCCACCAGCGCTGCGGCGCCGGAGGCGTAGCGATCGGCGAACTGACGGCCAAAGCGGTCATGGCCGTCAGGATCGGGCGCCACCGCCACCACGGCGGCACGCGGGTAGCGCGCGGCCAACCGGGCGAGGTCGTCCCCTGCTCGCCGCGCCGCCAGTCCCGCAACTCGAACGCCGAGGCGGTCCGCAACTTCCAGTGTCTGGCGACCGATGGACCCCGTCGCCCCCAGGACGACAACGGGCTTCACAGGTGTCCGAACCAGAGATACACCAGATAGGCGGTAGGAATCGCGAACACGAAGGAGTCCAGCCGATCCAGCACCCCACCGTGGCCGGGCAGGCTGCTACCCATGTCCTTTATGCCGATGGACCGCTTGACCGCCGACTCGGCCAGGTCGCCGATGGGTCCGAACACGCTGATGGCCGCGGCCAGTGCTGTGGCCGACTGCATGGTGAGCGGCTCCAGCAACCCGAACCTCCCGATGACAACCCCGGCCAGCACGGTGATGACAGTGGCGCCGAGGAACCCCTCCACTGTCTTGTTGGGCGAGAGGGTGGGGGCCATGCGGCGTTTCCCGAGCGTGCGCCCGTAGGAAAAGGCGGCAATGTCGTTGAGAGCGGTCAACACCACCAGCCCGGTGGTCAAGCCCCACGCTTCGGGGGACCGGAAGATCGGCACCGCGAAGGAGGCCAGAACCGGCGCCCAGGCCACGCCGAGGACCGTAACCCCGATGTTGGCCAGCGGGTAGTTCCGGCCGGCCACCACGGAGAACAGGCCCGACGCCAGAATCACGGCTGCCAGCACCCCGCCCACTGCGGAGGGTCCGGAGTTCCAGGCCACGTACATGACCGCCGCGGCCCCGGGCAGGCCGATGAAGGCCAGTGGCGTGAAGCCGACTTGGCGAACCCCCTGATAGAACTCCGCCACCGCCACCAGGATCAGGATGACGACGAACAGGGTGACCCATAGCGGCCCCGCGTAAAGGGATCCGAAGAAAACCGCGACCGCTGCCAGGCCGGTGGCGATCCGGAGCGCTAGTTCGGAACGGCGGGCCCGGTCGATCTGCTCGATCTGCTCCGGGTCTTCCTCCTCGACCCCGGTCACATCCTCGAAACCGACCACACTGGTGCCGACCCCCGGGATGGACTCCGCCACTGCCGACTGCTCGACATCCTCCTCACCTGCCCGCGCTACCGCTTCGGCCAGGCCCTTGTATTCCCTCGTGGTTGATCGGATGTAGTCGCGGTCGGTGAACTCGTCGGACTCCGGAGTAGAAGCCTCGGAGCCGGCAGGCTGATCCCCAGCCTCCTCTTCACCTAACTCGGGGGGCGGATCGGTGCCGTCACCAACCATGCGTAACCGTTTCCTCAGGGAACTCGGTCCAGAATACCCCCTGGAGAGCCGATCACGCGGCTATTCCGAACCGAGAGCGCTAGATCTGGAGGAGTTCCCGCTCCTTGTTGGCGAGCAATTCGTCCGTCATCGCGATATGGCGGTCGGTCTGCTGCTGGAGTTGCTTCTCGGACCTCCAGATCTCGTCCTCCGAATCGCCCAGTTCCCCCAGGTCGCTGCGGGTCGACCTCCGTATGTGGCGGATGGCGATCCGGCCCTCCTCCGCCATGCTGCGGGCCATCTTGACGAGCTGACGCCGTCGCTCCTCGGTGAGCGGAGGGAAGACCAGGCGGATCACCTTCCCGTCGCTGGCCGGGTTCAGATCGAGGCCCGACAGGCGGATGGCCCGCTCGATGGCGACCAGATCGTTCGAATCATGAGGGATCACCACCAGCAGGTTCTCGTGGCTGGCGGTCCTAGCCAGCTCCAGAAGGGCCACCTTCTCCCCGTAATACTCGACCATGACCCTGGAGAGAACCGCCCCGCTGGCCCGATCGGTGCGGAGCGTCGCGAACTCGCTCTGCGTGTGCTTCACGGCCGCCGCCATTCGCTCCTCGGCATCCTCGAGCAGTTCATCCAGCATCCGTCAACCTCCTCTCAAGGTGTGTCTCAACACACCCGGGTACCGATCGACTCGCCCCTCACAGCCCTCCGGATGTTACCGGGATCCAGCAACCGGAACACGACGATCGGCAGCCGGTGGTCCATGCACATCGTGACAGCGGTGGTGTCCATCACCTTGAGTCCCGCGTTGATGAACTCCATATAGCTGATCCGGTCCAGCAGCCGGGCATCCTCATGAAGCTCGGGATCCGCGGAGTAGATCCCCTCTACCTTGCTGGCCTTGAGCATCACCTCGGCGCCGATCTCGACCGCCCGGAGGGCGGCGGCCGTGTCAGTGGTGAAGAACGGATTACCGCTGCCGGCCGCGAAGATCACCGAACGGCCCTTCTCCAGGTGGCGGATGGCTCGCAAGCGGATGTAGGGCTCGGCCAGTTGCTGCATCGTGATCGCCGACTGCACCCGGCATTCCACACCCCGGGCCTCGACCGCGTCGCGCAGGGCCAGGGCGTTGATGACGGTGGCGAGCATTCCCATGTAGTCGGCGTTGGCCGGGTCCATGCCGGTGGCTGCTGCGGACACACCCCGGAAGATGTTGCCGCCGCCCACCACGATCCCGATCTGGTGCCCGGCCTTCTGCGACTCGGCGATCTCTTTCGCGACCCCCAGCACTGTCTCGGGAGAAATGCCGTAGCCGATCGCTGGATCGGCAAAGGCCTCCCCTGACAGCTTCAGCAGGACCCGGCGGGCAGGAGCCATCTAGCCGGGTTCCGAGGAACCCGGAACGGGAGGGTTCGCACTGGAGGCATCAACTTTCACACGATGCAGTTTGCCACAGGCGAGACCCGCCCGGGACGGGAGGCCTACGGCCGTGAAGCACACCAAGTTATCCCCAGGCAGACCGCTAGACGTCCTGCTCGCCCACCGCCAGGCGGGCGAACCGCCGGACGCCGATGTTCTCGCCCATCGAGGCTGCCAACTCGGTCACCATGTCCCCGACCTTGCCCTCGTACTGATCGGTCCTGATGTACTCCTGCTCGTAGAGCACATTGTCCTTGTAGAAAGACTTGATCCGACCCTCGACGATCCGCTCGACGATCCGCTCCGGCTTGCCCGAGGCTATAGCCTCCCTGGCAATCATCTCCTTCTCCCGGTCGACCAGATCGCCCGGCACATCCTCGGTCCGCACCCACCTGGGCTGGGCGGCGGCGATGTGCATCGCCACGTCGCGGGCCATCTTCTGGAACCGGTCGCTCTTCGCGACGAAGTCGGTCTCCGAGGCCAGCTCCACGATCACCCCGACGGTCGGATAACCGGAGGGTTGGTGTACGTAGAAGCCGACGGTGCCCTCGTTGGCGTCACGTCCGGCCCGCTTCTTGGCATCGGCCAGGCCCTTCTCCCGGAGCAGGTCCTTCGCGCTGTCCATGTCCCCGTCGCAGTCCACCAGGGCTCTCTTGGCGTCCATCATGCCGACCCCGGTGGCCTTGCGCAGAGCCTGTACGTCCTTGGCTGTGAACTGTGGCATCTTTGCTCGTCCTTCGATTCAGGTTCCTGTTGGTGGTTCGTGGCTTGGTGTCTGTGCGGTCCGGGGCTGCAGCGCTAGCTGTCGCCGTCCTCCTCGGACTGGCCCTCGGCGGCGGCCAGGGCCTTCTCCTTACCGGCGACGCAGGCGTCGGCGATCGCCGAGGCGATGAGGGAAGCCGATCGGATGGCGTCGTCGTTCCCGGGAATGATGAAATCGATGTCGTCGGGGTTGCAGTTGGAGTCGACCAGGGCGATCACGGGAATGTCCAAACGCACCGCTTCCCGCACCGCGATGTGTTCGGTGTTCAGATCGACCACGAAGACGGCCGACGGGGGTCCGCTCATGTCCGCCACGCCGCCCAGAGTCCTCAGGAGATGGGCGTACTCGCGGCGGAGGCGGAGGCGCTCCTTCTTCGGCAGCTGTTCCATGTCGCCCGAGGTCTCCATGGCCGCCAGCTCCTTCATGTAGAAGATGCGCTGGTTGATGGTCTTGAAGTTGGTGAGCATGCCACCCAGCCAGCGGAAGCTGACGTACGGCATGTCGACCCGCTGGGCGGCTTCCTCTACGGCGGAACGGGCCTGTTTCTTGGTGCCCACGAACAGGACGGCACCGCCCTCGGCGACCAGATCCCGGACGAAGGCGTGGGCCCTCTGGACCTCCTCCAGCGTCCGGCGCAGGTCGATGATGTGGATCCCGTTGCGCTCTCCGAAGATGTACGGGGCCATCTTGGGGTTCCAGCGCCGGGTTTGGTGGCCGAAGTGAACTCCGGCTTCGAGTAGCTGCTTCATCGTGACGGCAGACAACAGTGCCTCCTGTTTCGGTTGTTCCTCCGCCCACCCTTCTCGAAAGCGAGGCGCCGGGCCGTGCCGTGCTCCCCTTCCGAACCTCCCCGAGCCTGCTGGCTCGACCGCGGGAGGCTGCAGTGAACGTGCGTGATCGGATGGATACTAGTGGCCGGTGGCCACTCCAACTACGCCCGGGGGTGGCTCCGTTCGTAGGTGGCTCTCATGTGATGGCGGGTGACCGAGGTGTAGATCTGGGTGGTCCCCAACTCGACATGGCCCAGGAGTTGCTGGACGGAGGTCAGATCGGCCCCCCGCTCGAGCAGGTGGGTGGCGAAGGAATGGCGTAGTGCGTGCGGAAAGGTGCCCGCCCGGTCCCGCACCGTCCGGCGCAGTGTCCGGGGGCTCATGGGCACTCCCCGTGCACCTACCCACAGGGCATCTGTGGGACGCTCGTCCAGAAGAAGGGGCCGGCCCGCCCGCACATAGCGGTCGATGGCGATCCTGGCCTGCGCCCCCAACGGGATTATCCGGTGACGGCCGCCCTTCCCCTCGACCGCCAACCGATCCAGCCCGACCGTACCCTCCATGGTGAGGGAGGCCAGCTCGGATACCCGCAAGCCGGTGGCGTAAAGGGTTTCGAGAATGGCCCGGTCTCTCAGGGATTTCGGATCGTCCCCGTCGATCGCTTCGAGCAGCGAGGTTGCAGCCCGCTGGGTTAGGGCCTTGGGAAGGGTCCGGCGGGACTTGGGACGGGCGATACCATCGGCCGGGTTGGCGCTGAGCATGCCTCTCCTGACCCCATCCGAGAGGAAGGCCCGGATGGCTGAGATCTTGCGGGCGACCGAGCGCCGGGCGTAACCCTCGCCGTCGAGGTGGGCCAGGAACATCCGTATCGACGTCCGGTCGATACCGGCCAATGAGTCGAGGCCCCGGCCCTCGGCATGGCGGAAGAACTGGGTGAGATCGCGCCGGTAGGCGGCCACCGTGTGTTCCGACAGCCCCCGCTGGCTCTCCAGGCGGGACAGGTACGCGCCCAGGTCCGCATCCCACCATGGGATCGGATCGGGTTCGTGGCTCGGTGGATTCTTCGGGGTCGCCGCCATAGTGCTCATCTTGGTCGATTCCGGCCCCGATGCGGTGCATTGGGTCTGGTCAGGGGGCTATGACGCCCAAGGAGGTCGCATGCCCGTCCGCCATCCTGTAGGCCCGGATGACCCACTTCGCGGTCCGATCGCGACCGATGACGAACGAAATCCAGTCCGGATCTATCCCTGCGTCCAGGTCGGTGGCGGACGGACGGGCCGGACCATGCGGGTGGGAGTGGTAGACCGCGCCGATCCTCCATCCGCACTCGTCCGCCTCCTTGACCACCCCGAAGTGCTCGACAGGGTCCAACTCGAAGCGATCCGGATCGGGGTGGACGTTGGTGGTGCGATAGAGACGGACCGGACGGCCGGCGCCGTCATAGGCGATCAGGCCGCAGGCCTCCCGGGGACTGGCTTCGGCGGCATGGGCGATCATCGTTCTGGCCATCGCCGGCAGGAGTCGGGCGTCGGCCGCGATCACGGAGCCAGCCGCGCCTTTCGCCAACCGCCTCCTTCAGCGAGGTAGACGACCCGGTCATGCAGGCGGTGTCGCCTGCCCTGCCAGAACTCGAACCGTTCGGGACGGACCCTCCAACCTCCCCAATGGGCCGGCCTGGGCACCTCACCATCCTCGAACTCGGCCTCCTTGCCCGTCACCAGGCGTTCGAGCGCGGCCCGGTCGGGTATCTCCCGGCTCTGCGGGGAAGCAGCGGCCGCGATCCGGGCGCCGCGGGGACGCGAGGCGAAGTACTCATCAGACTCTGCATCGCTGACCGCCGCCGCCGGCCCCTCGATCCTGACCTGGCGGTGCAGCTCCAGCCAGAGAAAGCAGAGGGCCGCCCGCGGGTTGGCCGCCAATTCCTCCGACTTGCGGCTCCCGAGGTTGGTGTAGAACACGAACCCGGACCGGTCGTACCCCTTGAGCAACACCACCCGGGCCGAGGGACGTCCCCGGCCGTCAACGGTGGCGACCGTCATCGCGTTGGCCTGCGGCATCCCCGCGTCCACAGCCTCGTTGAACCAGCGGTCGAACTGGCGGACCGGGTCCGGATCGGCCTCCCCCATCGAGAGCCCCTCCGTCTCGTACTCCTCCCGGAGACGAGCCATCCTCCGATCAACCATCAACCCTTCCCTATTGTCGCCGCCGGGCTCCAAACTCCTCAATGCGATCGAGAATTGATGGCCAGGCTAACTATCGCGCAGTCCGCCCCACGGAAAGCCCGAGCCGATCACTTACCGCCCGGTGCGTCGTTTGGCGAGCTATCAATGTTCCGTTTGTGGGCTGTCCGATGTATCGTTTGGTGATAGTTCAATGGCTAGCTTCAGCTTAATGATGGACGGCATTGGCCAATGGACATAGGCAGCCGCATCCATGCATGGGAGGTCGTGGTGGAGGTGCGGGGAATCGAACCCCGGTCCGTCGGTACTTCGGTGGCGGCGTCTCCGAGCGCAGCCGATGGCGAGCCTTCAGGCGGTCGGACTCCATCGGCGAGTGACCGTCCGCCCTACACCCGGATTGATCTCGACTCTCCGGTCCGGGCATCCCGGAGAGCCCATCCTGCTAAACGACGCCCACTCCGAAGGGGGCAGGAACCCCTCCGGGGGACGGGCTACCTTTCTCTAGGCAGCCAGTGCAAGGTTTGGCTTGGCACTTATGGTTGTTACCGACTATTTAACGAGGACTCCGGTGACCTCGGCTCGCTTCCGACACCTCTATTACCGACGTCGAAACCTGTTCACCCCCAATGGGAGATTGTTCGACCAGTCTACACCCACCCCGTGACAACCAGCCACGGCGGTGGCGCATCAGCGAATCGCTCATCCCGAGCGGCGGCGGTCTGACATGGCCCGGCGGGCCTCCCGCTCCATGTCGCGGGCCTTCAACTTCTCCCGCTTGTCGTAGCGGCGGGACCCCCGTCCGACCCCGATCAGCACCTTTACCCGCCCGTTCTTCCAGTACATCCTGATCGGCACGATGGTGAGGCGCTGTTCCTGAACACGCCGGTTGATCCGCTCGATCTCCCGGCTGTGGAGGAGCAGCTTGCGTTCACGCTTGGCTTCGTGGCCACCGTGACGGGCCATCTCGTAGGGAGCGATGTGCATCCCCACCAGCCACATCTCGCCGCGGCGTACCAGGCCGTAGGCCTCTCGCAGCTGGACCTGGCCCGCCCGCAGGCTCTTCACCTCGGAGCCGGTCAGCACGATGCCGGCCTCGTACTCCTCCTCGAACACGTAGTCGAACCGCGCCCGGCGGTTGGCGGCGATGCGCGAGCCCTTGCCCTTATCCTTCGGATTCACGATCTCACCCTATGAACCGACGTCAGCGCGGAAGGTAGAGCATGGGATCGACCGGGCTGCCGACTTCCCGCACCTCGAAGTGCAGGTGGGGGCCGGTGCAGAAGCCGGTGCATCCGACGTACGCCACCACATCGCCGGCCTGGACCCGCGCGCCCTCGCTCACCGCGATCCGCGACGCATGGGCATAGAGGGTCGACAGGCCCCCGCCGTGGTCCACCACCACGGTCCGCCCGTAGCCCCCCCACACCCCGGCCAGGATCACCGTCCCGTTGGCGGCGGAATGGATGGGCTCTCCGGTGCTGCCTCGCAGGTCGATCCCGGTGTGGAGGCGGCGGTCCCCGAATATGGGATGGACGCGCCAACCGTAGGGTGAGGTGAGGGCGCCGCCCACCGGCCAGGCCAGCACGCCGGGCGCTCGTCCCTCCCGGACCTGGCGCCGGAGGATCTCGAGCTCGATCCGCTTGGACTCGGCCTCGAGGGCAGCCACGTGATCCTCGTGGTCCTCTATCTCACCCATCACCTCGGCCAGCAACGCCTCCTGCTCGACCAGCTCCTCGCCGAGTTGCTCCCGCGCCAGGGCCACCTCCGCCTGGTACTGCTCGGCCAGGGCCTGCTCCTCCAGCAGCCGGGCGAGCAGCTCCGCCTCGCGCTCCTGTTCCCGGACCAGTTCCTGCTGGCGGGTCACCTCCTGGCGCTCCAGGATCTCGAGCGAATGGAGCAGCAACTCCGTGTCCTCCAGCAGGCGGCGGGAATACTCCAGCCTGATCGAGTTGGACTCCGGGTCCCACGCACCGGCGAACAGGGAATTGATGCCGGTGGCGCTGCTCATGTACATCTCGACGGTCCGATCCCGCAGCGACTCCCCTGTTGTTCGCTGGTCCAGCCTGGTCTTGGCCAGTTCGGCGTCCATCAACCTGACCCGGCGGCTGAGGCCTGTGAATGCATCCTGGCTGACCGCCAGCGCCGCGTCCGCCGAGGTCAGCTGGTCCTCCGCCGCCCAGAGCCGGACCCTCAGCTCCTCCATGCGGAGCTCCGTCTCCTCGATCAGCTCGACGTAGGCCGTGCGCTCCGCCTCGGCGCCTTCGATCAGGCGCTCCAGTTCGGCCATCTGCCGCTCTACCTGGGAAAGGCGATCCTCCTCGTTCTGGGCCTTGACCAGTACCGGTGCGGCTGCGGTGATCCCCAGCACGGCCACGACCAATCCCCCGACCAGCCTGCGCCGGCGCACGGTCACACCCTCAGGAAGCGTCTCAGCCCGAGGCTGCTCCCGATGAATCCCGCCAGGCCGCCGAAGGCGAGGATCAGGATGGCCCGGCTGAGCAGGAACCCGGGGTCAACCTGGAAGCGGATCAGAATGTCGGTCGGGATTCGCTCCAGCAGGTTGTGACTGGCGAACACCGCCGCCGCCGCAAGACCCCCTCCCAGCAAGCCAACCGTGGCGCCTTCGATGATGAACGGGACGCGGATGAACCAGTTGCCGGCGCCCACCAGCTTCATGATGGCGATCTCCTCCCGCCGGGCGTAGATCGCCATGCGGATGGTGTTGGCGATCAGGACCACGGCCGACGCACCCATGAGCACCACCAGGCCGATACCGATGGAGTTGAGGACTCCGGTCAGGCTGAGCAGCCGTTCGATCCCCTCGCTGAACACCGAGAGGCGCCGCAGGAGCGGGTGGCCCACCAGCCGGAACTGGACCTCCTGGTAGGTCGATATGTCGTCGAGTTCCACCCGGATCGAGGCAGGAAGATCAGCTGCCGTCACGGTCGCCGCCAGCGCCGGCTGGTCGCTGTATATCTCCAGGAACTCCTGGTAGGCACCTGCCTTGTCCATGTACCAGGCGTTCTTAACCTCCGGATAGTCGTTGATCTGCGCCAGGAGCTCGCTGTGGGCCACCGGACCTCCCTCATCCTTGAGGAAGATGATCAGGTGGTCACCCTCTTGCCATTGCAGGGTGTTGACCCGCACCAGCTCGTTGAACACCAGGGCGCCGAACGCCAGGGCCAGGGACACGAACACGGCCAAGACCGCGCCGGTCGCCACCAAGGCGTTGCGGCGCAGATTGACGAAGGCCTCGCCGATCAGGAAGAGGAGGGTGCTCACGTCTCTTCGGAGGATTCGTAGCCTGACTCGCCCTGATCACGGACCACCCGTCCCCGGTCGAGCTGGACCACCCGGCGGCGCATCGCATCGACGATGGCGAAGTCGTGTGTGGCCATCATCACCGTGGTTCCGGTGCGGTTGATCCGGTCGAGCAGCCTCATGATGCCCACCGAGGTGGCCGGGTCGAGGTTGCCGGTCGGCTCATCGGCCAGCAGGATCGGCGGCCGGTTGACGAAGGCGCGGGCGATGGACACCCTTTGCTGCTCGCCGCCCGACAGTTGCCGGGGATAGCGGTCGGTCTTGGCCGACAGACCCACTAGTTCCAACACCGTATTGACCTGGCGGCGCACGATGGAGCGAGGACAACCGGTCACCTTGAGGGCGAAGGCCACGTTCTCCGCCACCGTCTTGTTGGGCAGCAGCTTGAAGTCCTGGAACACGGTTCCGACGGTGCGGCGGAGGTACGGAACCCGCCAGGTGGGGAGCTTGGTGATGTCCTTACCCGCCACCCAGATCTTGCCTCGGGTCACTTTTTCCTCTCGCAGGCACATCCGGATCAGCGTGGACTTGCCCGAACCGGACGGACCCACCAGGAATACGAACTCGCCCTTGCGAACGTCCATGCTCACTTCCTGGACCGCCACCACCCCACCGTCATAGACCTTGGCAACATTATGCAGTCGGATCATGAACGTCCCTGTCCCACCGAGTCCGGAAGCGTACGGGATGCTGAGATTACCAACGGGTCCTGGCTACTCAAAGGGTTTAGGGGATGTGCGAACCCCTGCGTCCCCTCGATCCTGCCGCTCCCGTTTGGCCCGGCGCCAGTGCAGGTAGGACTCGGTGAGTCTTTGCAGGGCACCGTCCAGCACTCCCTGGACATTGCCGATCTCGAGACCGGTGCGAAGGTCCTTCACCTGCTGGTAGGGCTGGAGCACGTAGGATCGGATCTGGCGCCCCCACGCCGCCTCGGTCTGCTCCCCGCGGATCTGATCCAACTCCTTTTGCTGGCGAACCCGGGCCAACTCGGCCAGCTTCGCCTTGAGGAGGCCCATGGCCCTGGCCCGGTTCTGGATCTGGGAACGTTCCGCCTGGCAGGCCACCACGACGCCTGTCGGCAGATGGGTGAGCCGAACCGCCGAGTCGGTGGTGTTCACGTGCTGCCCGCCGGCGCCCTGGGAACGGTAGGTGTCGATCCGGAGGTCGTCCGGGCTGATCTCAACCGCCGCGTCCTCCACCAGCGGCACCACGTCCACCCCGGCGAATGAGGTGTGGCGGCGCGCGTTCGAGTCGAACGGGGATATGCGGACCAGGCGGTGGACGCCACGCTCGGCCTCCAGGACCGCATACGCATGCTCACCCTCGACAGTCAGGGTCGCCGACTTGATGCCGGCCTCCTCGCCCGACTGGAGGTCGTCGATCTCATGTTGCAGACCGAGGTCGGTCAGGTACCGGGCGTACATCCGGACCATCATCTCCGCCCAGTCCTGCGCGTCCACGCCCCCCGCGCCGGCATGCACGCTGAGGATGGCGGCATGGTCGTCGTACTCGCCGAAGTAGAGGGACTCCTCCTCGAGAACACCGATGCGTCGCTCGGTGGCGGCAAGATCGCGCGACACCTCCTCCAGGGTCGCCGAGTCGCCTTCCTCCCTTGCCATCTCGACCAGGATGTCGGCGTCCTCAAGGTCGTTCTCCATGGATTCGACCCGGTTGACCAGGCGTTCGATGCGGCCCAGCCGGCGGCCTAGCCGGGTGGCCCGATCAGGGTCGTCCCAGAGGTCGGGAAGGGCGACCTGCTCCCTCAGCTCGACCAGCTCGCCGAGCTTGGAATCGACATCAAAGGAACCTCCGGGCGTCCGAGAGACGGGCGCGAAGGTCGTCGATGAGCGGGCGAGGGTCCGTTCGATCCATAACGGACGAGAGGTTAGCGGGCCGGCTCCGGGTACCGGTCGCGGCGGAGGTCCCGACTTATCGAGGCATGTCCACCGGCCCCGATAGCAGGCGTCCCGGGATAGAATTCCGGCATGGGTCAGTTCGTTGCCGCGATCGCCAGGAGAGGGCGTGCCGCCATGACCGAGTGGGCGGCCCGGCGCGAGGGGGCCCGCCGGCTCCCCCGCGATGTATTCACCGCGGCTCGCCATATCGTGGGTCCAACCGGGTTCGTCTGGTCCGGCGCCTGGCAACGACTCGAGGAGGACGGCGCCGACTACCTGCGGTCCTTCGATCCCCGGATACCTCCCAGCGTCTTCCTATCCCCCAGCGACCTGACCAGGTCCATCCACCCGGTACCGGTTGCGGAACGCTGCATCGAGGACTGGTCGAAGCCGGAGGTCACCCGGGACTGAGCGGGCGCCTAGGGCATCCGCTTCTGATGCCGGCACGCGATCAGACGCGTGCGGCCGCCATGCAGTCCGGGGTCTTGGAGCACCGCTTGGCCTTGATGCCCGACCCGCACGGACACGGGGCGTTGCGCCCCACCTTGGCCGACTTGGCCTGCTTGGGCCGCCGCGGTCCCGAACCCGCAGTGACGTTGAGCCGGGGTCGGGCCCGGCGCCGGGCCTCCGCCACCTCGACCCGGTACAGGTAGCGGGCGGTGTCACGCTTCACGGAATCCACCAGGTAGCTGAACATCTCGTAGCCCTCGCGGCGGTACTCGGTCAGGGGATCCCGCTGTCCCATCGCCCTCAGGCCGATCCCGGCCCGCAGGTAGTCCATCTCCGACAGGTGATCCCGCCACTTGTTGTCGATGATCGATAGGGCGAGACCCTGCTCGATGCGGCGCATCACCTCGGGAGTCAGCTCGCTCTCCCGCTCCTCGAAGCGGCGAACCGCGTCATCGGCAACCACCTCGACCACCTCGTCGACAGACCTGGCCGCAGCCGCCAGGTCACCGGGTGACAGATCGGACGAGTACAGGACCTGGAGTTCCCTGAGCAATCCGTCCCAGTCCCATTCCGACGGGGGCAGGTCCTCGGGCAGGCCGTCCCTGACGGTGGCCTCGACCGACTCCTCCACCCACTCCACCACCAGGTCCCGGCTCTTCCGGGTGCGAAGGATGCTGTCCCGCCACTCGTAGATCACCTCGCGCTGGCGGTTCATCACCTCGTCGTACTTGAGGACGTTCTTCCGGATCTCGAAGTTCTGCGACTCGACCTGCGACTGGGCCCGCTCCACGGCCTTGGTGACCATCTTCGCCTCGATCGGGACGTCGTCCGGCATCCTGAGGCGCTCCATGATCGTGCTGACCCGCTCGCTGGCGAACCTCCTCATCAGGTCATCGCCCAGGGAAAGGTAGAAGCGTGACTCCCCCGGATCGCCCTGACGGCCCGACCGTCCCCGGAGCTGGTTGTCGATCCGGCGGCTCTCGTGGCGCTCGGTCCCCAGCACGTAGAGACCCCCGGCCTCCAGCACCTGCCGGCGGGTCTCGTCCGTCGCGGCCCGATGATCATCGAGTAGCTGCTGGTACTCCTTCTCCCAGGAAGGACTGTCCGGCTGCAGATCCGGGCGCTTCCGCATGGCGGCTTGCGCCAGGCCCTCCGGATTGCCGCCCAGCTGGATGTCCACGCCGCGGCCGGCCATGTTGGTCGCCACCGTGACCGCCCCGGGACGGCCGGCCTGGGCGATGATCTCGGCCTCCCGGGCGTGGTGCTTGGCGTTCAGGACCTCATGGGAGATTCCCCGCCTGGCCAGCAGCCTCGCCACCCGCTCTGACTTCTCGATCGAGACCGTGCCCACCAGTACCGGCTGGCCCGCCCGGTGACGCTCCTCGATGTCCGCGGCCAGCGCCAGGTACTTGGCGTCCTCGGTCTTGTAGATCACATCGGGCTGGTCAAGCCTCGCCACGTTGACATGCGTGGGGACCTCCATGACCTCCAACCCGTAGATCTGCGAGAACTCGGAGGCCTCCGTCATGGCGGTACCGGTCATCCCCGCCAGCTTGGTGTAGAGGCGGAAGTAGTTCTGTAGGGTGATCGCCGCCAGGGTCTGGTTCTCCTCCTTGATCCGGACTCCCTCCTTGGCCTCGATGGCCTGGTGGAGACCTTCCGAATAGCGGCGGCCTTCGAGAACCCGCCCGGTGAACTCGTCGACGATCATCACCTGGCCCTGCGAGACCAGGTACTCGACGTCGCGGTTGTAGAGCGCCTTGGCCCGGAGCGCCTGCTCGAGATGGTGGACGAAATCGACCGCGGCATGGTCGTACATGTTCTCCACGCCCAGCATCCGCTCGACCTGGGCAACACCGTCCTCGGTGGTCAGCACCTGCCGCTTGCCGTAGTCGACCTCGTAGTGGGCCCCTTCCCGGAGACCCCGCACCAGCCGGGCGAACTCCCGGTACCAGCGGGCGTTGTCGCCCACCTGCCCGGAGATGATGAGGGGGGTGCGGGCCTCGTCCACCAGGATCGAGTCCACCTCGTCCACGATGCCGAAGCTATGGCCGCGCTGTACCCGGAGATGCATGGACATGGCCATGTTGTCGCGCAGGTAGTCGAATCCGAACTCGTTGTTCGTGCCGTAGGTGACGTCCGCCTCGTAGGCGGGCTTGCGCGAGGCCGGATCGTCGCCCGCCTGGATGAGGCCCACGGAGAGGCCGAGCATCCGGTAGATGCCGCCCATCCACTCCGCATCTCGGGAAGCCAGGTAGTCGTTGACGGTCACGACATGCACCCCGGCCCCGGCGAGGGCGTTCAGGTAGACCGGCATGGTGGAGACGAGCGTCTTACCCTCGCCGGTCCGCATCTCGGCGATCATGCCCCGGTGGAGAGCTCCGGCGCCGATCACCTGGACGTCGTAGTGACGCTGGCCGAGCGTCCGCTTGGCGGCCTCCCGGACCGTGGCGAAGGCTTCCACCTCCAGATCGTCCAAGGATTCTCCGGATTCGAGACGCTCCCGGAACTCGACGGTCTTGCCGGCGAGAGCGGCGTCGTCGAGTCCCTCCAACTGCGGCTCCATTCGGTTGACACGCTCCGCCAGGGCTTGGAGGGTCTTCAGGTTCTTGGACTCACCGGCGCGCAGCACCTTGCTGAGCAGCGACATGTTCCCCGTTTCTCGTGTAGCAGGCAGGACTCGTGTAGCAGGCAGGGCTCGTCAGGACGACCCGCCGAGAGTCATGCTATTCGCCCCCGGAGCGTCTGTGAACCCCCTCACCGGCGCGCCGATGGTAAGCGCAACACGCTGCGCCTTCGCATGCGGGCCACGGGTGGTCCTGGCCCGAGCTCGCGTTCTTGCCTCGCGGCGCCAGGCTGGGACACCTCGGCCGTCCGGGGTAGTCGTCCCGACTCCCTGACGTGGTTACTGCCATCGAAACGTGGCAATCGGGTCACAGCGTCAGACCGCTATGCCGGCTCGATCAACTCCAGCCGCCCGCCTGCGGACCGGTAGAGAACGTTGAGATCCCCGGTTTCGACGTTGGAGAAGAGGACCACCGCCTCTCCCTCCTCCTCCATGACGATTGCGGCCTCCTCGGGGGTCATCGGCTTCCCGACCGACCGACGCACCCGGGAGATGGAGGGATACCGCTCGTCGGGTTGATCGGAACGCCGGCGAGGACCGCCGGCGCGCACTTCGGGCTTGGGCCGATGGCGGCGGCGGTCGCTGAGCCTCCGAGAGAGCCGGCGCAGCCTGCGTTCGAAGTGGTCCGATGCGGCGTCGACGGAACGGCGTACGGTGTCGCCCTCCCCCGTCGCCCTGACGAGCTGGCCGGCCGCCCGGGCGGACAGCTCGGCCCGGAAGCGGTGATCGCTGTCGTGGCTCTTGACCCTGGTGAGGCGCACATCGACATCGCCGAGGCGGTCGAAGAACTTGGCCGTCCGGCTGACGCGCTCCACTGCGTGGGCGCGGGTCTCATCGGTCAGCCGGATTCCTCGCCCTCTCATCCGGACCTCCATGAGCCGATCCTAGCCGCCTGCCGCCCCCACCCGACCGGGATCGGGTGAGCGTGATCGCCGAGGAGACAGCGCCCCGGCAGGCTCCCGCCGCCGAACTCAGCGTGGCGCCGGTGGTCAGCACATCGTCCACCAGCACCGCTCCCCCGGGCGGGCGCGCCACCGCCCGGAACCGCAGGCCGCCACGGCGCCTGGACCGGATCTGGCTCTTGTGGAGCAGGGGGGCGCGCAGCACGTCTGCCACCGGCAGCCCGGCCATCCGGCCAAGTGCCCTGGCCAGCGCCCTGCCGGGGTCGGTGCCGAACCTGGCCCGGCGAGGCAGCGATCTGGGTACCGGCACCAGGGCGGTAGCACCGGCGGGAAGGAGATCGACCATGAAAGGCGCCAGTCCCGAGGCGACGCGGTCGGCTCCCCGGTACTTCATGGCGTGGACAGCGCTGCGGATCGGACCGTCGTGAACCAGTAACGAGCGCACCAGCACGCCCGACGGCAGCCTCACCTCGCCGCCGGGTTGCAGGGAGGCCTGGCAGGCGGGACAGACCGCCGACCGCTCCGTCGATCTCCTCCGGGGAGTCCTTGCCGATGGGTTCCACCACCCGCACACCACGCACACCATGCCCCTGTTCTATAGGAACCCTGTGACAGTTTCCGGTCGCGGCGGGACCACGTCAGGAGGAGTCGATCACGCCCCGTACCCGGTCCACGAGCTCGTCCATCGACCCGGAGTCGGGTGCTTCGGCGTTGAGGCGGAGCAACTGCTCGGTGTTGGAGGGCCGGACGTTGAACCAGCTGTCTCCCAGGTCGACCGTCAGCCCGTCGAGCCGGTCCAGAGAGGCGCCGGAGAAGGCGGACTCCACCGCCCGGAGCGCCGCGGTCGGGTCGGTCACCACAAAGTTGATCTCACCCGACATGGCGTACGGCTCGTAGCCGCGCCTCAGCTCGGACAGGGGGACGCCGGCCCCGGTCAGGACGGTCAGCAGCACCAGCATGGCCAGGGTCGCGCTGTCCGCCCCGTAATTGTCACCGAAGTAGTAGTGGCCCGAGTGCTCACCCCCGAAGACGGCATCCTTCTCCGCCATGACCGCCTTGATGAACGAATGGCCCACCCGGGTGCGGACCGGCACTCCCCCCGCGGACCGGACGGCTTCGGCCACGCTCCTCGAGCAGATCAGGTTGTGGACGATCCGGGCACCCGGTCGCAGGGCAAGGAACCAGCGCGCGATGATGGCGGTGGTGGTGCTCCCCGGGAGGGGAACTCCCTGCTCGTCCACGAACACCGCCCTATCGGCGTCCCCGTCGAAGGCCACCCCCACGTCGGCCTCCTGCTCGCGCACCAGGTGGACCAGGTCGGTGAGGTTATCGGGATTGAGAGGGTCGGCCGGATGGTTGGGAAAGGTACCGTCCGGCTCCAGGTAGAGGCCCATCGAGGTGGACGAGGGCAAGTGCCGGAAGAGCCGGTTGACCACCGGCCCGGCCATCCCGTTCCCCCCGTCGACCGCCACCCGCAACTCCCCGATGCCGGCCGGGTCGACGATTCCGAACACATGCTCCAGGTAACCGGGCAGTGCGTCGTGCCGGGTAACCCCGCCTCTCGCCGCCGCACCGGCGGCCCCGCTCCACGCACGGGCCTCCTCCCGGATCCGTTCCAATCCCGTACCCGACCCGATCGGCGCCGCCCCGCGATGGCAGAATTTGAGACCGTTGTAACCCGCCGGGTTGTGGGAAGCCGTGACTACCGCGCCCGGGATCCGGTAACGGCCGGAGTGGTAGTAGACCACCTCGGTGGGAAGCTCGCCCAGGTCGGTCACGTCGCACCCCTGCGACAGGACTCCCTCCCGGAATGCCGCCGCCAGCGACTCCGAGGAGGGGCGGCAGTCGCGTCCCAAGGCAACGGTCGAGGCGCCCGTGACCCGGGCGAAACCCACTCCGATGCGTTCGGCGACCTCGGCGTCGAGCTCCCCCGTGTCCACCCGACCCCGGACGTCGTAGGCCTTGAAGATCCGGTCTAAACGGTCTCGGCCCGGGCTTCCCACGAGATATCCTGACTAGTGGTCTGTCTGCGAAACATCTAGGCGTGCTCTGCTGGCCATCGGCGCCCCTCGCTGCGTTCCGCCTCCTCAACGTACCGCTGCGGGCACGCCTTCGTCAGCGGGCCTTGCGAAGAACACCGCCGGCTGGCGCATACCACACCGCCATTCCACAGACAGACCACAGTGGTCTGTCTGCGAAACATCTAGGCGTGCTCTGCCGGCCATCGGCGCCCCTCGCTGCGTTCCGCCTCCTCAACGTACCGCTGCGGGCACGCCTTCGTCAGCGGGCCTTGCGAAGAACACCGCCGGCTGGCGCATACCACACCCCGGCCGGCATGGAGCACGGCAATTGCGGCGGTGGCTCGGCCCGATCCTACACTCGCGCCCGGTAACGAACATGACCCCACCACAGATCACCATCATCATCCCGGTCCACAACGAGGCCGGCTTCATGGGACCGGCCCTCACCAGGATCCGGCGCCAGGTGGGTGCGGTCACGCCCCGTTACCGGATCATCCTGGTCGAGAACGGATCGACCGACCACACCCACGCCGAGGCGTTGTCGGAAGCGGCTTCCGATCTCCGCCTCGACGTGATACAGCTCGAAGCCGCAGACTATGGACTCGCCATCCGCACCGGAATGGAGGCGGCCGGGAACCTGGGATGGCTGGTGGTCTTCGACATCGACTACCACTCCGGCGACTTCCTGAAGAAGGTAGCGGAGCTTGACGGATCGGCCGATGCCGTGGTCGCCTCGAAGCGGGCACCCGGTTCCCGGGACCGGCGACCGCGGATACGCCGCCTGGCCACCCGGGTGTTCAACCTGGCGCTCCGCACCGTGGTCGGATCCGGGCTGTCCGACACCCACGGCATCAAGGCGCTCCGTGCCCAGGTGGTTGAGGCGCTGCTCCCGCAAGTGCGCCTGACCGAGGATCTGTTCGACACCGAACTGCTCCTGCGGGCCGAGCGGGCCGGGTACCGCATCATCGAGGTTCCGATCACCGTGGAGGAACTGAGGGAAGCCCGGTCGTCGCTACTCCGCCGGGTTCCGCGGACGCTACGAGGACTGATCACCCTCCGCCGCACCCTGTCGGCCCAGCCCCGTCCGGCTCCGCGCCCACCCGAAGAACGCTAAGACGCCGGTGGGCCCGCGATCGGGCAACCTGAGGATCAGGACGCCATACACGGCGCCACAAACCTGAGGATCAGGGCGTCACCCGTGACACTCTGTGCCTCGAATACCTTCCCGGCCCGGAGCCGATGACAAATGGTCGGGTGGCCAGGGGGACCAAAGCGCTAGCTCCAGCTGTGTCCGGGACGGATACCCGTACCGGTGCCCCTCAGGGAAGGGTGGCGAAGTCCCTCGGGCGGCAGGTCCGGAGAGTTCCTCCGCCGGGCGGCGGTGACCAACCAGACGACCAGAACGATGAAACCGGCGAGGGTCGACCACAGCCCGGCTATCTCCACCCAGGTGTTCTCGAAGCGCAGTTCGACGTCCCTGGCCGTGGGCACCACCACCATGAAGGCCGGGGTGGCCCGCCACGGACCCTCGGCGCCGTAAGCCGTCCAGTTGGGGAAGTAGGAGACCTTGATCAGGTGGGGAAGTCCCACGCCGGTGGTGGTGAACGACACGCGGTGGTCCTCCAGCACCACATCGGACACCTCCACGTTCGAGTCGGTGGCGATCGGGACGGTGGTGCCCTCCAGGTCGGGGGTGATCCGCTCCCAGTGCGGGGGACCATCCGCCGCGACCCACTGGTCCACGAGGCCGATGTCCTCGTACCACTCGAGCGCCACGTCCACGAAATCCGGCTCGGTGTCCTCGGTGAAGATGCCGACCAGGGATGGCACGAGTCTGGTACCGGGCTCCTCGAAGACCCAGGGCTGGTTGACCGCCACGTCCACCAGAGAGCTCTCGGCAAGGGAGTAGATCCGGAACGGGGGCGAATCCACCACGAAGGTGAAGTCCGCATGCCGGTCGGCCCTGTCCTTGGCCGCATCGGTGAAGGCCACGTAGTAGGCCACGTTGAAGAGACGCATGTGCACGGCGCCCCGCTCGAGGTCGGCGTTGTGGTAGGCCAGCCCCGGAATCGGGTTCGAGGCCGAACTGCTCATCTCGGAGCTGTTCAGGAAGTGAAACGGGGTCGTGAGCGATGACTCGAAGTACAGGCCCTCCATCGAGGGGTGAGTGCCCTCGGTCCAGTAGGGGAACAGCATCGGCGCCATGGGGGTGCCGTACTTGTTCAGGTCGCTGTTGCCCTCCCAATGGACCCGGCCGGGCGGCAAGGTGTCCACTGCCGCCATCACCCCTTCGTACTCGGGCCAGCTCGCCTTACCCTCGTATCCGAGGTAGTTCCAGCGCGCCCATGCGCCCACGTAGTTCTCCTCGGCGGCCACGCCCACGAACACGGTTCCGGTGATGGCCACGCACGCCAGGACGGGAACGACCGTACGGGTGGCCGGCCGCGCCCGGCGTCCCACCAGCCACAGCAGGAGGATCCCCGCCGCCATGAGCAGCATGTCCGGACCCGAGATCCGCGCGATCAGCGGCTCCAGCCGCAACGCCGCAACCCAGCCGTCCGCACCCTGGAGGTCCCTGACAGGGTCCCCGATGTCCGGCCCGAACACCAGCACCAGGACGGCGCCCACGATGCCGGACTGGATCCACCATCTGGGCGTTCGCTCCGGGAGACGGCGGCATGCCGCCACGGCCAGCAGGCCGACCGCGATTCCGGCGAAGAGGTGCAGCCCGTAGAACCAGTGAGGAAGTGCCCGGCCGTTCCACAGCTTGGCACCCTGGCTGAGCAGGAAGAAAGCCGGAATCGGCACCAGCGTCAGGGCAGCCGGTCCCACAGCCCGCCCGGTCCGGCGCAAGGCCACCACCAGCCCGATCACGCCCAGGATGGCCACGGGCCACAGTTCCACCGGGACCAGCTCGTCGAACCCCGCCAGCGGCTGCCAGTTCATCTCGGTCGTGTGCCGGAGCCGGATCACCAGCGGCAACGCCCAGAATGCAGTCAACATGAACCCCAGCGCCCAGGTCCCCGGCACGATCCACCAGGACAGTCCGGCGCGCTCCCGGCGGGCGCCGGTCCGGAGACGCTCGTACCAGTTCGAGCGACCCACCAGCACGAACAGCGACGCGAACACCACCCCCATGGTCGTGATCACGTGGCAGAGGGCGGTGCCCGCCAGAGCGGCGGCCGCTCCCAAGAAGTACCGCCCGGTCTGTCCGCTATCGCCATGTAACGCCCTGATCAGGCACCCCAGGTAGACGAGCGAGAAGGCGAACGACCACGAATACGAGAATTCACCGGCCAGGCTGGAGGCGATGGTCCCGCCGAATATGTTGGGGGTCGGGGTCTCCATGAAGGCGTAGGCGCCGCCCGCCGCCGCGGCGACCGCGGCAACCGGACGAGCGAACCCCATCGACCGGACGAGGAAATACGTGGCCGGGGCGAGCGCCACCAGCCCCACCACCGTCATCGCCTTGAACGCCACCCCGTATGGCAGCACCAGGTCGAGGGCGACGATGGCCAGCGACGGCAGAGGAAAGTAGAAATAGAAGATCGGGAACCCGGCGAACCAGTGGTTTGACCAGCCCATGATCCGGCCGGACGGGAGCAGCACATCCCGCAGGTAGGCGGGGCCGAGCACGTGAGCACCCATGTCACCGCCGGTCGGGGTGTTGGCGACCAGCAACAGGTGGGGCGCTACCGCCAGGAGGGTCGCCACCGAGACCATCGCCACCATGACGGCCGAGGTCCGCGCCGACCATGCCCGCGATCGGATCCCGTCTCCGACCGACCGGTGCTGATCGGGGCTTCCGGTCATGCCCGCATCTTCCGGACCGCCCTCCGCAGGGCCATGGGCCTCGGTACCTGGACGAACGAAGCCACCTGCTTGCCGTCGGCGCCGACGACCGCGCCCACCGGAATCTCGTCCACCCCGACTCGGGTCAGGAGGTCGGGATGCTCCTCCCAGCTCCGCTCGGCGAAGCCCGACTCACCCAGCACCTCGCGGTAGGCGAGCCGGGCCGCATCACACGCATCACACCCGGCGGCGGTGAACAGGTAGACACCGGGACCGTCGAGGTTCCCTTCGACGGAAAGAGGGTTGCGGGGCCGTCTTGGACGGAAACCGGCCACGGCCGCCACCACTCCGGCCACCGCCAGGACCACCAGCAGACGAACCACGAACCCGTCAGCCAATCGGGATCGCCCCAGAGAACATGGCGCGCCCGGGCGCGGCCGCCAGCCATCCCACCGTCATGGGGCCGTCGGACGTGACCCGGACGCCGGCCACCTCCGCATCGGCGATATGGACGGTGCGCACAGAGTTGGCGGGGATCCCGATCACGTTGGCCCGGGTCCTTCCCTGGGGGGTGAGCGTCCGGTAGCTGACGGTCAACTCGGTGACCCCGGCGTTGAGCAGCCTGAGCCGGCTTCCGGACGAGACCACTCCCGGCCCAGGTACCAGCCATCCGGTAGCCGTGGTCCGAGCCCCGACGGTCGCTGCTACGCCGGTCTCCGAGCGGGCCACGACGACCGCGCCGAAGGGGCCGTCGCCTGTCACCCGCACGCCGAACCCGGAAGAACTCAAACCCTCGAGTGACACGCGCGCCTGCCCGGGCCCCTCGATGCGACCCTCCAGGGTGGGGAGCAGCCCACCGGATTCGTCGAAGACCTCGATCAGGAAGTTGACCGGAATCGAGGCTTCATTGGTCAGGACCAGGTCACTCCGTAGCCCGACCGCGCCCGCTACCGGGAACTCCCAGCCGTCACCGGCGCCGGATCCGGGCCAGACCGCCGAATCCGCGCCGGTATCGAGCACCATCACCGGGATGACCGATCCCATGACCGGTCGGACGACAATCGACAGTGACTCCCGGCGGGGAAGTAACTCATCGAGCGCCACTACCCGGGTGCGCCGGGCCGGAACCGTCAACCCCTCCAGCGCCTCTCCTGCCTCGATACCCAACTCGCTGAACGCCCATAGGTCGACCCGGGCGTCGGCGGTGAAGGGATTGAAGAGCCGGAGGACCAGGCTCTCGCCCTCGATCGTGGAACCTCCCGGCAGGTGCCAGGAGTCCGGAATCGTCCCGGAGCAGAGGTCACCCGCCAGCAGACCCTCACCTGCGGCCACGACGCCGACCGCGCCCCCGTTCCCGGAGAACTCGACCAGCGCGGAACTGGCGCCGACCTGACGCGGATTCTCGACCCTGGCCGCCGTGTTCGAGTCGGTCCGTCCCGATATGCGGTCCTCTACAGAGCCGCCCTCGAGGAAAGAAAGATCGAAACCGGCCGGACCCTCTCCCATCACGCTGTACGCCGAGCTCCTGAGGCTGTCAGAACGCGACCAAGGACAGTGGGCGAAGTGGGATACCCCGCCGGTCGGCGCCTCCGACCGGCTGATCTCGGTGATCGGAACCGGCGGCCCCGGAGCCGGTAGCGCGGTGACGACCACTACGGCAAGGGCCACCAAGACCAGCCCGAGTATGCGGGTCATACCGGTTGCTCCCCGGCCTCACGCCTGGCACGCACCAGCGACAGGCCCGCCAGAAGGATCACTACGGCGCCTGCCGCCCGCGCCTGGAACCGGAAGGAATCCACCCCTCCGAAAGTGGCGACTCCCGCCTCGGCCGGCACCCGGTTGGCCCAGCCGTCCTGTTGCCAGGCGCCGGGACCCCACCGGTGGTCGGCATTCTCCGCAATCCGGACCGAGCCTCCGAGCTGTCTGCCCGCGTAGTCAGGCGCCACCCACGACCACGCCACACCCCCGTCGGTCACTGCCCTGTAGGCGGGCACATCGTTCTCCCACACCCCGCCGGATTCCCCTACGAAGAGGCCGGCGAGCGGTCGCATATCCAGCTGTGCGCTCAGCACATCCGCGAGAGGGCTGGGGCCGGTGGCCGCCACCCAGCGGATACCGAACCGCGCCAGCAACTCCCCCGGTCGAAGCTCCTGCCCGGCAATCAACCCGACCAGGGTTTCCTCGAGGACCGCATCTCCCAGGCGCGCCTCGGGGAGCCAGGCCTGCGGGTAGTCCAGGTTGCCACCTATCAGGCGGTACGGCGTGCCGTCCGGCAACACCCGGTGCTCACCAGGAAGGGTTTCCGGCGGCCCGGTCAGCAGGACCCGGTCGGCACCATGGGATCCGGCCCGGCTGGAGGCGAACGCGAAGGCGCCGAACCGGTCGTCCGGTAGCCCCATACGGCCGGCCGGGGCAGCGATCAGGGCAGTCAGGCCGACAAGGATGGCTGCCGCCATGGCCGCGTAAGCGGGCACAGATCGCAGAAGCGAGACGTCCCCGCCGAGTGAGGCCGGCGCATCCAGAGCACCGGCGACAACCAGCGCCAGGCCGGCAGCGGCGGCAATCAGGCCGGCGGTCGTGGCCTCCTGGCCCGCGCCCAGGGAGCCGGCCCGCGCCACGAGAAACCCGACCGACCCGATCACGACACCCGTTACTGCTACCGACAGTGGCCGGCCACGGGCAACCGCCGTGGCCGCTGCGCCCGCCACCAGCAGCGGAACGGCCACCCACCAGGACGGATCCGGGTGGAACGGGACCCCGCTCCCCAGCACATCGGACACCCCGCGACCGCTCAGCCACGGCAGCAACACCGGGAGGGCGAGCACCGATCCGGCCGCGCCGACGACCAGGGGGCGGCTGCGCCCCGCCACGACCGCCCAGACCAGTCCGAACAGCAGCGGTATCACGATCGAGAGTGGGACGAAGGCAGCCGAGACGGCGGTCGCGAGACCGACCCTGGCCAGGCGCCCGGTCCAGCCCCGACCTGTCTCCGGATCGGGCGCCAACACCCCCGCCAGTGACCAGGGGATCCCGCCTAGCGCCAGGATGCCGGGCCAGTAGCCCTCCCCGGCCAGCCACAGCGTCGGGAACCCGGCCACGAACACCGCCCCGGCCACCAGGCGCGCCCCGCGGCTGAGGCCGAGCCTGCGGACCAGGGCCACCATGCCGGCCACGCCCGAGGCGACCGCGCCCACCGTGAGGATGCCGGCGGCCCCGCCCCGGTTTCCCAGGAGCAGCTGGAGGGCGGCGGTTGCCCCGACCGAAGGATGCATGGGCTCGGGACTGCCCAGACCGCCCAGATGCCATCCTCCGGCATAGGCACGCAGGGTGTTCCAGGCCGATTCCGCCAGGGGCAGCACATATCCGGTAGCCGGCAGTCCTTCAGCGATGATGGAGCGGGTAAGCACCAGGACCAGCGCCACGCCCAGCACTGTCGTGATCACATCCGGTCGCTGCCAGAAGGCCGGCGAGGCGCGATCGTCCGGCTCCTCGTACTCGGCGCCGGCGCCGAGCAGGGCGCCCAGTTCGGCCGCGACCTCGCGCAACTCCAGCGAGCCGCGGACCTGGAAGCGGAACAGCTCGGCATCGGACTCCATGGAGGTCTTCGGGGCGCGCCGCCGGGCCTGCAGGGTCGACGGCAGGTAGAGGAGGTTCCAGGCCCAGGTGCGAATCCAATCCACCGGCCCGGTGAGGGAACCCTTCGGGAGCCGGTAGAGCCAGGTCGCCAGGCCTACCAGGAACAGGGCCGGTAGGGCCCACAGCAGGGTCACAAGTGAGTAGGTCTTGAGCATGGTCCGGAGCCGTCCGGCCTGCTCCCGCCACGTGGTGGGCCGCTGGGCGCCGCTGGCCCGGCTGAACACCTCCGAGCCCGGGGTCACGATCACCCGGCCGCCCACCACCCGCGCCCTCTGGCAGATGTCCAGGCCGAAGGACAGGTAGGGCAGGGTGTGATCCAACCCGCCCAGGCCTTCGGCAAGATCCCTTCTGACGAGCAGCGAGGCCGGCTCCAGGAACGCCACGTCCCGGATGACGTCGAACTGCTCCTGATCGATCTCTCCCCTCTCGAGGCCCGTGTACGGGAAACCGAACACGTCGGTGGGCCCGCCCACGGACAGCAGGCGGTCGGGATGGTCGGTGTCGAGCACCTTCGAGCCCACCACCGACGCCTCGAGGCTCTCGGCGGCGTCGATCAGCGCGGTCAGGGCGTCAGGTCGGGCAGTGGTCCGGGAGTCCAGCATCCACAGGTAGTCAACCGGACCGTCAACCATGTCCAGCGCCTCCGACAGCCGCCGGGCCGTCTTGGGCCGGTCCGTCTCCGGAGCGACATCCGGACTCCGGTCGGCGATAACCACCACATCCTCGACCTCGTAGACTTGCGGCTCGATGCTTGCCAGCACGTCGGCTATGTCGTCTCCCCGGCGAGCCACCACCAGCGCCAGGACGCGCGGCTTCGGTGAGGGAGGAGAGGGTTGGGTCATGGATGCCCCATTGTGTTACGGAACGAGCCACAAGACAATAACCGTCACCCCGGATCCCGGCCCGTGACACGACGGGTCGCGCTCCTGTCCGGCGGGGTCGGCGGCGCCCGCCTGGCCCGAGGGTTCGAGCACCTGGAGGATGTCGAGTCCACTGTGGTGGTGAACGTGGGGGATGACGACACCTTCTACGGGTGGTCGGTGTCCCCGGACGTGGACACGGTGCTCTACACGCTGGCCGGGCAGGAAGGGCCACACGGCTGGGGTCGAGCCGGTGACACCTCGGTGCTGATGGACCATCTGGCCGGCCTAGGGGTCGACACCCGCTTCCGGATCGGTGACGCCGACGCCGCCCTCAATCTCTACCGGACCATGCGGCTACGGAACGGTGACCCCCTCCATGCAGTCACAGCCGACCTGGCCGCGATGATGGGAGTGCGCTCGACGGTGATTCCCGCCACTGATGATCGGCTCCGGACGGAGGTGCGGACGGACCCCGGCCATTGGATGTCATTCCAGGAGTACTTCGTGCTGCGAGGCCATCGGGACGAAGTGGCGGAGGTCAGGTTCGCCGGAGAGGCGACGGCCCGTCCCGCTCCGGGGGTGCTGGAGGCCATCGCGGACGCCGACGCGGTGGTGATCGCACCTTCCAACCCTCCGCTCTCCGTCTGGCCCATCCTGGCGGTCGGTGAGATCGCGACGGTGGTGCGTGACGCCCGCCGGGTGATGGCGGTCAGCCCGCTGTTCGGAGGCCGGGCGCTCAAGGGGCCCGCCGACCGGGTGTTGGCCTCGCTGGGCTTCCCGCCGGGCAACGCCGGCGTGGCGGCGGCCTATCCCGGCCTGATACAGGACCTCTTCATCGACAGCGCCGACCAGGCCGACGTACCCGCCCTTTCCGGCTCGGGGTTGTCGGTTCACGCCGGGTCCACCCGCATTGCGGAGGTAGAGCAGGCGACCGGGTTGGCCCGGCGCATGATGACCCTGCTGGGAGCCGCCTCGTGAGTATTTCGATCTTTCCCGTGGGAGGCATTCCCGAGGCCGAATCCGGCGATGACGTAGCCGCGATGCTGATCGAAGGATTGGCGGCGTCCGGGCTGGAGCCTGCGGACGGGGATGTGCTGGTCGTCACCCACAAGCTGGTCTCGAAGGCCGAGGGTCGTATCGAGGAGATCGGCGACGACCCGGAGGCCCGCCTCCGGCTGATCGAACGGGAAGCATCGGCCGTTCTCCGCCGCCGCGAGGAACTGGTGATCACGGAGACGCATCACGGGTTCGTGTGCGCCAACGCAGGCGTCGACAAGTCCAATGTTCGCCACGGATCGGCCGTACTGCTCCCGGTCGACCCGGACCGGTCGGCCCGGCGGATACGCGCCCGCCTCCGGCAGGCGCTCGGAGTGACGATCGGGGTGGTCATCACCGACACGTTCGGTAGGGCGTGGCGCCACGGCCTGACCGATGTGGCCATCGGCGTCGCCGGTATCCCGGCCATCGTGGACTACCGCGGGACGGCCGACACCTACGGCAACACTCTCGAGGTGACGGAAGTGGCGCTGGCGGATGAGCTGGCCGCAGCAGCCGACCTCGTGATGGGCAAGGCCAAGGGCATCCCCGCCGCCCTGATCCACGGAGTGGAGTACCCACCTGGTAAAGGTTCGAGCGCCGACCTGGTCCGGAGCCCTGGCCAGGACATGTTCCGCTAGCTATCCGACCCGCATCCCGGCGGACGCGTCTCCCAGGATCTCGCCTATCCCTAACCCCGAAGCCGCCGGTACCCGGCCCCGACCGGGGCATGGCCGAGCACGCTCACGGCCAGGACAGGTGGTGGCGGAGGAAGCCCCGGCGCGGCGAGCCGGACTTCGGTGGATGACTGTCGCGTTCTGAGGTGACCGCTGAGACCTGGCGTATTCACGCTATGCACAGTTGTTTGTTACCGCTAGTTCTCGGCAAACCAGGAGACAGTCGCCTTGATGCCTTCTTCCAGGGAGGTCCGCGGCCTCCAATCCAGATCTCGGCGTGCCCGGCTGCAATCGAGGGAGGAACGGGGAACGTCGCCGGGACGCGGGGGCCCTTGGTTGGCTCCGCCACCGAATCGGGCTTCTCGAGCCACCGCCTTGAATACCTCCAGGGTGCTGGTCTCCATACCGGTGCCGATGTTGTAGATACCTCCCCCTCCCCTCTCCCCTGCCAGGACCAGGGCATCCACCACGTCCTCGACATACACGTAGTCCCGGGTGTCGGCGCCGGTTCCGAAGATGGTCGGGCGGGTCCTGTCCATGCAGGCCCTGGCGAAGATCGCCATCACTCCGCCCTCGCCCGAGGAATCCTGGCGCGGCCCGTAGATGTTGGCAGGGCGGACGACCGCGTAGTCCAGATCCCGAAAACGCCGCCAGAGTTCCAGGTAACGCTCGGCCACCAGCTTGGAGAGGCCGTAGGGTGACTCCGGGCGCTCGGGCGTGTCCTCGGGGGTGGGGAGCGGGGCGTCCCGGCCGTAGATGGCGCCCCCGGTCGATACGAATACCAGGCGGGGCTTGCCGGCCAGCCGGGCCGCCTCCAGCAGGTTGAGGGTGCCGGTGATATTGATGTCCGCATCCAGGCCGGGATCGGCCACCGAAACCGCCACCGAGGTCTGGGCGGCCAGATGGAAGATCCGGTCGGGAGCAAACTTGGCGACCGCGGCGGCCAGATGCTCGGAGCGGATGTCCATCTGATGGATGCTCACCTTCCCGAACCGGCGGGCTTCGGCCAGGCGGGACAGGCGGCCCGATGTGAGATCATCCACCACCAGGATCTCCCAGCGGTCGGCAACCAGCCGGTCGACCAGGCTCGAGCCGAGAAAGCCCGCTCCCCCGGTTACCAGGGCCCGTCCCTGCGTGGGACTCCTGGTCCAGATCATGGCTGACCCGTTCCCACGCCCCGGTAGGAGAGCCCCGCGGCTCTGATCGCCTCCGCATCCAGTAGGTTGCGGGCGTCCACCACCACCGAACCCCGCATCGCCTCCCTCAACGCCACCGGACTGACCTGCCGGAACTGGCGCCACTCGGTCGCGACCAGCAGTACATCGGCCCCGTCCGCCGCCGACAAGGGATCCGGCGCCATCTCCATCCCCGGCATCGATAGAACGGCTCGAGGGTCGTAGGCGCGGACGGCGGCACCCGCCGAGGTCAGGCTCCGGGCAAGATCGGCCGCCGGAGACTCCCGAACATCGTCCGTGCCGGCCTTGAACGCCAGACCCCACAGACCCACCGTCGCGCGGGACAACTTACCTCCCACGGCGGAGGCAACCTTGCCGACGATCCGGTCCCTCTGCTCCTCGTTGACCTCCATCACAGCCCGGAGCAGGCGGAACTCGTATCCGTGGCATTCGGCCATCGCCTCCAGCGCCCGCGTGTCCTTCGGCAGGCAGGACCCTCCGTAGCCGGGCCCAGGAGCGAGGTAGTGGGAGCCGATCCGGTGATCGCGGCCCATTCCCCCGAGTACGGCGGCCGCGTCGGCGCCCAACGTCTCGCACAGGTTGGCGATCGAGTTGACAAAGCTGACCCGGGTCGCCAGATAGGCATTGGCGGCATACTTGATCATCTCCGCCGAAGCGGGATCGACCACCACCCGCTCGCCCGGAAGGTCACGGTACACGCCAGATGCGAGGATTTCCGCCGCGTGGAGATCGGTCGAGCCGATGACGATCCGGTCCGGGTTCAGGAAGTCCTCCACCGCCGAGCCTTCCCGGAGGAACTCGGGATTGGACACAACCCTGACATCCCGTTCCGCGACGGCCGGCATCAGCGAGATCCGCCGGCCGGTGCCCACCGGAACGGTGGACTTGATGACCAGGACCGAGCCGGCCGGCAACGAGGGCGCCACGTCGGCGATCGCCCCGTCCAGGATGGAAGTATCCACCGCTCCGGCATCGTCCGAGGGAGTGGGCAGGGCAATGAAGACCACCGATGCACCGTTCACCGTCTTCCGGTTGGAGGCGTGGAAGCTGAGCCGCCCCATAGCCCGGCCCTCGGATATGAGGGCCGCCAGGCCCGGCTCGTAGACGGGTACCCGTCCGGACCGGAGCGCATCGAGCCGAGCCTCGTCACGCTCCCCCACCCGAACCTCGTGACCCAGCCGAGCCAGCCCGCCCGCCTGTACGAGGCCCACGTAGCCGGCCCCGATCACCCCGATCCGCATCCTGGAGAAGCTACCCGCCCGCGCCGCGCCGTCATCCGGACCCGTTCGGCTCACCTCAAGCCCCGAGAACCGTTCCGGCGGCCAGAGCGTCGGCCCCCAGGATCACCACCGCGTCAAGACTGTCGTCCACCGAGCCCGCCTCCACCAGCCCGAAGCCCAGCATTTCCACCACCTGGCGGCCGATATCGTGGTCATAGGGACGCACCCTCACCACCGTGTTGTCGAAGTCGAAGGAGGCAGCATCCCCTACCCCAACCGATTCTGACACTCCCTCATGACCCTCGAACCAGGCCGCCCACATGCTGGCCTGCTCATTGCCACCGTTGCCGTTCAGTACCTTCAACCGGAGTTCCTGTACCGGATCCGGCTCGGCGGCCGGTGCAGCCGCACCGGAGAAAGCAGCCAGAACCACAGCTGCCTCCGCCTGTCTCGGATGCAGGTAGTAGACGCCGTCCTCCGTGCTCTCCCACACCGGCAACGAGTAGACGTCGATGTCCGCCCTGTTCAGGCCCCGCGCCGCCCAGCCCAGTTCCAGGAGACGCCGGGTGTCCAGACCGGCATCGATGACCAGATGCTCCCCCGCGGCTCGGAGCACGGCCCCTATGTCGAACACGATCGACCAACGCTTGGCGGACTCCAGCATGGCGAACAGCAAGCTCTGCTGCCGACGGATCCTGCCCAGATCGTTGGCGTCGATGCTGACCCAGGCGTTACCCCGGCGCTCCTGATAACCCCGGGACCTGGCGTAGGCCAGCGCCTCCTTACCGTCCAGGAGTTGAGCGCCTGCGTCGACGTCGAGGCCCGACTTGAGGTCACGGGCCGGATAGGCGAAGGTGATCTCGACGCCGCCCAACGCGTCGACGATGCTGGCGAACCCGTAGAAGTCCATCTGGACGTAGTGGTCGATCTGGACTCCGGTCACTTCCTCGACCGTCGAGACCATCAGGTCGGCCCCACCCAGCGCCAGGGCGGCGTTCAGCTTGGACGTCCCGTACTCGCCGAGATCGACCTGCAGATCACGGGGCAGGCTGAGAATCCTGGCCCTGTCGCCGTCGAGGGTGGCGAGCATGATCACATCGGCCCGGTTGCCGTCCAGCCGGTCGTTGATCTCCAGTTCGTCGGGGAGGCCCTCACGGGTGTCTCCCCCGATCACCAGAAAGGTGACCGGCGGCAGGGGTTCGGCCGGCACCTCTTCAGCGGCAGCAGCGCCTGGGTCGGTAGGGACGGTGAAACCGGCCGGGATGGTCGTGGAGGGCACCACCGGCGTGACGGGCGCCGGATCCCGGGCCAGGCTCGGTATTGAAGTGGTCGGAATGGCCTCGATGGCCTCCCGAGCACCCACCAGGTAGTAGAGAATCCCCCCGAACACCACCACATTGACAGCCACCAGGCCGATGATGAGCCGCATCCACCGCCGTCGGGTCGGTGAGGGCACGGGCGCGGTAACGCTGTCCTTGGTGGGATCTTCGCTGGTCATGGGAAGGTCAGACGATGTTACCCGCGCCGGCCGTTAGCCACAGCACGTGTCCATGGAAGCGCCCGACCAGGGATGATCCGACCTAGCCACCTCGCCGACGATCTCGCCCTTCCGTCCCCGGCAGTCCGGACACACCCAAGCCTTCGGCACGCTGGCACCCTCCACGACCAGCGTCCGGTATTCGTGACCGCAGTCAGGACAGGCGATTACCAGGACCGGCACGGCTTCCTCCCTGGTCGTTTGCTTGACCCTCTGCCAAGGCGTCGGCTTCGGCGAGTAGAGACTCCACGGCTGCATCCTGGGCGATTCTCGAGGCTGCCGCCCACTCTAGGGAATCCCGGACCCTTAACGACACCGAGGCACAGTGCTCCAGCACGCGGTGTGGCGCCGATCCACCGACCGAGTTGCGGGAGGCGACGATGGCCGCGACATCCTCGGTGTCCGGAGCGGCCATCGTCGGATCGGTTCGGCCCGGTTCCATCCCGGCGAAACGGATCGCCTCGGCCAGGCGTGTAGCCGTCACCCGCTTCTCCCCCGCCCTGACCGCTTCCGCCACCGCCCGGGCCACGACCCGGTAGGCGGTCCGGTAGTCCACACCCTGGTCCACGACCAGCCGGTCGGCCAGGTCCGTGGCGTTGGTGAAGTTCGTCCCGGCCGCAGCGGCCAGCTTCGCGACGTCGACCTCGAGCGAGCCGACAACCTCGGTCGCCAGGGACACCAGCCGGGTGGCCAGATCTGTCGCCCCGACCACCTCCCCGTACAGGTAGAGCCAGTTGTCGGTGCGGGCGGACGGGGTTCGCTGGGTGACCATCAGGCCGGTCGTCCTACCGATCAGGGTTCCGCATCCGCCACGGATCACCGCCAAGGCATAGGGGTTGCGCTTCTGCGGGAGGAGCACCGAGGCCCGCGATGACGATCCCCCCAGCGTCACGTAACCGAACTGCGGGCTGGCGAAGATCTCGAGATCCTCCGCCAGGCGATCCACCGCCAGGGTGGCGTGCATGGCCGCAACCCCGCAGTCGATCATCGGATCACCGGACCACATACCGTCGCGGATATGGGCGGTGGGCCGGTCGAACCCCAGCCGGGCGGCCATACGCATCCGGTCCACCGGGATCGGCGTCCCGGCGACACCTCCCGATCCGGCCGGTGACTGGTTGACCAACCGGTAGCAGCGGCGGATCCGGTCGAGGTTCCTGACCCCTTGCTCGGCGAATCCGGCCAGGTAGTGGCCGAATGAGGACGGCTGGGCGGGCTGCAGGTAGGTCGTGTCGTTCCACAGCGCATCCGCCAACTCCTCGGACCGGCGAACCAACACATCGATCCATCCGGCAACCGCATCTTGGAGCGCCAGGAGCCGGTCGCGGAGCGCCAGACGGATGGCGATACGCCCGGCTTCCCTCCTGGTGCGGCCGGTCGGGAGCCAACCGGCCTCGGCCCCCAGCCGGCGTTCGAGCTCTCGTTCACGGCTGTTGTAGGCATCCCCGTACACAGGGTCGTAGGGGAAGGAAGCGGGGTCGGTGTCCAGGAAGTCGAGCAATTCCCGGCACAACGCCGCTGCCGCCGCCCTCGGCGCAACCCCCGACTCGACCAGCTCGAGAACATGGCCGAGATCGGCCAGACAAAGGCCCTCGTGAAGGATGGCAGCATCGGCTACCTCGAGTTGGTATCCGGCCGCGACCAGTTCCGGGGATGGGCCTGATCCGAGCCGTCCCTCCGCTCCCAGATAGCCCTCCGGCGGTGGGATCATGCCGCCGAGCTCCCGCAGAACAGGTTGAGGACGCCCCCGGTAACCAGGAACACGACCGTCCCTTGCACCTCGCCGGCTCGCCGGATCAGGTCCGCAAGGGCACTGGAACCGTATTCCGGATCGAGGAAGACACCCTCGGAACGCGCCATCATTCCGGCCGCGGCCTCCAGGCGCGCGGGGTCGGGATCCAGCTGATCGGTGACCCGCCACCGCACCGGGTGCCGGTAGGTCACGTCCAGGAGATCGAGGGATGCCTCGGATATCTCCTCGATGCGGCGCCGGCACTCCTCGACGGGCCGGTGCACCGCCGCACCCACCACCACCGGGCTTCGGGCCTCACGCCGGTAACCGGCTACCAGGCCGGCCATCGTGCCACACGACCCCGCCGCCAGCCAGATCACATCGGGCCTGATTCCCGCGCTCCGCGCCTGGTCTTCGATCTCCTCGACCGCGGTCACGTACCCCAGCGCCCCGACCGGGCCGGCGCCGCCCCTGCCCACCACGTAAGGGCGCCGCCCCTCGTCGCGCAGGCGTTCTTCCACTTGTCGCAGGAGCGGATCCACGGAGGCCCGAACCGGGCTCCCCGTAAAGTGGACCCAGAGGTTGTCCAGCCGGTCGAGCAGGTCGACACCGCTGGTCCCGGCCGGGGGCCGGTCTCCGAACAGCACGATCTCGCAGTCCAAGCCTCCGGCGGCCGCGGCGGCCGCCGAGGTCAGGACCCAGTTGGATCGAGGCCCTCCCCCGGTGACGAACACATCGGCGCCGGCCGCGCGGCAGGCGCCCATGTGGTACTCGATCGCCCGGGCCTTGTTCCCGCCCAGGCCCACGCCGGTCAGGTCATCGCGCTTCAGCCAGATCGTCAAGCCGAGCTCCTCGGAGAGCCGGGGCGCAAACGTAAGCGGCGTCGGCAGGTTGGCCAGGGCGATCCGGGCCGGGGCCTTCAACCGGCCGCCTCTATCACCCGGTCGACGAAAAGTGGACCAGCGCCCATCACCCGGTCGAGATCCGCTGCTTCCTCGATGTCCGACCGGCTGAGGTGGGCCGGCACACGCTGGTCGCTCATCAGCGCCTCGGCAAACGACAACCCTTCCCCGACCCCTCGCATGGCCGCCTCGTAGACGATGTCGTGGGCGGTGTGCTTACCGACCCGATCCGCCAGCAACCTCATGACCGGCTCAGCGAACACGAACCCCCGGCGGGCGTCGATGTTGGCCCGCATCCGCTCCTCGTCGGCTTCCAGTCCTTCCACCAGCATCACCGCGTAGCGGGTGGCCGAGAGGGTCAGGGCGGCGGCCTCGGGAAGGGCGATCCACTCGGCCTTCCAGGCTCGGCCGTCCCGCTCGTGGAGCTGGACCATCGCCTCGGCCATCACGGCTGCGTCAGCCCGCACCAGCCGGGCGAGGGTGTCCAGGTGCTCCGACAACTCCGGGTTGCGCTTCTGCGGCATGGTGATGCTCCCCACCGTTCCCTCGATGAAGGGTTCGCGGACCTCTCCTATCTCCAGGCGCTGCAGCTCCATGATCTCGTTGCCGATCTTGGCGATGGTGGTGGCCGCCATCGCGAGCAGGTGGACGAATTCGGCGGGTCCGTCCCGGCTGGTGATCCAGGGGATCGACGGAACGCCCAGGCCCATCCGGCGGGCGAAGGCATCCATCAGGTCGAGGGCCCGGTCGCCCCAGAACTCCAGGGTGCCGAGCGCGCCACCCAGCTGGACCACTTCCCAGCGGCTCCGCCCGTCCGCCAGGCGCCGGCGGTGCCGACCCAGTTCCGCCGCCCAGACCGCCGCCTTGAATCCGAACGGGATGGGAAGTCCCGGCTGGGCGTGGGTGCGACCCATCATCGGGGTGGTGCGATGCTCACGGGCCAGCACCAGAGCGGCGGCCTCCAGCCGGGCCAGGTCCCGTTCCAGCAGATCCCCGACGGATCGCATCACCGTGGCGGTCCAGGTGTCGGTGAGGTCCTGGACCGTGGCTCCGTAGTAGACCCATTCGCGGGCGGACGCCGGGAGGGTGGCCCGCAACACCCGGATGAGGCCCAGGGTGGAATGGCCGGTGGCGCGGGTCTCGGCCGCGATCCGGTCCAGGTCGACCTCGGACTCGGTGGCGTGGTCCCTGATGGATCCGGCCGCCTCTGCGGGAATCAGGCCCACCTCGGCCTGCGCCTCGGCGAGCGTGGCGAGGATGTCCAGCCAGGCCTGGAAGCGTGCCTCCTCACCCAGCAGGGATCGGGCTTCCTCGGTGCTCCACAAGTGCCCGTAGACGACCGAGTCGCCCAGGTGGATACTCATCCGACGGGGACGGGCGCGTCCACGCCCGCCAGCAACCGCAATGCCTGCCTCACCTCGTCGAGATTGGCGCCCCAGGGCACCACCGCCCGGTTGCCGTCGAACTCCATGCCCCGCTCCAGCATGCAGCACTTTATAAGCCAGAGACCACCTGGATCGGCGTCCTCGACCCGGCGCCTGGGGCAGATGTCGACCTGCGGCGGTTCGCTGCCGTAGAAGTGCCGGTGGAACTGCATCGAGCGCTCGCATCCGATCATCACCCACTCCTCGGGCACCGCCGGCCGGGTGTCGAGGTATGCCATCTCGGCGGACAACTCGGTCCCCGCCCCGCGGCATGGGAGCAGGTAGGAATCCGAGGGGGCCGTCGCCGCCAGATCTCCGAAGGTCACCTCATCCAGGACCAGATCCACCGGCGGCAGGTCCTCATCGAAGTCCACCACCTGCCGTGCCTGGACCAGCAACTTGGGCGGCGCCGGCGGGGTGACTTCGGTGACGAAGATGCGTACTGGGTCGGGCTCCCAGATGAAGTTGATGTGCTCGAACTGACCCTTCACCACGAACCCGGAGACGCCGGGGCGCCCGTGCCGTCTCGCCGCACCGGCCAGCGCGGTGGCGTTCCCCACGTCGACTGTGGGGTCTTCGATGAGTTGGGTGCGGTCAGGGCCCGACCATACCTCGACATCCACCACCGGGACGAACAGATCGTCGGACGGGGCGCGGGCCACCGCCGCCAGGCCGACCGCATCGCCGTGGATCAGGGCGATGTAGTCGGTGCGCCGGTAGACCTCCCTCCCGCTGAGATGCTCCCGCATGAAATCGGGGTGCGGCACCTCGTCCACGTGCTGCACCGACAACCCCCGGTAGGGGTGGGCGCGGGCGTTCGGTGAGGGTTGCTCGGCTACCAGCATGCCGTCACGGTCCGGATGCGAAGCGCATACGATGATTCTAGGAGCATCACGTCCCCTCCCGTCGGCGCCGCCCTCCGCTGAGATCTACGTCTGGGATAGTGACTGGAACGCCGAGAGCAGAATCGCTGTCGCGATGCCGACAACACCTACGACAATGCCCAACATCCAGTAGGTCGATATGGTGATCCGCCGCTCGACGGTGAGCAGGGCGTCGGCTATGGCCATTCGGTTGTCGGCCTTCACCACTTCGTCCTTGGCGTCCACCAACTCTCGGAACCCTTCCGGATATGACTTGGCCGTCATGGGGCACTCCTTCCTCTAACCGGCGCGCACCCCGGCGAAGACCCTTGCCTTCCCGTCGCTTAGTAACGGTAAGAAGCATATCACCTCCGCTAAACCGTCCAGCACACCACTGCGGCACGTTGGAGAGTCATCAGAGGCCACGACCAGCCCTGCCAACGTGCGGGGCCGCCCGGAAAGGGACGGCCCCGCACGGGTTCCGGTTCTGCTAGCTCAGTTCGCTCCGGACGATCTCGGCGCCGGAGACCATCGCATGGAGCTTGTCCTGCGCGATGTAGCGCTGCAGGAGGATGAGCCCGCAGTCGGTGGTGACACCGAGTTGGTCGGCCGGGACATGCTCGAGCAACCGGCGGATTCGGCCAGCGACCTGCTCGGCCGTCTCGGTGATGGTCGACTTGACATCGATCACACCGGCCCAGAACTGGACGGTCTCGGGTACCGGATTGTCACGGATCACCTCTAGGCCGGACAGATCATCGGAGCGCCGGCCGCAGTTCTCGAGGTTGAGAACATCGATATTCGCCTCGTATGACTTCGGGATCACCGAAGCGGTGGCCGATGGCTCGTCACCCTCCCGGATGGTCAGATCGAAGATCTCACCGGCGCCGGCCGTCTCGTCCGGGAAGTAGGCGGGGGTGCCGCCCCAGTTGCCCCAGCAGATGTGAACAATGATCTTGGCGTTCTGGACACCTTCTACGGCCCGGTTGAAGGCCTCGATAGCCCAGGGTTCGTAGAAGTACGGCCAGGTGAACTCGTCCAGCTGGATGAAGTCGACACCCATGGCGTCGACCTCCAGGATGTCCTCGTTAACGGCCGCGGCAATAGCCATGGCCCGATCCTCGGCAGCCTCGTAGTGAAGGTCGTTGGTGGCCTGGGCCAGAACCTGGATACCGGTGTACTGGACCTTGGTGGCCTTGTTGGTGGCCCTCTTCAGCGCCCGGGCCTGCTCGACCATGATGGCGCCCCGCCGCTTGACCTCCTGGGTCAGCGTTCCGGCGTGGAGACGGCTGTAGATCGGGAAGCCCAGGAAGCCGCCCTTCAGGTCGTATCCCAACCGCTTGTAGTAGTAGTAGAGGGCCTGGTCGGCGTAGTTGTCACCGTGGAGCCGCCCATCGGTGATGATGTCGAGACCGGCGTTCTCCTGGTCCTTGGCGAGGCCGCCTACCGCGTCTTCCAGCGCCTCCCTGATGTAGGCGTCCGGGGGTTCCTGGTCACCGGTCCAATCCCGTACGCAGTTGGCGTCCCACCACCTCGGGTTCGGATAGTTCCCGACCATGGAGGTCGGAATCAATACCTCTTCACCTTTGATCTGCATATCCCCTCCATTCGAGAGAGAGATTCTCGAGCCGCCCTTAGTTGCGTCCTGCGACCCGAGCTGCGGGTCCTACGAACCTCCTTCTGTGGACGATGGTTAACAGTCCGGACCCTTACAGGGACGAGAGTAGCAAGAAGCGGTACACCGGGTAGGGTCGCGCTTTAGCCCCGATACTCCCCGGACAAAGGGATTGTCCGGGTCAGCGGAGCGACCAACCTCCGTCCACGACCAGGCCGTGGCCGGTCATGTAGGAGAGTTGGCCCGAGGCCAGCAGGGCAATGGCTTCGGCGATGTCCTCAGGTTGGGCAACCCGGCCGACGGGAATGCTGGTTTCGATGGCAGCCCTGAGGTCCGGCTGGTCGAGTCGCCACTTGGTCATCGGGGTCTCAGCCATTCCAGGGCACACCGCGTTGGAGCGGATGCCGTCTCCGGCGTAGTCAAGTGCTATCGACCGGGCCAGCAGCAGCGCCGCCGACTTGGAGACCGAGTACGCCGAGCGGGCCGGGAAGGGATCCATGCCCGCGACGGACGCAACAGTGATTATGTGACCGGACCGGCGGGGAACCATCGAGGCAAGGGCGACCCGGGAACAAAGGTAGACGCCTCTGACGTTGACATCCATGACCCGGTCCCACTCGTCGACCGGGGTCTCGTGGAGGCGGGTCGCCTCCAGGGAACCGGTAATCCCGGCGTTGTTGACCAGCACGTCGACCGGACCCAGGGCTTCCTCCACGGCGCTGAAGGCCTCCGTGACCTGGCTTTCGACCGCTACGTCCACTCCCAGCCCCAGCCCGTCGCCGGCGGCACCGGAAGCGCTACCGGCGTCGAGGTCGAATACACCGAGCCGGAACCCCTCACGCCGGAGGCGCCGGCAGGTCGCCAGCCCTATACCCGACCCACCTCCGGTAACCACAGCCACCCTTGACGCCCGGTGTGCCATCCATACCTCCAGACAGAATCGAGATCCCACAGGATACGTTGCGCGCCCTTGACGAAACACTCCGCCGGCCGAGCCTCGCCCGCCGGGACCGCTGGACCCCCCTGACCGAGTGCCCCGGCGAGTCCTAACCGATGCCGCCTCCGACCACCGACCACGGATCGCCGGTGTGCCCGGTTGTGCAGACGGCGTAGGATCAACGTTATGAAACTCCAAGGACGCGCTGCTCTCATCACCGGCGCCGGGTCGGGTATCGGCCGGGCCACCGCCGAACTGTTCGCGAGCGAGGGTGCCGGCGTTGCGATACTCGATCGCGACGCATCGGCCGCCGGAGCAACTGCCTCGGCCATCTCGGCCACGGGCGCGGAGGCCCATCCGGTAGTTGCAGACGTATCCTCATCGGAGGAGATCTCCCACGCCGTGGCAAGCGCCACCCGGCTCCTCGGTCGCCTTGACATCGTCTACAACAACGCCGGCGTCGGCTCCACCGGTTCGGTGGTGGACGCCACCGAGGAGGACTGGGATCGCTGCTTCGCCGTCAACGCGAAAGGCACCTACCTCACGTCGCAGGCCGCCATTCCCCATCTGGAAGCAGCCGGCGGGGGGTCGATCATCAACCAGGCATCCGTGGCCGCTCTGGTCGGGATCCAGGGGTTCGCCGCCTACTGCGCCGCCAAGGGTGCGGTGGTCTCTCTCACCCGCGCCATGGCGATCGACCTTGCTCCGATGGGGATCCGGGTTAACGCCCTCTGTCCTGGCACGGTCTACACGCCGCTCATGGAACCGCTCATGCGTGAACGCGGAGGCGGGAGTATCGAGCGTGGCCTGGAGATCACGGCCGCCAAGTACCCGATAGGGCGCCTCGGAACGCCTGTGGAGATAGCCAACGCCGCGCTGTTCCTGGCATCGGACGCCGCCAGCTTCGTCACCGGCACCGTCTTCACGGTCGATGGCGGCATGACCGCCCAGTAGGAGGACACCGAAAATGTCCGGTTGGCCCGATACGTCGGCAACGAAAACCCTGGTCGAGGGATGCCGGGCCAACCCATCCCGGTCTTTTTCGGTGCCCTTCTAGGCCGCGCGGATGGCCTTACATCTTGCTCCCGACAAGCTGGCCGACCTCGATACCGCGGTGGCGATGGTGCAACCCGGCTCGATGGTGGCACTGGGAGGAGGCCTCTCGGCCCGGCTTCCGATGGCGCTGGTGCGGGAGTTGATAAGAGCCGGGATCGGTGACCTCCACGTGGTCGGCTCCGCCCATTCCTTCGATGTGGACCTGCTGGCCGCCGCCGGAGCTATCTCCGTCTGCGAGGAGAGCTACGTGGGCTACGAGCAGGATCACGGCCTGGCGCCGGCCTTCCGGAGGGCGGCTCAGGGCGGATCGCTGGAGGTCAGGGAGAGCTGCTGCGACACCATCCTCACCCAGCTCCGGGCCGCGGAGATGGGCCTTTCCTTCCTTCCCGTCCACGGCGTCAAGGGAACGGACGTCGAGGGGCTGCATCCGGAGTACACCAGGGTGACCTGCCCGTTCACCGGGCACGAATACGTGGCCGTGCCGCCCCTGGCCCCGGACGTGGCGCTGGTCCACGCCCCGATCGGGGATCGTGCGGGGAACCTCCACATCGAGCAGCCCTACGTTCTGGACGAGCGGTTCGCGGTGGCCTCCGCCATGGTGGTCGCCACCGTCGATCGGATCGTTTCCACCGACGAGGTGGCAACGGCAGGGATCATCATCCCGTATTACCGGGTCGCCGCCGTGGCCGAGGCGCCATTCGGGGCCCATCCCAGCTCCTGCTATCCCGGCTACGCGTACGACCGGGCTCATCTGGCCACATGGGTGGCCGCCGCCCGGACGGCGGAAGGCGCGGAGAGCTACCTGCGCCGCTACGTCACGGGCGTAGACGAGGACGGCTACCGCCGGCTGATCGGCGCCGACCGGCTGGAGCATCTGACCAGCTATCGGGCTTCCGACGGCGCATGGATGGAGATGTTCCGGTGAGCTATCGATTCGGTCTTGACGAGCTCTTCGTGGTCGAGCTCGCCCGAACCGTCCGGGACGCCGAAGCAGTCTTCCACGGCTTCGGTAGCCCGTGCGCCACCGTCGCCATGCACCTCGCCAAACGCACCCATGCCCCGAATGCCCTGCTGATCGAGGGCGCCACCTATGCGGTCAACCCCTCTCCGGCCTTCATCCCACCCACCAGCAACGACCACTCCCTGAAGCGCGGAGCGGCCTATTCGATGCGCTTCGAGGAGGCGTTCGACATGTCGGTCCGAGGCGACGTGGACCACATGTTCTTATCGGGACTCCAGATCGACTCCTACGGGAACACCAACGTCACCGCCGTGGGCCGGATGCCCGCACCGAAGGTGAAGCTGGGTGGAGGGGGAGGTGGATGCAACATGTCGGCCACCATCAAGCGGCTCACTCTCTGGACCACCAACCACCGGTCGGGGCGGTGCCTGGTCGAGAAGTGCGACTTCATCACGGACATCGGCCACCTGACCCCGGAGGGGACCCGATCCGAGCTCGGCTACACCGGCGGCGGCCCCGAGGTGCTTGTCACCGAACTGGCCGTGTTCGACTACCCCGAGGGTCGGGCCCGGCTCCGGAGGCTGTTTCCCGATGTGACGCTCGGCGACGTGACCGCCGCCACCGGCTTCGAGTTCGCCGTGGCGCCCGATCTGGCAACCGTGGATACGCCTTCCCGGCACCAGATTGAACTGGTGAGGGCCATTGATCCCCTCAACGTACGCCGGCGGGAGTTCGGCCCTGAGCTTGAGCGGACCTTCTCCCTATGACCCTCGACTCGTTTTTCGAACCGGCGCGCGTCGCCGTCGTAGGAGCGTCTGACCGTCCCGGCAAGGTCGGTTCGGTTATCTGGAAGAACCTGGCGGACTTTGACGGCGAGGTCATCCCCGTAACCACTTCGGCGGACCGGGTCGGGGGCGTGCGGTCGGTCCCGAGCCTGACCGAGATAGAGGGGAAGGTCGACCTGGCGGTCCTGGTCGTGCCCGCCCGGGCGGCGCCGGTCATCGCCCGCCAGGCCGCCGCCAAGGGAGTGGGCGGGATAGTGGTACTGGCGGGAGGGTTCGCCGAGACCGGGCCGGCCGGGGCCGCCCTCCAGGCCGAGCTGGTCGAGGCGGCCGGTCCGGTCCGGATCGTCGGACCCAACTGCTTCGGTATCCAGAACATCGCACGAGGCCTCAATGCGTCCATCACGATGGCGGGTGAGATCGAGGCGGGGCAGGTAGCCCTGGTCACTCAGTCCGGCGCCTACGGGATGGCGATCCACTCGCTGGCGCTGGACGAGAACCTGCGCTTCGGGAAGGTGTATTCATCCGGCAACAAGGCCGACATCGGCGACCACGAGGTCATCCGCTACTTCCATGAGGATCCCGGCACCGGCATCGTCTGCCTGCTGGCGGAGTCGGTGGCTGACGGGGCCGAGCTGGCCGCGGCCATCCGGGCTGCCAGCCCGACCATGCCGGTGATCGTCACCAAGACCGGTCGGTCGGAGGCCGGGGCTCGAGCGGCACTGTCCCACACCGGGGCCCTGGGTACTGACGACGCCGTCTTCCGGGCGGCCATGAGCCAGGCGGGGGCCATCAGCGTCCGGTCGGGTCTGGAGATGCTTGACGTGGCGCGGGTGCTGGACACCCAGCCCCTGCCGCGAGGCACTCGGGCGGCCATCATCACCAACTCGGGCGGGGTGGGCGTCGAGCTGGCCGACATGCTTGAGGACGAGGGTGTAGAGGTCCCCGAATTGTCGCCCGGCCTCCGAGACCGCATCGCCGAACGGCTGCCTCCGATCGGCAGCGCTCGCAACCCGGTGGACATGACCCCCATCTGGTCACGGTTCGCGGAGCTCTACCCGTGGCTCACCGGTACGCTGGCCCGCTCCGGCGAGGTGGATCTGGTGATCCCCATCCTGCTGCAGCGGGCGGCCATGGACGAGGCCACGCTGGCCGGGCTGAGAGACACCGTGGCGGCGCTGAGGGACGGAGGCAACCGGGTACCCGTCTACTGCTGCTGGGTGACCCCTAGAGAGGGTCGGGGTATGGCCGGGATGCTCCAGTCGGCCGGGATTCCCTGCCTGGAATGGCCCGAGCGCGTAGCGCGAGCGGTAGGGCACGCGGTGCGCTACGCCTCCACCCGCTCGCGCATCACCCCGTCCGTGCGGGCGGACCCAGCCGAACCTCTCCGCCTGGCGGACGGACCGGTCCCGGCCGCCGAAGCCCCCCGCATCCTGGCCGGGTACGGGATCAGCACAGTCGAGAGCACGTTCTGCGCGACGGCGGACGAGGCCTGGGCGGCGGCCGAACGACTGGATGGGCCGGTAGTGATGAAGACCGCCGTCCCCTCCGTGGCCCATCGGGCCGAAGTCGACGGGGTACGGATGGACCTGTCCACAGGGGATGACGTGGCGGACGCCTATCGCGACCTGTCCGCGCTTGGAAGCGAAGTACTGGTCCAGCCCAGGCTGGACGGTGTGGAAATGGCGGTGGGGGCCGTGCAGGATCCCGTGTTCGGACCGGTGGTGATGGCCGGCATGGGCGGGACCATGGTGGAGTTGCTGGAGGATGTGGCCTTCGCGCTGGCGCCGGTCAGCAAGAAGGAGGCGATCGGGATGCTGAGGAGCCTGAAAGGCTTCCAGCTACTCGCCGGTTACCGGGGCAGGTCGGCGGTTGACCTCGACGCGCTCGGCGAAGTGATAGCCGGCGTCTCTCGCATGGTGGCAGAGCACCCCGAACTGAGCGAGGTCGACCTCAACCCGGTAATGGCAACCGGCACCGGCGCAGTCGCGGTGGATTGGAAGCTCTACGTGACCCACCCGCCCGGGAGCGGCCGACCGCAGCAAGTATCATCGTGAACCACGCCCCCGGATCGTCACGCCCGGACTGATGGCCCGGACGTGGCGTTCCGAGGAACAATTCCCTCAGACTTGACGGACAAAGGGAGGAACAGGTGGCGACCACCACATTGACACCCTGGGACATTCGCAGCCGGGATCCCATCAGCATCCATGATTGGGGGCCTGAGATCGACTCCATGCTGGAGGACCCCGAGGACAACCGGGTGGTGTTCAACGTCGACGAGACCGACACCCGCCCCTACGATGCCATCTTCCTGGGCGGGGGGGCCGCCGGACGTTTCGGCTCCGCCTACATGCGGGCCATGGGCGGGCGCCAGCTGATCATCGACCAGTGGCCCTTCCTGGGGGGTTCCTGCCCGCACAACGCCTGCGTCCCCCATCACCTCTTCAGCGAGGTGGCAGCCGAGCTCATGCTGACCCGCACCTTCAGCGGGCAGTTCTGGTTCCCCGATATGGACGGTCGGGTGACCTCCATCAAGGAGATAGTCGACCTGTTCCGGGCCGGGCGGATCGCCCCGCACGCCATCATGAACTTCCAGAGCAAGGAGCAACTTGACCTCGAGTACATCCTGAACGCCCCCGGCAGGATCATCGATTCCCGCACCGTGGAGGTGGCCGGGCGTACCTTCACCGCCAGGAACCTGATCCTCGCCACCGGCGCCCATCCCCGACCGCTTCCGTGCCCCGGCAACGACCTGAAAGGAGTCTTCACCTACGAATCCCTGGTGGAGGACCTCGACTACGAGCCGGGTGACACCGTCGTCGTGATCGGCGGCTCCAAGACAGCGGTCGAATACGGCTGCTTCTTCCAGGCCACGGGACGCCGCACCATCTTCGTGGTGCGTTCCGAACTGCTGAAGCTGCTGGAGGATGGCGAGACACGGGATTACGTGATCACCATGATGAAGGAGCAGGGGACCGAGATCTGGGAGGGTTCGGTCGTGACCGAGGTCCACGATGACGGAAGCGGCCGCGTCAAGGGCGTAACCGTTTCCACGCCGGATGGAATCGAGTACGTCGAGACCGACTTCGTCTTCCACGGCCTGGGCGAGGTTCCCAACTCGAAAATGGCCGCCGACGTGCTGGGCGTGAAGCTGAACGACGACGGGACCATCAAGGTGAACCCGCAGATGCAGACCTCCGTTCCCAACGTGTACGCCATCGGCGACCTGATCGGCCCGCCCATGGAGATGTTCAAGGCCCGCAAGTCGGGCATGTACGCGTCACGCCACATCATGGGTGAAGACGTCCACTACGAGTTCAAGGAGTTCCCCGACTTCCTACATACCCATTACGAGGTCAGCTGGTTCGGGGTCGGCGAGGAAGAAGCGCGGGAGCGTTACGGGGACGTGACCATCATCAAGATGCCCCCCGACTCGGAGGATGGCTGGGAGGTCGCCCTGCCGGCCACCGACCGTATGATGCTCTACGCGTTCGCCAAGCCCCGCATGTCGGGATTCCAGAAGCTGATCATCGCCTCCGCCTCGCGCAAGGTGGTCGGCGCCCATCACGTCGGCGCCGGGGCCCGAGACGCCTTCCAGTACCTGTTCCAGCTGTACCGCCGGGGACTCACCATCGACCAGCTCGCGGAGATGGACGAGTTGTTCCTCAACCCGACCCACTTCATCCAGCTGTCCCGCCTCCGGGCCGGGTCGAAGGATCTCCAGGACCTGTGACCGGTGCCGACGGATCCGCCTGGTACCGGTTAGCAGTCACCGGAGACGTCCGGCGCGAGCGGTCCACCAAGCCGCGCCGCGCCGGCGTGACCATGGTCATCGACACCGGGCTGGGCCTCTCCCAGTGCGGGGACCTGCTGATGATGGCGGACCGCTGGATCGACCACTGGAAGCTGAGCTTCGGCACCTCGGCGCTGATGCCCAAACCGGTGCTCACCAAGAAGCTGGACCTGATCGGGTCGGCCGGAATACTCACCTTCCCCGGCGGAACCATGTTCGAGGCCACCATCGTGCGGCGCCACTGCCGCCACTACATGCGGACCGCCCGCGGGATGGGCTTCACCGCCGTCGAGATTTCCGAAGGCTCGATCGACCTCTCGCCCGACCGCCGGCGGGGGGCCATCGAGTGCGCTCTGGACCATGACCTGGAGGTCATCACCGAGGTCGGTAAGAAGGATCCCGCCGCCCAGCCCTCGCCGGAGCAACTGGCCGATCAGGCCCTGCAGGACCTGGAGTGGGGAGCCTCGTGGGTGGTGGTCGAAGGTAGAGAATCCGGCATCGGGGTCGGTATGTATGACGCCGAGGGCCGGATCGATATGGAGGCGGTCGAGACGGTCGCCCGGCGGGTCGGCGATGCCGTGGACCGGCTGGTGTGGGAAGCGCCCCTGAAGGACCAGCAGGAGATGCTGATCGGACGCTTCGGCCTCAACGTGGGCCTGGGGAACATCGACCCCGCCCGAATCCTCGCGCTGGAAGCGTTGCGGACCGGTCTCCGGTTCGAGACGCTCCAACCGATCGCCACGCGCCTCGCCGCTACGGGCGCCTGGGATCCGGAGCGACGGGAGCCCGACCTGGCTTCTTAGTTGCTAGTTGCTAGTTGCTAGTTGCTAGTTGCTACAGGTAACTAAAATTGTCGACTGCCACTTAGGCCTGATTCACGAGGTCCGCGAGCAGATCGCGGGTGGTTCCGGTTCCGGTTCCGGTGTCGAACGGCACCGCCCACACGTCAGTGGCGCCCGCATCGAACAGCGCCTGGATGCGCGATCGGACGGTCCGTGCATTGCCGGTGATGACCGAATCCGCCGGTCCATCCACCCCTTCGCGAACGAACAGTCGCTGGTAGTTGACGAGATTTCCGTACATGCCGAACGTCCGGTTAGCCGCTGCCTCGGCTCGGTCCCGATCCCCGTCAACCGCCACCGGGATCCCCGCTACCACGCGGGGCGAAGGCTTCCCTGCCGCTTCCGCACCCTCAGAGACGGCTGGTAGCACCACTTCCTCCAGGGACTTGGGTCCGGCCAGCCAGGTGGTGACCCCATCGGCCAGCTCCCCGCCCAGCCGACACATCGCGGGCCCCAACGCCCCGACGATCACCGGCACGCGGGACGTCCCCGGCACCGTTATCGCCGCCTCGACCCGGTAGTGATCCCCGGCGAAGCTGGTACTGCCCTCGCGGAGCAGCCCGTCCAGGACGGTCAGGTACTCGCGGAGGTGCCCTACCTGGCTCGAATAGTCGAGACCGTGCATCCCCTCGATGACAGGGCGATGCGATACGCCCACCCCGAGCACGAAGCGTCCGCCCGACAGGGACTGGACCGTGGCGGCGGACTGGGCCAGTGCGACCGGATGGCGGGGATAGGTGGGAACCACCCCCACCCCGAGCTCGATGCGCGAGGTCCGCTGCGCCGCTGCGGCCAGCATGGTCATCGAGTCGATGCCACGGCTGAAGTGGATACACCACGCCGAGCTGAACCCATCCTCCTCGGCGGAGACCGCTTCGGCGACCACTTCCTCCGGGGCCTTGAACATGCCTACCGGCTCACCGCCCATGAGAATCGAGATACGCATCGGTGCGTCCAATCGGTCGGGCTACCCGAGCGTGGCGGCCAGCAGGTCCAGCAATCGGGCCAGGGTGTCACTCGTGGCGGCGGGATGGTACGAGTCGGCATCGTCATCCAGGTAGTCATGACCTACGCCCTCGTAGAGGATCCACCTGCCGTGCGGGTTGAGCCGCTGGGCCTCGTCAACTCCGGCGGCGGGCACCAGATCGTCGTCCGCCCCGTAAAGGCCCAGGACCGGCATGGGAAGCATCTCCAAGGCCTCGACTACCGGCAGGCGCCTTTCCTCATCGCCGGCCAGCGGCGCATACGCCACGCAGAGCGCCCCCACCGCCCGCTGCCGGTGCGCCGAATAGATGATGGCGAACCGGCCCCCCACGTCGATCCCCACCACGCCGATCTTGCCGGGACGGGCCCAACCGGCCGGATCTGCGAACGCGAAGGCCACCGCATCGTCGATGTCCGCCAGGGCGCGGCTGTCCCGGACCCCGTGGTAGGTGGCGACCAACTCCTCGAACTGCGCCTTGGGGCCGGGATGAGCGCCCCGGGTCAGGTCGGGGACGAGGACGGCGTAACAGTTACGCGCCAGCCGGCGGGCAAGATCCTTGACGAAGGGCGTTATCCCGTGGAGCGGGGGCAGCAACACCACCAGCGGGTAGTCGCCGATCCGGTCCGGACGGGACAGGTAACCGGTGGTGAACCCGGCCCCGGACGGCATCGCGAAGTCACGATAGAGAATCTCGATCGTTCCCTCATGCTGGAGAACCGCCACACCACCTCCTGTAAGGACCACGGGCAGACACGTCGAACGGCTCTCAATCGTAGCCAGTGGGAGGCACACGGCTGAACCCATGGTCAAGCAGTTCCGTGACCGCCGCCGAGGTCAGCGTCCGCAGGCCCGTGTCCGTGTCCGCCTCCGCCACCAAACCCCCGTCCATCGCACACCGTCTTCTGGAGGTCTCCATCACCATGATGCCGGTCGGCCTCGTCGGGCACGACATGCCGACGCTCCGCATCGGGGGTTTCCTCGCGGCGCGGCGGCATTGGTGTTCATGGCGGCGCCGGGTCGGACCCGCGGCCTGGCGTGGACTCCGATCCTGCTCGTCTCGGGGGCGATGGCAGCCGCCGCGAGCCATCGGAAAGGAACGTAGGATGAACCGTCATGAGACTCCAAGGACGCACCGCTCTCATTACCGGCGCCGGGTCGGGCATCGGCCGGGCCACCGCCGAACTCTTCGCCGGCGAGGGCGCCGGAGTTGCGATACTCGATCGCGACGGCCCGGCCGCCGAAGCTGCCGCTTCAGCCATCTCGGCCACGGGCGCGGAGGCCCATGCGGTGGTGGCCGACGTGTCGTCGCCGGACGAGATGTCCCGAGCCGTGGCCCGCTCAGCCCGGCTCCTCGGCCGCCTCGACATCGTCTTCAACAACGCCGGTGTAGCACCGTCCGGGTCGGTTCTGGATACGGACGAGGATGACTGGGACAGGTGCTTCGCCGTCAACGTCAAGGGCGTCTACCTAACCTCTCGGGCCGCCATCCCCCACCTGAAGGCCACGGGCGGCGGATCGATCATCAACCAGGCATCCGTGGCCGCCCTGGCCGGGATGGCGAACTTCTCCGCATACAGCGCCGCCAAGGGTGCGGTGGTCTCCCTGACCCGCGCCATGGCGATCGATCTCGCTCCGGTGGGGATCAGGGTGAACGCCCTCTGCCCTGGCGCCGTCCACACGCCGGTCATGGAGCCGCTCATGCGTCTTCAAGGGAATGGCAGCCTCGAGCGGGGACTGGAGCTCACGGCCGCCAAGCACCCGATCGGGCGCCTCGGAACACCGCTGGAGATCGCCGGCGCCGCGCTGTTCCTGGCGTCGGACGACGCCGCCTTCGTCACCGGCGCCATCCTCCCGGTGGACGGCGGCAGAACCGCCCAGTAGCCGAACCTGCTCGGAGACTCCTACCGGTTCAGCGCGCCGGAGCGCAAGCGGGGCAACCGGGGCCGGGGTGTCGCCGTTGGCGGCGATGGCACGGGGCGTCGTCGTCATCCGACCGTCATGACCCAGGCCAGACAAGTCGGACCGCCGTCAATCGGAGCCAGTGGATGGTTAACGGCTGAGCCCGCGGTCTCGCACCTCGGTGACCGCCGCCGAGGTCAGCGTCCGCAAGCCGGTATCCGTGTCCACCACCAAGCCCCCGTCCGGTGAGATATCGACCGCCGTCCCCGTGCCGTCGGGAACCCATGTGACCGCGCGCCCGAGTGTGGAGCAGCGTCGACGGTATTCGTCGCGGGGCCAATCATCCGGCTCGCGGGCCAGCAGCGAAAGCAACTCCTCGGCCCACCGCTCCGCTATGTCCGCCCCCGCCTCCGGGCCGGGATCGGAGTCGAGCAGAGCACCCGTGCCGCCCGGAGCGTCGGGCCAGAACAGGTTGGCGCCCCAACCCGCCACCACCGTGTCGCCCGAAGCCTCGGTGAGGAGCCCGCCCACCTTCAGCGGCCCGCGCACCAGGTCGTTGGGCCATTTGAGCGTGACGTCCCGCGCCGGATCGCCCAGCGCTCGCAGGGCCGCCACGCCGGCCACCAGCGTCAGCCGCGGCCATGAGGAAGGGGGCCAGTGCGGCCGGAATCCAAGGGAAGCCGCCAGTGCTCTCGGCGCGTTCGACCACCGGGCCCCCGAGCGCCCCCTCCCCCGGGTCTGGGACCGCGCCACCACCAGGAGGGGCACGGATTCGGACCGGGCCCACACCTCGTCCTGGGTGGAGGTGGTCCGGTCAAGTATCAGCTTCTCGTACGGTGTAGCCATCGGCAGCCGGTAAGGGTCTAAGGGTCGAGTTCGAAGGATAAGCGCCCGGGCATGGGCCCAGGGCCGGATGGTGACGCGTCCGTGTCCCGGCCCCGGAGAATCGTTACGAGAGGACGTAACGCCTAACCTTGAGCGCCGCCGTATCCGCAGGCCGACCACAGAAAGCCGGACGACTTTGGGAACCGAACAGCGCATCGACCAGCTTCGAGAGCTCCGCCGCCAGGCTGAGGGCGGAGGATCCCGGCGCGCGGTGGACCGCCAGCGCGAGAAGGGCAAGCTGACCGCCCGGGAGCGGATCGCTCTCCTGCTCGACCAGGGGAGCTTCCAGGAGATCGACACCTTCGTCCGGCACCAGTCGCGTGGATTCGGACTCGAGGACCGGCGACCGCTCGGGGATGCGGTGGTAACCGGCTATGGAACCGTCAACGGCCGGACCGTCTTTGTCTTCGCCGAGGACTTCACCGTTTTCGGCGGGAGCCTCGGTAAGGCGGTGGCCGACAAGATCACCAAGGTGATGGACATGGCCATGAAGGTCGGTGCGCCGGTGGTCGGGCTGAAGGACTCCGGCGGGGCGCGCATCCAGGAAGGCGTGCAGTCGCTGGACGGCTACGGGAGGATCTTCTACCGCAACGTGATGGCGTCGGGGGTGATCCCCCAGGTGTCGGTCATCATGGGTCCGTGCGCTGGCGGAGCGGTCTACTCCCCCGCCATCACCGATTTCGTCTACCAGGTGGACGGCACCAGCCACATGTTCATCACCGGACCGGACGTGATCAAGGCCGTCACCGGCGAGGAGGTCACCTTCGAGGACCTGGGCGGCGCCAACACTCACGCCTCCACCTCGGGGGTCACGCACTTCGTCTCCGACTCCGGCGCAGACGCCCTGGACGACGTCCGCTACCTTCTGTCGTTCCTCCCCCAGAACAACATGACGCCGCCCCCCTACTTCCCGCCTGACGACTCTCCGGACCGGGCGGACGACCATCTCGACTCGATCATTCCCGACTCGCCCAACCAGCCCTACGACATGGTGGAGATCATCGAATCGGTGGTGGACGCGGGCGAGTTCTACCAGGTTCACGAGCACTGGGCCCGCAACATCGTGGTGGGACTGGCCCGCCTCAACGGCCACTCCATGGGCATCGTGGCCAACCAGCCGAGCCATCTGGCCGGGACGCTCGACATCGGAGCGTCACAGAAGGCGGCCCGGTTCGTACGGATGTGCGATGCCTTCAACATTCCGATCATCACGTTCGTGGACGTGCCCGGATTCCTGCCGGGTGTGGAGCAGGAGCACGGCGGCATCATCCGCCACGGCGCCAAGCTGCTCTACGCATATTGCGAGGCCACCGTTCCCAGGGTGACCGTGATCACCCGCAAGTCCTACGGAGGCGCCTACCTGGTCATGAACGCGCGCGGCGTGGGCGCCGACCTGGTCTACGCCTGGCCGTCGGCCGAGATCGCGGTGATGGGCGCCCAGGGGGCGGTCAACATCATCCATCGCAAGGAGATCGCCACCGCCGCCGACCCCGATGCCAGGCGGGACGATCTGGTCGAGGAGTACGAGGACCGCTTCGCCAACCCCTACGTGGCTTCCGAACTGGGCCTGGTGGACAGCGTCATCGAACCCCGAGAGACCAGGGTGCTTCTCATAAAGGCGTTCGACATGCTGCGCGACAAGCGTGACTCGCTTCCACCCAAGAAGCACGGCAACATCCCGCTCTAGGAGGGTACTGGAAAATGTCCCGTTGGCCCGATGTCCAGCAATAGACCCCTGATCACAGCACCGCGGGCCAAGCCATCCCCATCTTTTTCAGCACCCTCCTGAGACCCTCGTGCCGACGCAGAGCCTGAGCATGGACTCCCTCCTGGTCGCCAACCGGGGGGAGATAGCGGTACGGGTGATCCGGACCGCCGCCGAACTGGGGTTGCGGACGATCGCGGTGTACTCGGAACTGGACCGGGACGCCCTGCATGTCGACCTGGCCGACGAGGCCTGGAACATCGGCGGTCCTCCCGCCTCGGAGTCGTACTTGAACGCCCGGCGCATCCTCGATGTCGCCAGACAGTCGGGCGCTGACGCTATCCATCCCGGCTACGGGTTCCTGTCCGAGAACGCCGGCTTCGCGCGCATGGTGGAGGATGCGGGCATCACCTGGGTGGGGCCGCCGGCCCGCGCCATCGAGCTGATGGGCGACAAGATCAGGTCGCGGCAGACCGCGGAGGGGGCCGGGGTGGCGCCGGTTCCGGGGACCACCGAGGCTGTCCACAGCTCGAAGGAGGCCGCCCGGATCGCCTCGCGAATCGGCTACCCGATCGCGGTGAAGGCCTCCCACGGCGGCGGGGGCAAGGGTCTGCGGGTCGCCGCCAACCGCAAGGAACTCGGCAGCGCCATCGAGGGCGCCCGGCGGGAGGCGGAGGCGTACTTCGGCAACCCGGCGGTCTACCTCGAGGCCTACCTCGACCGGGCGCGCCACATCGAGGCCCAGATCATCGTGGACCGGCACGGCAACGCCCGCTTTCTCGGTGAACGGGACTGCTCCGTGCAGCGCCGTCACCAGAAGCTCATCGAGGAGGCGCCCTCCACGCTGCTCACCCCCGAAGGCCGGACGGCGCTCGGCGAGGCCGCGCTCGCCATCGCCGAGGCCTGTGACTATGCCAACGCCGGCACCGTCGAGTTCCTGGTCCGGCCCGACGGAACCTTCTATTTCCTCGAGATGAACACCCGCCTCCAGGTCGAGCACACGGTGACCGAGATGGTGACCGGACTCGACCTGGTGGCCGAGCAGTTGGCCATCGCCGACGGCCATCCGCTCTCCTTCGATGAAGTACCGGTGGTCGGGCACGCCATCGAGCTACGCATCAACGCCGAGGATCCCGCCGACCGGTTCCGCCCCTCGCCCGGGACCGTGACCGAGTACCAGGAGCCCGGCGGGCCGGGCGTGCGCGTGGACTCGTGGATCACCCCGGGCACCTCGGTCAGCCAGTACTACGACAACCTGCTGGCCAAGCTGGTGGTGTGGGGCCGGACCCGGGAAGCCGCGATAGCCCGGGCCGAACGGGCCCTGGACGAGTACCGCGTGGCGGGCGTGGCGACCACCATTCCGGCCCACCGGGCGGTGTTGTCCCACCCGGTCTTCGTCGCCGGGGAGGCCCACACCCGGTTCGCCGAAGAGGAGCTGATGCTCGACCCCGAGCCGTTCGACCGGGGCGAGGCCCAACCCACCGAGGATCCGGGACCGGGCCGCGAGATGACCGTAGAGGTGGGCGGGCGGAAGTTCGAAGTGACCTTCTGGCCTCCCGCGGTCCAGCATCCGGCCGGGGATCGCCCGATGCGGCGGCCACCCCAGCGCAGGACTACCGGAGGGCGGGCGTCCACCGAACCCGGCATGGTGCTGTCACCCATGCAGGGCACCATCGTCAAGGTGTCGGTCAAGGCGGGCGACCGGGTGACTACAGATCAGCAGATCTGCGTCCTCGAGGCCATGAAGATGGAGAACGAGATCAAGAGCCCCATGGACGGGGAATTGGTGGAACTGAAGGTCCAGCCCGGCGACACCGTCCGCACCAACGAGGTAGTAGCCATCATCCGCTAGCAAGGTGAGGAGTCGCCTTGCTGAGTCTCAACACAACCCAGCCGGGCGTGATACCGGCCCGGCGCCAGGGCGTTGATGTTGGCCTCGTGGCTGATGACGCCTCGGGGCAGTGGCAGGCGTTCTCCAATCGGAATCACAATCATCATCCAATCAGTAGCGTAGAAGCCTTCCAATCTGTATCGTAGGTTCCGTGGACAGGTACATCGCCAGGATCGTCGACGGTGAGTTGGACGAACTGGTTGCCGGATTGCCGGCGATATCCATCGAGGGCCCGAGGGCGGTGGGCAAGACCGAGACCGCGCTGCGGCGGGCCGGGACCGTTCATCGCCTCGACGACGCCAGGCATCAACAGATCATCAGGGCCGAGCCCGAGCGCGTCGTGACCGGCGAGCCTCCGATCCTGATCGACGAGTGGCAGCGCATGCCGCACTCCTGGGATCTGGTCCGGCGAGCCGTGGACCGCGATCCGGCCGCCGGGCGGTTCCTGCTGACCGGTTCGGCCGCACCTGCGGAGGCCCCGACCCACTCGGGCGCGGGGAGGATCGTGACCGTGAGGATGCGGCCCCTGTCTCTGGCCGAGCGCCGCCCGGGAGAGGCGACCGTCAGCCTCTCGGGCCTGCTCCGCGGCCGGAGACCGTCACTGGGGGGCAGCTCGGACATGCGCCTGACCGACTACGCCGACGAGATAGTCCGGTCGGGCTTCCCCGCGATGCGAACCCTCTCTCCCCGCTTGCTCCGGGCCCAGCTCGACGGGTATATCGATCGCATCGTCGAGCACGACTTCAGCTACCTCGGCCGCAGCGTCCGCGACCGCCGGTCGCTGCGGAGTTGGATGACCGCGTTCGCGGCCGCAACCTCCACCTCGGCGTCCTACGCCACCATCCGCGACGCCGCCACGCCGGGAGAACCGGACAAACCGGCCAGATCGACCACGATCGCCTACCGCCGCATCCTGGAGCAGCTCTGGATGATCGAGGAAGTGCCGGCCTGGCTCCCCACCAGGAACCGGCTCACACGCCTGGCCGCCTCCCCCGTTCACCAGCTCGCCGACTCCGCCCTGGCCGCGTGCCTGCTCGGCGTGGACGCGGACGCCCTGGTCGACGGAGTCGACGCCGGCCCCGCCATGCCCAGGGACGGCACGCTGCTCGGCGCCCTGTTCGAGTCTCTCGTCACGCTGTCGGTGCGGGTCTACGCGCAGGCCAACGAGGCCCGGGTCTCGCACTTACGGACCCGGGCCGGCGAGCGAGAGATCGACCTCATCGTGGAGAGGGCCGACGGCCGGGTCGTGGCGCTCGAGGTGAAGCTCTCGGCTCTGATCGACGGCAACGACGTGAGGCATCTCCGCTGGCTGGCCGGTCGGATCGGCCCCAACCTACTCGACGCGGCGGTCATCACCACCGGCCGCGAGGCCTACCGGCGCCGCGACGGCATAGGTGTGATCCCGGCCGGCCTCCTCACCGCCTGAGCCGGGCCGTCCCCGATCGAGCCCGCCTCACAGCTCCACAGCCAAGCCCCGCGGCGCTGTGCCGGACCCCTCATACGGGCACAATTAGCCCCGTCGGCGCCGTTTCCTACCGAGACGACAGGCCGGAACGCGCGAAACCGCGAGTCGCGAAGAGCGAACAGAATCTCGAAAGCAATTCCGGTTTTTTGGCGGAAACCGGACCCACCCACCGCAAAACCACCCCCGCAAGACCGTAACCACGCGAACAACCCACCGGTGGTTATCTGGGGGTTCGGTACGTCCGGGCTACCGATCCGGAGGTGGTCCAACTCCGGCTGACGTTCCTAGGCGCGGAATTGGTGGGACCGGGACCGAGCTAGTCGCCGGCGTCGGAGATGGACTCCGAGAGGGTGGGATGCACCATGAGGGTCTCCCGCAGGGTCTGTACCTTGATCCTTCCGCGGGTAGCCAGGGCCAGGATTCCGATCAGCTCCGATGCCCTATGGCCGACGATGGTCCCGCCCAGCACCACCCGGGTGGCCGGATCCGAGACCACCTTGGCGAAGCCTCCGGTGCTCCCGTGGATGAGGCTGCGGGGGTTGGCGGTGAAGGGCACCTTGGTGATGCGGACCTTGCGGCCCTCCGCCGCGGCGTCGGCCTCCTCCAGGCCGACGGAGGCGATCTCGGGCTCGGTGAAGATGGCCTGGGCCACGTTGGCGTAGTCGATGGACTGGCCGGGATGGCCCACGACATGCCTTGCCAGGTTCCGTCCCTGCTGGTTGGCGACCGACGACAGGAGCATCTGGCCGGTGACGTCGCCCGCCGCGTATATGTGGGGAACCGAGGTGCGCTGGTACTCATCCACCACGATGTAACCCTGGTCGGTCTTGACGCCGACCTCTTCGAGGCCCAGTCCCTCGGTCATCGGCATGGCGCCCACCGCCAGCAGGGCGTGGCTCCCATCGACCCGGCGACCGTCCTCGACATGGACCGTCACACCGTCCGCGGTCCGGTCGATCCCCACCGCCCGGGCGCCCTTCAGCAGGCTCACGCCCCGCTCCAGGAAGTCGGCTTCGAGCGCTGCGGCCACTTCGGCGTCACGGTGCGGGAGGACATGGTGGCGGCTCACCAGGAGCGACACTTCCGATCCGAGGCTCTCGAAGATGTGGACCATCTCCACCCCGGTCACGCCCGACCCGATCACCACCACATGCTCGGGTGGAGCGGGCAGGTCGTAGACATGGCGGGTCGTCAGGATGCGCTCACCGTCCACTGTCGCCCAATCCGGGACGCGGGGTCGCGATCCCGTGGAGACCAGTGCGGCGTCGAAGGGAATGACCCTCTCGATCTCGTCAGCCGTCGCAACCGCCAGGTTGGGACCCGTGAACCGTCCGCGACCGTGGACGATCTCGATACCCTGGCTCTCGAGCAGCTCGACGGAGCGGTCCGAGATGGTTCTCGTTATCGCCTGTATCCGGTCGGCCAGGCGGCCGAGGTCCACCCCGGCGCCCGGGCCCACGATTCCCAGGTCCGCCGCGTTGTGTATCGCCTTCATCCGGATGGACTGGGCGGCCATCGCCTTCGACGGGATGCAGTCCCGGAGATGGGCGGCGCCGCCCACCACCGAATCCTCCACGAGGACCACATCGGCCCCCAGGGCGGAGGAGGTGGTGGCCGCCGCCGTGCCGGCAGGCCCGGCCCCGATTATCAGGAAACGTAGTGATGCGTCCTCACGATTCATCCGCCTGCCTCCATACTTCCTATCGGAACCCGAGCCCCGTTACCGGGCGCGGTGAACGCCGAAGACCTGCCGCAGAGCATCCGAGACTTCGCCCAGCGTGGCGCCTGCGGCCAGCGCATCCTTCATCGGATACATGATATTGCCGGTTCCACGTGCCGTCTCCGACAACCGCTCCAGCGATCGGTCCACCGCCCGCCGGTCGCGGTCGGCTCGCCACTCACGCACCATCGATCGTTGGTCGGCCTCAACGGTCGGATCGACGCTCAGGGCCTGCACCGTCACGCCGGCATCATCGGTGAACCGGTTGACTCCGACCACCGTGTCCTCCCCCCTCTCGACCCGTATCGAGGCCCGGTAGGAGGCGTCTTCGATCTCGCGCTGCGGGAAGCCCTGCTCGATCGCGGCCACCGCCCCGCCCAGCCGATCGATCTCGTCGATGATCCGCCCGGCCGCTTCCTCCAGCCGGTCGGTGAGGCTCTCCACGTAGTAGGAACCGGCCAACGGGTCCACGGTGTCGGCCACGCCCGATTCCGCGGCCAGGATCTGCTGGGTGCGGAGGGCGATGGTGGCAGAGCGTTCGGTGGGCAGTCCGAGCGCCTCGTCGAATGCGTTGGTGTGGAGTGACTGGGTACCCCCCATCGTGGCCGCCAGCGCCTGGACGGTGGTGCGGACGATGTTGTTCTCGGGTTGCTGGGCGGTGAGCGTGGAACCGGCCGTCTGGGTGTGGAACCGCATCCGCTGGGCGGCAGGGCCGGTGGCGCCGAAGCGCTCTCGCATGATGAATGCCCACATGCGCCGGGCGGCCCGGAACTTGGCCGCCTCCTCGAACAGGTGGTTGTGCGAGTTCCAGAAGAACGACAGCCGGGGGGCGAACCGCTCCACCTCGAGGCCGGCCTCGATGGCGGCCTCCACGTAGGCGATGCCGTTGGCAAGCGTCAAGGCGATCTCCTGGGCCGCCGTGGCACCGGCCTCGCGGATGTGGTAACCGCTGATGGAGATCGTGTTCCAGGAGGGAAGCTCCCGGCCGCAGTAGGCGAACAGATCGGTGACCAGCCGCATCGACGTCTTGGGCGGGTAGATGTAGGTCCCCCGCGCGATGTATTCCTTCAGGATGTCGTTCTGTACGGTCCCCCGGATCCGCTCCGGCGGCGTGCCCTGCTCTTCGGCCACCAACTGGTAAAGCAGCAGCAGCACGGGCGCCGTGGCGTTGATCGTCATCGAGGTGGTCACCTCCCCAAGCGGCAACCCGTCGAGAAGAACCCGCATGTCGGCCAGGCTGTCGATCGCCACCCCCACCTTGCCGACCTCGCCCGCCGCCGGCGGCTCGTCCGAGTCGATCCCCATCTGGGTGGGAAGGTCGAAGGCGGTGGAGATACCGGTCTGTCCGGCGGCGAGGAGCTTCTTGAAGCGCCGGTTGGTCTGCCGGGCGGTGCCGAACCCGGCGTACTGGCGGATGGTCCAGGGCCGGCCCCGGTACATGGTCGGGTAGGGACCGCGGGCAAAAGGGAAGCATCCGGGATCGCCGAGGTCGCCGTGAGGCTCCGGGCCGTAGACCACATCGATCTCCAGATCGCTGGAGGTGGCGCGCCGCGGCGGTGCCGGAGTATTGGACAAGAGCAGGGGTATCCTGGCTAGCCGATGACCCGGCATCCTACTGACCACGAAAGTCCGTCGTGACCGGCCCGAACATCCATGAAGTCGAGCGGGGCGAGCTGAAGCGCCGGTGGTCGCTCGCTCTGGTGCTGAGCGTGGCTATAGCCATGATCGTCGCCACCTGGATCGGGCTCTTCGGCTTCCTCGGCGTCAATGCCGCCTACGCCACCTTCGACCGGCTCCTGGACCGGTGGCTTCCCCAGATCGAGACCGAACCGACCCTGCTGGCGTTCCCCGACCTGTCCCGGGTGTCCCACGTGTACACCGAGGACGGGACCCTGCTGGCCGAGCTGCACGCCGGGCGCATCTCCGAACCCGTCCGCTTCGTCGATGTTCCCGAGACCCTCGTCAACGCCATACTGGCCGCCGAGGACGGAGACTACTTCGACCACCAGGGAGTCGACTTCACCGCCATTGCCAGTGCGATACGCGACCACATAACCGGGGTGGATCGCCGGGGCGGTTCGACCATCACCCAGCAGGTGGTCAAGAACAACATCGTCGGCGACGAGCAGACCATCCAGCGCAAGATCCTGGAGGCCCTCTACGCCATCGAACTCGAGCAGCGGCACACCAAGCAGGAGATACTCCAGTTCTACATGAACTCGGTCTACTTCGGCTGGTCGGCATACGGGGTGGCGGCCGCCGCCCGCGAGTACTTCGGCAAGGAGGAACTCACCGACCTCACCATCGCCGAGTCGGCCACCCTGGCCGTCACCATCCGCAACCCCACCCTCTACGACCCCCGTCGCCAGCCCGAGCGAGCCGAGGACAGGCGTAACGACGTGATCGACGCCATGGCCGCGGCCGGGGATATCAGCTACGAGGCGGCCGCCGCGGCCAAGGAGGCGCCGTTCCTGATCCAGCAGCCTGAACCGTTCACGAGCCCGGCCGAGCACGTGGTGGCCGAGGTGCGCCGCCAGATCCTCAACGACAGGGAGTTCGACGAGCACTTGGGGTTCACCAACGCAGAGCGACGCCAGGCCCTCTTCGGATGCCCGGCCCACGAGGAGGACTGCGAGGGAGGAGGCGGGCTCAACGTCTACGTAACAGTTGACCTGGATCTCCAGAGTGCGGCCAACCGGATCCTGCGATCATGGCTGCCGCTCGCTGAAGAGGACAGCACCGACACCCGGGGGGCGCCGACAGGGGCGATCGCCATGGTCGAGAACCACACCGGGGCGGTCCTGGCGATGTCGTCCGGCCTGCCGTTCGAGCAGGAGCAGTTCGATCTGGTTATCCAGGGCCGCCGCAACCCGGGCTCGGCCTTCAAGCCCTTCGTGTTGGTCGCCTACCTCGAGGCCGGCGGGAGCCTCCAGTCCTACTGGGATGCCCGCAGCCCCCTGGAGATCGAGTGCGAGGACCCGTGCGGTCCTGACGGCGGTTACGTGTGGACTGTGCGCAACGCGGGCTCGGTGGACGACCTGCTCACCGTGGCGCAGGCCACCGAGCGGTCGGTGAACACGGTCTACGCCCAGCTCTCCGTCCTCGTCGGGCCTCCGGCGATCATCCGCACCGCCCACAAGATGGGTATCACCTCGGACCTGGAGGAGGTCTACTCCCTCGCGCTCGGCGCCGGCGTGGTGAGCCCGCTCGAGATGGCCTCCGCCTACAGCACCTTCGCTACCAACGGCGTCCACGCCGAGCCGTACCTGATCTCCCGGATCACCGCCGACGACGGAAGGGTCATCTACGATCGCAAGGTCAGGACCACCCAGGCGGTCGATCCGGTGCTGGCGGCCGCGGTCCGGAGGCCGATGGAACGGGTGGTCTGCTGCGGCACGGCCCGGCGGGCGGACATGGAGGGCGTACCCCAGGCCGGCAAGACCGGGACCCACCAGGCATACCGGGACGCCTGGTTCGTGGGATACGTGCCCAACTTCACGACCGCGGTCTGGGTGGGCTACCCGGACGAGCAGATCTCGCTGGAGAACGTGGTGATAAACGGCGAGACCTACACCCGCGTCTTCGGCGGTTCGGTTCCGGCGCCCATCTGGAAGGAGTTCATGGAGGTAGCCCTGGCCAAGTACCCGGTGGGCGAGTTCCCTAGCAGCCTGGGCATCGGCTACTACAACGAACTTCCCTTCACCGAGGTGCCGGAGGTGACCGGGATGACAACTTCCGAGGCTCGTGACGCGGTCCTCGGCGCTCACCTGATGGCGGAGGTCGAGGAGGTGCTCTCGGCTGAGTCTCGGGGGACCGTGCTGGGGTCGGATCCCGTGGCCGGGCAGGAGGTGGACCAGGGATCGACCGTGACCATCCGGGTCGCCGGCGAGACCAGCGCCCTGGTGGTGCCGGCGCTGGAGGGCCTCAGTTCGGAGGAGGCGCTGGAAACCATCCAGATCGCCCAGGAAGCAGCCGGGACGGCGGTGTCCATCGAGATCCTGTACCAGCCGGCGGATGACCCCGAGTTGGTGGACCGGGTGCTGCTAACGGTGCCGTCAGCCGGTGAGTTGGTGGCAACAGACGGCGCTCTTTCGCTGGTGATCGGTAGATAGCGGGATCAACCCTTTTTTCCATCGTTCGATAGAACTCGATCCTTGGTCAAAAGTGAGAAAAAATCCTGAGAACGCTAAAAATACCCTATTGATAGAATAGAGTTTCGGTGGCATATTGGGGTCATGCGGTTCGCAGCGCCCGGTACTGTCCGTCAAGACGAACGTCCTCCCGTCGCCACGGACATCGCGCCGTTACCGGGCGCCGCGCTCCGCGTATCGGCGCAGGAGCGCTACCGGATCACTCCCCGGCTCTGGCCCGAGCACCTCTGCCCCGGAGTCGAGCCGTCCCATCCTTACGTACTCACCTACTGGACGGCCGCCCTGGGACCCAACGCCGTTTCGGAGCTCCTGCGCCTGATCACCGCAGCCAGACGCCGGTCGGAGATCCCGCATCCGAACTTCCTCTCGGTGCTGTGCCGGGAAGGCCTGGTCCATTTCCACAGCCGGGCGGTGTGGGTGCGGCCCCTGCTCCCGCCGATCGGACGCCATCACGTGGGCCGTCTCGCCCCGCGACTGCGACAGCAGCATCGCCGCGACCTGCTCTCAGTTCATTACCGGTTGCCTCCCGGCGAGTACTAGGGCGTGTTCACGCCTTGAGCGTTCGTTCTTGTAGGGGGTGCCATGGTTGGTCGACCACGATCAACCAGCAGGGGAGGTCTTCTGTCATGCCTCGCAACCTATTGTCACCTGAGCGGTGGCAGGTTACACTGCCTGGTGATCGTCCACTTCTGGCACGAGGGTCTGGAACTCCTCTACGAAAGGGGGGTACCGATGCCGCATACCGCACGCTCACGTTCCCAAAGTCGAGCGGATCCTGGCGCGTCGTGTTCCGGTTCCAGGGTGTCCACGTGACCGACGTCGACTTGGTCGACTACCACTGAAGTAGGAGAGAACGCCATGGCAATGAAGAACCCACCCCATCCCGGATTGTCCGTACGACATAACTGCCTGGAACCGCTCGGGCTCAGCGTCACCGAAGCGGCGAAGAAGCTCCGGATTAGTCGCAAGCAGCTATCGGAAGTCGTCAACTGCCGGTCGGGCATCTCGCCCGAGATGGCAATCCGGCTCGACAAGGCCTTCGGAGGAGGCGCCGACACCTGGTACCGACTCCAGGCCGCCTACGACCTCGCCCGAGCACTGCAGAACGCCGACCAGATCGAGGTCGAACGTCTCACCGCCGTCACCTAGCCTCGAGCGGGCCGCCGACCTGCTGGGAGGGTCGAGCCGCCTGCTGGTCTTCACCGGCGCAGGGATCTCGACCGAGTCCGGGATCCCGGACTTTCGCGGCCCCGACGGCCTGTGGAATACCGTCGACCCCGATGATTTCACTTTCGAGCGGTACCTGGAGTCCGCCGCCGCCCGCCGGAGGAGCTGGCTCAGGTGGTCGACTTCACCACTGCGCCAGGCCAGACCCAACGAGGGACACCTCGCGATAACCGAGTTGGCCCGGATGGGTCGGTTGGCGGGCTGCGTGACGCAGAACATCGACGGTCTCCACCGGGCGGCCGGCCTGGCAGATGAACTGCTGGTCGAGGTACACGGCAACGTCTGGAAGGTGCGCTGCCTGGCGTGCCCGGCGGAATGGCCCACCGAGGCGGTGTTCGACCGGGTGGAGGGCGGCGAGGAGGACCCTCACTGCCCCCGCTGCGGCGGCATCATCAAGCTGACCGTGATCTCGTTCGGGCAGGCCATGCCCGCCGCTGAGATGCACCGGGGGTATACCATGGCGCAGGCCGCCGACGCTGTCCTGGCGGTGGGCACCACCCTGTCGGTCTGGCCGGCCGCCGACATCCCACTCGCAGCCGCCCGCCGCGGCGTGCCGTTCGTGATCGTGAACCTCGGCCCGACAGACGGTGACGGGATCGCCGATCTCAAGCTCGAGGCCGGCGCCGGCCCCACCATGACCAGGCTGGTCCGACTCCTCGAATAGCGGGGTGCTCCGATCCGGCCGGAGGTCGGGTAGCCTGCCGGTATGGGCGCTTCCTACATGGACCTCGTCACCGAGGCCCGTCGCCGGATCAGGGAGATCTCGACCGACCAGCTGGCCTCGCTCGACCCCGGCCAGATCATCCTGATCGACGTCCGGGAGGACCCCGAGCTGGAACAGGGCAAGATCCCCGGCGCCTACCACATCCCCCGCGGGGTGCTGGAGGGGAGCATCCACCTGGTGTCGCCACCCACCGATCAGCCCCTTGTGATCTACTGCGCGTCGGGGATCCGCTCGGCGCTGGCGGCGTCCACACTCCAGACCATGGGCTACACCGCCGCCTACTCGCTGGCGGGCGGGTTCCAGGAATGGAAGGCCCGCGGGGGTCCCTGGGAGTTACCCAGCGGCCTCCCTGACGATCAGATGAAGCGGTACGACCGTCACATCCGGCTTCCCGAGATCGGGGAAGCCGGCCAGCGCAAGCTGCTCGACTCCCGGGTCATGATCGTCGGCGCCGGCGGCCTGGGCTCGCCGGCCGCCCTGTACCTGGCCGCCGCCGGCGTGGGAACCCTGGGCATCGTCGACCATGACCGGGTGGATATCAGCAACCTGCAACGCCAGGTCCTGCACAGCACGCGGACGGTGGGTAACCCCAAGGTCGAATCGGCCCGTGACACCATCCGGGCCCTCAACCCGGACGTGTCGGTGGAGACCCGTGACCAGCGCCTGAGCGCCTCCAACGCCCTGGACATCCTGGACGGCTACGACCTCATCGTCGACGGCGCCGACAACTTCCCCACCCGGTACCTGATCAACGACGCGTCCATCCACCTGCGGATCCCGGTGGCGCACGGATCGGTGTTCCGTTTCGAGGGACAGGTCAGCCTGTTCGATCCCGTGAACGGACCGTGTTACCGGTGCCTGTTCCCCGAACCCCCCGCACCCGAGCTGGCGCCCAACTGCGAGGAAGCAGGGGTGCTGGGCGTCCTTCCGGGTGTGGTGGGAACGCTGCAGGCGGCCGAGGCAATCAAGTGGTTGACCGGGATCGGGGAGAGCCTGGCGGGACGGCTGCTCACCCTCGACGTCCTCACCCACCGGTTCCGGATCCTCCGGTTCGCCAAGAACCCGGGTTGCCCCTCCTGCGCCGACCCGGCCTCGCCTCCACCCATCGTGGACTACGACCAGGCCTGCCGGGCGTCGGTCAGCGCGCCCCGAAACCGCTGAGGACAGTCCAGAAGCTCCTTCCCAGAATCTCGAGATCGAGCCACGGGCTCATGTGCTTGACGTAGAACAGGTCGTAGGTCAGCTTCTCTACTGTGCCGGCCTCGCCATCGGCGTATCCGTGGTTGATCTGGGCCCAGCCGGTGACACCGGGCCTGATGAGATGGCGCTGGGAGTAGAAGGGGATGGTCCGATCGAAACGCTCCACGAACTCCACCTGCTCGGGTCTCGGTCCCACCAGGCTCAGGTCGCCCTTGAGCACGTTCCACAGCTGGGGTAGCTCGTCGAGCCGGAAGCGGCGGATGTTACGGGCGGCGGGAACCACCCGATCGTCGTCCCGGCTGGTGAAGGACGCTCCCTGCCGATCGGGATCGTGCCACATGGAGCGGAACTTGTACTGAGTGAACGGCGCTCCCCCCCGACCCACCCGAACCTGGCGGAAGATCACCGGCCCGGACGAGCTGAAACGGATGACGGCCGCCGTGACACCCGCCAGGACGAGGGTGGCAGGTGCGGTTGCTAGCACAGCCAGGATGTCGAAGAGCCGCTTTCCCGGTAGGTAGGGAGCGGTCCGGACTACGGGCGTGGAGAGCTCCCATCCCTCCGCCAGCGACACCACGGGCATCCGGCCGGTATGCATCTCGTAGACCTGGGAGATGGGCCGCACGTCCATCCCGGCCAGGGTGCAAGAGGATACGTACTGGGCCAGACGGGGGGACAGCGCCGCCTTCAGGTCGACCCCCAGCACCACCCCCGGCTCGAGCGGTTCCAAGCGCTCCTCCGTGGCCGGATCGACCACGGCTAGGACCTCGGTATGGGGAGCGTCCCGGAGGTCGTCGACCAGAGCCTGCTCGCCGGTGATCAGGACCAACTCCTCGGTCCAGGGGCGGCGCCGCAGCCAGGCCCGATGGGCGACCGCGCCCAGCGCGAAACAGGCCATCGTCCATACGATGAAGGAGCGGGAGAAGTAGACCCGCGTGGCGACCAGCGCCAGCGCGGTAGTCCCCAGAACCATGAGGGTCACGGCCAGGGCCCGTCCGTATCCGGGCCGCGGAGCACTCCCAACCAGCAGACGTGACCCGACCCATTCGGCCCCGGCCAGGCCGGCGAGCATGATCATCAGGAGCGACCAGATCTGCGGCTCGAATTGCCAGGGGAAGAGGGTATCGAAGCTGATGAAGGAAGCGACCACCATCGACGCGATGAGCGTGGCCGCGTCCAGCAGTGCTTGAGCCCTTAGGAATCTGAGCCGCATCTACCGACCTATCGGGAAGGCTCCGGACAGCACGAGGCCGGCCGGCGGGCGGGCAGCGCCATCACAACCACCCCTCCCGAGCAGCAGGCCCCCTCATTCCGTAGTGCCGGAGCCCTGCTCGGCCAGATCGGCCACCAGCTCGACCAGGGTACGAACCCCGAACCCCGAACCTCCCTTCGACTGGTAGTGCTCGTTGCGAGTCCAGCGGGCGGGACCGGCGATGTCGAGATGTGCCCAGGGGACGTCGCCCACAAACTCCTGCAAGAGCAACGCAGCCGTCAGCGCGCCACCCCAGCGGCCGCCGATGTTCTTCATGTCGGCCATGGGAGTGTCGAGCTGGCGGCGGTACTCCTCGGGCAGCGGGAGGCGCCACACGCGCTCGCCGGCCTGCTCTCCGGCCTTCTCGATCCGGTCGATCAGCGAGTCGTCGTTCCCCATCACTCCGGCGATGGTGTCACCGAGCGCCACCTTGCACGCACCCGTCAAGGTGGCCAGGTCCACCATCAGGTCCGGTCCGTGCTCGACCGCGTAGGCGAGGGCATCGGCCAGGATCAGCCGCCCCTCGGCATCCGTGTTGAGTACCTCGATGGTCTTGCCGTTGCGGGTGGTGAGCACGTCGCCCGGCTTGGTCGCCCGGGATCCGGGCATGTTGTCGGTGAGCGGCGCCAGGCCGAGCACCTTCACCGGTAGCCGGAGCCGAGCGATGGCCTGCATGGCGCCTACTACCGCCGCCGCGCCCGACATGTCGGTCTTCATCGTGGCCATAGCCTGAGCCGGCTTGATGCTGAGGCCGCCGGAGTCGAAGGTGATCCCCTTGCCGACCAGCGCCACGAACGTCTCGGCGCCCTCCGGCTCGTACCACAACTCCACGAGGCAGGGATCCCGGTCCGAGCCGGCCGCCACGCCCAGCAGCCCACCAAAGCCGCCCTCCTCGAGGTCCGGCACATCATGCGTCTCGAGGCGCAGGCCGGAACGCTCCGCCATCTCCGCCACCCGGCGTTGAATCTCTAGAGGTGCCTTGTCCCTGGCCGGGGTGTTGACTAGGTCACGCGCCCAACTAACCGCGTCGGCAACTACCGCCCCAGCTTCGCAGTCGGACCTCTCCCCCGCGCCCACCAGCAGGAGGGAGTCGGTACGAGCGGGCTCCGGCTTGCTCCTGAACCGGTCGTAGGAGTACTGGGATAGCAGGAATCCCTCCACCAGGGGCGCCGCCTGCCCCTCCACGGCCAGCGTCATGGCCACCGAAGCCTCCTTCGATGCCTTCCGGCCCAGGATCCCGGCGGCCCTGCGGAGGGTATCCGAACCCGGGTCCTCCCCTACGCCCAGCGCCACCACCGTGTGCGGACTCTCCGACCCGGTATCGAAGGAGTAACTCTGGCCGGCATCCCCTTTGAAGCCGACCCGCTCGAGCGCCCGCTCGAAACCGGCGCCCAGCGAGGCTACGTAACCGTCCGCACCGCCCTGCCAGGCAAGGCCGGGACCGGCGACGAGGCCGAGTACCCCGGCGCGTGACGCCGCCTCCTCATGCGATTCCACCAACTCGATATCCAACTGCGACTCCAGTTCTGACGCGGACAATTGCCGATCGGGATCGGAGAAACGGATGCTAGCCCTGCGCGGCCAGTGGCCAGTGGCCACTCAAAGGGGTGAAACGCCCGCTGCCAGCGCCCGGATGAGAATGACTGAGCCGAGCGAGGTCAGGACCGCCAGGTAGCTGAGGCCGGTCGCCGCCATCACCCCCGGGTACGACGGGTAGCCGAGAGCGAACCAGACTGCGGCCATGAGCACGACACTGGTGGCCGCCAGAGCCACGGACGCTATCAGGGGCACCGCCGAAGGTGCCGGTGGAAGGCCCGGCGCGAAGTGCACCAGCCAGTCGAGGGCCACCGCCGCGCCGCCGACCACCGCCAGGGCGCGGAGTGGCCAGCGGGGCATCCTCGGACTCACCAGGAACCAGTGCCCGAGCAACATCTCACCCGTTATCCCGCCCAGCGCGGCGCTACCGGTGATGGCAGGCACGGGGGAACCCGCCGCCGCTCCCACCAGGAAGGACAGGGACGACAGGCCGAGAGTGACAGTGGCCGCCCGGCTGTTCCTGGCCACGAGCGCGGCGCCCGCGCCCAGCAGCACGGCCGCCGCCGCCAGAGCGCCCGGATCGAAGTACCAGGCCCCCCCGCCGATCAGGACCACGGTGGCGGCGACAAGCCACAGGTAACCGCGACCGACGATACGCCAGTAGGCCACCGCCGCACCGGAACCGGCCACGCCTGCCGCCCACATCGCCAGGACCACCTCGGGACTGAATGCCAACTCCGACCCGAACATGGCCTCCGTTTCCGGTCTACCGTCCACCATCCGAGAAACTGCAGGCGTGGGAGCGCCGTCGATCAGTCCGGGGTGCGCGGCCAGTATACGAACCGGCACCCTGCGACAATCACCCGCGGTCCCCACCCAGAAGGAGGTCCGCCTGTCCGAGCTGCCCCACGTCTCCGTGGTGATGGCGGTGCGCAACGAGGCCGCGCACATCGAGACCACCTTGCAGGCTGTCCTCGACCAGGACTATGAAGGCCGCTTGGAGGTGGTGGTCGCAGATGGACGGAGCACCGATGGGACGCTCGCCATCCTGCGGAGGTGCGCTTCGGAGGACTCTCGCCTGAAGTTGGTCGACAACCCCGAACTAGGGGTGGCCGCAGGTCTCAACCGCGCCATCGACGCAGCCGCGGGCCGGGTTCTGGTCAGGTGCGACGGGCATGCCGAATTCGCCCCCGACTACGTGCGGCTGGCGGTCGGCCTGCTGGAGGAGACCGGAGCGGCCAACGTGGGCGGTAAACAGGACGCCGCCGGAACCAGCACCCTCCAGCGGGCGATAGCCATCGCCATGAACTCGCCGGCAGCTGCGGGCACCGCCCGGTTCAGGCACTCCTCCCAGGCCGGGCCGGCCGACACCGTATACCTGGGAGTCTTCGACCGGCGGGCGCTCGAGGAGGTGGGGGGCTTCGACCCCACCCTGGTCCGCAACCAGGACTTCGAGCTCAACCACCGGCTCCGGAAGTCAGGCAACCTCGTCTGGTTCGACCCGCGGCTGGCGGTCACCTACCACCCCCGCTCCAGCCTCCGCGCCCTATGGCGCCAGTATCTCGACTACGGGAGATGGAAGCGGGTGATGCTGCTCCGCAACCCGGGCGCGCTCGCCGCGCGGCAGCTAGCTGCGCCTGCGCTGGTCATCGGGTTGATCGGCGCTGCGATCGGAGCCGGGATCGGCGTGCCGTTCTGGTGGATACCGCCGGCCGGCTACGGGATGCTGATCGCGGTGACCACGCTCTGGGAGACGATCAGACGCCGGGATCGGGCCGCTTGGCTCCTCCCGGCGGTGATGCCCGCTATGCACCTGGCGTGGGGGATCGGCTTCCTATTCGTTCCAACCGGAGGACGTCTAGCTATCCCAGTAGAAGGCTCGAGCTAGCAAGGTGGCCATCTCTCCCCGGGTGAGGGGCCTGCGGGGGCAGAACGAGGTCTTTGTGCATCCGGCGGTGATCCCTTCGGCCGCGATGGCGTGGATGGCCCCGCTATGGGTGCTGCCGGCCGGAACGTCATCGAACCTGCGCCCGTCGAACGAATCAAGCGGCGCCAGGTCCAGTGCCCTCATCAGGAAGGTGGCCATCTCTCCCCGGGTGAGAGGCCTGTCGGGACAGAACCGGTTGGCGGCGCATCCGGCCGTGATCCCGGCCTCGGCCAGCGCATATATCTCGCGCGAGTGCGGGAAGGAGTCGGGCACGTCCTCGAAGTTGAGGCGATAGGGCTCCTCGGGCCTCGGAAGCCGGGCGGCCCTCGCCAGCACGATCGCCACGTCCAGGCGTTTGGCATCGTCATTGGGGCAGAATCGGAGGCTGTAGTGATCGCATCCCTCCGCGACCGCGGCCCGCCGAAGGGTGTCTATCCCCTGCTCGTGAGTGTGGCCGGCGATGTCTTGGAAGGGAGGGAGCTCGTCGTACTGTATCGCGTCCTGTTCGGGCGCCTGCCCTTCCCCGTCAAGTCCTTCGCCAGGAGTCACGGGCTCTTCGGTGGGCGGCGCCGGACGGTCATCGATGGCCCGGACGACCGACGATCTGAGACCGAGCCCGTAGCGGAGCCAGGCTCCGGCAACCGTCGTCGAGACCTCGCTCCCCCCGTCCAGGCCGTCGAACCGCACCCGGGACGGGCTGGTGGTGGTCGGACCCGACACCAACCGGGCATCGGTTACCTCGTCCCAACCCAGCCGGTTGGCGATCTCGGACGCCGGGACGGTGGTGTGCCACGAGGCGACCGGGTTGTCCAAACCCGGATCGAGGTCCCAGGGATCGTCCACCGGCAACAGGTACGGCCACTGGGTCACCGAGACCTCCCGATCGTTCCACTCGGTGAAGAAGCCGTGGCGGTTGCTGTTGGTGACTCCCCCCGTCGAGGTGGAGTAGAACGCCTGGATGATGCCACCCCTGGTGAAGCGCTCCCATCCCTGCCCGAAGTAGGTGAGCACCCGGCCCTCCGTGGCAGCCACCGCGTCCACCCAGGCTGTCTGATCGGGACCATTCTCCCGCCACCATCCGGCGTACACCTGATCCCGGGTGTTGTCGTACAGGTGGCACCAGCACGAGTTCTTGCGGGAGGCGCTGATCCCCGGATCCCCGTCGGGATCGGCCGGACGCTCGTTCACCTCCTGGGCCAGGAATTTGAAGGCCGCGTACGTACGGGCCGCGACCGCCTGTGCCTCGTTGACCCCGGGCGCCTTCCAGTAGGGGAAGATCTCGGCGATACCGCGGACGTAGTCCTCGAGGCCGAGGGTCACCAGCACGTGAAAGCCGACCTCGACCGGATCGTCCCGCAGCTTGATGGCACCATGGCGGTACTCGCACTCCGAATCCCTCACGACGCAGGGCTTCCTCCGGTCCTCCCCGTATCGGAGCTGGACGCCGTCCGCATCGGGCCAGGAGATCGAGGCCCGGCAGTCGCCGGCGGTTCCCTGGAGTTCGTCCGCCTTGAAGAAGCCGCACTCTCCTGCGTCGATCCGGCGGAACTCCCAGCGCTCGCCGTCTTGCGGCTGTTCCGGTTTGGGACACGGCCCTGCGCCGTCATTCGCCAGACATAGCTCGAGCGGCCCCCCGACTGCTGTGAACTCCAGGAGGGTGATCTGGGAGGCGATGTTGATCCAGAGCGGGTTGTCCAGCGTGGTCAGCAGGTCGCTCGGCAGGTCGAGATCGGACAGATCGGCGGGACTCGAGCCGGTGTAGTAGTAGGCGGCGATGTCCTCGCCGCGCTTCCCCGGGTCCGACAGGGCCTGGCCATAAGCCCCCCACTGGCCCATCCCCACACCGTGGCCCCAGCCCGAACCCTCGAAGGTGAAAGCCTTCTCTTCGGCCGTTGTCGGAACCACTACCCCGATGATGGCGAACAGCGCGAGTAGTAATGCCCTCCTGACCACGCCGGGAGTGTAGGACGGAGATCGATGATATTGGAGGTTTGGAAGGGCGCTTGAGTGCAGCGACATCGGAAGCGACAAGTATGGGGGGTTGGCCAGAGTGAGCGCGCGCTGGTCCGGAGCCGGGGAACGGTCGCGACATGTCATGGCTCTGGCAACATCCGTCGTGCTACCAGGCTCCTGCTATCTTGGCGGCTCCGTGTTCGCCCTTGATGCAGGCCCTGCCACATAGTGTCTTCCTTGTACCGCGGTACAAAGGCGCTGATCCCAGCTCACGGAACGGCCGGATGAGTCCTCCAGTCCCCCCGGCCGACGTACGCGGTAACGACTGGACCTCCCTTGATACCAGTCCCGCCGGTACCTTCGTACCCAAGCTGGCGGTGAGCGTGATCGTTACCTACTACGAAGCTCCCGAGGAGCTGGAGTTGACCCTGGCGGCACTGGAGCGCCAGAGCTACCCGCGGCATCTATTCGAGGTGTTGATCGTCGATGACGGGTCACGCCTTCCCCTGGAACCGCCCGAGAGCAGCCCGCTGAAGGTGCGAGTGGTCCACCAGGAAGACCTAGGTTTCGGATTAGCCCGAGCGCGCAATACGGGTGCCCGGGCAGCCGCCCACGACATCCTGGTGTTCCTCGACTGTGACATGCTGCCGGAGTCGGACTGGCTTCTCGAACACTCACGCTGGCACCATGCCGCCAGCGACGTCCTCACGCTCGGCTTCAGATCCCATGTCGACGTGACCGGCATCGACGCGGCGGCCGTGCGGCGCAGGTCCGGCTCTCTGGGCGATCTGTTCGCCGACCGGGAGTCGCAACGACCGCAGTGGATCGAGTTCCACATGTCGCGGACCAACGACCTCACCTCGGACGACGATGACCTATTCCGGATCGTGACAGGCGGCAATCTCGGTGTCTCGCGAGAGTTCTATGAGGCTGTGGGGGGCTATGACGAGAGCTTTACGCAGTGGGGCGCGGAGGACACTGAGTTCGGCTACCGCGCCTACACCCGCGGTGCTGTGCTGGTCCCCGCCCGCAGGGCCCTGTGCTGGCACCAGGGAGAGGGCTCGACGCCCAGCGAAGCCGAATCCGCCAGCCTGGAGCTGCAGAGAGCCAAGATATCCCAGCTCATCGCTCATCACGGCTTCAGACGCGCCGTTCCGGGCCGTAGCTTCTCGGTACCGCAGTACGTGGTGACCGTACGCGCCAGCGCGTCCCGCGAGATAGCCCGTCTAGAGACGGTGGAGCAGGTGCTGGCCGGGAGTATTCACGATCTGGTCGTGTGGATTGACGAGCCAGCCGGAGACGTGTCCTCCCGATCCCGGGAACATGAGATGCTCAGACGCCTGCTGGCCGGCGACCCTCGCGTGCAGTTCGGAAGCCCGGGAGGTGCCGGCGCGGCGATCCCGGCTGCGCCGTTCCACATCACCATCCCCGCTGAGGCCGAGGTCAACTCCGACGCGGTAGAACGGCTGCGCGGACATCTGGGCTCCAGCCCGGCCGCGTCCACCAACCCTATCGATTACATGTCCGGGATCAGCATCGTGCGCTCCTGGGTACTGCACCGGGCAGCCCGTCGCGGGCTGACCGTTGCCGAATGCGAGGCGGTCAAGCCGCTCAATCCGGATGAAACCGGCGTCGAGAGCGCACGGCCAGGCCGCGAAATGAGATCACCTCTGGCTCGCCGGATCGGATCGGGACGCTGGTTCTTGCGCCGCACAGCGCGCCGTCTGGTCAAGCTGAAACACTTCTTCGACCGCAACACCCGCCGATGCTTCAACATCATCAAGGCGGTTGGGCGGGAGGCATCCGGGATTCGCAGCCTCGACGATGTCCGGCAGTTCATCGACTGGGCGATACGGAGCGTCGCTATCATATCGAAGAAGAGGCTGGGCGAGGCCGGCGTGAGACTCCGGCGAGATCGGCAGGCGCACTACCGGCTCGGCCCGGAGATGATCACGGTTGGTCCCGTGGCCTCGGCAGTCTTTTCCACCGCGGCCCGGATCGGAAAGGCCGCCAGCGCGTCCACCCAGGTTGCGATCACCGACACACCCCAGCAGGGCCAAGGAATCCAGGTGGATACGGTGGTAGTGCTCTCCGAACTAGACCCGTCGGCTTCTGTGCCCGCCTTCGACGCCGAGAGGTTCAACCCTCGCGGATGGAACTTCAACCACGGCTCGTCCCCTGCAACCCTCGGTCCCAGACACGTCAGCAGCCTCGATCCGGACCGTCTCCGAAGGCTGAGCCGAGCCCACCACGTCAAAGACTCCGCTGGCATCCACGACGGCATCGCTTCCAGGGCGGGCACACTCGCGGCTCTGGCGGCGACGGGTGCCGTCGTGCGCCTCGCTGAGCCCGACGCTCAACTGGGCTCCTACCTCGGAACGGAGTTCTACTCCCTCCTGACAGATGAACTGGTGGCAGAAGCGAACTCTCACCAGCGGGAAGCCCTGAGCATCGCCATGCGACGCTGTGCCCTGCGGGACCATTCGCTGCGGGCCCGGGCACGGCAGGTTCTCGCCGGAACGGATCGCCGTGTGCCTCCGCTCCCGATGGTCTCCATACTCCTCGCCACCAAGCGGCCCCACCGGCTGGCCGCCGCGGTCGAATCGGCAGCGGGCCAGACCTACCCGGAGTTCGAGCTGGTGCTGGCTTTGCATGGCGAGGGCTTCGAACCCGGCGCTGTCGAGGAGATAGCCGGTTCCATCGACCGCCCGTGCCGGGTGGTTCCCGTGCCCGGCCACGTCCCACTGGGGGCTGTTCTCAACGCGGCGGTGGCCGAGTCCACTGGCAGGCTGCTCACGAAGTTCGACGATGACGACTTCTACGGACCCGAACACTTGTGGGACCTGGTGCTGGCCCACGAGTACTCCATGGATTGCCTGGTCGGGAAGGCCGCCGAGTACGTCTACCTTGAGGACTCGGACCGCACCATCCACCGCTTCCGGAACCGGTCGGAGCGCAGATCGGCCAGCCTGGCCGGTGGCGCAATGATGATCGCACGGCATGATCTCGACGCCCTCCTCGGCTGGCGGGAAGTGCCTGCCGGCGTCGACCGCGCTCTGATCGAGGACGTGCTGATCAGCGGCCGGAGGGCGTACCGGACTCACGGCAGGGGTTACATGCTCGTCCGCCACAACCAGGGCCACACCTGGCAGGCGAGAGACGCCTACTTTCTCAAGCAGGCGGACGAGGTGCGCGAAGGGTGTGACCTCGCATTCGCCGGAGTCGTTTAGCAGCAGGAACCGTGGCTCCTCAACGGGGTCCACCCTCTTCGCCCCGAGAAACCGGTAGCGCCCGTCCTCCAGTACCTACCCCTCGGAGAGTAAAAAACCGTCGCACCACTGATCCAAGTCAACTGGCTCCACGAAACTAGGGGATCATCGCTCCGGGGAAACCGGGGCGGTTCACCAAGCCCGCCTGTCAATCCGGTGGTGGATCGAAGCCTGGCACAACCCCGGCGGTCTCACTCCACGATCGGACATCTAACCCCCAGAAACCGGGGGACAACTAACTACCATCACGGGGCCACATAACCGAGTGTCCGGCCCGAAGAGGGAACTTCAGACCTTGAGCCTGGACGGAACCGATGTCCGGGTCAGAACTCTGTCAGAGTTCTCAAGCACCCCGACGGACGGGTGCCTCGTCCGCACCAAGGAGAGAGCGACATCGCGCTAGTTCGTCAGCCTCGACTCGACCGACAGACCGCTTCGGCAGCGATCATGTCGGCACGCCTGCCATGGCCCTGAGGATCGCCCTGGCCGGTTGGTACGGCTCCGACAACCTGGGAGATGAGATGATCCTGAGTTGCATGGCCGCCGCCCTACGCGCCCGGGGGGTGGAGCCGGTAGCGGTGTCGATCGACCCCGAGCGGACTGTCACCGTCCATGGCGTCGAGGCAGTGCCTCATCGCTCACCCCTGGGCAGTGCGGCGCTGCGCCGGTCGCTGCGCCGGTCGCACGCCATGGTCCTCTCCGGAGGCGTGGTGCAATCGGAGACGTCGCCGTGGAACATGTGGTTTCACATGTCACGCCTTCGCGCCTACAGGCGGTCGGCGTCGGCCGCTCACGGACGAGCGCGGGCCGTGGTCGCAGCCATCGGCCTGGGAGTGGGGCACGTCCGGGGCGCCCGTGGCCGGCGCATGGCGGTCTCGGAGATGCGCCGGGCCCGTCACGTCGTGACGAGAGACGCCGCCTCGGCACGGCGCCTGCGCGGCTGGGGTGTGCCCGACGTGGCCATCGGCGCCGACCCGGTGCTCGCAGCGAACGCCCCGCTCGTTTCGAGCCGGCCGGGTGCAACCCGACCGCCCGACTCGCGCACTCCGAAGCTGATGGGCTCGACGCGCTCGCGCAGCGACTCCGGGGACACGATCTGTGTGATCCTGCGACCCCCGAATCGCCGCGGCATCCGTACGGCTGCGGCGAAGACCCGCACGTCTTGGCAGCCATGGATAGGGCAACTGGCGCGATCTCTGGACGCGCTGGCCACTGGTAGCGGCATGACGCTGCGCCTGCTGCCCTTTCAGCCGAGCCAGGACACCCCCATGCTCGGGGCGCTGCGACAGAGGATGACAACGGACACGGAGTTGGTCACGCTGAGCATCGACAACGTGCTGGCCGAGGTCGCCCGAAGTCGCTTCGTCGTCACCATGCGCTATCACGGCGCCATCGCAGCTCTGCTCAACGATCAGGCGGCGGTACTGCTGGATTACTCCCCGAAAATGAAGTCGCTCGCCGTCGAGGGCGGAGGCTGGGCTTCGCTCGTCGACCTGGCTCCGCTCGACGCCGGGGACTTCGAGCCCCGCACGCTGGTTGGCGCGGCGGCCGAGGCGCAGGCCAAGTCGTACCGGACAGCCGAGGCGCGTGGCCTGCTGGGTGCGCGTCTGAAGATCAACGACGCCGCGCTCGACGATCTGCTCGAGCTGATCCGGTGAACGTGCTGACGGGGCCTCGATCCACGTCTACCCGGTCGAGCCCGACCCATCGCCCCAGCCGCTAGGAGGGTACTGAAAAATGTCCAGTTGGCCCGAAAGTAGGCAACGAACCCCCAGATCACAAGGATCGCGGGCCAACCAATCCCCGTCTTTTTCAGCACCCTCCTTGATCGAGACGCGTCAAACCGTCGTCTACTGTCTCGGCCATGTGTCGCGCAAGTCCCAGCGGGCGTCGTGCTGCTAGCTCGGTGACACGCCTCCCCTGGTACCGACACCTACTGAGATGGCTGAGAATCGCATACCTCGCCCTGCTCGTCGCCGCCGTTCCCGTGCTCGTGGTAGTGCGCCGACAGGAAGTGGCCGACGTTCTAGGAGCGCTGGCGAACGCAGGGCATCTGCTCGTGGTTGCGGCCTTCGCGACCGGGTTCGTGCTGATAGCGCTAAGTGCGTACTTCTGGCTCGTGAGCCTGCGCCTGCTCGACCAGCGCCCGCGCCTTTACGATCTGACCGTCACGGCGGCTCGTTCCCTGCCGGCCAGATACGTACCGCTGATGGTCACGTTCGCGATCAGCCGCGTGGCTCTGATGCGGCGCCGCGGCGTTCCAGGGGGGGCACTCGCTCTTACCGCGACGCTCGAGATGGCGGTGAGCTTCGCCGTCTCGGTAGCTCTTGGCCTGGTGCTGCTCGGCGGGGCCGGCGGCCTGCCCGGAGGCCCCGCCATCCCGGTCGTCGCCGCGGTCGGGGTGGTCTTCGCCGCATCACCGTCGGTGGCGGGACGGGTCGTCGCTGCGGTGGCGCGGCGCCGCGGCCTGGACAGCCTGGCCCCGGTCAGCGGATTCACGTGGCCGGGATACCTGCACATGATCGTGGCATCGGGCTGCTACTGGATTTGCGCAGCTGCCGTGTTCTGCCTGTACATGCGGGCGTTCGAGGCCGCCGACGGCTTCGAACTGGCGCGTCTCGCCGGTGCTTTCATGCTCACCTGGGGAGGCCTGCGATTCCTCAGTGTGATCGCTCCGCAGGGAATCGGCGTGGTGGAACTGACCATTCCGTCACTGCTCGGCGCCGCTGATCCCCTGGCTCTCGGCATATTGATATTCGGCTTCAGGCTGGTGTTGCTGCTCCGCGACCTGGCGGCCGCGGGCATCTCGGAACTCCTCGAGACGAGGCGCATGACGGTCGAAGCGGGTCCGGTACGGCGTTCGGACGGGACAGATCCTTGATCCACATCTTCGTGGGCACCCAAGCCGAGTACGTCAAGATGTCGCCACTGCTGTGGCGCATGGAGGCGGCCGGCCTCCCCTACCGGCTGATCGACTCCGGCCAGCATGCCGACCGGTCGGAATCGTTCCGCGATGAGCTGGGCGTGAGGGCGCCGGACCACGTGATGGGAGGCAGGCGCAGTGTCGACTCGGTGCCGGCGGCGTTGTGGTGGGCGGCGGGACTCGGCCGCAAGCTGGTGCTGCGGCGGCGGCTCGCGCGAACCGTCTTCGGTGGGCGCCGGGGGATCTGCTTGGTCCACGGCGACACGCCGACCGCGCTGGTCGGAGCGCTCATGGCCAAACGCGCCGGGCTGGTACTGGCACACGTGGAGGCGGGCCTTCGCAGCCATCGGTGGCTGCACCCCTTTCCGGAAGAGATCGTCCGGGTGGTCGTCGACCGGCTCGCCGATTTGCTCTTCGCACCCGATGGCGCAGCAGCCGACGAGCTACGCAAGCGCCGCGTAAAAGGGCGGATCATCACCGGATCGTCCAACACGGTTAGCGATGCGCTCCGCGCTGCCCTGGAGCCGAGCGCTGCAGGTACTACGCCATCTACAACCGACACCTCGGGAGGCACTCGCTCGCGCAGATCGCCACGCATGACACACCAGCCACGCCCCGCGGTAGTGACCATGCACCGAGTGGAGAACCTGTACCGGCGACATCGGATACAGGCGCTGGTGCATACGATCACGCGGCTGGCGCAGACAACCCCCGTGCGCTGGTATGTGCACGAGCCCACACGACGGGCGCTCGGATCCGCAGGTCAAGCGGGCCTGGAAGGCTCTGGCGTGGAGCTCGTGCCGATGGCCCCCTACGCCGAGTTCGTGAGGGCGCTCGCACGGGCACCGTTCGCGATCACCGACGGGGGCTCCATCCAGGAGGAGTGCGCGCTTCTAGGCGTGCCTGTGCTGCTGTGGCGCGACCGTACCGACCGGCCCGACGGCCTCGGCGAGAACGCCGTACTGAGCCGTTATGACCCCGCAGTGGTGGAGGCGTTCCTGGCAGACCCCGAGCGCCGGCGACGCCCTCCCCGGCTGCCGCAGTCAAGCCCGTCCCGGGAGATTCTCGAAGTTCTCGCCGAATGGGTCGATGGCTGAAGCGATTGCGTGGCTGGCTGCGGCTGCAGCGCGGGCGGGTCGGATCGCCCAACCCGCGAGGTGGCGGGGCGGCCCGGTTAGGCGCGCTTCCCGAGCTTGCGAACACGCACGGAAATCCCGTAGCGAAAGACGCACACGAAGATCGCGATGCCGTCTTTCCAGGTGATCTTCTTGCCTTCGGCATAGTTTCTGCTCGTGTAGGAGATGCCGGTCTCCCAGATGCGCCAACCTCCTGCGGCCACCTTGGCGGTGATCTCCGCGTCAATCCCGAAGCGGTTCTCGCGCAGGTCGAGGGATCGCACGACCTCGAGGCGGAACGCTTTGTAGCAGGTCGCCACATCGGACAGCCACACACCGGTAAGCATGTTCGACAGCCGTGTCAGCATCCGGTTGTAGATCATGGCCCAGTAGTACGGCACCCGATGCGAGGGGCCTTCCTGCATGCGGGTTCCGTACACCACGTCGGCGTCTCCGCGCACGAGAGGCGCCAGCAGCGAGTCCCAGTCACTGGGGTCGTACTCGAGGTCGGCGTCCTGGATCACCACGAATTCGCAGCTTGCCTCGCCGAAGCCCCGCCGCACCGCGGAGCCCTTCCCGCGGTTCTCGGACTGAAGAAAGACCTTCACACGAGGGTCGTCGTATCGGGACAGCCGATCGCGGGTTCCGTCGGTCGAACCGTCGTCCACAACTATCAACTCACCGGTGAATGGGCTGGCAAGCACCCTGGAGACGATCTCGTCGACGGTAGCGACCTCGTTGTAGCAGGGCATAACCACTGATAGGCACCCGTTTGAGGCACTCACGAAGCCGCAGCCTAGCATTCCCCCCGGCCTGTTAGGGTCGCCCGGTTGACCGACGGAGAGTGCCCGAGTTGAGAGCGGCCATCACATTCCTGGCAACACGCCTTCGATCCGGATGGACGGTTGTAGCACTTATTGCGGTTGCCCTCGTGGCTGCCTGGCTGCCCGATCTCGGCCTGCCTTTCGGCAACAGTGACGACGGCCGCATACTGGGCCTGTTTGGCCTTCAGGCGCGCAACTTCTGGGACCTGGGCCCCGTGGACTCGTACTTTGGCGCGGTGGTCGAGCCATACGTCAACCCGGTGTACGACGTGGCCCCCAGAGCCGATCCACCTCCCGTCGCCGTCAGATACGCCCACCATCCGCCTCTCCAGGTGTTAATGGCCGTGGTATCGACGGGCCTTCTCGGAGACAGCACCGCGGCACTGCGGGTGCCTGGTCTGCTGATGGGCGCAGCGACGGTTGTGTTCATGGCGTCGCTGCTTCGCAGCCGAGACCTGGCTTGGGGACCGATCTTGCTGGCGGTTGCAGCAATGGCGAGCACCGGCTTCTACTACGTATACGGGCGGATCAGCGTCAGCTTCTCGCTGCTGGTGGCCGTCATCGCGGCGGTGTCCTGGGCGCTGAGCAGGACCAACCTGCGCGGTCGAGACATGCTCGTCGTGGCCGGACTCGCAGCGCTGGCCGCGATGCAGTCCTGGATCGGGATAGCCGCCATGGTGCTAGTGATGCTGTGGCTGCTAGTCACCAGCCAGGGCGACGGTGGCGAAACGCCTCTGGTCGACTCCCGGCGAGGCGTCGGCGCGGCTGTCACAGGACCGCAGCGGAGGCTGCCCGTGTCGTGGTTGTCGGGGCGCCGCGGGCGGTTGCTCGTGGCGGTCGCCGCGGGCGCGGCGCTCGGCGCCGGCGCCACAGCGCTGTGGATGCTCCACGGCGCCGGAGTCGACGATCTCGCGAGCCAGGTGGCCATACGCACCAGCAACGAGGTGGGAGGAGCAAACGGGTCGCTGACTTTCACCTTCAGCGAGTTCCTGGCCCGACAATGGCGCTTCGTCAACGAGGAGATGCTGGTGCCCGTGTGGCTCCGCGTTCTCCTGCTGCCGTGTCTCCTGGCCGGGCTGATCGACCGGCGCACAAGGGTAGCCACCGCCATAACGCTCTCGGTCGCTGCTGCGATGACGTTCGGGGTTCAGCAGGGCGCCTGGGTGCACAGGCTGTGGAACTTCCCGTGGCTGGCACCGGTGACCATCGGCTTCGCGGCTCTCGCCGACTGGATCCGCCTGCTCTTCCCCCGCCGTTGGCGACCGCTGCCGGCTGTGCTCGCGGCGGTGGTCATCGCGGGCACTCTGGTCGCCGTGGTCGGCGGCTCGACACGGCAGCGCTACATCACCGATCCCGCCGACGCGGGAACCGTGCTGGAGCAGGTGGGCGACCTATCGGGCTCGGAACTGGCATGGTCCGTACCCCCGGTGACCAGCGCTACATGGATCTCCTACTACCTGCCCATGCGGGTGATGCGCCTCGACGAGGACAATCTGGGCGACTTGGACAATTCCGACGTGGTGGTTCTCAGAGCGGACCGGGTGCCCGACTTCTTCCCGGAAGGCGCCTTGAGGGACCCGCTTGCCGCTCACAACGACTTCCTGATCATCTCCGCCTCCAGGCTGCTACCGCACTGACGCCAATCCAACACGCAACCCACTGGCCCGAACCCACCGCGAACAGCCCCCGGTAAGTGAATCGGAGCGGGTCGGCACCGGGCGGGGCCGTAGTCGAACGGATCAAGGCAATCTCAGCGATCCGGCGGTGAACAGGGCGTAGCGGCCCTGCTCGGCCACTGGTTCCACCTCGAGCCGCATCCGTTCCGGCAACCGGTCCGACCGGGCGAGCACCAGATCGGTGTCCATCGCCGATCGGAGGCCGTCGCCGTCCAGCGGGACTTCCGTGACTGGTAGGTCCCAGTAGTAGCTGGCCCAGTAGGGAAGCGGATCGACCCCTTCGGCCACCCATGCCACCTCCTGGGCGGGCCCCGGCCTCACCACCCTGATCAGCCTGCCCGCATCCGAGGTGGCCTCGAAGTAGGCCTGCCGGTACGGACCCAGGCCCCGGAATCCGAGCAACGCCACCACTACCAGGACGGCGACCATCAGAAGTCGAGCCCGCTCCCACCCGCTCCGGGGTGTGACGCCCGGTACGTCACAGCCCAGCCGGTCCAGGATGGCCGCCATCCCCAGGAAGACCGGCACCAGGAGGGGATACGTCCAGTAGTCATGCACGTAGGCGGCATCCGGGTTCGCCAGCGTCCAAACGGCGAGCGCGGCCATGACAGCGACGGAGGACATCCGGGTGCGGCGGTCGGCCACGCCCATGACGATGGCCGGAACGATCAGCCACCTGATCCAGCGGGCGAACAGTGTGCCGTAGAACCAGCGGTAGTTCTCGACCAGGGCATCCCAAGGTGGCCACTGGCGGCGGTTCGAGGCATGGGCAGCCAGTTCCGTCACATCGCCGACGGTCACCGCCCACACCAACGTCACCGCCACCGCCGCGGCGCCCGCGGCCCCCACCGACCAGCAAGCGCGACGCAATCGTGGGTAGCGGAGTCCCCACACGACCAGTACCGCCACCAGCAGAGCTCCCGTCCACCCGGAGAAGGCCGTGACGCCCGCTGCTGTCGCCAGCAGCGTGGCCGAGGGACCGGTTCCGGAGCCACCATCACCTCCGGGCACGGGACCTCCGGGTACGGGCGAGAGCTCGGCATCGGACGCCCTGAGATGGCGAACCGACAGCGCCAGCAGGACCAACATGAGCGAGACGCCCAAGCCCAGCCGGGCATAGATCCAGAACATGGGGGTTCCTGCCACGAGCGCCACCGCCAGCACCGCTCCGGTAGCCCCCAGACCCAGTTCCCTCGCCAGCCACAGCAGGCCCGCGACCGTCGCCAGCCCGGCGATGTAGCCGATCAGGTGGAGTTGCCACTCCCCCTGTCCCAGCACCGCCCCGACCAGCGCATGCAGCAGGTTGAGCAACGGAGGGTGGTGGACGTACGGTTGCTCCGAAAAAGGGGCCATGGAGGCCAGGTAGTCCGATCCCGGCAGGCCGCCCTCGAACAGGTTGCGAACGTGCAGGCCGAACCGAGCATTGATCCGGCCGTCGTGACTCGCCCCCAGGGGCAGAAACAGCAACTGCCACCATCCCACGGCCAGCGTGGTAAGAACCGCGCCGCCGCCCAAAACGGTGACCCACCAGCCTCGATCGAAACGCCGGATGGCGGTACCGGTTCGCACCTGCGAAGCCTAGATGGCCGCATGTTTTGTAGCCGGTGTCCAGGTGGAACGTGCGCTCCACAAGCTCGCATGCCGGTTGAGCCGGCAGCGCGTATGAGGGTGTCCATAGCCACGCGCTCGTGCGGTGAACCCTGAGACCGAGAGTGTTGCGTGCAGCGGTGGGTGGCCAGCAACCGGGCGGATCCGGCAGCTACGTCGCTAGTTTCCGGTGGCGCTAGTTGCTGCATAGACGAAGGAAAACAACTTGGCTGGTAGTGCCCCACGGTACGCTTCCCAACCGGTTCACCGCACCGATCGGTGACACCCTCAACCTGAGATTCCCGGCGAGCGGCGGTGGTGAGCTTGCCGCGAAGCGCCGGGGCAGGCAAACTCCGGGGCGTGAAGCCCGACCCGACCTTGGAGTCACCGCCGTTCTCCCGGTTTTCACCGGACATCTGCCTGCGAAGCTGGACCGCAGCGTCGGTGGTGCAGGTGGCCGACCTTCTGGTACAGCTCAACCGGTCCCGGGATGCGGTGCTACCCGCCCACACCTTGCCCGGGGACCCGGTCGGCGGTTGAAGCGGTACGTCCCCTGGAGGCTCGAGGCTTGCAACCACATCCGGTCCGGCATCGCCCGGCTGTTCGCGGAGCCTGCGTGGCCCTGACGAGTGGTCGCTCCGGCCACCCGCCGATGATGCGCCGGATCGCAATTGCCGACTGGATCGGCTCGGACAACCTGGGGGACGAGTTCCTGCGCGCCCTCGCTCACCGCATCCGCGCCCGGGGAGCCGCCCCCATCCACGGCCGGGCCGGGGTGCTCCTCGAGTACTCCCCCGAGATGGCCTCGCTCGCTGCCGAGGGCGGGCAATGGGCGCCGCTCATCACCGAGACGGACGCCGAGCCGGCCCGCCTGGTCCGAGGCTCCCGGTCCGCACCCGGCGTGGTCTCCCGGGCAGGGACGGCGAGAGAAGCTCTCCGGGTCCGCCTGGCCGGGAACGACCGAACGCTCGACGTGCTGATCCCATGAGGATGGCCCCGGCGCTCCCCCGGCTGCTCAGGATCCTCCGAATCGCCTACCTCGCCGGCCTGGCGATCCTGATCGGCTGGGTGGCGAGGACGGAGTGGGACGAGGTTGATTCCTTGCTCAGCGACGCCCGGCCCTGGCTGATCGTGGCCTCGGTGGCCTCCAGCTTCGTCCTGATCGTCATCGGGGCCTGGTTCTGGAGGGCGGCCCTGCACATCCAGGGACACGGTCGGGATACGCCCCACCTGCTCACCAAGACCACCGTGGCGGCGTCTCGATCGCTGCTGGCCCGGTACGTGCCCGGATCGGTCTGGTACGCGGTCGGGCGGGTCGCGTTGTTGCGCAACGCCGGCCTGCCCGTGGGACCGCTCAGCGCCACCGCCATCCTCGAGATGGCCACCAGCCTGACCGTGGTGCTCATGAGCGGGCTGGCCGTCCTCGGCCTGTCCGGCGGCATCCCGGGAGGCGCCGCATGGATGGTGTTCGTCGCCGTAACCCTGATCGTCGCCACGGCACCGGGCGGAGGAGGCCGGGTGATGGCCTGGCTGGCCGCCCGCCGAGGCATCGAGCTCGCCCTCGATTGGCGCGGCTACCTCCGGCTGATCGGTATCAACGTGGTGTTCTGGGGATGGTCCGCGGTGACGTTCCTGCTGTACCTGCGCGCCTTTCCGGCGGCCGACGAGTTCCGCACCCTGCTGGTGGTGGGCGGGTTCCTCCTCACCTGGGGGATCGGCTTCCTGGCGCCCTTCGCCCCGCAGGGAATCGGCGTGTTCGAGCTGACCATGGCCACCGTACTCCAGGCCGAGGGAATAGCCCGCACCGTGGTGGTCCTGGGGGGCTATCGCCTAGTGCTCCTGGCGCGGGACTTCGTAGCAACCTCGACCGCCGAGTTCATCGCCACCCGGCAAGCGCTTCGAGAGCCCGAGCCCCCGGCGACACCTCCGGGATCCGGGGCGGTCGACGATGCCGGGCAGGATCCTCCAGGAACGCCTCGATGACGGCCGGTTCGTAGCGGCTCACCACCACGTTGGCCCCCACCCCGTCGGGGCGCTCCGTGTGCTTGCGCCACAGCAGGGTCGGAACCCCCAGCAGGGCGCACTCCTCCTGGATGGAGCCCCCGTCGGTTATCACGAACGGCGCCGCGGACAGCATTTCCACGAATTCCGTGTGTCCGGCCAGCCCCCTGAGTTCGGCACCGGCCCGCTCGAGCCATCCATCAGCGACCGTCCCAGCGCTCCGGAGGTCGGCTCGTGGAGCATCCAGCGAACCGACCTCTCCCCGGCGAGACGCTCCACCAGCGCGGCCAACTCCTCCCGACGGCGCCGCCGGTGCAGGTTCTCGACCCGGTGCATGGTGACGATCACCGGCCCGCCACCCGCATCGCCCGGAGCCGCCCTGGACAGCACCTCCACAATGGTGTTGGCGGGCAGAACGACCACCTTTCCCTTGACCTTCATCGCCGCCAGATTGCTCTCCGCATCACCGTCGGGAGCGAACAGCAGGTCGGCGCGACGGGCCACGAGTTGGCGGATCATCTCCTCTGGGAACGGATGCAACCACCGCCCCGACCTCAGACCTGCTTCCAGATGGGCCACCGCCAGCCCGGCCTGCGGGCCATCATCATGCTGAGCAGGGTGGAGGGGGTATCGCCGTGAACCACGCCCACCCCGTCGATGCCACCGAACACTTCATTAAAGACGCGCCGTCGCGACACCAGCCGGGCGGCCAGGCCGAGCCCCCACCGCACCGCCTGCGGGATCGTGGTGACGTCGGTCCCGCCGCCCAGCCGGACGTCGGGGGCCCGCAGCCCCAACTCCACCTGGAACGAGCCGGCCAGCTCCGCGTGCTGTCCGGAATCGATGAGCCGGTAGTCGATCCCTTGCTCCTCCATGGCCCAGATCAGCGGCGCGGTCTTGATGTACTGGGCCTTGGTTCCGATGAAGACGTGGATCATGCTCCCCGACCCCTGCGTCGGGATCTCACCGGGGAACTGATGGGGATGCCCGGCCGTAGGCCTCGATCACCGTTTCGGCGGGACCCAGGTCCCGTATCCTGCCCCGCTCCAACCACAGCACCCGATCACACATCTCGGCCATACCGCTGAGCACGTGGCTGGCCACCATCACCGCCCCACCCTGGCCGAGCAGTTCTCTCATGGCTGCCTGGCTCTTCTTCCTGAAGCCGGCGTCGCCGACCGCCAGCACCTCGTCCAGCAGCAGGATGTCGGGGAGTAGATGGATTGAGATCGAGAAGGCCAACCGGGACACCATGCCCGACGAGTAGGACTTGATCGGGCGGTCGATGGCCTCGCCCAGCTCGGCGTAGGCCACGATGTCATCGAACAGCCGGGACACCTCCACCCGGGCCAGGCCGTGGGCCAGGCCGCTCAGATAGACATTGCGCCGTCCGGAGAGTTCGTGGTTGAAACCAGCGCCCAGCTGGAGGAGCGTGGAGGTCTCACCGTTCACGGTTACCGAGCCGGCGTCGGGACGCATTGTCCGGGCGATCACCCGCAGCAGCGTGCTCTTGCCCGCCCCGTTGTCCCCCACCAGGCCCATGGTCTCTCCCCACTCCACCTCGAAGGAGACATCGTCGAGAGCAACCACCGTGGTGGTCTGCCTGAGCCGGCGCCGCGCCACCACCCGGCGGAAGGTCGAGGCCCGGTCGAGGTAGGCGCGGTAGCTGACCCCGATCCGGCTGGCCTTGATGGCCGGCTCCGCTCGCGCCACCGTCATAGATGGCGCACCATGTTGCCCTCGTGCCGGACGAAGCTGAGGATGCCGCCCCCGCCGATCACCAGGGTCCACAGGATCGCCAGGACGAAGGCAACGGTGTCCAGCTCCCTGCCCATCAGCGCCATCCGGTAGAAGGAGAGGATCCCGTACATCGGGTTCAGCACCGCCAGGTCTTCGACCGGACCTCCCCGATCCTGGAGGAAGGTCAGGGGCCAGATGATCGGGGACAGGTAGAGCCACAGCCTGGTCAGGTGGGGGATCAGGTTGTTGATGTCCCGGAACGGGATGGCGAGGCGAGCGGTCCATCCGGCCAGCCCCAGGTTGAAGACGGTATGGAGGCCGGCGGCGACCGGCAACCACAGCAGCGTGATGCCCGGCGACACGCCGTCGGCCGGCCAGACGATGAGGTAGTAGACGGCGATCGACATCAGGAAGCCGACCCCGGTCTCGATCACCGCTGAGATCGGCAGGATCAGGCGAGGGAAACGGATGTTCACCAGGAGGCGGCTGTTGGACAGGATGCTGTTGGCGCCCGAGGTCATGGCAGTGGCGGTGTAGTTGAAGGCGAACACCCCGGACAGCAGCCAGGCGATGAACTGTGGCTCGCCGCGCCGCCCGCCCAGGATCAGGCCGAACACCAGGAAGTAGACGGCAGCCATGATCAGCGGATTCAGCATCCACCAGACCAACCCCAAGGAGGTGGAGGCGTTGCGGGCCTTGAGGTTGCCCATGGCGAGGAACCACCCGAACTCGCGCCAGCGCCACAGGTTCCGGATGTAGTTACGCCACCCGGCGAGGCTGGGGACCTGATCGGCCGTTACTGTTGACACGCCGGTCGATTCTACGATCCTGCCCGCGTCCCGGCATCGCGCACCGGGGAAAGAACGCGAAAATCGCCCCGCCGAAACCCACCCTGCGGGCCCTCCCCCACCGCCACCACCTTGGTTCGAGGCGCGTCCCGCCATGCCCCGGAGGAGGGCTGCCTCGACGAAATGATCCCGAGCACGGCCCGATCGACGCCTGGAACGGACCGCTGGTGCTTACGGTTACAAGACAACATATGGCGGGCGTGTGACAGATTCAGCCCTTCTCCCGGATGGCGGCCCCGCGTCAGCGTTCTGCACCCTCCTGACGCAACGGGACGGACGCCCGACGTAAGGATCAGGAACCGTCCAGCCAGATTGCCAGACGCCGTGCCACCGCCGGACCGGTCAGCCCCAGTTCCTCGGCGATCCGACCTGCCGGCGCCGATGCGCCGAAGCGGTCGATGCCGATGTTCAGCCCGCCCGGTCCGGTGAACCTCGGCCAGCCGAAGGTCGAACCGGCTTCCACGGAGGCAACCGGCAGACCGGCACCCAGTACCTCGCGGCGGTACTCCTCCGGTTGCTCCAGGAAGAGCTCGGCACACGGCATGCTCACCACCCGGATCGAGTGGTCCTGCGCCAGCAGGTCCGCTGCTTCCAGCGCCACCGAGACCTCGGAGCCGGTAGCGATCACCACCGCTGCGTCGCCGTCCCGCAACACGTAGGCGCCCCGGGCCACGCCCCCCTGACGCCCGGAACGGTCCAGCACCGGCACGGCCTGGCGGGTCCCGAGGATGACGGCCGGATGGCTCCGGTTGAGCACCACCTCCCACGATTCCAGCATCTCGCCCGCATCGGCGGGACGGAACACCGCCATGTTCGGCATGGCTCGCATGGCGGCCAGGTGCTCGATGGGCTGGTGGGTGGGACCGTCCTCCCCCAGGAACACCGACTCGTGCGTGAAGACCCAGATCGAGGGGATGTCCATGAGGGCGGAGAGGCGGATGGCGGGACGCATGTAGTCGCTGAAGACGAAGAAGGTGGCGCCGTAGGGTCGTAGCCCGCCGTGGAGGGCGAGACCGTTGACAATCGTCCCCATGGCGTGCTCGCGCACCCCGAAGTGCATGTTCCGGCCCCCGGGATTGTCACGGGCGAAGCTCCCACCCGTCGACAGGATCGTCTTGGTCGACTCGACGAGGTCGGCGGACCCGCCGATCAGTCCGGGTACCTTGCGGCCGATCTCGTCGAAGATGGCCCCCATGGCCCGCCTGGTCGCCAGCCCGGCGCCGGCTTCGAAACCGGGGCCCTCCAACTCGACGGGCGCAGGGTCGTGGTAGGCGGACCAGCGCCCGGCCACATCCGGACTCTCCGCGGTGGCCGCGGCGAATCTCCCCCTCCAGTCTGAGCGTGCCCGGCGTCCCCGCTCCATCCCGGTCGCGAAGAAGTCCCTCACCCCGTCGGGGACGTGGAAGGCCTCGTCGGGCCAGTCCGCGCCGCGGCGCCATCCGGCGATCTCGGCGGGTCCGAGCGGCGCTCCGTGGGCGCTCGACGTGTCCTCCTTGGTGGGGGCGCCCTTGCCGATCCGGGTGCGGGCGATCACCAGGGAAGGACGATCGGCCGCCGCGCTGGCGGCAGTGTACGCCTCGTCTATTGCAATCGGGTCATGACCGTCGATCTCAACCGTATGCCACCCGACGGCGCCGAAGCGCGCCGCGACGTCCTCGCCGAACGCCAGGTCCGTGGGGCCGTCGATCGAGATTCGGTTGTCGTCGTAGATGTAGTTGAGCTTTCCCAGGCCCAGATGGCCGGCCAGCGAGGCCGTCTCCGCCGAGATGCCCTCCATCAGGTCACCGTCCGACACGAATGCCCAGGTCCGGTGGTTCACCAACTCGTCCCCGAACACCGTGTTGAGATGTGCCTCGGCGATCGCCATGCCCACCGCGGTTCCGAAACCCTGCCCGAGCGGTCCGGTGGTCATCTCGATCCCCAACTCCGGCTCGTACTCGGGGTGTCCGGCGGTGGGCGAACCCCACTGGCGGAAGTCCATCAGGTCTTGGCGGGTGATCGGGAACCCGCAGAGATGGAGAACCGCGTACAGGAGCATCGAACCGTGCCCGTTGGAGAGCACGAACCGGTCCCGGTCGGGCCACTGCGGATGGTCAGGGTCTACCACCAGGTGGCGCTGCCAGAGGACGGCAGCCAGATCGGCCATTCCCATCGGCATGCCGGGATGGCCGGAATTGGCGCGCTGTACCGCATCCATCGCCAAAGCCCGGACGGTGTTGGCAGCGAGGTGGTGGCTCTCGAGGTCGATGGCCATCGGGGTTGTCAACTTACGCTCCCGCCGCCAACGCATCGAGCATGGCGCCGACCGTTTCGGCGGCGAGGCCCCCGCTGATCCGCCGGACGACCGCGCCGGACCCGTCTACAAGGACATAGTACGGGAAGGCATTGAGTCCGTATGCGTTGGCGATGCTGCTCGTGGCGCTGTCGACAACCACCCGCTGCGTCCACCCTTCCCGTCGCAGCCACGAGTCCGGCGGGTAATTGGGCCGGATCTCGTCGATGGAAGTCGCAACAGACACGAAGTCCACGCCTGCCGGTACTCCGTTGTCGTCGATCCAGGCTTGGACCGCCGGAACCTCTCGCTGACATGCCGGACACCAGTGCGCAAGGAAGAGGACCATCTTCGGGATCCCGTCCCTCTCTATGGAGGCAGGCATCCCTGAGAGATCGCTGGAGAAGACCTCGGGCATTGCGAGACCGATACCCGGATCCTCGGCCGTCCCGGCATAGGGCGGCAGGATGGACCCGCTCACCGTCACATCGGGAGTGAGGAATGCGGCCGACTCGGTGCCCTCCCGCTCCTCGGTGGCCAGGTTGATCGCCAACACCACCAGCGCGGCCACCGCTACCAGGCCGATACCCGCCAGCAAGATCTTCTTACCCAGCCCGGTCGACTCCTGCTCATCCGCCGTGGGCAGGGGCGCCCGGACGGGGGCGGGCGCCGCCGCAGGTCGCGCCTTGGGCTGGCTTCTCTTTCCTCCCGTCCTTGCCATTCGACACTCTCCTGTTCGTTCTCAGACGTGACTGGTCGCTCGAACCGGCCTGCTCATGTGTAGCGCCACCAGCAGGGCAATGAGGCAGAAACCGGTGAAGGCCATGAAGGGTATCGACATGAACCCGAATTGTTGAACCCATACGAACGTGCATGGTGCCGCCGCCGAGCAGAACTCCTCGGATCCACCCCACCATCCCTGCTGCTCGCCGTAGTGGTAGGCAGCGGTGAGTGCGCCGCCGATCGACATGATGAGGACCAGTAACTGGACCATCCGATTCGGCCTGGCGATCACCCAGGCCAGGAGTAGCACCAGCGGGTACATGAGTCCTCGCTGCACCCAGCACAGCAGACAGGGAACGAACCCCTCCACCTCGGACAGGTACAAAGAGCCGAGGGTTGATACCGCGGCCACCGTCACCGCCACCGGAATGGCATAGCCACCCAGCTCGCGTACCGCAGTCGCTCTGAGGTCGGGACGGGCCATCATCGCCACCAGCCCGAGGCAAGCGGCCAGCGCCAGCAGGCTCAGCAGCGAGAAGAACAGGACCAAGGTACACCACCCGGGACAGACCGACGGCAGATACTAGTTGTAGCGGCCTGTGGTCAGTGGCCGCTGATCTGCTTCAATGCATGGAATGGCGCACAACGTACTTGGCGAAGAGCTCGAACTCTGTTCGCTCGACCCCCTGACCGGCTGGTGGCGCGATGGCTGCTGCAACACCGACCAGAACGATTACGGCGTACACACGGTGTGTGTGGTGGTGACCGACGAGTTTCTCGAGTTCTCGAAATCGGTTGGCAACGACCTGTCCACCCCGATGCCCGCCCACCGGTTCCCCGGGCTCAAGGCGGGGGACAGATGGTGCCTGTGCGCTGCCCGGTGGGTGGAGGCCAAGCGGGCCGGCGTGGCTCCTGACGTGGTGCTTGAGGCCACCCACGCCCGGACGCTGGAGTGGGCCGATCTGTCGGAGCTGGAGGCCCATCGGGCAAGGTTCTAGTTGCTAGTTACTAGTTGCTAGTTGCGTTTGATTATGCTGACTGCTGGCCCTTGCCGGAAGCCTCGGGGCTTGCCGTCTTCTAGAAACTGGCGCCGAAGCTGGAGATGCCGCGGAGCCCGAGCCCCATCATGAAGAGCAGGGCCAGCCCCCAGTAGAGGGCTGGACGGCGCTCGAACTGGACGCGGTAGATATAGACGAAGGTCAGGGTGAGCAGGATCACGAAGCCGTAGAACATGTGGATACTCCCCGGCTCCATGTCCTGTGCGAAGAGCACCAGCCCCAGCCCCACCTGCAGGATCGCGCTCACCACGCACGCCGAGACCATCGCCTTGAACGCCACGTCGGGCCTGCGCCGACCGAAGTGGTAACCGAGGGCGACCAGGCCGGACAGCCCGCAGACCACCACCACCGCCCAGCCCAGCCAGCTGTGGATCGAGACCGTCGCCTCCATCACCGGCAAGGCGCTCTCAGACCGATGACCGCGTGCCGCGAGCCGGCCTCATGTCGAGTCGGAGAGAAGGGAGGCGTATCGATCTCTCATCACCTTCTTGTCGAACTTGCCGGTGCTGGTCTTAGGGATCTCGGACACCGTCACGTAGGCATCCGGAAGCCACCAATCGGCCACCTTCCCCCGCAGATGGCCGGCCAGGTCATCATCGCTCACGTCCCCGTCCGGATGCGGGACCACCAGGGCGATGGGGCGCTCCTGCCATCTGGGATGCTCGACCCCGACCACCGCCGCCTCCGCCACGTCGGGATGGGCCATGATCAGGTTCTCCAGGTCGATCGAGGAGATCCACTCCCCACCGGACTTGATGACGTCCTTGGCCCGGTCGGTCACCCGAATGTACCCCTCGGGCGTGATCTTGCACACATCGCCGGTCCGGAGCCAGCCGTCGACCATGGTCTCGGCCGTCCGCGGATCCCTGATGTACTCGGCCGCCACCCAGGGACCCTGGACGAGCAACTCCCCGAAAGCCTCCCCGTCCTGCGGCAGTTCGCGCCCCTCGTCGTCCACGATCTTGGCCCGGAGGCCCGGAATCAGCAGACCGGCCGTCTCGATGAAGTCCATCTGGCGTTCCCAGTCCCATTCCTCCATCTCCGGTCTCAGCATGGAGAAGGTCGCCACCGGGTTGGTCTCCGTCATGCCCCACCCCTGTATCACCCGGATGCCCCTGGCCCGCCAGTACCAGTCGATCATGGCTCTGGGAACCGCTGATCCCCCGCACATAAAGGAGTGGATCGAGGAGGTGTCACGCTCCGGATGCGCCTCCAGGTAGTGCTGGATGGCCAGCCACACGGTGGGTACGCCGGCGGAGAAGGTCACCCCTTCGCCCTCGATCAGGTTGACGAGGCCCTCGGCCGACAGGTCGTGTCCCGGATAGGTGATCTTGCACCCGGCGGTGATGGCCATGAAGGGATGCCCCCAGGCGGCGGCATGGAACATGGGGACCACCGGCATTATGTTGTCCCGGGCCGCCAGCGGGGAGAAGACGATTCCCGACAAGGCGTGCATGTAGGTGGAGCGCTGGGTGTAGGCCACGCCCTTGGGGTTGCCGGTGGTACCGGATGTGTAGCAGTACATGTGGGGCGATCGCTCGTCGAGCTCGGGCCAGGATCCCGTGTAGCCGGGACCGGAGATCAGGTCCTCGTATGCGATGGCGCCCGGGAGTGAGGTGGCGCCGGGGTCCCCGTCGAGCATGACCCAGTACTCCACGCCCGGCAGGTCGGGCACCAGCCGCTCCGCCGCCTCCACCATGTCGCCGGATATGAACATGGCCCGGGCACGGCCGTGGTCGACGATGTACCGGATGTGGTCAGCCGACAGGCGGAGGTTGACGGTGTGGCAGATCCGGCCCGTGTTGGCGGTGGCCCAGTAGATCTCGTGATGCTGGTGGGTATTCCAGGCCAGGGTGCCGACCACCTCACCTCGCCGGATGTCCAGCCGGTCCAGCGCGCCGACCAACCGTCGCACCCGGTCGTCCGTCTCGCCGTAGGTGCTCCGGCGGAGGCCGCCGTCGGCGTTCACCGAAACAATCTCCTGGTGCGGGTATATACGCACGGCCCGCTCGTACAGGGTGGACAGGAGCAGGGGAAAGTCGAGCATGTGCGGTGGCATCTAATCCTCCTCTACCGGGACAGATCGCCACGCTGCCTCCGCGCAGGCACCGGATGGTAGCGCTGGGTCAGCGGGCAGTGGTCAGTGACCAGTGAATGCCGTAACGCGGGACTGTTAGGAGCAAGACACTAGGCCCGGGGCCCATAGGAATTCGACTACCCCTAGGTCGCAACTGGCCACTGGCCACCGGCCACTGGCCACTTCGCAGCGGTCACCGGTCCGGGGTTGGATCGAGACCTGGTGGTGTGTCGGAGGAGAAGGCGGGCAACCGCACGCATGGAACACACCTGCCTCCGGGCGGCACCGGAAGGTGTCAAAGACCTGCTAGACGTCAGGCCCTACCGCCGAGGACAACTCGGCCAACACGCCGCGAAGCATCGACAGGGTTCCTGCATCGCCTATACGACCTTCCGAGTCGACGAGCCTGAACACACGCTTGACGGGGTGCGGGCCCCCTACGACTGTCGCCTCAGCACTGGTGAGGACACCGATTGTCGTCTGCTGGGAACGCAGAGCCCCGGAGCGTGAAGGACTCGCACCTATCACCGATACCGCCTTGCCTGCGAAGGCGGACTGGCCGTACGGGCGCGATGCCCAGTCGATGAGGTTCTTCAGCACGCCGGTAATGCTGCCGTTGTACTCGGGTGACGCAATCAGGATGGCGTCCGATGTGCGAATCCTGGTGCGCAACTCCAGGACCGGGCTGGGAGTGAGATCGCCCTCGGAATCCTGATTGAAGAGCGGTATCTGTCCTGCGCCGTCGAAGACATCGACTTCAACCGGCGGCGGTGCCAGTTGCCTCGCGGCCTCGAGCAACATCGTGTTGTAGGAGTCGCGCCTGAGGCTGCCGGGTATGGCCAGGATGCGGATGGGCTGCTCGTTCAAGAGCGACCTCCTGTGCGCGGATTAGCTTCCGAGGGTGAGTTACGCCTGGGAAGGCGGAATGAGGAACAGGTCCCGCGTGGGCCAAGTGCTGGATTCGGTCCGGTTGTTCCCCGGCCGCGAGTGTAATCTTCTCGGCCCATCAGTTCGGCCCCTGCTCAGGGCTCGGGCCATCCGCGCCATCCCCCTTTGCTTCGGCGACCGCACATCTCCTCGCCGTTCGCGGCTGAAGCAGTCCAGTCCTGGTCGGTCAGTAGCCACCGTTCGGGTAACCTCCGCCGATGCCCGCCGTCTACCGGACCGAGCTAACCCCGCTGTCGTTCCTGGAACGGTCGGCGCTGGTCTATCCCGACAAGACGGCCATCGTCGACGGCGAGCGGCGCATCACCTACGGCGGAATGGCCGGCCGGACCACCCGGATGGCAAACGCCATGGCCGCCTCCGGCGTGGGTCCGGGGGATCGGGTGGCCTTCCTCTGCGCCAACATTCCGGAGATGCTGATCGCCCACTTCGCGCCGGCCCTTCTGGGGGCGGTGCTGGTGGCGGTGAATGTGCGCCTCTCGCCCGAGGAGATCCGCTACATCCTCGACCATTCGGGAGCGAGGCTCCTGGTCGGCGAGACCCACCTGCTGGCCGGACTCGCCGGCATCGCCGATCGGCTCACCACCGTCTCCGAGATGGTGGGAATCGACCGCACCGGCGCCCGCGCCGGCTTCCCCGTCACGGACTTCGATGATTTCATGGCCCGCGGGTCCGACCGGCGACGCCCCTGGGAGGTGGACGACGAGGAGCGGACCATCTCGATCAACTACACGTCCGGCACCACCGGCCGGCCCAAGGGTGTCATGTATACGCACCGCGGCGCCTACCTGAACGCCCTGGGAGAGATCATCCACTCACACCACTCTCCCGACTCCGTCTACCTCTGGACGCTCCCGATGTTCCATTGCAACGGTTGGTGCACGACCTGGGGCGTGACCGCCATCGGTGGCACCCATGTGTGCCTGCCCAAGGTGGATCCGGCCGAGATCTGGTCGCTGATCGACTCCGAGCGGGTCACCCACTTCAATGCAGCCCCCACCGTGCTCATCGGCCTGGCCAACGCTCCCGAAGCCCATCCCTTCCCCCGGCCCGTGACCATCACCACCGCCGGGGCGCCCCCTAGTCCCACCATCATCGAGGCAATGGAGAACCTGGGCGCCGAGATCGTCCACATGTACGGGTTGACCGAGACCTACGGCCCCCACACGGTGTGCGAGCTGCAGCCGGGGGTGCCCGACATGCCGGTGGAGGAACGCGCCCGGTTCCTGGCCCGCCAGGGCGTGTCGTTCATCGTCGCCGACCCCACCCGGGTGGTGGATGATCGGATGCAGGACATTGCCCAGGACGCCGCCGCCCTCGGAGAGGTGGTGATGCGCGGCAACAACGTCATGAAGGGCTACTTCGACAACCCGGAGGGGACCGGGGAGGCATTCCGAGGCGGTTACTTCCACTCGGGGGATATCGCCGTGTGGCACCCGGACGGCTATGTCGACCTGCGTGACCGTTCCAAGGACATCATCATCTCCGGAGGTGAGAACATCTCCACCATCGAGGTGGAGAAGGCCATCGCGTCTCACCCGGCAGTGCTCGAATGCGCGGTGATCGCCGTCCCGCATGAGCGCTGGGGCGAGCGCCCCAAGGCGTTCGTGGTCAGCAAGGCGGGCCGGACGGCGTCTCCGCACGAGATCATCGACCATGTGCGCGACCGCATCGCCGCCTTCAAGGCGCCCGACGAGGTGGAGATGGTCGACAGCCTGCCCAAGACCTCCACCGGGAAGATCCAGAAGTTCATGCTGCGGGACCGGGAGTGGAAGGGCCGCGGCCGCCGGATCAACTGAAGGGCGGGGCGGAACGGGATCCGCCCCCGTCCAAAGGAAAACCCCGAGTGAGCTTGCGCCCTCTCGGGGTTTCCTCTGCTCTAGCCACTGTCACCTGCAGATGACGGCCGCTCGAGCCTCGAGAAGCTTGCGCTCCTCTCGCCTTCCGGATGCCCGGCCGTATCTCTACGACCACATCCCTCAGGCGTCAAGCCAGGCATCGGTGCCACGTTTTACCGCGGCTCCTCTGCCGGCAAGTCGGGATTCTTCAGCGGTATCGCTACCACCTCGGTCTCCCTTCGACCCGTTGGACGGGGCCGAAGCCACCGCCCGGCGTGGGCCTCCGCCTCCTCGTCCCGTAACATCGCTGCTCTGCGACGAGGAAACGTCCTTTCCGAAGTTTTGGATTCGATACCTGAGTACCGGATCCGGACCCTCCGGTCCGGTTCCCCGACCGGGTTGCCCCGGTTGGTTGACACCAAGTTAACCCGCCAGGCTGCCGCCACCTGTCAGGTTGGCCCCGAGTTTTTCGCGCTCCCGGGGATATTTTCGCGACCTGGCGATCCAAAGAGAGCGCGGCCGGTTGCCGCATCCGAACGGGTGTCGTGCCCGGTCTTTATGATCCGGCTCATGTCATCGGTGGATCCCCCCGCCCGCCAGCCCGCGCTGTTCGAGAACGTCCCCGGCCCCGGCTCCCCGGCCGGCGGGAGCCGGACTGCAGACGGCGCCCGGACCGTTCTCGAGACCATCTCCCCCAGCCGCGCAGGTGACTTCAAGCAGTGCCCCCTGCTGTTCCGCTTCCGGGCCATCGACCGGCTGCCCGAGCCGGTCACGCCCCCTCAGGCCCGGGGGACGACCGCCCACCTCGCCCTGGAGCGCCTGTTCGATCTCACCGCCGTGGAGCGAACCCCGGAACGGCTCTTCGACCTGTTCCGCGAGGAATGGACCGCGCTGAGGGCCACGCCCGAGTACTCCGGCCTATTCGAAGATCTGGACACTGAACGGCAATGGGGAATCGACAGCCTGCGCGTGGTGGCCAACTACACGCGGATGGAGGACCCGACGTCGGTCGCGCCGGTTGAACGGGAGCTGATGCTCGCCGAGGACCTCGGCGAGGTCGTGGTGCGCGGCATCCTCGACCGCATGGATGAACGACCCGACGGGGAGCTGGTCATCATCGACTACAAGACCGGGAACGCCCCACCCGAGCGCTATGCCCTCCCGGCCTTCTTCGCCCTCAAGATATACGCCTTGCTGGTCCAGCGACAGACGGGCCGCACCCCCGCCGAACTCCGGCTCATGTACCTGGGCAATTCCACCGTGTACTCGATCGAGGTCGATCGCAACACCCTGAATGGCATCGAGCGCCAGATCCTGGCCCTGACGACCACCATCCGGGCGGCCGTCAAGCGGGACAACTTCCCGCCCAAACCGTCAGCCCTGTGCCGGTGGTGCTCCTTCCAGGATCTCTGCCCGGAGGGTCAGGCCCATGCCGCGCCGGAGCCCACTCTTCCTCTGGTAGGGGACTCCCCCGCCACCACCTGAGACAGCCCCGGCCCCGGGGAGTCACAGCTCGTCACGGGTAGACGCCGCGGACCAGCTTGGCCCCGGCCACCTTGTCGATTCCGATCATCAGGGCGGCGGTTCGCATGTCCACGTCCTCCTTGACGCTGACGTCCACCACGGACTCGAACGCCCGGATCATGATCTCGCGGAGCCGGCTCACAATCTCGTTCTCCGACCAGAAGTAGTTCTGCAGGTCCTGCACCCACTCGAAGTAGGAGACCGTCACCCCACCTGCGTTGCAGATGATGTCGGGCACGACCATCACACCCTTATCGAGCAGGATCCGGTCGGCCTCCAGCGTGGTCGGGTTGTTCGCGCCCTCCAGGATCAGCCTTGCTTGGACGTCGTCGGCGTTGCCGGCGTGGATCACCCCACCCACCGCCGCCGGGATCAACACGTCGCACTCGATCGCCATCAGTTCGTCAGGATCGATCTGATCGGCCCCCGGGAAGCCCTTCACCCCTCCGAACTCGTCCACGTGCCGCGCCAGGCGACCGACCTCCAAGCCGTTCCCGTTGTAGATCGCGCCGGTCAGATCGCCCACACCGACGACCCGGCACCCGACCTCGGCCGCCGCGATGGCCGCATAGCGACCCACGTTGCCGAAGCCCTGGATCACCACCCGGGCTCCGTCGACCGCCACGCCGCACCGCATGGCCGCCGACGGCAGCAGGCTGATGATCCCCCGGCCTGTCGCCTCGCGGCGGGCCACCGACCCACCCAGCTGCGGGGGCTTGCCGGTCACCACCGCGGGCACCGCATACCCCTGGTGCTGGCTGTAGGTGTCCATGATCCAGGCCATGACACGCTCGTCGGTACCCATGTCCGGCGCCGGGATGTCCTTCTGCGGGCCGATCATGTCGATGACCTCGGCGGTATATCGCCGGGTGACCCGCTGGAGCTCCCTCCGAGACAGGGCGTGAGGATCGATCCGGACGCCTCCCTTGGCGCCGCCGAATGGAAGGCCCACCAGGGCGCACTTCCAGGTCATGAGCATGGCGAGCGCCGCCACCTCGCCCAGATTGACGTCCGGGGCGTAGCGAATGCCGCCCTTGGTGGGACCCATGGTGAGCACATGCTGCACGCGGTAGCCATAGGCGGTGCGCACGTCCGAGTACTCATCGGTCCGGTACGGGAAGGTCACCACCAGGGATCTTTGCGGCATGCTCAGGCGTTCACGTATGTTGTCGTCAAGGCCCATCTTCTCGGCGACGTTCTGGAACTGGGTAGCCGCCTCCTTGTACATGGGAGATTCCCACTCCATCTCGGGAGAGACGGTCCGTGTTCGGCTCGGATCGGTGGTAGTCACCGTGACTCGTTCCCCTCTGGAGCGCCGCCCCTACTCCTATGGCGTCGTGCGCTGATCACCCAGGGTCCTGCTCTCACCAACGGACCACGAACAGCCCGGAGCGTGGCTTGGGGGTGAACCAGGTGGACTTCGGCGGCATCAGGCGTCCCGCATCGGCAACCGCCATCATCTCCGCCATCCGAGTGGGGTACATCGCAAAGCCCACGGCGCCAGGATAGACCGCAACGCGCCTCTGGAACGGTCTGGTCGAACTCTCACCCGCCATGTACCAGAGACGCGGATCCTCATGGGACCATATCCCGAATACCGGGCCGAGAATCCGGTGGTGGAGCAGGCTCACATCCAGGCGCTCCACCGGATCATCCGACCGCCGCCCCCGGAAGACCATGCGATAGCACCGTCCCTCCAGCACCATCACCATCTCGCCGGTACCCCGAAGTTGAGCCTCCACCTCACCTGCCGGTCCCAGATCGATCATCTCCCAGTCATCGCCCAGCGCATGCCGAGCCTCCTCGGGAGACGGGAGATGGGAGGGCGCGACGACACGGTTGTACGCAACCGCTTGGAGCTGGTCGTTCGGGAACATGATGGCCAGGAACCAACCAGGACCCACTCCCCGTCTGAGGGATGCCGCAACGCGATGGTGGCCGTCGGTGATGTACAAGGTTGTCACCCGGGAGATGGCTGACCGGACGGCGGAAAGCCCGGACGGTTCGGTAACCGCCCACAGGCGCTGCCTGACACCATCCGCGCTCGTGAAGTCCCGGAGCGGCGCGCCTGAGGAGAGCCTCCTCATCAGGGAGTGATGATCGTCGTCCGCCTCGAACCCGAGCGCCACCGGGCTGGACGAGAGCCGGGCCACGCGGTAGAAGTAGGCCAGATCGTCCACTTGGCCCTCAAAGATCCCCTCGTGACCGAGTACCCGCCCCTCCTCGATCGCCGTCAACGAGACCCCTCCCACGATTCCCGCCTGTCGATGGCTGCCTGTGTCCAGCTCGTAGAGGAAGAATGCCGGTGACGCCTGCGGGTCGAAGAGTCCCCGGTCCATCATCCCGCGGAAATGAGCCACAGCCCGTTTCACCACCGCCTCCCGTGGAGGGGTCGGCTCGGGGAACTCGGGCACCGACAGGGTGACGTTCAGGAACGAGTCGGGATGGGCGACTGCATAGCGATGACTCTCCCGGCCGGGAACGGAGTCGGCCTGGGGCGCAACGACGTCGGCAACCCGATCTAGATTGGCTACCAGGGCTTCGAGCGGGACGACGGAGACCACGGGCGATCGGCTACTCCAGGGGCGTGTTTGGGCAAGTGTGAGGCGCGATCATACGGCAACTGTGGAGCAACGGCACGCCACCGCGGCCGAACCCATCCCCGGAGCATGGGTGAAACAGTGCCGGCGGGGGCGCCGTCCGGCCAGGGAACACGCCCAGAGGAAACATGTCACACCCTCCCGGTAACTTCCGGACCATGGCAAATAGCAAGAAAGACCAACGCATGGACAGGGAAGCCATCCGGGCAGCCGAGCAGGCCATGATCGAGGCTGGCTTCGGCTTCACCATGGTGCTGGAGGAAACCGGGCGGCAAGAAGCCGAGGCGGCTCTCGCCACCCGGCCGCCCCTGGCCGCTTGACAACTGATCAGGATGGCGTGATTCCGGGCGCGGGCACGGCCCGGTTCGCCGAGCGGCGGCTCCGTCCCGAGGACTGGGACGCTGCGGTCACCGCGACCGACGGTCCCCAGCTGGTCGTGGCAGGTCCGGGCGCCGGAAAGACCGAGTTCCTGGTGCGCCGGGTCGCCCATCTGATCGACCAGCGTGGTGTCCCGAGCTCGGCCGTCCTGGCCGTCACCTTCTCCCGCCGGGCGGCGGCGGGTTTCGGGGACCGGCTCCACCGCGCCGTTGCCGGCCCGGACGGAGGCGTGGGCGCGTCCACGTTCCACTCCCTCGCCTACCGCCTGCTCGAGCGGCACGCCCATGACGTGCTCGGGTGGGACTCGCTCCCCTCCATCCTGACCGGTCCCGAGCAGGTGGACCTGGTCTCGGAACTGCTCGCCGGCGACCCGGCCGGCAACTGGCCTGTTCCCTTCCGCCGGCTCCTGGACAGCAGGACCCTCGCTCACGAGGTGACCGACTTCATCCTGCGTGCCCGGGAACAGTTGCTCGACCACGCCGACCTGGCCCGGATCGCTCGGGAGCGCAGCGACTGGCGTGCTCTGCCCGGCTTCATCGCCCGCTACGACTCCGAGCTGGACCGCCGGGGCCGCATCGACTACGGAACCCTGATGTCCAGGGCGATCCAGGTGCTGGCCGACCGGCCGCACGAGGAGTCGGGGGTCCGGCCTTACCGGTACGTGCTGGTGGACGAGTACCAGGACACCACCAGGGCCCAGGCGGTGCTGCTGAGGTGGCTGGTCGGTCCGGAACGTAACCTCACCGTGGCGGCCGACCCCTACCAGTCCATATACGGGTTTCGCGGGGCCGACCTGGGCAATGTCCAGCGCTTCGCCGAGGACTTCCTCCTCACGGACGAGCATCCGGTACGCCGCTGGGTGCTGTCCACATCCTTCCGTACCCCGGTCGAGATACTGCGCGCCGCCGAACGGCTCACGTTCGGGGTGGACCTTCCCGGTGCGGCAGGTCCGGTGGAGGCCGCCGCCGGACCCGGGAGGGTCGAGATCCGCGTGTTCGACCAGGAGTCCGCCGAAGCGGAATGGATCGCCGCCCAGGCCACCCGCCTCCGGGTCGAGCAGGAGATCCCCTTCCACCGCATGGCGGTACTGGTCCGGACCAAACGGCGCCTCCTCCGGGAGCTATCGCGAGCCCTGGAGCAACGGTCGATCCCCCACGAGCGTCCCGACATGCGCCTCGCCGACCACCCGGCCGCCCGCGTCTTCCTCGATCTGGCCCGAGCCGCCCTCGACTCGGGCTCCGGCCCGTCCACCGGCAGCGGCCCGATCAGGAGGGTGTTGCTGGGTCCCCTGTTCAACTTCAGCGTCGGCCGCCTGCGGGCGGTCGAGCGGAACCGGAGGCTGCTGGACATGGAATGGTCTGAGGCCATCCGGGCCCATGTGGAGGGAGGGGAGGAGCTCGCCGGCCTGCTGGACGATCCCTCCTGGATCCACCGGACCGCCATCGAGGGCTTCTGGCACGCCTGGGCCCGGCTCCCCCAGCTAAGACCTTTCGTCAACGATCCGGAACGCGGCGAGTTCCGGGCGGCCTGGGCGAGCCTTGCCCAGGCCCTCGCGAGGGTGGCCGATCGCGATCCGAGCATCACTCTGATCGACTACATCCGCCTGGTCGAGTCCGATGACTTCGAGGCCAGCCCGCTGCTCAGCTATCGCGATCCCACCGAGGATCGGATGGTTCTGACCACCATCCACCAGACGAAGGGCCTCGAGTTCGACGTGGTGTTCATCGCCGACGCGGTCGAGGGAGTCCTGCCCGACCTGAGCCGCCACCGATCCCTGCTCCAGGTCGAGCATCTCGATCCCCTCCCGTCATCCGCCCGAGGTACCCGACCCGAGCCGGCCCCGGACCGGTCGATCACGCGGCGCCTGCAGGAGGAAACCCGCCTTCTCTACACCGGCATGACCCGGGCGTACCGGCGCGTGGTCTTGACCGCCACCAACGCCGGCTCCGGCGAGGCTCACCACCGGCCCAGCCGTTTCCTGGAGGTGATCGCGGGGCCGGGAGTGGACATCGCGGGCGCCGGCGCCGCTGCGGTCAGGCCCGTCACGCCCCGAGAGGCGGAGACCTGGTTGAGGCGCATCCTGGTCGATCCCGCCGAGCATGGCCACCGACGCCTTGCCGCCGCCACGGTGCTGGCCACCACCTCCCGCCCCGGCATCCGCCCGCCGCAGAGCTACTCCGCCGTTCGCCGGGAGGGAGCCGACCGCGGCATCGTCCGGGGTCGTAGGCGGTTATCCCCCAGCGATGCCCAGGGCTACGACAGATGCCCCCGGCGGTTCGCCCTGGTACGTCTGCTCGAGGTGGGCGCCGGCGGTGGCCCCTACCTGGCCTTCGGCGCCCTCATCCACACGGTGCTCGAAAAGGCCGAGCGGTGGGCGGCGAGGGAGGACCGCCCCTCCACCCTCGAAGAGGCCCTAACCCTCCTGGAGTCGGAGATGAGCCGCCAGGACTTCGAAACCGAGTCCCTGCGACACGCATGGCTGCGCCGGGCGCGGGAGTTGCTGGAAAAGCTCTACACCGCCTGGCCACAGCCCACCGGCAGGCCCGTGTTTCTGGAGCACCGGGTGAGGCTGGAGCTGGGCGGGGCCAGTTGGCTGGGGCGGATCGACCGGATCGAGCGGAATCCCGACAGCACCCTGCGGGTTGTCGACTACAAGACCGGAAAATCGCCGCCCACCAACGAGGAGGCCCGCAACTCCCTCCAGCTGGGCTTCTACTACCTGGCCTCCAACGCCGACCCGGCGATCGCCGAGCACGGGCCGGTCACCGGCGCCGAGTTCTGGTACCCGCACGCTCCGGCCAAAAAGGTCACGGTACGCAGCTTCGGCGCGGACCGGGAGGCTGAGATCAGGCACCGCCTGGAGGAGATCGCCCGCCTGATCCACGAGGAGGACTGGAAGCCCCGTCCCGGCTCGGTCTGCAGGAACTGCGACGTCCGGCTGGTGTGCCCGGCGTGGGCCGAGGGTCAGGAGGCCTACCGCCGATGACCCCCCGCCCCTCGGCCCAGCAACAGGCGGTCATCGACTACGGATTGCGACCGCTACGCGTGACCGCCGGGGCGGGCACCGGCAAGACCTTCACGCTGGTCCGCCGCATGGCCGCTCTCATGGAGCGTCACGGCATCCGGCCGGACGAGATTCTGGGGGTGACCTTCACCAACAAGGCAGCCGCCGAACTGGCGGGCCGGATCCGGTCAATCCCCGAGCTCTCATCGCTCCCAGGCATGCGGCCGGAGCAGGCGATCGATGTCTTCACCTACCACGGGTTCGCCGCCCACCTGCTGGGTACCTACGGAGCGCTGGTCGGAATGGACCGGGGCACCCGCATCATCACGCCGGCGGCCGGCCGCCAGATCCTCCACCGGTGCGTCCTCACCACCCCATTCCGGCTCGTGGACGCCACGCACGTGCCGAACGTGGTCCGCAAGCTGGTCAAGCTGGCCGGCGAGCTGTCCGACAACCTGCTCCGTCCCGAGGACATCCTCGCCGCGGATCCGGTCGACGAGGTCGACGCCCGCCGCGCCGAGCTGGCCACCGCCCTCGTCATGTTCGAGGACGCCAAGAGACGCCTGGGGGTGCGGGACTTCGGCGACCTCATCCATCTGGCGGTGGATCTGGTCCGGCACCCCGACCATCGGGGCGTGGTGGACCGGGTCCGGTCGCAGTACCGGTGCGTGCTGCTGGACGAGTACCAGGACACCAACCCTGCCCAGCGAGAACTCTTCTCGACGCTCTTCGGGACCGGCCGGGCGGTAACCGCAGTGGGCGACCTCGACCAGACCATCTACGAGTGGCGGGGCGCCAGCCCTTCCAACTTCGGACACTTCCCCACCAGCTTCCCGGAAGCCGACGGGTCGGAGTCGCGCACCCTCCGGCTGTCCGTGAACCGCCGCTCGGGACAGCGCATCCTCGATCTGGCCAACCGGGTCAGGGCCCGGATCACCGGTTCCGACCCGGCCGACGACCTTATGGCCGTGGACGGTAAGCCTCCCGGCTCGGTGCAGGTCTCCTGGTTCGGCAACGCCCGGGACGAGGCCGAGGAGATCGCCCGGGAGTTGCGGCGTCGCCATGACTCCGGGATCGAATGGTCGGACATGGCGGTGCTGTTCCGCCGGAACGCGAACATCGACCTGGTGCGCCAGGCCCTCGAAGAGCACGACGTCCCCCTTCAGGTCACGGACCTGGGCGGCTTGCTCAAGGTCCCGGAGGTGGTCGAGCTGCACGCCTGGCTCCGCCTGCTGGACGACCCGGCCGACAGCCCGGCTCTGGTGCGGGTCCTGACGGGCACGGGCTACCGCCTGGGTCTGGGCGACCTGGCGCCCCTCTCCCGCTGGGTGGCCTCCCGGAACCGCCACACCGACGGCATGGAGTTCATCCTCGTCGAGGCACTGGAACAACTCGGTACCCTGGACCTGCCCCCGGAGGTAAGGGGCCGCCTGGAGCGCTTCCGGGACATGTACCGATCGCTCCTTGTCGAGGCGCAAGGCGCCGGGCCGTCCGGACTGGCTCGATCGATCCTGGCCAGGACCGGGGCGTGGCAGGAGATCGAGGCCATGCCCACGCCTTCCGACCTCTCGGCCCGCCTCAACGTGCACCGCTTCCTCGACTTCGCCGAACACTGGCAGCCGCTCGAAGGATCCTTCTCGTTGAGGGCGTTCCTGGATCATCTGGAGACGATCGGGGACGATCCGGGCGACGGACTCGACACCGCCCGGCTCGCCGACGAGGACGCGGTCACGCTCTCGACGGTCCACCGCGCGAAGGGGCTGGAATGGAAGGCCGTCTTCCTTCCGGCACTGTACGAGTCCAACTTCCCGGCCCGGCCCCGGGCGTATGCCGACCCGTCCAGGATCGACGCATCTGTGCCCGCCCACCTCCGCATCGATCCCGAGTTCCGCGCCAACCTCGACCCGGCGCTCGACGACGGGACTCGACGGGACTGGCTCCGCCGCCGCCACTACGACCAGGAATGGCGCCTGGCCTACGTGGCGGTCACCCGCGCCGAGCAGCACCTCTACCTGAGCGGGGCTCATTGGTACGGATCACCTGAGCCGCACAAACGGCCTTCGCGGCCCGGCGCACTCATCGAGATCGCCCGCCGCGCCGAGGGCATGACGGTCGGTCAGTGGATGCCCGAGCCTCCTCCCCGACCGGCAGGTCTGCGGTTCCCGATCCCGGAGGCGGGGCCGGACCCGGTGCTGGGAACGACCTGGGAAGGGGCGCTCCACGAGATCGTATCCAATCCGGATTGGGCATCCCGGAGGGCCCGCGGGCTCGGGGTCGAAGACCTCTACGATCAGGCTATGGAAGAGTTCCAGGGGGTGTTGCTGTCCCTCACCGATCCGGCCGGGCACGAACCCGAACCGGGGCCGGTCGTCATCAGCGTGACCGGCCTGGTCACATACGCTGGGTGCCCGAAGAGGTATTACTGGTCCGAGGTGGACCGGCTTCCACGCCGCCCTGGACCCGCCGCCCGCCGCGGAGTCGAGCTGCATCGCCGCATCGAGCTGCATAACCGGGGCATGGTCCCCTTCGACGACCTCGATCCGCACCTTTACGACCGCACCCCCGACGAAGACACCGCGTCGCCGGATGGCACGCGCCGGGGCTGGAGCGCATTCCTGAAGTCGCCCTACGCCGACCGCACCCCCGTCCACGTCGAGGCGCCGTTCGAGCTCCGGATGTCGGACTCGGTGCGGATCCGGGGCCGGATCGACGCCGTCTACGGTGACCGGAGCGGTTGGGAGATAGTCGACTTCAAGTCAGGTCGACGTTCCAACCAGTCCTCGAGCCAGGTCCAGCTGCAGGCCTACGCGCTGGCCGCGCGCCGGTCCGGGCTGGGCACCACCCCACCGGAGTCGCTGAAGGTGTCTTTCGTCTACCTCGGCGACGGACTCGACATAGTGAGCCAGGAGGCGGATGGCCCCTGGATGGACCGGGCCGAGGAGCGGGTTATGGAACTGGTCGACAGTATCCGCTCCGAGCGGTTCGCGCCTACCCCGACCGATGCCTGCCGCTCCTGCGACTTCGTGTCATTCTGCGATCCCGGCCAAGCCCACCTCTCCACCGACCAGTAGGAGCAGCCCCGTCGTCCCCCACATCAGTCTCCGGAAGGGCCTACCGGTAGGCACAACTTCCCCCTATCGACCAGACCACGGCAACTACCGAGGATTTTCGCGTTCTGCGGTCCAGGGTCGGTTTCTGTCACACCCCCGCCATACGTTGCCTATTGCCAAGCACCAACGCCGGCCGATGAGGCGAGACCGATCGGAACGGCCGGCCCAGGGAACATGACAGCTCATGGAGCGACCGCCGAACCCCGGCATCCAGCCGGGCATGGCCGACCACGCTCCAACCAAGGTGGTGGAGGCGGGGGCAGGGCCCGGCGGGCGAAGCCCGCTTGCTGCGATTTTCGCGATCTGAGTTTCTTGAGGCACACAACACCGTAGTGACGTCCTGTGCCTCAGGTTCGCTGATGGGCGGCGGCGAACCCATCCGATGGCTAGACGACCCTGCCCCCTGCGGTTTCGACCATCAGCGTGAACGGTCCGTTGTTGCGGAGGTCCACCTCCATCATGGCGCCGAACCGTCCGGTCGCCACCTCCTCGACTCCCAGGGCTTTCACCGCCGCCACGAACTCGTCCACCAGACGATTGGCCTGCTCGGGGCGAGCCGCCTCCGTGAAGCTGGGGCGTCGGCCCCGGCGGACATCGGCATACAGAGTGAACTGGCTGACCACCAGCATGGCGCCATCGACGTCGATCAGAGACCGGTTGAACCGGCCATCCTCGTCGGGGAAGATGCGGAGCCCCACAACCTTGCGGGCCAGCGCCTCCGTATCGGCGCTGGTGTCGGCCCGACCGGCGCCCACCAGGGCCAGGAGCCCCTCCCCGATCTGCCCGATCACCTCGCCATCGACCGACACCGACGCATGATCCACCCGCTGGACGAGTGCCTTCACCGCGCCCTCTCTCTCGGGCCGGCATCCAGCCCGATCGACAGGGCCACATCGAAGACGGCCTCGTTGGCGGCGTCCAACCGGGCCTGCTGCGCCTCGGCGAGCGGATCCAGGAAGCTCCGGTCCTGGTCGAGTTGATCCCACACCACCAGCAGGGCGGTTGCGGCGAAACCGAAATACCGTGCCACGGCGTAGAGAGTCGCCGCCTCCATGTCCACCGACCCGTAGCCGCGGTCCCGCCACTCGGCCACCATCGCTCCGCTCTGGGCGAAGATCGAAACCCAGGACAGGTGCAACGAGTCGGCCGCCCTGATGTTCCGTTCCATGAGCCGGCGGCGCCCCAGCCCGGTGAGGCCAGGATCGGCGTCTACCGTCCCCGAGGCCGCGTACAGGCGGGCCACGCCCTCCCGAGCCACCGCAACCGACGGAACCACCACGTCGCCCGTGGACAGCCCGGCGTGAAGGGCGCCACAGGTTCCGATCATCACCATGCGCGGCGTTCCCAGCAGCCCGAACAGGTGGGCCGGCTCCACGGCGCGGGGCGCCCCGTACACGCAGGAATAGACCACCGGTCTCCCCCGCCGGTAGCCGAGGAACATGTCGGGGAAGGCCAGCTCGCGCACATCCTCAAGCCGGCTGAGCCGCCAGGCGGTACGCTGCTCCCTCCACCAGGAGCCCTCCAGAATCACGGCATGGGGAATGTCGGCCTCCGCGATGCCGAGCGCGGCCATCCACTCGTCACGACCGAGGTCCATGACCGCCCTATGCCGGGCCATCGGAAACTCCTTCCCGTACTTGCCGAGGTCGCGCCCTCGCATACCAACCGTAGGACCACAAGGCGCCGATGAGCACCGATCCGGCCAGGAACAGGAAGGCGGCGTCCCAACGGTCCTGGCCGACCAACCTGCCCATCAAGGGCGACCCCGCACCTCCCCCGAGGTTAAATGCCAGGGCGAACACCCCGGAGGTCAGGCTCACTCCGCTGGTGGAGCCGACCCGGGGATACAACCCCATCACGACGGAGGAAGAGGCCCCTACCAGGGCGGTTGCGGCGGCCACCGTCGCGAAGCCGCTTCCGAGACCGCCAGCCCCGGAAATCGTCGCCAGCGCCACGGCGGTCAGCAGGAGGACCGTCCCGCCCCGGAGAGCCGCCCCTCGGATATCCGCGACCCGGAACCAGCGGCCCAGCGCGATGGTCACGCCGATCGAAGCGGCCGGCATCATCGACGACAGGAGCCCGGCCCGGCCCACCGACACGCCGTGGACCTCCACGAAGTAGGCCGGAGTCCAGACGATGAGCGCCACGTAGGCCACCCCGATGGCGGCTGCCGGCGGCAGCAGCCATATGGCCGCGGTCATGGATCCGGAGGTCCGTCCAACCGGGGAGGCCTCGGGGACCGGATCCCGCACCCCGATCCACCAGACGATCCCGACCGGCACGAGCACCAGGAAGGCGGCAACGAACACCGCGTCCGCCCCGCTCCGTTCGATGATGAACCCGCCGAGCGCGAATGTAAGGGCTGTGCCGGCCACGAAGCATGAACCGAAGGAGGCGATCACCCGAGCTGACCGGCCTGCCTCCACCCACCGACCCAGCGCGCCCACCAGCGGAGTCCATCCCATGGCCTGGAATATGCCGTTGGCCGACCAGATCACCAGCGCCAGCCGGAAGTCCCCGGATCCGAGCACGAACGCCGCGTTGACCAGCCCGCTGCCGACCAGCCCGAGACCTACCAGCGTCCTGGCCCCGAAGCGATCCGCCAGGCGGCCTACCGGAACTGCGGATAGCGAGTAGACCCAGAAGAACCCGGCCGCCAGGGCCCCGATCTCGGTGGCGGACAGGCCCGCCTCATCCTGGAGCCGGGGCACCGCCACCGAGAAGTTGACCCTCCCCAGGTAGTAGAGGGCGTAGACCGACCATCCCGACGCGACGAGGCCCCAACGGGTCGCCGCCGGGGTGGGGAGCAACCGACCGCCTACGGCTGGGAGGAGGCCGGCCCGATCACCCAGATCTTGTTGGAGTCGAACCTGACCGGCACCTCGTCCCCGTCATTGAACAGCTTCACCTGTGCAGGGTCCGTGATGGCCTCGACCTCGATGTCGCCCAGAGCGACCCGGAACCGCTCATACCGCCCGACGTACACGTGCGACCTGATCCGCCCCATCACCGAATTGCCTCCGTCAGAGCCCAGCGTCACCGCCTCCGGGCGGATGCTGAGCACCGCATCACCGCCGTCCACCGCCGACCGCGGCGCCCGGAACCGGCCGATGGCGGTGGTTATCTCTCCGCCCTCGTAATGGCCAGGGATGAAGTTGGTTCCGCCGAAGAACTTGGCGATGTCGATGCTCTGCGGCGACTCGAAGAAGGCGTCCGGAACGTCGAACTGCTGTAGCCGCCCGTCGAACAGCAGCGCGATCCGGTCGGCCAGCACCACCGCTTCCTCCTGGTCGTGGGTGACGAAGACCGTGGTGATCGCCATCTCGGTCTGGATGCGCCGGATCAACTCCCGCATCTCATCCCGGAGATGCGCATCGAGGTTGCTGAGGGGCTCGTCCAGCAGCAGGACGTTCGGTTGGACTATGAGCGCCCTGGCCAGGGCGATCCGCTGTTGCTGTCCACCGGAGAGTTGCCGGGGCTTGCGGTCCTCGAAACCCGGAAGCTGCACCAGGTCCAGCATGTCGGTCACCCGCGTACGGATCTCCTTGCGGTCCACCTTCCGCATCTTGAGGCCGAAGCCGATGTTCTCGGCGATGGTCATGTACGGGAACAGCAGGTAGTTCTGGAACACCATCACCGCTCCCCGATCCTCGGGCGGGATGCTCAGGATCGATTCTCCGTTGAAAGTGATGTCGCCCGAGGTGGGCCGGAGGAGCCCGGCGATCATCTTCATGGTGGTGGTCTTGCCGCATCCGGACGGCCCGAGGAGAGCGGTGAGCTTGCCGGACTCGATCTCCAGATCGAGTTGATCGACCGCCGGAGGCGACTTCTCGTCGAAAATCTTGGTCAGCCCGCTGAGGGTTACCTGGGTCATATGTTTCCGATACCTCCTACGGCTGCGTTGTCTCCGGACAGGTAGCGGGAACTCAGTAGCAGGACGAGCACCGCCGGCAGGATGAAGACCACGCTCAGAGCGCCGGCTATGGCCGGGTCCGAGCGAACGAATCCGAACAGCAGCAGCGGCAGGGTCTGTACCTGCCCGCCCCCGATGAGCAACGTCAGCACGTACTGGCTCCACGAGATTATGAACGCGAACAGGGCTCCCACCACCACGCCCGGGAAGATGGCCGGCAACGTGATGTGTAGCTGGGTGGCCCATCGGCTCGCCCCCAGAGAGCGCGCCTGCAACTCGAAATCGGTGTCGTAGTTGGCGAACACCCCTGACATCACGAGCGTCATGTACGGGAGGGTTGGCACCAGGTGCACCAGGATGACACCGGGGATGCTGTTGGACAGGCCAGCCCTGATGAACAGCACGTGGATGCCGAGTACCACCGCCAGCCCCGGGACGATTATCGGGGCCAGGATCATCCACTCCACCAGCCGCTTGCCCCGGAACTCGTACAGACCCAAGGCCCGGCCGGCCGGGACCCCCAGCAGGATGGAAAAGACCGTCACCACCAGCGCGATGAGGGCGGTGTTCCACGCCACGCCGAGCACGTCATTGTGAGGCGTGATCACCTCGGTCCAGGCGCGGGCGCTGTACTCGGTGGGAAGGATGGCCGGATAGAACCACCGGAAACTGATCGACCAGATGAACAGGGGAACTATGGGCGCCACCAGGAGAGCCAGCAGGCCGGTGATCCCCACCCACCGGCCGGTGATCCGCCAGCTGAAGCGGCGCTCCGGGGCTTCCGGAGCCACATCGCCCGCCCCGGCGCCGGTGGGCTCGGTCCGAGTGTCAGCCATCACCTAACTCCGCACGTACCGGCGTGACACCTTCATGTACGCCAGGATCATCAGACTGCTCATCACCGCGATGACCATCGCCATCGCCATGGCCTGCGGCCGGGCCGCCAGATCGACATCGGTGTAGCTCTCGAATGCCAGCACCGGAAGGGCCTTGGGGAAGGTTGATCCGAGCAACCACGGGATCTCGAAGGCGCCGAACGTAAAGGCGAAGACGATCACCGAAGCCGACACCACTCCGGGCATGATCAATGGCAGAGTCACGTTACGGAAAGCCTGCCATCGGTTGGCGCCCAGCGAACGGGCCACCGACTCGTAGTCCTCGCCCACCGACAGAAGGATCGCCAGGACGATCACCCCTATGAACGGGATCTCCTTCCACACGTACTGGATGATGATGCCGATCGCCCAGGGATCGTTGACCATGGCCGGGAAACCCGCCGGGCTGTCTATCAGGCCGGCCCCTGTGGCCAGCCGGGAGACGAGGCCGCTACCGGAGAAAAGGTAGAGAACGCCCACCGCCCCCACCAGGTGGGGAATGGTGAGGTTGAGGGAGAAGATGAACTGGACGAAGCGCTTCCCCCGGAAGGCGGGCCGGAGGAGCATCGCGGAGGCCACCGCCAGGATGCTGGCGATGAAGGTGGAGGTGAAGGCGATGTGGAAGGTGAGGATGAAGCTGCGGATGAACCCGTTGTCGGTGAAGATCGTGGTGTAGGCGGCGAAGTTGAAGTCGTTCAGTCCGATCAGAGGGAAATAACCCAGGCTGCGCAGGAAGCCGGTGATCAGGCCCCCCATGAACAGGAGCAGGATCACCACGATGGCAGGTGCCAGGAGCAGCGTGATCGTGAGCCGCTGCGCGGCCTTCTCCGACAGGCTCGTACGGCTCAGCCGACGTGTCCTAGACACCGGCTTCGGCCATTTCATGCTCCATGATGCACGGCGCGCTTTCTCGCTCCACGTCAGGGGACGGTTGGTATCCGGGTTCGGGCGGGACGGGGGGCCGGCGAGGCGTTACCACCGCCGGCCCCCCTGTCTCCGAACCGCTCGTTATTGCTGGGCTACGTTCGCGTTCCAGCCTTCCTCGATGGCCGGTACCCAGTCGCCGAGGAGCTCACCCAGAGAACTGATCGCTCCGGGATCGACCACCGACGGATGCCGAGGCACGTCAGCGAAGTGCGACTGCGACGCCGAGTTCAGCACGTTGATCTGACCCCAGACGTCGGGATATGCCTTCTCCAGCTGGCCGTCGATGCTCAGCAACAGGTCCGCCACCACCAACGCCGCCGCCTTGTTGGGCGAGTTGTAGGGGATGGTCACGAAGTTGGTGTTACCGATCTGGCCGCTGTTCAGGCCGTACGTGCGGGTCGACTCGGGGAACAGGCCACTGTCCACCTTGGAGCCGGCCGACGCCGGTCCGTAGGCCAGGAAGTGGCTGACCTCCTGGTTGGCGTACAGCTGCTCAAGGGCAGGCTGGTCCACCGGGTAGGTCTCTCCACCGCGCCACAGGCAGGACTCGACCGCGTTGAGGGTCGCCCACGTGGCAGGCGCCACCTGGTCGTAGAGCGCCTGGTCGAAGGGGATCCCGATCATGTCGGAGTGCCCGCCGGGCAGGATCTTGTCCGCCTCGTTGTAGAACACGTGGCGCACGAACACGCTGCCGGTGAAGTCCGGCGGGGCCGGGTAGGTGAAGGTTCCCGGGCTCTCGCAGGCCTGGGCCAGCAGGGCGTCCATGTCGGCCGGGGGATTGGGCACCAGGGCGCTGTTGTAGAACACCGCCGACTGGGCCTGGTTCCACGGGACCTCGCACTCGTCCACCGGGGTACCGAAGTCGAAGGCGATGGGTCCTGCTTGCTGGTCCACGTTGGCCATGCTGGGCATGATGTCCCAGTAGCCGCAGAACAGCAGACCGGCGTTCTTCATCGTCTTGAAGTTCTCGCCGTTGATCCAGATCATGTCCACGGAGCCGCTGGCGAACTCACCGGCCTCGGTCTCGCTGATAACCGTGTCCACCGCGTTGACGGTGTCGGTGATGTGTACCTGGTTCAGGTCGATCCCGTAGCGCTCCTTCGCCTGGTCCTTGACCCAGCCGTTGATGTAGGCGTTGATGACCGCGCTCCCACCCCACATGAACCAGTTGAGGCGGGTGCCTTCGGCCTCGGCCACGATCTCGTCCCATGACATGCCGGCCAGCCGGGAGTCATCCAGGTCCAGAAGACCCGCTCCGGACGGTCCCATCGGCTCGGCCTCGACCGGAACCTCGACCTCGACCGTCTCGGTGACGACCACTTCCTCGGTCACGACCACTTCGACTTCCTCGGTCACGATCGACGTGACCACGACCTCTTCGGTCACGACCACTTCCTCGGTCACGACCACTTCCTCGGTCACGATCGATGTGACTACGACCGTTTCCGGTGTGGCGTCCTCGCTCCCGCAGGCCGCGGCCACCAGAGCGATGACCGACAGCAATGCACCGAGGCGTATCAGTTTCTTTATGCTCGTATTCCCTCGCATAGACCGGCTTGTTATGCTTTTTGTACCGGGCCGATAACCCATCCGATCTCGGACTGGAAGCACCGGTTGGTGGGCCCGGATCTCTACTCTACGGCTTCCCGCCGCTACGTGCTCCATCCATCGTCAACAACTTGTCCGCGACCAATCCCGCTCGACTCCAGGTCAGCCCGAGGGTATGCGGCCCAGCACTTCGTACAGCCGCCGCTCCGCCGCCCTCAACTCGTGGGCCATGTTCAACTCCCTCACCCGGTCGAACTCGGGGAACCCAGCCCCCTGCTCCGCCGCCCACTCCCGGGCGAACGAACCGTCCTGGATACGGGAAATGATCGCTCTTAGGCGAGACCTCTCGGCTTCCTCCTCCTCGGGAGATAGCCGGGCGGTCACCTCCTGCCCGTACTGGCTGGTACGGGAATGTAGCGTGATCTGGTCCCAGAGCCCAATATCGCGGTAGGCCTTGGCGGTCTCGATCCCCTCGCCCGAGGCGTAGAACTCCAGCATCGCCACCTCGGGGCTGCATCCGGCCTCCACCAGGACCTCGCAGTACCGCCGCACCGCGTAGAGGAATCCCACCTGCTCGGCGAACAGGTCAACGGTTGCCTCCTCGAGGAAACTGGATTCGATCACACCCATCCGAGTGGACCCGATCCCCTCGCAGAGGGCCAGCATCCGCTCGAGGGCGGTGCCTGTGGCGGCCTGATGGACGGCGATGAGGCTCGGGAACCCCTCCCCGCTCAGGTAGGTGTCCCGAACGCCCGCTCCGATCATGCGGGGAGCGATCATCACCACGTCCACATCGGCCGGAGGCTCGATCAGGTCGAAGGCGATGTTGTAACCGCTGGCGAACACCACCATGTTGCCCGCTTCGAGATTCGGTGCGATGTCCCGGTCGAAGACCTGGGGCATGACCTCATCCGGGACCAGGAGGAAGGTGACGTCGGACCGCGCCACCGCCGCGCCGACCGGTTGCACCTCGAAGCCGTCCTGGCGGGCGGCATCGAAGGACTCGTCCCGGCGGCTCCCCACGACGACGTTCATGCCGCTGTCACGCATGTTGAGGGCCTGGGAGCGGCCCTGGTTGCCGTACCCGACTATGCATACGGTCTGGCCGGCCACATGGCGCAGGTCGGAGTGGTCCTCGAAGTACATGCGGGCCATCAGCGCTCCTTTCCCTCTGCGCCGGCGACCTCGATCATGACCTTGACGGCGCCGGAGAACCCGCTCAGGGCGGTATCCATCGCCTCGGAGGCCCGCTCGAGGGGGAAGCGATGGCTGATGAGCTTCGTCCCGTCGATCCGGCCCGATGCCAGGAGGGAAATGGCCTCTGGGAAGGCGTCGCGGCCCAAGTAGACGGGTATGACGGTCGCCTCCATGGACTGGGCCAGCAATAGGTTGAACGGGATGCGCTCCTCGGTGTTGACCCCCACGGCCACAACCCGCCCGCCGGGCCGGACCAGGCGCAAAGCTGTCTCGAGGGTGCGCGGGCTCCCCACCGCCTCGAAGACCACATCCGCGCCCTGGGGTTCGGTCCGCTCGAGGACCTCCTGGGGCTCCAGCCCCCCGACGTTCACCGTGGTGGTGGCGCCCAAATCCCCCGCCAGGGCCAGCCGCCCGCCATCCAGATCGGTGGAATGCACGGCGCCGGCGCCGTAGGCCCGCGCCACAGCGAGTATCAGCAGGCCGATCGGGCCGGCCCCGATGATCAGCACCGTCTCGCCCGGTCGCACCTCGCCGCGCCGCACCGAGTGGACCGCTATGGAGGTCGGCTCCACCAGGGCGCCGAGGCCGGAGTCCATCCCGTCCGGGAGGGCATGAGCGCCGCGCGCGGGCACCGCCACCAGGTCCTGGAGGGCGCCGTCGGTGTGGGGCGAGCCGGTGAACCGCATGCGGGGACAGAGGTTGTAGACGCCCCGCCGGCACGAGTCGCAGGCCTGGCAGGGCACGATGGGCTCCACCGCTATGTGATCGCCCATCCGGGTGTTGTCAACCCCCTCACCGAGTCCCGTGACGATGCCGGCGAACTCGTGACCCAGAACGTGCGGGCGCCGGACCCGCCAGGAACCGATCCGTCCGTCCTTGTAATAGTGGAGATCGGAGCCGCAGATGCCCACCAGACCGGGCGCAACCAGGACCTGCCCAGGACCGGGGGACGGGGCAGGCCGGTCCCTGATCTCGATACCCCCTCCAGGAAGCAGGCATGCGGCTCTCATGCGTCCTCGGCTCCTTGCACCTCGAGGCTTATCCGGGTCACCGCGACGCCAGGATGCGGTCCTGATCGTCCAGCTTGACGATCAGATCATGGAAGATGGCGTCCCGGTGGATGGCCACCGCCTCCAGCATGACCGGCCCGTCGGGTCGTGCCTGCCAGACCAGGTCGTCGTCTAGGTGGGGAGTCCTGGTGGTCCGGGTCGGCACCCAGGTGCGGTCTATCAACCAGGCGATGTTGATCAGGTCCCAGACCACCCAGGACTGTCCCGGGAACTGCTCGACTCCACGCTGGACCCAGATGGGATTGTGCTTGTAGAGGTGGTAGAGGTAGTCGCCGATCTCGCCCTTGCCCTTGATCCAGGCCTCCGCCTCCGGATGCGAGAAGTTCAGCTGGGCGCCGATGTGGTAGCCGGGGAGGTAGACCAGGGGCACGCCCGAGGAGAAGAGGAGCCGGGAGGCATGGCGATCCTGCACCAGGTTCAGCGAAGGAGTGTTGTCGAGATCGACCCAGGTGGGATACCCGGACGTCCAGTTGACCACCATGCGGGAGGCGATCTCGGGCGCCATCAGCAGCGCCGAGGTGATGTTGGTGACGCACCCGATGGCCACGACATGTAACACCCGCTCGTCATCGGCCAGGGCCGCCTCGATGATGCGGTGAGCACCCTCGCTCTCGACCGGAACATCCGCCGCCGGCATGTACTGGTCGGAGCCCCTGAAAACCAGGCCGTCCCCGGAGATGCCCAACTTGCCGAGCACCCGGTGGATCTCCTCGTACGACTCCTCCATGCCCTCGGCCGGACCCACCAGTTGCAGGTCTTCGGGCCCGATCCCCTGGGCGACCAGGTGGCGAGCCCACGCGCCGTACTTGTTCTCCACCTCGCCGGTGGGGGTGCCGGTCCGGAGGGCCTCCACCTCGGCCACCAGCTCCTCTCGCATATGGAGGTGCCCGAACGGCTCGGCGACGATGGCCTCGATATCGATGCGGTCGGGTGAGAGCAACGCCCAGGCGAGGGCGAACTGGTCATCTATCTCGTTGGCGGTATCGGTATCGATGAGAACCCGGGCCGGCCCGGGACGGTCGGCGAACATCTCGAGCCGCCGCTCGTCGCTGACGGTTGGGAACGAGGTCATCAAGCACCTTCCGCAGTCGAACCGGCCTCAGAATCCGGATGGCCCACAATCTACACCCGAAGCGAAGCCCTCGATTCCGCCCTGAGTGGGACAGAGAGCCTATCTTGCCGGGCTCCCTGTCCGATGGTTTGCGCTACAAACCAGATCCGCCTATAGTGGTTTGTGACGCAAACCGAGTGGATGACCGACTCTACCCGGTGAGGGAGGCTCATCATGGAAAGACCTGACGCAGGGACGGCGGCGCTTACGCCCGAGGAGGGTTGGAACACCATCCACCAAACCCTGGACCGGACGCGCAACTCCATGTATTTGGCCGGGACAGCGACGATCCTGCTCCTCTGGGGAGCGATAGTCGCGATGGGCTTCGCCTCCCAGTACGCCGTCCACACGCTCGCATCCGACTTCGCGGCCGATCGCCCCTGGTATCCCGGGCCCCTATGGGGGGTGCTAGTCGTCGCCGGGATGACGGGAAGCGCAATCATCGGGAACCGGGCCTCGCGGAAGATCGCGGTCGGGACCGTCATGAGAAGCGCAGGGATCAGGGTGTTCCTCTTCTGGCTGGCGATCGTCGTGGCGACCCTTCTCATCCCTGCGGCGGCAGGTTTGTGGACGGGAGGCGAGGACGCGACCAGGATCCCCTACGTCGCCATCGGCATCGTGACGCTCGGATTCGTCCTGTTCGGCATCATGGTGCGTCCGGTCCTGGCGGTCGTGGGCCTCGGCTTGGCGATGGCCTTCTACATCCCCGCCTACCTGGTGGAGTATCCCGCCTCGGCGGCGGTCTCCGCGGCGGCAATTCTGGTCGTGGTAGGCGTGTGCTGGGCATGGATTCGCAGGAGCGGAGTGCTTTGACAGGCGAGGCGGTGGTCCTCGACGAGACCATCCACCAGGCCACCCGGCTCCGGATCATGTCGATGCTGGTAGGCCAACCCGACAACGACCGCCTCGCCTACGGGTTCATCCGCAAGACCCTCCACCTAACGGGCGGGAACCTGACCACCCACCTGCGCAAGCTAGAAGCCGCCGGATTCCTGGCCATCACCAAGGAGTCCCATAACTCCAAACCCCGCACCTGGGTACACGCCACCCCGGCCGGACGCCAGGCGTTCGCCATCTACCTGACCAACCTGGAAAAGGCCCTCAACTGGCGCCCGCCGCCCTGAGCATTACCGGCCGGTAAGCCATTACAGAAGGGCACGGGCTACAAAGCGCCGTGCGGATCGTGTGGTCCGAGACGCGGCGCAATGCACTCGTTCGCGAGTCGCGACACGGCCTTCGGCTTGGGATTTGGTGGGACGACCTACTAAACCGGTTGCGCATCCCTCTTACCCGAAGGTTTGAATGTCCTCTGATCCCCCATCCGGTGCCGGCCGACCCGCCGAGCGATTCCTCGGCTGGCGGATCGCCGGGCTCGCGGTTATCACCGCGGCCATGACCGGGCCCGGCCAGACCATCGGGGTGTCGGTCTCGATCGATCCGTTGATCGCGGAGTTGGGACTCAGCCGATCCGAAGTGTCGGCGGCCTACCTGATCGGCACCCTCGCGGGCGCTATTGCCCTGTTGCCGGTGGGTGGCTGGATCGACCGTGTCGGGACGCGGCGGGCCATGAGATGGATCGGGCTGGCGTTCGGTCTCGGCCTGGTGGTCATGGCAGGTGTCCAGGGCTTCGTGACCCTGGCGATCGGATTCACCCTCATCCGCTGGCTCGGCCAGGGGGCCCTCACGCTGGTGAGTTCATTGTCGATCACCCACTGGTTCGAACGCAGGCGCGGTCGGGTGTTCGGGTTGACATCCCCGTCCGTCAGCGGCCTGATGAGCCTCACTCCCCTGATCCTGGGACTGGCCGTGGCGGCCTACGGCATCCGTACCGCATGGCTGCTGGCCGCAGCCGCCGTCTGGCTCGTGGTCATACCCATCGGGCACTTCGGCATCGTCGACCGCCCTTCCGATGTCGGTCAGTTGCCCGACGGAGACAAGCGACCTGCGTCCGCAGCCTCCACAGCCTTCGGAGGCGCCGCAGCCGCCCGCATCGCTTTCACGCGAGGCCAGGCCATCACCCAACCCAGGTTCGTTCTCATGTCCTGCGTTGTCGCCACATCCGCCATGGTGGCCACCGGGCTCAACTTCCACCAGATCTCGATCCTGACCGGAGCCGGCCTGTCAGCGACCGAGGCCGCAGCGATGTTCGTGCCCCAGATCACGGGCATGATCGCTGCCGGCCTCGCGGTGGGGGCCCTAGCCGACCGCCTCCCCGCCCGGGTGCTGCTGGCCGCCGCGATGCTCCTCCTGACATGCGCCCTGGTGATGGTCGGGAACCTCGAACCGGGCTGGCGGGTGTTCGTCTACACGATCCTCCTCGGCGCCGGTGGCGGAGCGCATTTCCCGCTCGTCCCCACGTTGTTGCCCCGCTGGTTCGGCCTCACCCACATCGGAGGAATCCAGGGCGTCTCCATGCTGATCATGGTGGCAGCGTCAGCCGCCGGGCCCGTGACCGTTGCATTGCTCGCCGCCGGCACCGGGGGTTACGCGGAGGCGGCTTGGTGGCTCATTGCCATCCCGCTGGCGACCGGCCTGGGCGCTCTGTGGATCACCGAGCCGGTTCGACCGTCGCCATCCCGTCCCCAATCCAAGGACGCCCGCTGACGAATGAAGCCAGAAAGGTGTTCGATATAGGCGCCTAATCAGTCCTCGTGCGAGATCCTGGCTCGGGAGAGACCGCGAAATTCGCGGCGACCCGGTGCCGCCCGCTGGGCCCTCCCCCACCGCCACCACCTTGGTCCGAGGCGCGTCCCGCCCCACCCCGGGTGGGGCTGCCTCGAACGATTTGATCCCTCACACGGCCCGGTCGACCTCGGAGCCGCTGGTAATTGCGATATCCAACAACCTATAGCAAGGGTGTGACACTTTCAACCCCCTTGTCGCCGGCCAACGGTCCGCGGCTGGCGCAATACCCGATCCACCTGGCCCGAAGCGGTCGACGGGCCACCCGCAAGGTTCACCAACCCGACGAATCACGATGCCGGACACCAGGGACGCCTACCCACGCGTCAGTACACTCCGATCCGGTAGCGGCGTTGCGCGATGCTCTGGCAGTGCGGGGTCCCGGCTGCGTTGCTGGTTCGGTATGGAGGTCCTGTAATGATCTTGTTCGACAATTGCCGGTTCCTGATCGCCACACCCGACCCGGAGGGCATCATCGAGAACGGCTGGGTGCTGGTCGACGGACCGGTCATCCACTCGGTGGGCGGACCCGAGGACTCGCCGAAGGACGATGTCGTCAGGCAGGGCGGCGAGGTGGTGGACTGCAGCGAGAGGCTGGTGATGGCGGGGCTGATCGACAGCCACAACCATCTGGCCAACTACGCCTTCAACCTGCTTCCGGGCATCGACCCGTCCTCGCTCGAATTCAGCGGCATATCGGAATGCCTCGAGAAGTTCATCTGGCCCGCCTACACGTGGGCTTCTGACGAGAGCACCTACGACATGACCTTGCTCGCCATGTGCAACGCCATCAAGCACGGCACCACCACCGTCACCAGCGCCTTCCCGTTCCCCCACGGGACCTTTCGCGCCGGCGTCGACTCGGGGATGCGGCTCATCATGCATCCCCAGACGGTCAGCAACGTCCTCATGGGTGACGGTCTCGACGATGACGGATACCTTGCCCTGACCGAGGAAGTTATACAGAACTACCACAACGCCGAGGACGGGCGGATCCAGGTCGCGGTCCACCCCCACACCTTGTATTCGTGCTCGGAACGGTTGCTGCTCGGGTGTATGGAACTGGCCGAGCGCTATGACGTGGGATTCGCTACCCACCTGCTCGAGAGCATCGAGGATCGCCACCTCTCGGACGCCCAGTTCGCCGCTTGGGGTGGAACCGTCGGCTACCTCCAGGACAGGGGCATCCTCCAGGAACGCACATTGTTCTTCCATTGCGACCAGGTGAACCGGGCCGAAGCGGAGATATTCGCCGAGGCCGGGGTTGCCATATCGCACAACCCGCAGTCGAACGCGACGTACCATGGCTCGGTTGCCGACGTCCCCGCATTGCGGGCGGCCGGAGTCACGCTCGGCCTCGGCACGGACATGCCGGCCGGCAACCTGTTCGACAACATCTACACGGCGTATCTCGTCAACGCCATCATCCCGGCGGACCACGAAGGGCAGTTCGAGCCCTGGGTGCCTATCGAGTTGGCCACGATCGGAAGTGCCAAGGCCCAGCGGCTCGGGGACCGCATCGGGACGATCGAGGCCGGCAAGCGGGCGGACATCATCACGGTGAACCTGCATAGGAACACCACGCTGTACCCCCTAAACGCGGGGAATCTCCTCTACTGGATCGTCACCAAGTGCGCGGGAACCCTGGTCGAGGACACGATGGTCGACGGGAGGTTCCTGCTGCGCGGCGGAGAGTTCACGTTCCTCGACGAAGAGGCCATCATCGCCCATTCCGACGAGTGGATGGCCGGCTTCGAGTCGTGGTACCGGGCCCGGAAGGCAGCCGGAGAACCGGTAACCGTCAGGAAGTACCCCGACTACGAGAGCCGGTAGCCTCGAAGTCGCGGCCGATGTGCCCGAAGGGTTGTGAACTTGTCGGCCCCACCCGGTAATGTCACGGGCGCGGCCAAGGCGCCCGGATCTCCGGGCTCCAGAGCCGCATTGGGTCACGAAACGACGGCTCCCTTGGGTGGGACTCCCCAACCGAAGACTCAATCTGCGTGCCGCAGGTTGGGGGCCATGGTTTCGATGTTCCCTTCGCGATTTGGACGCCACGCCCGGTGACCCCAAACACCAGGTGAGAAGGGCAAAGGAGTGAGTATGACGAGTTGGCGGCGCAGGAGTCCGTTGGCGTTCTATGGCGTGCTGGCGATGCTGGTCGGGATTCTGGTCTCGGTTCCGGTCTCGGCAGGCGCGCAGGACACGGAAGGGGACGACGCCTTCGTCCTCACCATCCTCCACAACAACGACGGCGAGTCGAAGCTCCTGCCCGACGAGGGTTCGGATCCGGGTGTGGCCCGCTTCGTGGCGCTCATGAAACAGCTTCAGTCCGGCGCGTCCGGTGACGGTGTGGTGACACTCACCTCGGGTGACAACTTCCTCGCCTCCCAGGAGTTCGGCGTCTCGCTGGCGCGGGACGGCCCGCTGTACGACTCGGTCGCCCTGAGCGGCGTCTACGACGCCATGGCGCTGGGCAACCACGACTTCGATATGGGCCCGGAGGTCACCGCCCGGTTCATCACGGGCTTCGATCCGGCTATCCCGTTCCTGTCGGCCAACCTGGACTTCTCGGCCGAGCCGGAGTTGCAGGCACTGGTCGACGAGGGCCTGATCGCCCCCAGCACGGTGATCGTCACCGGCGGTGCGAGGGTCGGAGTCGTCGGTGCGGTCACGCCGATGCTGCCAAACATATCGAGTCCCCGCAACGTGGTCGTCTCGCCGGTGCTGCCCGCCGTCCGGGCCGCCGTGGAGGCCCTGGCGGCTGACGGAGTCAACAAGATCGTCCTCGTCAGCCACCTCCAGGACGTCGCGGAGGAGATCGAACTCGTGGCGAGCCTCTCCGGCGTGGATGTGGTCATAGCCGGGGGCGGCGACGACCTGCTGCGAAACGATGGTGACACCTGCCTGCCGGGCGCGGATGCCGTGGCGCCCTACCCGATCATGGTCGAGGACTCGACGGGGACGATGGTGCCGGTCGTCACCGCCCCCGGTGGTTACCGCTGCATCGGGGAGCTCAACGTGACCTTCGATGCGGGCGGCAACGTCACCGCAGCCGAGGGCCGCTCCGTAGGGGTCGGCTTCGATTTGGAGCCCGATCCAGTGGTGCAGGCCGGCGTGATCGAACCGCTCACCGCGGCCGTCGCGCTCATCAGCTCCGAGGTGATCGGCATCAGCGAGGTGGAGTTGGACGGCCGCAGGGCGATGGTGCGGACGGTGGCGACCAACGAGGGCAACCTGATGGCCGACGCGCTGCGGGCGGCCGCCACCAACCTGGCCGAAGAGTTCGGAAGCCCCGTGCCTGATGTGGCGATCCAGAACGGCGGAGGCATGCGCAACGACTCGGTGATCCCTCCGGGTGACATCACTGTGGGGACCACCTGGGACATCGCCCCGTTCCGCAACTTCGTTGTGGTGGGCGAGGTGCCCCGTGACGTCTTCCACGTGCTGCTGGAGCAGGCCCTGGACCGCCTGCCGGGCGCCGGGGGCCAGTTCGCCCAGGTGTCGGGGTTCACCCTCAGCTACGACCCCTCGGCTCCGGCTCGGGAGATCGCCCGGGACGGGGACTGCTCCCTGGCGGGCAATCCCGGCGGCCGGGTGCGCGAGGTGGTGCTCGACGACGGGACGGTCATCGTCGCCGGCGGACAGGTGGTGCCCGGTGATCCCGTTGCTCTGGCCACGATCGACTTCCTGGTCGGCGGCGGGGACTGCTACCCGCTCACGGACATCGAGTTCACCAAGCTGGGTGTCAGCTACCAGCAGGCCCTGGCCAACTACATCTCCACAGACCTCGGCGGGAAGATCACGGCCGAGGACTACCCGGTCGGCGGACGGGGACGGATCGTCGCCCTCGAACCCGAACCGGAACCCGTGGCCGAGCCGGAGGCACCCGCACCCCGGACCGTGACCGTGAAGCCCGGTGACACGCTGCGCAAGATCGCGATGGCCTACCTGGGCGACGAGAACCGCTGGCCCGAGATCTACGAACTCAACAGAGGCGTGGTCCAGGCCGACGGCAGGGCGTTGACCAACCCCGACCTGATTGCGATCGGCTGGGTGTTGCAGATCGACCCGGAAACGTTGCCCATCGACCCTGCTGTGCTGGTCGGCACGCTCGACAACGGGTTCACCTACTACCTGCGCAACAACGATCGGCCCGGCAAGAGCGTGACGCTCCGGCTGGTGGTCAAGGCCGGGTCGGCCAACGAGTCCGAACCGGGCCAGGGTCACGCCCACTTCTTGGAGCACGTGCTGTTCGAGGGCACTGAGGCCTATACCGCCGAGTCTCTGAACGCGACGATCCGAAGTCTGGGCGCCGAACTGGGCCCCGACACCAATGCCTACGTCGGTTACGACCAGACCGTTTTCGAGTTGACCGTGGCGGCCGATCGTGCCGGGAACGTGGCCACGGCGCTCCACGTGCTGTCGCAGATGGCCCACGCCGCCACCATCGACCCGGAGGCGGTCGTAGCCGAGCGGGGTGTGGTGCTCGATGAACTACGGTTCCGCGTTGCGGACAGCTACGGGTATGTCGGCGCCCAGTTCGATCGTATCTACACGGAGGGAACGCCCTACGAGGGGCGCTGGCCGGGCGGCACGTTCGAAGCCGTCGAAGCGACCACGGCAGCCGACCTGAGAGCGTTCTACGAGACGTGGTACGTCCCGTCGAACATGGCCATAGTCGCGGTGGGTGACCTCCCCCTCGACGACCTCCAAGCCCTGGTGGAGGAGCATTTCGCGCCGATACCGGCCGGCAGTGCACCGGCGTTCTGGCTACCCGAGGTCACGCCGGACCCCGAGCCTTCGTACCATGTGGTCACAGACGAGGGGCAGGGCTTCTCCTACATCTCCCTGGACATCCCGATCCCCACGTCCGAGCCCGGAACGGTGGACGGGCAACGCCTGGGCCTGCTGGAGAACCTCATCGTACGGATGGTCCGGAACCGCCTGGAGGATGCCTACTACAGGGGTGAGCTGACCCAGGTGGACCGGCCCGACTTCAGCACCTTCACCCACGGAAACCTCCTGCGTTTCTACGGGACCAACTGGCAGGGGGAGAACCTCGACACGGCCTCCGCCGCCTACTACTCGGTGCTGCTGACGGCCCAGGAGTACGGCTTCACCGACGTCGACCTGGCCATTGCGCGAGACGAGATGGTCACGGCGCTGGAACACGGCCTGGAGACCGCCGCCACCATCACCGACCCGGCGTACGCGGACAGCTACATCTCGCACTTCCTGTTCGGCGGCGACATCAGTGCCCCACAGGAGAGCTACGACCGGCTCACGGCGCTGCTCGAGGGAGTGACGGCCGAGGAACTCACCGACCGCTACAGATGGATGATGGAGCGGTCCGCACCGTTGGTGATCGCGGTCGGCCCCGACCCGGCCAGCGTGCCCACTACCGCCGACCTGGAAGCCGCCTTCGGGGCGGCCCGCCCTCGCAGCGAGCCGCCGCCGGTGGAGCAGGGCATCGACGAGTTGCTGCCTCTTCCCGATCCGGTCGATCCGGTGGCAAGCGGCCCGACCGGCGTGCTGGACGGGTACGAGTGGGAGTTCGCCAACGGGACCAAGGTGGTGTTCGTGTACTCCGACACGGTCGAGGCGACAGTGAGTCTCCGGGCTAGAGGTCTGGGCGGATGGTCAACCCTCGAGCCCGGCGCCCGTGCCCTTTCGCCCAGAGCGGTCGAGGCGGTGGCGGGCAGCGGGTTCGGCGACCTCACCAAGTCGCAGATCGACCGCTTCCTCGGCGAGAGAGCTGCGTCGCTCAGCGTTTCCATCGGCGAGAGGACCGAGGGCTTCGACGGCAGCGCAGGCCGCGACGATCTCGAGACGCTGTTCCAGCTCATGCACCTGCTGGTCACCGCTCCGAGGGTGGACAGCCTTGCCTTCGATCAAGCAGTGAACAGCGCGGCGATCCGCACGCAACTGGCCGAGGTCAACCCGGCCTGGCAGGCATGGGTTGCGTACAACGACGCCCGTTTCGGGCTCGAGTGGTACCGGCCGGTGGCTACCCGGGAGCAGGTCGCCTCGATGACCGCCGAGTCGTTGCTGGACATGTACACGCGCCGCCTGGCCGACGTCGACGACATGGTGGTGGCGGTGGTGGGCGATACCGACCCAGAGGTGGTCGAGCGCCTTGCGCGCCACTACATCGGGACGCTGCCTGCGGGTGAGTCCGATACGTACGTCGACCGCCGTAGGCCTGCCCCGACCGGTGTGGTGCGACGCGAGATACCGGTCAGCGCGGACGAGAGCGCGGTGATGGAGATGTCCCACGAGACCGAGACTCCCGTCACTCCTACACTCCGGGTCAACGCCCACGTGCTCAGGGTGATCCTGGACAACCGCCTCACCCTGCTGGTGCGGGAAGAGTTGGGTGCCTCCTACATCACGCAGGTATCGATCAGTCCTGCCCTGATTTCCCGGCCGACGGTCTACTCGGACATCGTGTTCACCGCCGACGCCGCTGGCTTCGACGACGCCCGTGCCAGGACCCTGTCGATCCTGGCCGACCTGGTGGCCAACGGACCCACCGCGGCGGAGCTCGATCAGGCACTAGCCGTGGCGCACGTTGACTACGACACGCCCAGCAATGCCAGGCTGCTCGGCGTGCTCACGAATCGGCTTTACACCGACGACGCCAACCTGCTCACGCCCGAACGCTCCCTGGAGGAACTCGCCAAGGTGACGGCAGCCACCGTGCAGGCGCTGGCCGCCGATCTCTTCGACACGGAGAACCGGATCGAGATCGTCCGCATACCCGTCTCCTACGCCGGCTAGGACTGTTGCATCAGGAGGGCGTAGACCTCGCGCCCTCCTGGTGTCCCCTCCCCCGTCTTCGGTCCGCTGCGTTCTGAGACCTGTCACCGTCGAGGGCGGTGTGGGCCCGGTGCGCGAAACAAGGGGGTTGAAAACGTCACAGGCCCGCCGCATACTGTCCGGCAGTCACAAACACCGCTGGTTTCCTGTTTTCGACGTCGAAGGAACCGGAACCGGGATCAATCCGGGAGCGGACCCGTCAGGGATAGCGGAACGCGCACGGACCAAAGGAGGTGGTGGCTGGGGGATGGGCCCGCCGGGGAGGCGGCGTTTCGGCGATTTTCGCGTTCTCGTCGTTTTCGGGTACGGATGAGGAACTCCGAAACGGGGCACTAGTGCTGGGCGTTGAGGGTTCTCAGGGTGGTTACGGAGTGCATTGCGAGGACCAGGATCAGCATCAGGCCTCCCACGAGGGTGGCACCGTGCGGGGCCTCGCCCACCGCTAGCCAGACCCAGAACGCGCCCAGCACCGTCTGTAGCAGGAGGAGCAGGGCCACCTCGGGCGCCGGGATGTATCGGGGTCCGGTGGCGATCAGGCCGAACGCCACGGGCACTATGAGGAGGCCGACCAGCACCAGCATGACCCAGTCCCCCGAATCGGCCGAGCCGGGGCTGGCTGCCGGTAGACCGACCACACCGGCCAGGCCGGCTCCGAGCGCCACCGCCGGGACCAGGTTCAGGGATGGGCGGGACCGGAGCACCACCAGCGTCCCGCCGATCGCTATGGCCGCCACGAGACCGGCGAGGGTGCCGAGCAGGTCTCCCGTGACCAGCGAGCCGAGCAGGATCACCAGCGTGGCGACCGTCGCCCCGCCGATGGCGAGCCAGGTCCGGCGCGGGACCGCCTCCCGCAGCACTATGCGGGTCAGCAAGGCCGCGAACAGCGGGCTCAGGCTGATCATCAGCAGGGTGTTCGCCACCGACGTGTGGGTGATCGAGTAGATGAACATCACGTTGTCCAGGGCGAACAGCACCGCCGCGACCACTCCGGCCAGCCCCATGGCGCGCAACTGAGCTCGCCATCCTTTTCTCTCCATCACCAGGAAGAACACGAACAGGCCCGGCGCCGACAACACCCCGCGCACGAACACGAGCGTCCATGCATCCACGTCCATCAACCGGATCGGGACACCCTGGACGCTCAGGATGATGACCCCGGCGGACGTGATCAACAGACCCTTCGCCGGATCGGAAAGACGGGAGAACCTACCCGGAATCGTGAACCTCCCGGTGAGTGGGGCCGGCGGCCAGGTCGAGGCTTCTCAGGGTGGCGACGGAGTGCGCCGCCAGCACCGCGATGAGGACCACACCGCCCACCACGGTAGCCAGGCTGGGGACCTCCCCCACCGCCATCCACACGAACAATGCCCCCAGCACCGTCTCGAGCAACAACAACAGGGCGACCTCGGCGGCCGGGATGTACCTGGGGCCGGTGCAGATCAGGCCGAAGGCCACCGGGACGAGGAACAGGCCCAGGGCTACGAGGTACACCCAGTCCTGGGGACTCGCCGAAGAGGGGGTGGAGGCGGGCAGGCCGACGAGAGCCCCCAGCGCGGAGCCGAGCGCCACGGCAGGGACCAGGTTGAGGTGCGGCCGCGCCCGGAGCACCACCAGCGTCCCCCCGAGCGCCACCGCCGCCACGAGACCTGCCAGCGTGCCCGGCAGGTCGCCCTCCACGACCGAGCCGAGCATGATGACCGAAGTGGCCACGGCTCCCCCTGCTATCGCCAGCCAGGTGCGCCTGGGCACCGTCTCGCGCAGCACCATGCGGGTGAACAATGCGGCGAACAGCGGGCTGAGGCTGATCAGGAGGAACGTGTTCGCCACCGAAGTGTGGGTGATCGAGTAGATGAAGCCGACGTTGTCGATCCCGAACAGCACCGCCGCGAGAAGGCCCGCCATCCCCATCGACCGCAGCTGGTCCCACCACCGGCGCCTCTCCATCACCAGGAAGAACACGAACAGGCCGGGGGCCGCCAGGACTCCCCGCAGGAACAGGAGCGTCCACGAATCGACCTCGATCAACCGGATCAGGACCCCTTCGGCGCTGAGGATCAGGACGCCGACCGTGGTGATCAACAACCCGAACGCGGGACGGGACACGCCACCGACCCTCCGCTGGTCCAAGTCGCTCCCGGTCACTCCGCCTCCGTAATCGATCGGTCGGAATCGTATCCGCATCGTATGACACCCGGCGCCGGCGACCAGTCAACGCCGCGGGTCTCCGCCGGTTCGCCGCTGACACATTCGGGCAACATTTGATCGTTAGAACCGGGGCCACATGATCCTGACGAAAGGTGGTGAAGGGGATGGATCGCGGGGCACGGAAGACCAGGATCCTGGGGGTGGTTCTCGGGGTGGTGCTGAGCGCCGGGGTGCTGATCGGCTGCACGTCCGACTCCGAGAGGTCCGAAGGCCGTGATGCCGACGGCAGCGAGCTGGGCGACACCGGGGCACGTACGGAAGGCGGCGGCGAGCACGGGTTCGGTGATGGCGGCGGCGAACACGGCGTCGGGGACGGCGAACACGGCCCCGGCGGCGCGGGAAGCGGCGATGGCCCGGAGGGCTCCGAGGGCGGTTCCGAGGCCGGCGAGCGCGCCATGTCGAGCCCGGTCGTGCCCATCGACCAGGAGTGGGAGGGCGTGCTGGGAGGACTGGCCGTCACGGCCCGTTACGACCAGGCCACCCGTACCGTCCACACCACGGCCCGCAACACCCTCTCCCACGTTCTCTGCTACGTGCAGACCGAACCCCACCTGAAGTCCGGAACGAGGACCGTGGGGGAACTCGGTCCGGGCGTGATGGGGCACCTGATTCCCGGAGAGGCGGCGACGTCCGTGCTGGCGGTCGCTAGCGAACCGTCGCTCGCCGGGGTCTCCTACGACGGGTTGGTCACCCACATGGAGGTGTTCGACTGCGGCGGCGCCGGTCCGGTCCCCCACTCGGCGGAAGGTGGCGAGGGGGGCGGCGAGGGAGCCGGCGGCGAGGGTCACGGTCCCGGCGGCGAAGGCGGCAGCGAGGGCGACGGTGAACACGGCGCCCGCGGCGAAGGATCCGGGTCCGGTGGTGAAGAAGGAAGCGCAGCCATGTTGGGGGTGGGTGCGACCTTCGACCAGGTCCGCGGCGGCGCCCGGCTGATCCTCAGGTTCGACCCTCCCAGCAACTCGTTCAGGGGTACCGTGGAGAACACCACCAACAGCGTCCTCACCCGGGTCAGGGTCGAGGTCCACCTGTCGAACGGGACCGAACTCGGCCCGACGGTGCCGGTGGACATGGCGCCGGGCCTGGTGCTGCCGGTGAACATGGCGGCCACGCCGGAGCCGTTCACCGGATGGATACCCCACGCCGAGGTCGGCAGCGGCGAGCATGGCGGAGAAGGCGAGGCAGAACACCGCAGCGGCGCCGAGGGCGAAGGAGAACACGGAGGCGGCCAAGAAGGCGAGGGAGAGCACGGCGGCGGCTAGAGCGGAAGGAGGCTGGAGCTAACCGGTGAGCGGCCATGTGTTGATAATCGAGGACAACGAGAGGATCGCCGACTGGGTCCGGGTGTACTTCGAGAGGGCCGGGTTCTCCGCCCACGTCGCCCATGACGGTGAGTCCGGCCTCGCCCTGGCCCGCCGGCTGCTCCCGGACCTGGTGATCCTCGATCTGATGCTCCCCCGACTGGATGGAGTGGAGCTCTGCCGGATCCTGCGCAGCGAGTCGGACGTCCCCATCATCATGCTGACCGCCCGGGAGACGCCCGCAGAGCGCATCCTCGGCCTGGACAGCGGCGCCGACGACTACATCGTCAAGCCCTTCGACCCCGAGGAAGTGGTCGCCCGGGCCCGCGCCGTGCTCCGCCGGGTCAGGGACCGGGTCCAGCAGGTCCTGACACGGGGCCCCATCACCCTCAACGAGACCACCCGGAGCGTCACGGTCGATGGCGAGGCCGTGACCCTCACCCAGGCCCAGATCGCCCTGCTGTCGACCTTCATGCGCCATCCCGGCCAGGTGCTCACCCGCTACCAGCTGATCTGCCAGGCGTTCGGCTACGACTTCGAGGGGTACGACCGCGCCATCGACAGCCAGGTCGCCCGCCTCCGTAGGAAGATAGGCCGGGGCGGCAGCGGGCCGATCCGGACCGTCTACGGCGCCGGCTACAAGTTCGTGGTGGAGGACGGTTGATGTCGCTCCGCTGGCGGATCATGGGCTCGATCGTCCTGGTCATAGTGCTGACCATCCTCATCGGCGTCGGCATCGCCTACTACACCACCCAGGCCCGCCTCGATGTTTTCGTGGATCGGATAGGCACGGAGGAGGCGAGCCGGCTGGCCCGCAACCTGGGCCGGGAGTACGCCGCCGCCGGCGGTTGGGAGACGGTCGAGCGTCCGCTGTCGGAGGCCGGATACATCATCGACGGAACCCGGCGAGGTGAGGGGTCCGGAGAAGGCGAGCACGGATCCGAGGGGGCTCTCCACCACGATCCGGTGCGCGTGGTCGTCACGGGCGCCGACGGACGGGTGGTCATGGACAACCTGTCCGAGCTGCCACCCGGAACCGTGGCACCCGACCTGGCAGGCCGCAGCCGGACGGTGTTCGACCCGGAGACCGGCCTACCCGTGGGCCGGGTCTACGTGGATGTGAACCATGACTTCCTGTCGACCGAGTCCCACGGGTTCGTCAACACCGTCCTGGGCATCATCCTGGCGGGAGGCGCGCTGACCGCCGCCGTCGGCATCCTGCTGGCCGCCTGGCTGTCCAAGAGGATCACGGCGCCGGTGACGGCCCTGACCGAGGCGACCCAGGCGATCGCCCAGGGCGACACGACCAGCCTTCCCGTCACCTCGTCGGACGAGCTGGGAAGGATGAGCGCCGCCTTCAACCGGATGACCTCGGCCCTGGAATCCCAGCGCCAACTCCGCCGCCGCCTGATAAGCGATGTCTCCCACGAACTCAACACCCCGCTCAGCGTCATCCAGCTGGAGGCGCAGGGGCTCCGGGACGGCCTCCAGACGCCCGAGGATGCCTCAGACCACATCATCGGAGAAGTGGACCGGCTACGCGGCCTGGTCACCGATCTGGACTGGCTCGCCGAGACCGATCATGGAGAGCTGCGACTGACCTTCCAGCCATCCTCGGCCCACGAGTTGCTGACCGCCGAGGTGGATCGGTGGCGGCCCCGGTTCCGGGCCCAGCAGGTCGAAATCTCACTCCAGGCGTCTCCCGACCTCCCGCCCGTCGACCTGGACCGGGCCCGCATGAGCCAGGCGCTCGGGAACGTCCTGAGCAACGCCGTCCGTTGCACCGAAGCCGGTGGCAGGGTTGTGATCGAATTGAATTCAGTGCATAACGACTGTCTGGAAATTGTAATTTTCGACACCGGGATAGGTATCCACGCCGCGGACCTTCCCCACGTCTTCGACCGCTTCTACCGGACCGATCACTCGCGGCGCCGCGGGATAGGAGGCACTGGCCTGGGATTGGCCATCACCAGGGCGATCGTCCTGGCCCATGGAGGCACGGTCACCGTGGCGAGCGACGGACCCGGACGGGGAACCACCGTGACCGTTCGCCTTCCCCTGAACCGGGCGGAGCCTCGGCCGCGGGAGCCGGAGCGCCTCTCGGGTGGTGATCTCTAGCCGGGACCCGGGTCGAGGTACCGGCCGTGCCAGTCGAGGATGTGCTCGAAGCGCTCCACCCGGTGGCGGGGCGCACCGCTGCGGCTCAACTCGTGTCCCTCGTCCGGAAAGCGGACCATCTCCACGTCGATCCCCTGGCGGAGGAGCGCCGTGAACAACTGCTCGGCCTGGCCGATCGGGCAGCGGAGGTCGTCCTCCGAGTGGATGATGAGGGTAGGGGTGGTGATCCCGCCGGCGGTGGCGAGCGGGCTGGCCGCCCAGAGCGCCTGGTGGTCCGCGGCGGTGGCAGGGTGCAGGTACAGGCCGGCGAAGTCACGGTTGATGTCGGACGTGCCGCCGAACGACTCCCAGTCGATCAGGGCCCGCTCGACCACCGCCGAGCGGTACCGCGGGTCGTGGGCGGTGGTCCATGCCGTCAGGAAACCCCCATAGGAACCCCCCATGATCCCGACGCGGGTGGGATCGAGGCGCGTGTCACGGCGCAGGGCTTCGTCGACCACCGCAGTGATGTCCTCTACATCCACCCTGCCCCAGCCGTCTCCGGTAACGGCTCTGAGCCAGTCGTGCCCGCGACCCTCCGAACCGCGCGGGTTGCAGGCCACCACCGCGTAGCCAGCCGAGACATAGACCTGGAACTCGTCGAAGAAGTAGAATCCGTACTCCGAAGCCGGGCCTCCGTGGATGTTGAGCAGCACGGGGAACGGACCGTCGCCCTCGGGCATGTAGAGCCAGGCGTCCACCTCGACGCCCGGAGCGCTCTCGACCGCGAAGCTGTCCGGACCGACCAGTCCGCCGGAGGAACGTATCTCCTGGTTGAAGTCGGTCAGGCGCCGTTCCTCCCCGTCGGGAGTCAGCTCGTAGAGTTCGCCCGGACAGGTGGGATCGGTGGCCGTGAAGGCCAGCCTTCCGGACGCCGCCCTCGAGAGTCCGGTGATGTATCGGTCGCCGCCCAGGACCGTCCGCGCCTCGCCGTCCGGGCCGAAGGCGACCACCGAAGCCCGGCCCCGGTCCGCCAACCCGGCCAGGAAGCCGTCCTCCAGCCAGATCGGTTTCTCCAAGGCGCCGGACGTGAGCAGGTCGTTGATACTCCGGTCCAGGTGCCCGGTGATGTCGGTATGGGGCTCGTCGAGCCTCCACAGGGAGCAGAGATAGGGATAGTCGGGCGTGGGGTCGCCTATGGCGTACAGGTTGCCCGACGGGTCGTAGTCGACCGAGAAGTAGCCGGACCGCCGGGCCCGCACCGTCTCGGCGCCGCCGTCCACCTCCACTTCGACCACCTCGGAACCTCTCTCCAGAAACCGCGGGTTGTCGCGGCTGGTGACCATGGCCACCCTGGTTCCGTCCGGGGACCAGGCCGGGCCGGACTCGTGCTCGTCGGAGCACCCCACCCGACGGGGAGGGGTGTCGCCGCCAGGATCGACCAGGTAGGCGTAGGTTCGGCGGTCGTGGAGCCAGCCCTGGTCGTCCAGCCGAACGTCGAAACCGGAGACCTTCCGGGGCCTCCGTGACCGTTCGTCCTCGTCCAAGCCGGCCCACTCCCCGTACCACTGGGTTCCCGGGACGAGTATCGAGCTTCCGTCGGGCGACCATGCCGGCGCGCCGGCGCCGAGTTCGAAGTCGGTGATCACGCGTGCCTCCCCGCCGTCGGAGGGCATGACCGCCAACTGGGTCGGGTCGTTGCGTTCCTTGCCCTTCCTCACGAAGGCGAGGGTCCCGCCGTCGGGTGACCACCGCGGAGACGAGTCATTGGAACCGCCGGTGAACTGGCGCGCCTCATCGTCCCAGAGCCATATAGCCGACCTGTAACGGTCCTTCTCGAGGTCGATGGTGGTCACGACGAAGGCAATGCGTCGGCCGTCCGGGTGGATCTGCGGATCGGACACCGAGGCGATGCGCGCGAGATCGGAAGGTTCCATGGCATGCGAGGGTAGCTATCGCTGGGGTGTATCCCACTCCGCCCCGTGGTCGTGACTTCGAGGCGAACTACCCTCGCCTGGAACGGCTTCGTCAGCTTCGTGCACCGCCGTCCGCAGCTCGGAGCGAGCGTGAGGTAGGCATGAAGATGCCGGGTCTGAATAGCAAACGCGGAACTCGCCCCTCCGGGGACGGGCGGCCGGCCTGCGCGGCCCTGGTCGGCATCCTTGCTCTGGCTGTGATGGTCACGGGGCCGGGTGCGGGAGCGACTCCCCCGGCACCTCCCGAGCCGTACCTGGCGCCCCCGGGCCCCACCGCGCCGGCGGACACCGGTCCGGCTGCGAAGCCACCCGCCGCACCGGTGGTCCACGAGCCCCGCTCGTTCACCATCGCCGCCACCGGCGATCTGCTGCTCCACAGCCCGATAGTCCGCCGGGCGCGCACCGCCGACGGATGGGACTTCACGCCGATGTTCGCCACGGTGGCGCCGATCCTGCGGGCGGCTGACCTGGCCGTGTGCCATGTCGAGACGCCGATGTCGCCCGACAACGAGAAGCTATCCACCTTCCCCCTGTTCAGCGTGCCGAACCAGTTGGCCGAAGCCATCGCCTACGCGGGATACGACACGTGCTCGCTGGCCTCCAACCACTCCCTCGACTCCGGCATGAGAGGGGTGACCGGGACCGTCGAGGCGCTCGATCGGGTCGGGGTCGCCCACACCGGCATGGCCCGATCCCCGGAGCAGCACGCCAGGCTCAACCTGCTGGAGGTGAACGGGGCGACCGTGGCCCACCTCTCCTACACCTACGGGCTGAACACCGGGGCGCTCCGGCCCGAGGACTCCTACCTGGCCAACGTCATCGACGAGGAGGCCATCCTGGCGGAGGCCGGACGGGCGCGGGCCGCCGGAGCCGGTTTCATCCTCCTCTCCCTGCACTGGGGCACCGAGTTCAGGCGGATGCCCGACCGTTACCAGGCCGATCTCGGACCCCGGCTGCTGTCCTCCCCCGACGTCGATCTGATCATCGGCCACCATGCCCATGTAGTACAGCCCGTGGACCGGATCGGCGGCGAATACCTCGCCTACGGGCTGGGCAACTTCCTTTCCAACCAGTCTCCCCAGTGGGGGGCTCGCAAACCCGGAACCCAGGACGGCGTGATCCTCCGGCTGACCGTCACCGAGGACCCGGCCACCGGCCGCTGGTCGGCGACCTCGATCTCGCACACCCCGACCAGGGTGAACCGGGCCACCTTCGAGATCGTCGACACGCTCTACCCGAGGGGTCGGCACAATCCTGCGGAGATGGCCCGATCAGCCTCGGATACCGCCCGGGCGCTCACCGCCCTCGGTACCGAGGTTCGGGCCGTACCCGGCCTGTCGCCCCATCCGGCCGGGTGGCTGAGCGACCTGCTCGGCGGTTGATGCCGGATTCGCTACGTACTCGGGCTCGTATGGCTGCCCCTCCCCTACACCCAAGAACGGACTCCACTCCCGCCCGAGCCGTGCACGCCCCTCGGTAGCATCCGGCGAGGCTGTGGAATGCCCCGAGACCCCTCGCGGGAACCGGCGGCCCATAGAAATCGGCGGATACGGGCAGACGGAGGCGATTCGTGCGAGGACGGGATCTGGAGTTGCTCCGCGGAGCGATCGACATGCACGCCCACAGCGCGCCCTCCCTGTTCCCCCGTCCCATCACGGACCATGACCTCGGCCGCCTCGCGCTCGACTACGGCATGCGCGGCTTCGTCATGAAGGACCACGACAGCGCGACATTCCACCGCGCCGCTCAACTCAAGGGCTCCATGCCCGAGATCGACCCCATCGGCGCCATCGTGCTGAACCGCTCGGTCGGCGGCATCGACCCATACGTCGTGGAGGCAGCCCTCCAGTACGGGGCCAGAGTGGTCTGGATGCCCACCAACCACTCGAAACACCACGACGAGTACTACGGGACCCCGGACTACCCGCAGCTGGGCCGCCGCCAGCCGCAACTCCCGGGTCCGGGTGTCACCGTGCTCGACGAAAACGGCCGCCTGACCGGCGACACCAGGACGGTGATCAAGCTGGTGGCCGACGCAGGCGCGTGCCTGTGCACGGGCCATCTCAGCCTCGAGGAGACGCGCTCGGTGATCGCCGAGGCCAACCGGGTGGGGCTCGAGAAACTGCTCGTCACCCACGTGAACCTGAGCTTGACCAAGTACGACCTCGACGTCCAGCGGGAGCTGGTGGCAGGCGGCGCCTACCTCGAGATCGTCGCCGTCACCTGCGTGTCGGATCTGTTCGGCGAGCAGACCCCGGCGGAGCTGGCTCCGATCATCGACGCCCATGCGGGAGAGCGGCTGATCCTCAGTTCCGATCTCGGCCAGGCCTCGGGACCGCCGCATCAGGAAGGGATGCGGATGCTCCTCCACTCGCTTCTCGATGAGGGTGTGGACTACGGCGCCCTCGAGAAGATGACCAAGGAGAACCCGGCGTTTCTCACCGGCCTGGATTGATGGGGAGCGTCCCCGCGGATGGGCACGGCAACCTTCGTCCAGGGACAGCTAGCGGGCGCGTCTAATTAGCATCGGGACGGCCGTAGCGGGGAGATCGGATATGGAGCGGAGTGAGGCCGAACGGGTGTTGAGCGCCGTCGAGGAACGGTTGGCCACGGACCCTGCCGCGGGTCTGAAAGGATCCGGCTTCTGGAAGGTCGTCGCCGCCGCCAAGAAAGCTCCGGACCTGGTAGGGGCATTCGCCGAGCGGATCGCTGCGATCGATCGAACCGCCTTCGAACGGTGGGCACTGCTCACCGTGCCCCTCGGACCAGGCACCGCCGCCGCCTCGGCCGGAACCGTGCTGGGGTTGGTGCTGGTCGGCTTGGCATACAACGCGCCCGAACCGTGGAACGGCCTACTCCTGCTTGCCGGCACAGGAGTCCTGCTGGTCACCACCCATGGCCTGGCCCACCTGGTGGTGGGGCGGCTGGCGGGAATACGGTTCACACACTGGTTCATCGGCACCGTCACCCGACCGCAGCCGGGGGTGAAGACCGACTACGCCACCTACCTGACCACTGATGCCGAGCGGCGGGCTTGGATGCACGCCTCAGGCGCTCTGGTGTCGAAGATCGTGCCCTTCGCGCTCATCCCCGCCGGGCTGATCGCCGGGGTACCCGGCTGGGCGACGGCCCTCCTGGTGGCCGTAGGCGTGGTGTCGATCATCACCGACATCCTCTGGTCCACTCGAGTCGGCGACTGGAAGAAGTTCCGCCGGGAGATGGCCTTCGCCGAGCGCTAACCGCTGAGAACAGGCCGGTGTAACACCGTCCCGCTCGAAGGAAAGAGCGAGAAACAACCCGGCAGAGCGCGAAAATCGCCCAGACCGTTGCTCCGCACCGGGCCCGGCCCCCGCCACCACCTGTCCTTGGCTCGGAGCGTGTTCGGCCATGCCCGGGTTGATGCCGGGGACGGCACTCCGCTCCATGGAGCCTTTATGTTCCCTCGGGCCGGCCGAGCCGAATCGGTCTTGAATCATCGGCCGGTGTAGGTGCTTGGCAATAGGCAACGTATCGCGGGGGTGTGACAAGTTCAACCCCCTCGTCCGCTCCTATCACGCCGATCCAAATGTGCGGTGTGGAGAATCGTTCCTCGGGAGGACCGAACGATCTCCGGATCGGGCCACCCGGATCCCGGAAGACCTCGCGAATCACGAACGGAACGGGCCCGGGGGCTCAGGACCTCCACCCATCACGGTCGGGGACGGGGACATGGCCGGGAGGCGGAGTGCCCTCGCCCTCGACGCCTTGCTGGGTCAGCGACGCCTGCACAGCCAGGCGGTCGGCCAGATCGTTCCATTTGTTGCCTCCGTGTCCCTTCACCCAGCGGAAGCTGATCGGCCTGGACCGGTAGAGGTCCACAAGTGGTTCCCATAGGTCACGGTTCGCGACAGGTTGTTTCTTGGTGTTGATCCAGCCGCGGGCAAGCCATCCCTTCCACCAACCCTGGCGGAAGCAGTTCACGACATACGCCGAATCGCTGACGACCTCCACCGCGCCATCGATACTGCGCACCGCGTCAAGGGCGGCGGCCAACTCCATCCGCTGGTTGGTGCTGTGTGTTTCCGAGCCGCTCCGGTACCGGCCGCCGGGGATCACCCAGGCCCATCCTCCCGGGCCGGGATTGCCGGAACAAGCCCCATCGGTGTACACCACCGTGCGGTCCGGCGGCCGCCCTCCCGCGCGGCGCGAGGATCGGGTCCGGTTGCTCTGATCGGGTCTGGCCACGCCTTGGTTCCTCTCCGGCGGCGTCCGGGGCAGGCACCATGATGGCACCGGCCCGGCTACCGCCCGTCCTCCGGTCCTTGGTCCAGGGCGCCGAATCGGGAAATCCGGACCGGTTTCAGGTCTAGTCTTGCGGCCGGTAGCGTCGTCTGACAACGGAAGGAAGGCTAGGACGGTATGGACCTCAACGGAGCTGTGGCGGTCGTGACCGGAGGAGCGTCGGGGCTCGGGGCGGCCGCCGCCCGGGCGCTGGCCGCCGAAGGCATGAAGGTGGCGATTCTCGATGTCAACGAAGACCTCGGCGGAGAGGTCGCCGGCGAACTGGACGGTATCTACGCCCACTGTGACGTGACCAGCGAGGATGACGTGGTGGCCGGAGTCGATGCGGCCGTCGGGCTGGGGGAGATACGGGTGGTCGTCAACTGCGCCGGGATCGGGCCGCCCTGCCGGACGCTCGCCCGGGACGGGACCCCCCATTCCCTGGCCCTGTTCCGCAAGGTGATCGACATCAACCTGGTGGGGACCTTCAACACGATCCGGGTCGCCGCCTCCGCGATGATGGGGAACGAGCCCGATGCGAACAACGACCGGGGCGCCATCATCAATACAGCCTCGGTGGCCGCCTACGACGGCCAGATCGGCCAGGCCGCCTACTCTGCCTCCAAGGGCGGGATCGTCGGGATGACCCTCCCTATCGCCCGGGATCTGTCCGTCTTGGGGATCCGGGTCAGCACCATCGCCCCGGGGATCATCGACACTCCGCTGCTGGCCGGTCTGCCCGAACCCGCCAAGGAGTCGCTGGGCCGCCAGGTTCTCCACCCCAAGCGTCTGGGCCGGCCCGACGAGTACGCGGAGCTGGTGATGTTCCTGGTCACCCACGAGTACATGAACGGCGAGACCATCCGCATGGACGGCGGGATCAGGATGGGACCCAAGTAGCAGCGGCCCGGGATGATGGGGTCGCGCCAGCGGGGCCGGGCCGCCTAGTCGAGGTTGTCGACCAGCCCCTGGAACCTGGCGGCGGAGAAGAGGCTCGGAGCCTGCTCCACCCGGTTGCCCTGCTTGTCGACCAGCAGCGCCCTGGACGTATAGGGGCTGCCGTAGTGGTTCCACACGGCATTCGAGCTGTCCCAGAGGTTGGTGAAGGTGAGCCGGAACGTGCTCACGAACCTCTTGCCGGCGGCAAGACTGTTCCATGATTCCGGGTTGACACCGACGACTGTGACCTTTCCGGCGTTTTTTCGAGCGAACTGCTCGACCTCGGGGGCATGCCCCCGGCAGCGCGGTCACCACTCGGCCCAGAACCAGAACATGACCGCCTTGTCACCGGTGAACACCGACCGGAGATTCACGGTGTCGCCGGTGGACATGTCGGTCAGGTCGACATCCGGTACATCGTCGCTGATCTCGACCGGCCCGGACCCGGCCGCCTCCTCCTGATGGCGCAATGCGCGGTGCAGGAAGGTGGCCATCTCTTCCCGGGTGACGGGCTTGCTGGGACAGTAGAGGAGCGGATCGGTCTCGCATCCCTTGGTGATGCCGGCCGCGGCCAAGGCGTCGATGTCGGCTGCGTGCGTGCTGCCCTCGGTCACATCGCCGAACCCGGCCGGTTCGGCGGGTTCGAGATCAAAGGCACGTTCTAGGAAGGAGGCCATCTGGGCCCGGGTAACGGTAACTTCCGGGCAGTAGAGGAGGAGCGGATCGGTCTCGCATCCCTTGGTGATCTCCCGGTCGGCGAGTTCCTCCGCGTAGGGTGACCACCACAGGGCGGCGTCGACGTCTGCAAACCGGGAGGTTCCGGTGGCCTCGACCTCACTGCCAAGCACCCGGATCAGCCAGACGGCCATCACCCACCGCTCCACGGGATCGCGGGGACAGAAGCCCTCCTCGCATTCGGTGCCCGTGAACACACCCATCTCCGCGAGGGCCTCGATGGCAGGCGTGTGCAGGCCCTCGCCCACGTCGGAGAATCCCCCGCCATCGCCGGTGGTGGCCGATACCGGAACGGTTGCAGCAGCCAGAAGGGCGACCGTAACCAGGCACGCCCATCCGGCCCGGCGCCGTCGGAAGGACGCTGAACGCTCGGGTGCTGTCAAGGATGCTCTCCGGTCGGGGCCGGGCCTTATGGTAGTTCTCATCGGTCCCTTTAGACTCGCAGCTGATGGGAAGAATGGTGGTGATCAGGCACTCTCACGAGTCTCTAGGCAGGCTGGCCGAGCGCCTGAAGCATGCCGGGCTGGAGTGGGACGAGGTTCAGATCATCGACGGGGAGCCGGTCCCGCCGGCCGGCGAGGTGGATGTGCTGGTGATGATGGGTGGCCGCATGGGGGCCTACGACACGGAGGAATTCCCCTGTCTCGCCGAGGAGATGCGGCTGGCGCGAGAGTTGGTGGAGCGGGACACCCCCGTGCTGGGGATATGCCTCGGATCCCAGCTGCTGGCCGCCGCTCTAGGGGGCCGGGCCTATCTGGCCGACCGTCCCGAGGTCGGCGCCGTCCCGGTCGAGCTCACCGATGCCGGACACCGCCATCCGGTGATATCGAAGGTGGCCGGACGGAAGGTGTTCGAGATGCACCAGGACACGTTCGATCTACCGCCCGGAAGCGTGTTGCTGGCCCGTTCCGACCGGTTTCCCCAGGCCTTCGCGCTGGGATCGGCGCTGGCCGTCCAGTTCCATCCCGAGGCGCACAATTCCGCAGCCAACAGGTGGGCCAACCACCGAGCCCGCGAGATGGTGGAGCGGGCGGGCAGCACCCCGGAGGCGTTCGCCGCCGGGATGGAGGACGCCCGGTCGGAGCTGAACGACGGTTCCTACCACCTGTTCGATGCCTGGATCGCCGGCCTGGATGACTGAGGGAGAGGAATCTCCCCGCACGGGAGGGCGCAGTTCCGGCGCTCATCATTCAACGATGCTAAGGAGCCTCCGGACTCTTCCGGCTTCCAGCGGGAGCATGATCGCCGTGTCCGCCCCTCGCGGTGGGTCGGTCCGGGATCCAGGATTCGGTCTCGACGCCCAGACCATCAGCGATCCGGTTGGCGTAGGCGTAGTAGCCGACCACCTCGACAATGTCGAGGATGTCACGGTCTGAGAACCCGGCCGATCGCAGGGCCTCGACATCAGCTTCGTTCATCGCACCGGGCTGAGCCGTCAGTTTGACGGCAAACGTCAGCATCGACCGCCGCTTGGGCGACAGGTCCGCGGTGGTCCAGTCTCGTTCGACCGCCTCGACAAGCTCATCATCCTTGACCAGCCGGCGCAGACCGCGCCGGTGGTGGACAACTCAGTAGTGGCAGTCGTTCTCGAGGCTCACGACCAGGGCGATGAACTCCCGCTCGACCTTGCGGAGCGTCGCGGTGCCCGCCATCGCCGACTCGTAGAGGCCCAGGTGGGCAGCCATACCGCGGGGGTTGAGCGAGTGCACGGCCATGATGTTGTCAACCCGCCCGTACACGCGATCGACAACCCGGGGATAGATGTCGCCGAGCGCACCATCCCATGAATCATCGGGAATGACCTTGATGCGTGCCATGGACGCCCATTCTCCGCCAGCAACGCCCTCATCCTAGAGTTGACGTGAGACAGCACCACCGCCGAGCGGCAACGTGTTCAGGCCAGGTCGAAGCGGTCGAGATTCATGACCTTGTCCCAGGCCGTCACGAAGTCCTGCACGAACTTCTCCCCGGCGTCGTCCGAGCCGTAGACCTCGGATATGGCACGAAGCTGGGAATTGGAGCCGAAGACGAGGTCCACGGCACTGGCCGTCCATTTGACCTCTCCTGCCGTGCGGTCACGGCCCTCGTAGACGTCCTCGGTGACCGACACCTCCCACATCGTGTCCATGTCCAGCAGGTTCAAAGAAGTCGTTGGTCAGCGCCCCGACCCGATCCGTGAGAACACCGAGCGAGGACCCCACGGAGTTGGTGCCCAGAACACGGAGACCTCCGACCAGCACGGTCATCTCCGGCGCGGTTAGCGACAGCAGGCTGGCCCGGTCCACCAGCAGCGTCTCGGATCGGTGCCCATCACCGTTGCGCCGGTAGTTCCGGAACCCGTCGGTCGTCGGTTCGAGCACGGAGAACGACTCCGCATCCGTAGCTCCGCCGAGGCGTCGGTGCGTCCCGGCGAGAACGGAACCTCGATATCGCATCCGGCGTCACGGGCCGCCTCCTCGACGGCGGCGCATCCGCCCAAGACGATCAGATCCGCGAGAGACACCCTCTTGCCACCGTTCTGGGACTTGTTGAACTCGCTCCGGATCTCCTCCAGGACCGTTAGCGCGGCCGCCAGATCCGAGGGGTCGTTGACCTCCCAGTCCTTCTGGGGGGCGAGTCGGATGCGGGCGCCGTTCGCTCCTCCGCGCAGGTCGCTGTCGCGGAACGTCGACGCCGAGGCCCAAGCGGTCGAAACGAGCCGCGAGACGGAGAGCCCGGAGTCGAGGACCTTCACCTTGAGGGCGGCGATGTCGGCGTCATCGACGAGTTCGTGGTCTACCCCGGGGGGGGACGGGATCCTGCCATATCATCTGGCAGTCCGGGACCTCCGGACCGAGATATCGCGTTACCGGTCCCATATCGCGATGGGTGAGCTTGAACCATGCCTTGGCGAAGGCGTCGGCCAGTTCGTCCAGGCCACCAGTCTTGCGAGGTCGTCATCACCTCTTCGAGGTCGGCCTTCACCGCCGCGAGGTCGAGGCTGCTGAACTCCCTCGCGTAGTCGAACCCCTCGCCCATGGGATCTATCAGGGGCGAGTTCTTGTTCAATGGCCTCAGGTTCAACTGTTCCGGCCACCACTGTTAGTTCGCGAGCGAGCCCATCGGTATGGGCAACTGCGGCGACACCGGACACTGCGCGGCCGGCGCCTCCTGGTCGATGCGGCTGGTGTCTTCGACGGTCATCGGTACTCCTCGGCTCCTCGGTGGTCGATCGTGTGTTTCCAATCTAGGCGAGCATCCAAGGAATCGGACCGGCCGCGATCCTGCCATCGGCGACACAGGACGCCGGAGAACAGGTGCTCTCCACATCCGTCTCCGTCGCCTGGGAGGGGGAGTACCTCGGTCTCGAAGCCGGCCTCCTCCATGAGGGACACCCAGGTCGCGAGCGGGAAGAGGCCGGTCACATGGAGGTCCTTTTCCACGCGCCGACCGCATTCGTCGTTGATCTTGTAGGTGATCCAGGACTCGATGGTGGTGTCGGCCGGATCGGGGTCGGTCAGCCGCTCCTCGACCCTCACCTCCGGGGCGCCGGGCACGGACGGCGGCGGGATGTCCCAGCGCAGGACCCGGCCCTCCTCGAAGGACTCGGCCACCAGGTCGGGCGCCACCAGGAGCAGACCGCCCGGTCGCAGGTGGGCCCGGGCGGTGGCGAGGGCCGCCCTCAAATCGTCCTCGGTCAGCATGTAGGCCACCGCATCGTGCATGAGCACCGCGTCGAACACCTTCCCCAGGCGCACGGTCCGCATGTCGCCTACGTGGTGCTCGACGTCGGGGTTCAGCCGCCGGGAGTGCTCCAACATCTCCGGAGACAGGTCAACGCCGGTGGCCTCGAAGTCAGAGGTGAGGTGCGACAGGTTGTGGCCACCGCCCACGCCGAGTTCGAGGATGCGATGGCGTCCCTCACCCAGCCGGGCCCGGATGGCACCCCTCCAGTGGGCGGCCTCCTCCGCGTAGTCCTCCGGCGGGCTTACCAGCGGCCACAGGTAGGCCAGGTCGGAATAGAGGCGCAGGCTTCCCACCATGGGCCTTACCGGGCTACCGGATCGTGCTGCGCCGCGCCATCGAGGTCGACCAGGGCGTGCCTTCAGCCTCGGCGACCGCACGCAGTTCGGTCATCCGCCGGGCGGCATGCTGCGTGTCGCGCCTGCCCGTGGCAAGCTCTCGCCAGATCGCCCGGCCCCCGAGAAACCCCGACGCCCCCGCCGCGCAGGCCACCCGCACCTGGTCACGGAACAGCCCGAAGTCACTGCCCTCGGACAGGATGACCCAGGGAACCGGACTCGAGCGGTCGACCTCGGCGCATGCTTCGGCCCATTCCTCGGGAGCGTGCCGACCGGCCTCCGGCATGACGGGAAACTGCAGCTTGAGCACTTCCGCCCCCAGCGGGCCGAGCCGTCGCACCCCCTCCAGCACGGCGCGCCGCCGGTCCGCGGGGTCCTCGTACAGCGCCAGCGGCTCGCAGAAGAGTGGCAACCCGACCGCCCGGCACTGCCCCACCACATCCGTCACGAACCGTTCCGCCGCTGACATGTCCCCGTCCGGGTCGTAGTAGACGGAGATCTTGACGGCGTCCGCTCCCATCTCGGCCGCCCGCTCCGCATTCCAGCCCGGAAGGAGGCGAGGGGCGGTTCGAACGTCGGCGTAGTCCCCGTCCTCGATACCGAGGATCAGGCCCAGACCCTCCGGGCGGCCCCCAACGGCGGCCCCCGTGGCCACGAGATAGCCGGGGTCGATCAGGATCGCCCGGCTTATCGGCCCGAGCGCCGCGATGATCGGTTGCTTGGCCGCGTTGATATCGTCGGCCGTCATGTTCTCCGGGTGCTCCGGACTCACGGTCTGGGCGAACGAGCCCACATGGTCGATCGCCAGGACCGTGAAGAGACCGGTCGCCGTTGCGACCCGCCCGAGACGCTCCGAGCCCACCTCTGACCGGCCTTTGGAGAGTCCCCTCATGTGTTCAGTTCCTCGATCTGTAAGTGGTCGCGCATCGGGATGGGCCTGGTGGTGCGCATCCCGAGCCAGGCGGCCACCTCCGCCAACTCCGAGGACAGGTCTCCCTGCGCCACGGCATAGTGGTGCTCGCGGCCCTGGACCATCACGGTGTTTACCAGGTCCATCAGCTCGATCGGCTCGCCGTTGAGCCGGAACCGGGTGAACCAGCCGCGGGTGCCGTCGAACCCGGCCTTGCCGGTATCCACCACCTCGGCGGTGGCGATGAACAGCTCGCGGAAATCGTCCCCCGCATAGGCGATGGTCGTCTGCTGGGGAGCGAACAACAGGTCGCCCGACACGCCGTAGCGGATGTCCGACTTGCGGCCCAGCGTCACGTGATCCACCCAGCGGATCCCGTTGCCGGCGCCGAAGTGGCGGGGCGTGACCCCGCAATGCCAGAGCAGGGCGGCATCGGTTTCCAGGTCGAGGGTGGTCAGGTCCAGCAGGGTGGCGGAACCATGACGGGACGACATCGAGTTCATCAGAAGCATCGACACCGCGCCGGGCACGTCCCCCTCGCAGGACACCGCCACACCGTCCTCCGAGCCCAGCAGGCTGTAGGCCATGCACGGGGCCATGTCGAAGTCCTCCTGGAAGCTGGGCCAGCACTGGACCGCCAGGGCGTCGTACCCCTCCGTCTCGATGATCCGGCGGAGCGCCAGGTAGAGGCGGGCGTTTCGGTCCATGCCGAGCGAGGGAGCGGTCACCTCGGTTGCCACGTCGGTGGCCATCCGCACCACCGAGGCGGCCGGGCCGGTCTCGACGGCCCGGGCCGTTCTGACCACGTCTTCGATGGTGTGGGTTCCGACCGTGGTTCCGAACCGGCTTTCCAGGCTCGCCTCGTCGAACAGCATGTTGTAGAAGCCAGGAGAGATGCCGCCTATCCAGCCGATCCGCGCCGAGGCCATCGCCTTGATCCCCTTCAGCGCCCGGAAGGTGACGCGGAAGCGCCGTTCCGTGTCCGGCTCGTCGATGTGGCCCAGGAACCACTTGTAGGGCACCCCCCGCTCTCGCAGGTAGCGGCGGATTATGGAGGCGAAGTGGTTGGTCGAGACCAGCGAGTGGAGCTGGATGGAGCCCTCCAGCACCGGTTCGGGAGTGGCCCAGAGGCCTAGCCGGGGGGCGACCGCCGCCAGCGGCTCGAGCAGTTCGCCCGACGCGCAGGCAGCCGCCTGGAGGACCAGGAAGTCGAGCTGCTGGGACGACAGGTGGCCGGCCGCCTCCCGTGCTGCCTCCAGATCACCGATCCCGTGGTCGATGGCCACCAGGTCGAAGTCCAGCTCGTCCGCGAGGCGGTTGAGGCCTGTAATGGCCCGCCGGTACTGGTCGTGCTCGTCGGCGTAGTAACTCTCGAACGCCACCCCCACGTATCCGACCCGGAGTCGGTCGCCGCTCATGCCGTCACCTCGCTGCTCAACTGTTCGTCCCAGGACTCGAGGATCAGGGCGACCGTATTGGCGCCGGGATCCTCGGTCCCCATGCTGTGGTCGGGGGCGAACCGGGCCCGTCCCGCGGAGGGCCACATACCCGCGGTCGCCCGGGCGCCCTCTCGAGCAGCACGGGCCGCCGCGGCCATTACGGACACCAGGTCGCCATCCCCGTCCATCGCCTCCCTGGCCTCGCTTACAGCGGGGGTCAGGGCATCGATCATCGTCTTGTCTCCCGGTCCGGCCTTGCCGATCCGCACCACCCGGGCAAGACCCTTCTCCATCCCGGCTACCAGCTCACTCCCATCGGGCGCCACGGACCGGGAAAGGCCGCCCGCCAGGGCTCCGAAGAAGGCGCCGAACAGGGCACCGGCGGCACCGCCCACGGTCTCGTGAAAGGCGGATCCGGTGGCTCGCATCACGTCGGCGGCGGTGCGATGGTCGCCTTCCCCGGCGCGGCGGGCCGCTTCCGCCAGGGCGGCCGCCATGTTGACCCCGTGGTCGCCGTCACCGGCCACCGAGTCGAGCCGGGACAACTCCTCCCGGTGGTCGTCCACCCTCCGGCTGGCGGCAACCACCAGCCGCACCGCGAGGTCCCGGTCGATCATCGCCGCTACCGGCCGGCCATCGTGAAGCCCGCTCCCCTGGCGGGCCGGTCGTACAACTCGAGCAGCTCGGCATTCATGTGACAGATGGCGAACGAGAACCCCGCCATGTCGAGGGTGGTGGCGTAGGGACCCATCCAGGACCGGACCGCCTCGATACCTCTCCGCTCCAGGGCGGCGCGCGCGCCCCGGTACAGGACCGATAGCTCCATCAGGGTGAGGGAGCCGGCGTTGTTGAGGAGCAACCCCACCTGCGAGCCGGATGGCAGGTCGGCATCGTTCGCAAGCCGGTCGATCATCAGGCTCGCGATCTCGTCCGCCCGAACATCGTCGCCGAGACGGTGGCCCGGCTCGCCGTGAACTCCCATGCCCACCGACAGAGTGGTGTCCTCGGGGTCGCCTAAAGGCTGCCCGCTCACCGGGTGGGCCACCGTGCCGGTCGCCGCCGACAGTGAGCGGGTGCGATCCCGGACCATGCGCGCGACCGCGGCGCATGCCTCCAGGGAGTCGCCGCGTTCCGCCGCCGCCCCCACCGTCTTCCAGACGAAGAAGAGCCCGGCACCACCCCGGCGCTCGGTGATCCGGTCCTTGGGCGCCGAGGCCACATCGTCATACAGAACCACCATCTCCACCCCGTCGATGCCTGCATCCTCCGCCTCGTCAATGGCAAGCTCCGCGTTCATGATGTCCCCGGCGTGGCTGGACACCAGCAGGATCACCCCGCCGCCCCGGTCGGCCGCCTCGATGCCCGCCAGGATCGCCGCCGGTCCGGGCGATGAGAAGATCGGACCCGCAACGTTGACGTCGAACAGACCCTCCCCTACCCAGCCGATCATGGCCGGCTCGTGGCCGGAGCCGTTGCCGATCACCAGCCCCACCTTGCCTTCGGCCTTGGGAACGGTGCGGACCACCATGCCGTTCTTGAGCGAGACGATGCCGGCATGAGCGGAGGCGTATCCCTCGAGCATCTCCGCAACCGCACGGGCGGGATCGTTGAGGAAGCGCCGGGTGCGGATGCTCATGCGATGTTCTCCCTTATGAAGCGGGCCGCCTCGGCCGCATCCTGATCGGGGCGGTCGGTCAGGTCCCGCCAGGCATAGGTGGCCCGGCCGGTCTCGACCTTCGAGTTGGGGAAGGTCTCGAACACCACCCAACCCCCGTAGCCGGCCTCGTCGAGTGCCCGGCTGAAAGAAGCCCAGTCGATGTGGCCGTACTGGGGAGCCCTCCGGTTGTTGGCGGCCACCTGGACGTGGCCGATGCGGCTCCCCGCCAGGCGAACGGCATCGGCGAGGTCGTCCTCCTCCATGTTCATGTGGAAGGTGTCCAGCTCCACCTTGACGGAAGGATGGTCCACCATTTCGATGTAATCCAGGCAGCCGGCCACGGTGTTGAACATGAAAGTCTCGAAACGGTTGAGAACTTCGAGACAGACATCGACACCCAGGGTCGATGCGTACTCGGCCACCTCGTGCATGGCGGACGCCGATCGCCCCCGGTAGCTGTCCGGGTCGTCCTCTACGAAGCCCATCCAGGTTGCATAGGTGACTCCCCCCAGAATCGGGCTGCCCAGCCGGGCGGAGTCGTCGAGGCACCGCCGCAGATGGTCGACGCCGGCCCTGCGCACGGAGGCGTCGGGGCTGGAGATGTCCATGGTCGGGCTCAGCCCGGTGCTGCAGAGAACGTCGAGGCCCAGCAATCGGGCGGTACGCGCCATACGCTCGACGCCGACATCGAGGCCGGCCACGAGGGATATCTCCACCCCGTCATAACCGGCTTCAGCCGCCTTGGCGAACGCGGCCGACTGGTCGTCCGACCATTTGTCGAGCCAGTAGAAGATTTCGATGCCTACCGGTCGGGTCACGCGATCTCCTCCTTGACTGCGAAGGCCATTCGCAATAGCGGATGGGCGGGTTGGCGGTCGCTGAACGTCGCCGCCACCACGGTACCCCGCTCCGGTATGTCGCTAGCCGCTACCCGGTGGGTGATGCCTCCGTCCACCCCGTCGAGCCGGATCGAGGCGAGTATGTAGGGGACGTCGATACCGCCGAAGGGTGGCGGAACGTGGACACGGGTGGCGGCCATGATCCTGCCCGTGCCCGGCAGGTCGTACCAGGTGGTCTCGGACAGGTCGGCATCGCAGAACCGCCGCGGGGGGAACCAGGTCGACCCGCAATCCGGGCACTCGGTGGCCCGCAGCACTCCGTTCTCGAGGCCCCGGTAGAAGGGATCGGCCGATCCGACCGCATGGCGATACCGCTGAGCCATCTCGATACGGAGCAAGGAGTACCGATCACCCGACGGTGTGGTCCCCCGCTCGGCCCCGGTCACCCGCATCAGGCGCCACCCCCGCTGGCAACGAAGCCCACCTGCCCCGCAGCGACGCCCCCACCGAGCGTGGAAAAGGGGACCATGACGCCCCGCCTGACGCCTCGCAACGAACCCGGAACGCGAAAAACCCCCCCAGAAAACCCCGGCGCTCCGCACCGGGCCCTCCCCCGCCACCACCTGTCCTTGGTTCGGAGCGTGTTCGGCCATGCCCGGGCTGGGGCCGGGTAATGGCTGGTCGCTCCCTGCGAAACCTGTGAATGTTCCCTGCGGGCCGGCCGCTCCGATCGGTGAGACGCTTGCGGTCGGTGTAGGTGCTTGGCAATTGCCAACGTACAACGGGGGTGTGACAGGTTTTGCCGGCGACGCTTGGTGAACTCGCCTGGTGCGCGTCGGAAGTGGCGCTCAATCAGTCTCATCGGGTGCGCCCGAACACGTTGACCACTGCCAGCGAGCCGACGCCGGCGTGGGTGTCGGTGATGCCGATGCGGGCATCGGGGACGGCTCGGGCGCCCGGCACCTCTCCACGCAGTTGGCGCGTCACCTCCACAGCCTGGGCAATTCCGGTGGCGCCAACCGCCGATCCCCTGCCCAGCAGCCCGCCCGAGGTGTTGACCCAGACATGCCCGCCCAGGTCGAAGCGACCCTCGGCGGCGGCCGCACCGCCCTCCCCCACCCGGCACAGACCGAGGTCCTCGTAGGCCTGGAGCTCCGCTCCGCTGAAGGAGTCGTACACCTCCGCCACGTCGATCTCTCGCGCCGGGTTCTCGATGCCGGCCATCCGGTAGGCGGCCCGGGCCGCCCTCCGCTTGGCGCCGAAGTGGGGGAACATCTCATCCGACCGGTCGGAGAGGCGGGGCAGGTCGGTGGAAGACCCGGAGCCGAGGACCGCCACCGGAGGACGCTCGGAGAGCGTGGACGAGTGCTGCTCCGCCCATTCCCGGGTGGCGAGCAGCACGGCCGCGGCGCCGTCGCTGAGCAGGCTGGCGTCGAACAGGCGATAGGGATCGGACAGCGGGGGCGAACCGCGCACGTCCTCCACCGTGATGGACATGCCCTTGTGAGCGCAGGGGTTCTCCAGAGCGATACGCCGGTTCTTCACCGCGATCTCGGCGAACTGCTCGGCCGTCGTTCCGTACCTCCGCATGTGCTCGGTGATCATCAGCGCGTAGGGAGCGGCGAAGGTCCCGAACACGGGGGTTTCCCACTCGAAGTCGGCGGAAAGTGCGAGAAGCTCCGTCGCAGTGGCCCGATCGACCGAGCGGCCGTTGGTCTCACCTCCGTAGACGAGGACGGCCCGGGCGTCCCCGGCCCGGAGCGCCGTGACCCCGGTCCGGATGGCGAGCGCGCCCGTGGCGCCGCCTCCTTCAACGCGGGCCATGGGCCGGCCGGCCAGTCCCACAGCCTCCTGAAGGATATGGCCGAGGCTCATCTGCCGGTTGAAGTGGTCGCTCTCGTACGCCGCCACGCCCATTTCTATCGACCCTGCCCGGGCGCCGGCGTCGATCAGGGCCTCCCGGACCGCCTCGGCCACCATGTCGCGGACGCTCGCATCCGGCCTGAATCCCACGAACGGGGTCATGCCCACCCCGACCACAAGCACGGTGTCGCTCATGAGGTGCGCGGTGACTCGGTCCGCTACGTGAGCAACCTCAGGCCAGGTCGAACCGGTCGAGGCTCATCACCTTGTGCCAGGCCGCAACGAAGTCCTGGACAAACTTCTCCTGGCCATCGGATGACCCGTAGACCTCGGCGATGGCCCGGAGTTGGGAATTGTGACCGAGGACGAGGTCGACCGAGGTGGCCGACCACCTGACCTCGCCGGTATCGCGGTCGACACCGTCGTAGACGTGGTCGGTCCCTGACGGCTGCCAGCGGGTGCCCATGTCGAGCAGGTTCACGAAGAAGTCGTTGGTCAGCGTCCCGGCGCGGTCGGTGAGCACGCCGAGGGTGGATCCGGCGGTATTGGCGCCCAGGACCCGGAGACCTCCGATCAGTACCGTCATCTCGGGTGCGGTGAGCGACAGCAGGCTTGCCTTGTCCACCAGCATCGTCTCGGGCCGGCGCCCATCGCCGTTGCGCAGGTAGTTGCGGAACCCGTCGGCGGCCGGTTCGAGCACGGCGAAAGAGGCTTCGTCCGTCTGTTCCGGCAAGGCGTCCGTGCGGCCCGGTGAGAACGGGACCTCGACCTCGCAACCGGCCAGGCGCGCAGCCTCCTCGACGGCGGCGCAACCTCCCAGGACGACCAGGTCCGCCAGGGACACCCTGGTGCCGCCGTTCCGGGAGTTGTTGAACTCGGTCCGGATCCCTTCCAATACCTCCAGCGCGGCTCCCAGCTCGGGAGGATCGTTGGCCTCCCAGTCCCTCTGGGGGGCGAGGCGGATGCGGCCACCGTTGGCGCCGCCCCGCTTGTCGCTGTCACGGAACGTGGACGCCGAGGCCCACGCGGTCGCCACCAGCCGGGAAACGGAGAGCCCGGAGTCGAGGATCCTGGCCTTGAGAGCGGCGATGCCGCCGTCATCGACCAGCTCGTGGTCCACCGCGGGGACGGGATCCTGCCAGATGAGTTGCTCGGTCGGGACCTCCGGACCGAGATACCTGGATACCGGCCCCATGTCGCGATGGGTCAGCTTGAACCACGCCCTGGCGAAGGCGTCGGCCAGCTCGTCCGGGTTCTCCAGGAACTTCCGGGAGATCGGCTCGTAGATGGGATCCATGCGGAGGGAGAGGTCGGTGGTCAGCATCACCGGGGTATGCCGCTTCGACGGGTCGTGGGCATCGGGCACCGTGCCCGCCGCCTCGCCGTTGGCGGGGATCCACTGCCATGCGCCTGCCGGGCTCTTCGAGAGTTCCCAGTCGTGGCCGAACAGGGTCTCGAAGAAGGTGTTGTCCCACGCCACCGGCGTGGCCGTCCAGGCGCCCTCGAGCCCGCTCGTGATCGAGTCGCCCGCCTTCCCACTACCGAAGGTGTTCGTCCACCCGAGACCCTGCTCCTCCAGGTCGGCCCCTTCCGGCTCCGGACCTACGTAGCGGTCCACGGCCGCCGCACCGTGGGTCTTCCCGAAGGTGTGCCCGCCGGCGATGAGGGCTACCGTCTCGGTGTCGTCCATGGCCATGCGGGTGAAGGTCTCGCGGATGTCCCTCGCCGCCGCCAGCGGGTCGGGCCGCCCGTTCGGCCCCTCGGGATTCACGTAAATCAGGCCCATCTGCACCGCGCCCAGCGGGTTGGCGAGCTCCCGATCGCCGCTGTAGCGCTCATCGCCCAACCACTCGGTCTCGGGGCCCCAGTAGATGTCCTCCTCGGGCTCCCACACGTCCTCGCGGCCGCCGCCGAAGCCGAAGGTCTCGAAGCCCATGGACTCCAGCGCGACGTTGCCGGCGAGGATCATCAGATCGGCCCACGAGATCTTGCGGCCGTACTTCTGCTTGACCGGCCACAGCAGCCGCCGTGCCTTGTCGAGGTTGGCGTTGTCGGGCCAGCTGTTGAGCGGGGCGAAGCGGTGAGTCCCCGAGCCGCCGCCGCCTCGCCCGTCGAAGGTGCGGTAGGTGCCGGCGCTGTGCCACGCCATCCGGATGATCAGCGGCCCGTAATGGCCGTAGTCGGCCGGCCACCAGTCCTGTGAATCGGTCATCACCTCCTCGATGTCCGCCTTCACCGCGGCCAGATCGAGGCTGTTGAACTCCTCGGCGTAGTCGAAACCGTCACCCATGGGGTCGATCAGGGGTGAGTTCTTGCCCAGAGGCCTCAGGTTCAACTGCTCGGGCCACCAGTTCTGGTTCGCCATCGAGCCCATCGCGGCTTGCGTGTCAGGCGATACGGCGCACTTGGCGGCCGGGGTGGTGTCGACATCCATGGTTTCTTCGATGGTCATGACCTCTCCATTTGGTTGTTCGGTGGGCTGATGGTATCGCCTCCGGCGGACACTTCCGGCGGAGGCCGGCGCCCTTCTCGACAGACCGGGCTACGACCCGGCGGATGGTCTGCCGCAACGAGGGCTGACGGCCCTCAGGAATCGGAGGTCTGCTTCGGCGCATGCCGTCCCCGAGATGCCTACGCGCCCCGTAGCGCCGCCTCCACCTCGATGGGCGGCGGCATCGGGTTCGGCTTGGTGCCGTAGAGATCGACATCGCCCGGCCGGTCTCCCCCCGGCGCCTCCAGGTTCGCCACCGATTCGAGGGTCATGAGATCGGCCGTCATGTTGTGGAAGCGGTTCAGGGGTTCCTCGAAACGAGGCGCCATGGGACCCGGCGGCGCGCCGGCCCGGGAGACGCCTCGCTGGACCCGTTCGCATATATCGATGTCCTCGTCGTTCACGTCGACCCAGAACCGCCTGGTGGTCTCGAACGCCTCGGCGAGCCGTTGCCGGCCCTGGTCGTCCTCGGGCGACGGCGCTGCGCCCGGTGGGAACAGGAAGGTGCAGTGCTCGACGGTCCGCCCGACCTCCACCGGCTCGAGCAGGATGAGGAACACATGGTTCGGCAGCACCGCGAGCAGGACGTTGGGGAACACGGCTACGAACCGTCCGCTGGCGGCATCGGATGCGCCAAGACCCGTGGCGGGGGGCAATACCACCCAGTCTTCGTGCTGGTCGCTCGAGACAGGCGTCGTGGTCTGCCCGCAGTACATCCCCGGACCCTGGTAGCGGTAGTGGTCCCGGACGCGTGAGACCTTGGCCAGCTTCGGATGCACCCACGGTAGGTGGTAGTACTCCGCGAAGTTCTCGACGAGGAGTTTCCAGTTGGCTGCGACCTCGAACGTGGCGGCCGCCCCCTCGAGGTTGGCGAGCCTCCACTCGTCCAGGCGGTAGGCGGCCATTCGCTCGGGCAGGTCACCGAGCCATACGTCCAGCGGCGGCGTCTCCTCGTCCAGGCAGACGAACACGATGGGACCCCAGGTGTCCACCCGCACGGGGACGAGACGCCAGTCGGCGGGGTCGAAGTCCGATGGGGGTGATGCCTCGAACAGCGGCGCCGCGACCAGGCGGCCGTCGGTCGAGTAGCTCCAACGATGGTACGGACACCGGATGGTGCCGGCTATGTCGCAGTCGGCTTCGGCCAACTCGGTCCCCCGGTGGCGGCAGGTGTTCATGAACCCGCGCAACCGGTCTCCGGACCGGGTCAGCAGCACGGACTTTCCGGCGACCGTCCGCACGAGAAGCCGTCCGGACCGGGAGAGTTCGTCGGTGAGAGCCACGCCGGTCCATGCCCGTCCGAACAGCCGGGTCTGCTCATCGGCGAAGAAGGCCTCGTCCGCGTAGACGGCCGGAGGCGGTCCGAGAGCCGACCAGACCTGAGGTCGGATGTCGGCCCAGAATCCCGGAAGGCGCCATGGCGCCCCAACGGTGGGTGGCATCACCATCCGACGATAACAACTGCCGCCAAGCCGAAGGCCAGGAGGGCTTGGCTGCACATGGCCTCCGCGGAGGCGGTTGGCGAGGCTCAGCCGAGGTCGAAGTCGACTCTCTCCAGGCTGCCGGTGTAGGGAAACTCGCCCTCGTACGAACTGCTCACCGGGGACAGCGTGTCGGCGCCGACGCTGAGAGACCCCCAGGAGATCATGCCCCGGGCCATTGAGGCCATCTCCATCTCACCGAGAATCCGGCCGTCGGCTTCCAGCCGGCCGAATCCCCGGTAGTCCCCGGTCCTCTCGAACCGGAACGACAGCTCGGTCGCCCCTGGCATCACCGGATCGGACGAGGCAAGCGTCTGGCGTTCACCGAGGTAGCAGTACTCGAATACGAGGCGCCCGCCGTCCAGGTACAGGACGTAGCCTCCGCTCACATCGCCCACCGCCACCAGCACCCCCTCGTCGGCCGCGCCCAGCGGGGCGATCCGGGCCGTGATCCTGAAGTCCCGGTTGAACACCAGCGGGGTGGCGGCGCCCGGCACCCGGCTCGAACCGCCGAGGTATGAGAAGGTGTCCCTCGCCCTCGGCGTGCCGGGAGTCTGGAAGGTGGAAGCCCTCACGGCCAGGTAGCGGTCGTCGAGCGGGAACACCGAGTACCGGGAGGCCTCCTCCGACCACCGCCCCACCAGATCGGCCAGCTTGTCGGGGTGTTCGGCGGCCACATCGTCGCACTCGGAGAAGTCGGAGTCGATGTGGTACAGCTCCCAAGGATCGTCCTCGAAGGGTTCGTTCCGCCGGTGCCGGGTGAGGGCCTTCCAGCCGTCCTGCCACATGGCCCGGTGGCCGATCATCTCGAAGTACTGCCGGTCGCGGGGAGCGGGAGCGCCGGGGTCGTCCAGCACGTCGCGGATGCTGGCGCCGTGGTAGGGCATCTGGTCCACCCCGCCGTAGGAGGCCTCGGGCACCACATCCACGAGATCCAGGATGGTGGGGGCGATGTCGATGGCGTGGACGAACCGCGTTCTCACCCCGCCGGTGTTCGCCAGCCCGTCCGGCCAGGAGACGATCATCGGGGTCCGCACCCCGCCCGCGTAGGTGTTCTGCTTGTACCAGCGCAGGGGCGTGTTGGCGGCCTGCGCCCATCCCCACGGGATGTTGGTCTGGGAGTGCGGGCCGCCGATGGTGTCGAACCGCTCCATGTTGAAGTCCACGGTGCAGAAGCGGTCCTCCTCGTAGGTCACGATGTCGGCCCCTCCGTCCGGCCCGCCCTCCTGGCTGGCCCCGTTGTCGGACAGGACCACGATGATCGTGTTGTCGAGCCGCCCGATCGATTCCAGGAAGTCCACCAGCCTGCCCAGCTGGGCGTCCGTATGGTCCAGCATCGCCGCGTAGGCCTCCTGGAAGCGGGCGAAGAGCTTCTGCTGATCAGAGGTCAGCTCGGCCCAGGCCTCCACGCCCGGGTTGAGAGGCGCGAGGACGGCGTCCTCGGGAACGATCCCGAGTTCCTTCTGCCGGGCGAACCGGCGCTCGCGGATCACGTCCCAGCCCTCGTCGTAACGCCCCCGGTACTTGTCCAGGTACTCCTGGGGAGCCTGGTGGGGGCAGTGAGCCGTGCCGAAGGCCGCGTAGAGGAAGAAGGGCTGCTCGGGCTTGACCGAGACCTGGTCGCTCACGTACGAGATGGCGTGGTCGATCAGGTCCTCGGTCAGGTGGTAGCCGTCCTCGGGACTGCCCGGCGGATCCACCCGGTGGTTGTCCTCCACCACGTCAGGGTAGAAGTGATCCGTGAGGGCGTCGAGGAAGCCGTAGTAGCGACCGAACCCGCGTCCCAGCGGCCACTCGTCGTACGGACCGGCGGCAGTGGTCTCCTCGAGGGGAGCCAGATGCCACTTGCCGATCGCCATCGTGGCATAGCCGGCGCCCTGCAGTACCTCTCCCAGGTTGCCGGCCGAGCGCGTCACCCGGCCGCGGTGTCCGGGGAACCCCGAGTCGACATTCGACAGGTAGGCCATCCCGACGCTGTGATGGTTGCGCCCGGTGAGCACGCAGGCGCGGGTCGGCGAGCACAGCGGGGTGACGTTGAAGTCGTTGAAGCGCAGTCCACGCTCCGCCAGCGCGTCCATCACCGGCGTATCCACCTCGGCCCCGTAGCATCCGAGACCGGCGAATCCCACATCGTCCAGCACCACCAGCACCACGTCCGGCTTGCCGCGGGCATCGTTCGCCATCGGCGGCCACCACGGAACCGATTCGCGGAAGTCGGCTCCGATCACACCCTCGAAGTCCGGCTCCGGGTAACTCGGAGTTTCCCTCCCGCCGGCTCCCGATGTTCGGCTCGATTCAGTGCTGGGACCCATCGACCTTCCTAGCCTTTGCCGACGGCGGTAACCATACTCGTACCCATGACCCCTCTCGACACGGCAAGCGGAGCATCCGTCGGCGTTCCTGCCACCGACCCGTTCACCGTCGAGTCGTTGACGGTCGAGGTCTACCGCGCCCCGGTCGCCCGTCCGGTACGGACCTCGTTCGGGACGATGACGGACCGGCCGGCGGTGGTGGTCGCCGCCCGATCCACCGACGGCGTCATCGGGTACGGGGAGGTCTGGTGCAACTTCCCGGAGCCCGCCGCCGGGTACCGGGCCGACCTGATCGCCCGGGTGCTCGCTCCGGCCGTCGTCGGCAGGACGTGGCCCGGCCCCGGCGCCGTCTTCGATTACCTGTCGGAACGGTTCAGGCTGCTCGGTATCCAGGCGGGAGAGCCGGGACCCTTCGCCCAATGCATCGCCGGCATCGATATAGCCCTGTGGGATATGGCGGCCCGCCGAGCCCGCCTGCCGCTCTGGCGTTTCCTCGGCGGTTCTGGCGGCGGGCGGGTACCGGCCTATGCCAGCGGGATCGGACCGGAGGATCCGGCGGGCCAGGCCGCTTCCGCCCGGACGCAGGGCCACCGCGCCTTCAAGCTGAAGGTCGGCTTCGGGGGACGGCATGACGTCGCGAACCTCGATCTGATACGGAGCGAGCTGGGCCGGGAAGCCACCATCGCGGTGGATGCCAACCAGGCATGGTCCCCCGGCGTGGCCAGGTCGATGATCCGCTCGCTCGCCCCCTACACCCCGGCCTGGCTGGAGGAACCGATTCCCGCCGACCGGCCGGCCGACGACTGGAGGAACCTGGCCGACCACTCTCCCATCCCCCTGGCGGGCGGCGAGAACCTCTACGGCGAAGCGGCCTTCGGCAAGGCGATCGAGACCGGAGCGCTGGCCGTCATCCAGCCGGACGTGACCAAGTGGGGCGGTATCTCGGGATGCCTGCCGGTCGTCCGGCGGATCCTGGCCGCCGGACGACGCTACTGCCCCCACCATCTCGGGGCCGGGATCGGGGTGCTGGCGTCCGCTCACCTGCTGGCTGCGGCGGGTGGCGACGGCCTGCTCGAAGTCGACTCCAACCCCAACCCGCTCCGCGAAGGCCTGGCCCAACCGTTCCCACAGCTCTTGGACGGGAACCTGGTCCTGAGCGACTCCCCAGGACTGGGGGTGGCGCCGGACGGCGCGCTTTCCGGACTGAGAATCCACAGGAACCGGTAGGCGCCGGACAGCGAACTCTCCCGTCCGGCCACGTTGAGTCCGGGCATTGCGAGCTATCGGGTCCGGACCGGGAGTACCCTCCCGCCTGCCAACGAGGGAGAACAACAGCATCGACCATCCTCTCGACCCGGATCCCGTAGCACCTCACAGGGTTGGCCTCGTGGGACTCTCCGCCGTCCTCGCCGGGGCGATGGCACTCTCGATGACTCCCGGGCCGGTCATCGGGATACTGTCCCGTTTCTTCATCGATGACCTGGGTCTGACCAGGACCGAAATCGGAGCGATCGCCACCTTCCACGCTTTCGCGATCATGATCACCAGCATCCCGTTCGGGGTGCTGGCCGACCGGCTCAGCGGCCGTTACACCCAGGTCCTGATGCTGTTGTTCGTCTTCCTGGGCCTGGTGACCATGTCCTTCTCCTGGGATTTCTGGTCCTTGCTGGTGTTCAGCGGGATAGCCGGGCTGCCGGCCGCCGGGGCCAACTCGGCCACCAACAACATCATCGTCGACAACGTTCCGGCCGGATCCCGCGGGTGGATAACGGGTATCAAGCAGTCGGGGGTGCAGATCGGGATCCTGGTCGCCGGGTTGACCCTGCCTGTGACGGCGGAACGGCTGGGATGGCGGACGGCGCTGGTGCTTGCCTCCCTGGTGGCGCTGGTGGGAATCGCCTCCACCCTCACCGTCGTGCCCTCCGCACCCCGCTCTCCGGCTCCGGCAGGGGAGGCCGGTGAACGCCGGATCCGTCTACCCGTGGCCGTCCGGTGGCTTTCCGCCTACGGCATCACCATGGGGATCGGGGTGGGTGCGTATTCGGCCTTCGTCCCCCTCTTCGCCCAGGAGAACCTCGACATGGGTGTCGCCCTGGCCGGCACCGTGATCGCCGTATCGGGCGGGTCCGGCGCTTTGTGCCGGGTGGTGTGGGGATGGATCGCAGAACGATCCGGGCATCCCTCCGTCCCGCTGCTGGCGATCGGCGCCATTTCGGCGGGCGCTTTCACCGCCACCTGGCTGGCCGCCCACACCACCCCTTTCCTGATCTGGATCGGGGCGGTGATGGTCGGAATGAGCACGGGCGCGTGGATGTCGGTCGGCATGATGGCCGCCATCATGGTGTCCGAGCCCAAACAGACCGGACAGAGCACCGGGTCGATCGTGCTCGGGTTTGCCGTGGGTCTGACCATCGGACCGGTGGTGTTCGGATGGGGCGTCGACACGTTCGGGTCCTATGACCTCCCCTGGGCAGGCGTGGTTCTCAACTTCGCGGCCGCAATGGCCATGATGCTGATCTGGAGGCTCCGCGCCCGCTCGGAAGATGCTGCGGCACTAGACCGAAGCACGTAAGTGAAGCCTGGACGTGCAAGAATCGGACCGGCCGCAACCAAGATCCCGGAGGCATCCGTCCTGATGAGCACATCCGCCCCTTCCCATCGCCTGCCCCTGACCGTCCCGCAGATGGGCGTGGTCGAGGAGGTAGTGGTAATCGAATGGCTGGTCGACCCCGGCTCGGCCGTGGCTGAGGGCCAGGAGGTGGTCATCGTGGAGACCGAGAAGGCCGAGGTCGCGTTGGAGTCACCGGCGAGCGGCACTATCGAGATCGTGGCGCCCGCTTCCGACGACGAGGTGCCGGTGGGAGCGACTCTCGCCTACATCGACCCGTGATCCCTCCCGGATTCGGCCTCGAGGGCCGTAGGGCGCTGGTTACCGGTTCCGCCGGAGGCCTGGGCAAGGGCATCGCCCTGGCCCTCGCGGCGGCCGGCGCCGAAGTTGTGGGTGCGGACATCGCGAAGGAAGCCAACCGTCAGGTGGTGAGTTCCGTCGGGGGAACCGCCGTGACCCTGGACGTCTCCGACAAGCAGGCCGTCGAGGCGGCGGCGGAGGACATCAGCACCTGCCTCGGCCCCATCGACGTGCTGGTCAACAGCGCCGGCATCGGCGGGCGCGGCGCCGCAACCGACTATCCCACCGGTCTGCTGGCGCGGGTCATCGATGTCAACGTCAAGGGCAGCCTCTACATGTGCCAGGCGGTGGGGCGGCGAATGATCGAACAGGGAAGCGGCTCGATCATCAACATCGCCTCGATCGGCGGGCTGGTGGCCTTCCCCGGCAGCGTCGGGTACCAGACCAGCAAGGGCGGGGTGGTCCAGATGACAAGGGCCCTGGCCGTGGAGTGGGCGTCATCCGGAGTCCGGGTCAATGCCATAGCCCCCGGTCACATCGGCACCGCACTGGTGCGGAGGCAGTGGGAGGTGGAGCCGCACCTGAAGGAGTTCTTCCTCACCCGCACCCCGATGGGGAGGCTGGGAACCCCGGCCGATATCGCCGGCCCGGTGGTGTTCCTGGCCGGTGACGCCGCCGCGATGATCACCGGCCAGATCATCGCCGTCGACGGCGGGTACACCGCCCAATGAGCCCGACCGAGACCATGAACACCGACCTGGCGCTCCGCATCCACCGGACCATGGTGCGGATCCGGGTGTTCGAGTCCCGGGTCGAGGAACTCTTCAAGGTCGGCAAGCTTCCCGGATTCGTCCATACGTACATCGGCCAGGAAGCCATTGCGGCCGGCGTGTGCGCCGCCCTGGGACATGACGACTACATCACCTCCACCCACCGCGGTCACGGCCACGCCATCGCCAAGGGAATGGAGCTCGGGCCGATCATGGCGGAACTGTACGGCAAGGAGACCGGCGCATGCCGGGGCCGGGGCGGTTCGATGCACGTGGCCGACTTCTCGGTCGGGATGCTGGGGGCCAACGGGATAGTGGCGGGCGGGCTGGGCATCGCCGCGGGAGCCGCTCTCTCCGCTCGCTACCGGGGAACCCGACAGGTTGCGGTGGGCTTCTTCGGGGACGGGGGGATCAACAAGGGCACCTTCCATGAGGCGCTCAACTTCGCCGCCACCCACCGCCTGGGGGTCGTGTTCGTGTGCGAGAACAACCAGTACGCCCAGTTCACCTCCCGGCTCCGCACCACCGCGGTGGAGGACCTCTCGGTCCGGGCCTCCGCCTACGGTATTCCCGGCGTCACGGTGGACGGCAACGACGCCTCGGCGACCTACCGCCAGGCGCTCGAAGCGGTGGTTCGGGCCCGCGAAGGAGGGGGGCCGACCCTGCTGAACATGGAGACCTACCGCTTCGGCGGCCATTACGTGGGCGATGCCGAGGTCTACCGGGAGGCCGCCGAGGTGGAGGATCGGCGCCGATCTGATCCGATCCACAGGTGGGAGCAGGTGCTTACTGACGGAGGGCTCATGCCGGACGGACTCCGGGAGAGGATCTGGGAGGAGGCGGAGCAGGAAGTGGCCTCCGCGGTGCGCTTCGCCGAGGAGAGCCCATATCCGGACGCCGACACCGCCCTCGAGAACGTATTCGCCGCTGTACCTGTGACTGGACGTGCATGACCACCGGGATGCCACCCGGCCCGTGCCCGGTCCATTCCCGCTGGTGATGGCTCGGAGGGACGGGACGATGCGCAGGATGAGCTTCGGCCAGGCGACCGTGGACGCCACGAGGTTCGCCATGCGTGAGGACGACCGGGTGGTGGTGCTGGGGGAGGACATCAGCTGGGGCGGCAACTTCGGCCAGTTCCGGGGCTTGGTGGAGGAGTTCGGACCCGACCGGGTGATCGACATGCCCATCTCCGAGGCGATCATCATGGCGGTCGGCGTCGGGGCGGCGGTGACCGGGCTGCGTCCGGTGGCATCGATGAGCTTCGTCGAGTTCACCCTCGGGGCCATGGACGAGATCGTCAACCAGGCCGCCAAGTTCCGCTACATGTTCGGCGGGCAGGTGTCGGTCCCGCTGGTGCTCCGCGCCTCCGACGGGGTTCTCCGCTCATCGGCCGGCCAGCATTCGTCCAGCCTCGAAGGTCTGTTCACCCACCTGCCCGGCCTGAAGGTGGTGGCCCCTTCCAACCCGGCCGACGCCAAGGGCCTGCTACGGGCGGCCATCGCGGACGACGACCCGGTGGTCTACCTGGAGAACAAGCGGATCACCGCCAAGCGAGGACCGGTACCGGTCGGGGACCATGTGGTTCCACTCGGCTCGGCCGCGGTTCGCCGCAGGGGCTCGGATCTGACCATCGTCACCTACTCGGTGATGGCCCTACATGCCGAGAAGGCCTGCTTAGAGCTGGCCGACATGGGAATCGAGGCCGAACTGATCGACCTCCGGTCGCTGGTCCCGCTCGACCTCGACACCGTGCTGTCCTCCGTGGCCAGGACCGGTCGGGTGGTGGTGGCCCACGAGGCCTGGGAGTTCGGTGGGTTCGGCGCCGAGCTGGTGGCCGCCATCACCGGCCAGGCCTTCGACCGGTTGCGAGCCGCTCCGGTGCGGGTGGGCGCCGCCCAAGCACCCATCCCGTTCAGCCCGCCGCTGGAAGGAGCGGTCGTTCCGGGAGCGGACGAGATCGTGGCCGCCGCCCGGGAGGTCATGAGCCTGGCCTGATCAGGTAGCCGGTGCGCCGTCCGTCCACAGGCAATCCCGCGGGCCCTGCATGCGGTGGAAGGCCAGAGCCAGCTCTGATGAGCCCGAACCCGGACCGGCGTGGAGTTGCCCCGGCAGCCGGTACGTGTACGTCCCCGCTTCCCAGCGGTGGACCTGATCGATGGCCCCCACGCCGGAGGTATCCGGGTCCTGGCCGGACAACCGCTCGGCAACGGTGAACTCCCCGTCCAGCACGAAGACCTCCTCCGCGCCGGGGTGGGAGTGCCACGGACCGTCCTCGTTGGTCCAGGCGCGACCCCCCGCCAGCCACACGTGACCGTGGGGACCGTCGGCGAGTGGGCGGATGAACCGGCCCGGGAGTTCGCTGACGGGCGCCCACGGAGACCCGTCCGCCGATCCGATTAGCGGCTTGGAGAGCATCCCTCCGGCGGAGCTGTCGTACCGGACCGGCGCCGAGGTCATCAATAGAGCCAGCGTGGGTGAGAGTGCCCGGACCCCCGAGACCACCTCGCCCGATCGGACGGCCGCGTAGTCGTACTGGCCCACTCGCGTTCCCGCCACCATCAGGTCGCCGCGGATAACGAACAGCTCGACATCGGCGGTGAACGCCCCCGCCACGCCCGACCCCCATCCCGAATTCAGCATGACGAGGCGGGTTGCCGGCCCCGACATGTCCTTAGAGAGGGTCCGGGCCTCGATCCGGCCCTCGCACCCCGGGATGGTCATGACCCGGCTCGGCAACTCGGATTCGCGAACGGCCGGCAGCGACCGGTGGCGGCGGTCCACCAGCGCCGGGTCACGCGAGGCTGCGCTCACCACCGCTGGAAGCTCCCCGGGTAGGTGTGCGCCGGTGCCTTAGGCCTTCGATCCCCGGTCACTCGGCAATGCTACCGGGGCATGGCCATCCTCCGCAGGCGCCGGCGATCACGCTGCCCGATGGACGTTTCGAGCGAACGGCCCGTATCAGAAGCGCCTGGAAACGGTCCTGGCCGACGGATGGAAGCCGCCTGCCTTTCGGTGAGAGAACCGGGTTAACCCGCCATGAAGAGGGCGGGTTCCTCGAGGTTCTCGACCAGCCTGTTGAGGAAGCGCTGCCCGAGACCCCCGTCGATCGCCCGGTGGTCGAAACCGAGCGACAGCGGCATCATGGGCGCCACGGTCACCGCGCCGTCCCGGACGACCGGGGTGTCGGTGGCCCTCCCTATGGCGAGAATGGCGGTGGTACCCAGCGGGACGATGGGGGTGCCCCTCGCCCCTCCCAGGGCACCGATGTTGGAGACGGTGAAGGTGGCGCCGGTCAGGTCGTCAGGGCCGAGCGACCGCGCCTTGCCCCTGACTCCGAGGTCGGCAATGGTCGCCGCCAGCTCCATGAGGCCCAGCTTCTCCGATTGGCGGATCACCGGCACCAACAGGCCTTCATCGGTGTCCACAGCGATCCCTACATCCAGGGAGGGATGGAACACCAGCTCGTCACCGTCCAGCGTTGCGTTGAAGACCCGGAACTCCTCCAGGACCGGAACGAGGGCCCTGATCACCAGGGCCTCCATCGGGATACTCCGCCCGTGGCGGGCAGCCAGCGCCCGCCGACCCGCCAGGAGGCGGGTGGCGTCGGCGTCGTGGAATACGGTCACATGGGGTATCTCTCGCCATGAGGCCGTCATGTGGCCGGCGATGGTGCGGCGGAGCATCGAGAGGCGTACCCGCTCGCCCGCGATCGGAGCGACGTCACCGTCCGGCGGCCCGCCGTCGACAGCCGCCATCACGTCATCCCTCGTGATCCTCCCGCCGGGCCCGGTCCCCCGGACGGAGGACAGGTCGATGCCATGTTCCCTGGCGAGCCGCCGCACGACGGGCAGGGCCTTGACAGGAGCATCCCCTGAGGGCTGCCCGCCGGCCCGATCGTCGCCTACCGGGCTGCTGGAGCGTTGCGAAGCGGTCGCTACTTCACCGGGTTGGTCGCCATCCGGCCAGACCTCCCCGGCCCGGCCGATGACCGCCAGCACCGCCCCCACAGCCAGGGTCTCACCCTCCCGAGCGCCGTGGTGCAGGACCGTTCCTCCGGCGGGAGCGGGGATCTCCACCACCGCTTTGGCCGTCTCGACATCGACCAGGACCTGATCGGCCTCCACCGGCCCGCCCACAGGAACGTGCCACCGGACGATGTCGGCCTCGGTGAGTCCATCACCGATGTCGGGCAGATCGAACACGTAGGGCATCGGGTCTAATGGTACGCGAACCGGGGAGCCCGCCCGCCTGTCGAGTGGAGCCGTCGCTCGCCGGCGAACGGATCAGACCGGAACCTTCGCCGGTTCCCCTTCCAGCTCTTCCATGGTGACCAGCACTTCGCGGGCCTTGGAGCCCTCGGAAGGTCCGACGATCCCCCTGGTCTCGAGGATGTCCATGATCCGCCCCGCCCGAGCGAACCCGATCCGGAGCTTTCTCTGCAACATGGAGGTGGATCCCAGCTGCGAGCGGACCACCAGTTCGGTGGCCTGCCGGATCAGGTCGGCATCCTCGCCGTCGTCCTCACCGGTGGCCTCCTGGCGCCTGGCTTGGCGGACCTCCTCCTCGATCTTCCGGTACTCCACCTTCTTCTGATCCCGCACCCATTGAACCACCGCCGCAACCTCACCCTCGCTCACCCAGGCTCCCTGCACCCGTTGGGGGCGTGGCTCGCGGGCGGTGATGACCAGCATGTCCCCCACTCCGACCAGCTTCTCGGCGCCCACCACGTCGATGATCACCCGGGAGTCGGCCTGCGACGCCACGGAGAACGCGAACCGGCTCGGAATGTTGGCCTTGATCACGCCGGTGATCACGTTGACCGATGGTCGCTGGGTGGCGATCACCAGGTGGATCCCGACCGCCCGGGCCATCTGAGCGATGCGGACGATGGCCGTCTCGACATCGCGCCCCGCCACCATCATCAGATCGTTGAGCTCGTCGACGACCACCACCACGTAGGGGAAGCGATCGAACTTGGCCGTCTCCAGGCCTCCGGCGTCGTATTTCTCCCGGTAACCCGTGATGTCCCGCACCCCGCTCTCCGCGAGCAGCTCGTAGCGCCGGTCCATCTCCCCGACCGCCCACTGCAGAGCCTCCAGAGCCTTCTTCGGCTTGGTGATCACCCGGGTGAGCAGGTGCGGAACCCCGTTGTACTGGCCGAGTTCCACCCGCTTGGGATCGACCATGATCAACCTGACGTCCTCCGGCTTGGTCCTCATGAGGATGGACGTAACGATCGAGTTGATGCAGGAGGACTTGCCGGCGCCGGTCGCGCCCGCGATGAGCAGATGGGGCAGCTCGGCCAGGTTGACCAGGACGGGACGCCCCGAGATGTCCTCCCCCAGACCGACCGCCAGCGGATGGTGGTTGGCGGTCGATTCCTCCGAACTGAGCACATGGCCGAGCGTGACCAGCCGGCGGTGCCGGTTCGGAACCTCCACCCCGATCGCCGACCGGCCGGGAATGGGCGCCAGGAGCCGCACGTCAGGGGTCGCCAGCGCATAGGCGATGTCACCGGCCAGGTTGGTGACCCGGGCGACTTTCACCCCGGCGGCCAGTTCGATCTCGTAGCGGGTGACGGTAGGTCCGGACACCACGTTGGTGAGCCGGGCGTTGACATCATGATCGACCAGCGTGGCTTCGAGCTGGCGGGCGGTCTCCTGGACCATCCGCCCGCTCCGACGCTCGGCTTTGGGCGTATCCAGCAGGTCGAGAGGCGGCAGCCGGTAGCCGCCCGCATCCGGAGGAGTCGCTGCCCGGGAACCTGTCCGCGGCGCTTTGCGCTGCGCGGCGCCCTTCGCCTTGGGGGCGCTGGCGGCGGCCGGATCGGGACGCTTGGGGGCCGTGACGGCACCGTGCGACCCGGAGGCGGTCACCGGAGCGGGCTGCGGCGGACGGTCCGGCCGGCGAGGTCTCGACGCCTCGGTGGGGACGGCCCTGCGGCGCTCCTCCCACCCGCCTGCGATGCCGGCGAAACGGACCCGCGCGTTGCCGAGCCGGGCTCGAACCAGCCTCACCGTATAGACGATCAGCTCGCCCGACGCGACCAGGACCTCACCTATCGAGGCCCGCATGGCGATCATCACCCCGCCGGATGCCACCGCCACCAGCACCACGAACGCTCCCCAGAACCCGATCGTCCGCTCCAGCGGGAAGGCGACCAGCGACCCGACCACGCCTCCGGACGCCTTCACCCCGTCGGTACCGGCGGCCAGAGCCGGATTGCCGGTCATGAGATGGAACAGACCCACCAACCCGACCAGCCATACCAGCGTCCCGAAGAGGATCCTGCGGTAGCCCTCGGTGGAACGACCGAGCAGGAGAACGCCTCCGAGCCCCAGCAGGACCGGCGGCGAGAGGTAGACCCACATGCCCAGCAGCAGCCGCAGGCCATCCAGCATGTGCTGGCCCAGCGGGCCGGCGGCCTGGAAGAATGCGAGGGCCACCACGACGCCGGCCAGAGCCAGCGCCAGCCCGATCAGGTGGTGGGATTGGCGGCCGATCCCGAAGCGGAGGCGCTCGTAGAGCAGGGCGGGGAGCGACTCACGACGCTCACCGCGCCGGCCCCGCGGAGCCTGCTTGGAGCGTGCGGTCTGCCGGCCCTGCTGCGCCGCGCGCCCGGACGGCTTGGAAGCGGAACCCCGGCGGGCAGCGGCGCCGCCACGCGCTCCGGAGCGCGACCCGGGCCGCTCCCTCTTGCGATTCGCATGTACCTGTGACACCCGTCTCCGCCCCGTGTCCCCACGGGTGGATGTCGCCTTGGCCATGTAGCCGACCAGACTACACCAACCTGCCGCCGCAGCAGCGGCTATCGGATGCGGACAGGAGATCCCGCTCGACTAGGGCATGTTCACGCTATACGGGTCGTTGGTAATCGCGGGTCCCGTGGTCGGTCTGTGTGGCGGCGGTGGGATATGGCGCCGCCAGCGGCGTCTATGGCAAGGACTGCGGACGAAGGCGTACCCGCAGGGTACGTTGAGGAGGCAGGACACAGCCAGAGGCGTTGCGGGCGGTCCAGAGCACGCCGCCGCCCCGCAGATCGACCACGATCATCTAGTCGAGGTAGGAGATCACGGGCATGACCACGGGCTTGCGGCGGATCTCGTTCCTGATCACCCGGCGCGCGGCGTGGCGCACAGCGGTGTCCACGTCCCGGAAGAACCGGGCAGGGTCCCTCTCGGCCGCGTCCATCACCGCCTCGGCTACATCGTCCATCACGCGGGTGGGCTCGGCCATCAGCCCGTAGCTCATCACTTGCGGGAACCTCATCAGCTCCTCCCCCTCCCCGTCCAGGAGTAGCGCCACCACCAGCACCCCGTCATCGCTGAGCCGGGCCCGCTCCCGCAGGAGACCCGGCCGGATGTCCCCCACCCCCGAGCCGTCCACGTACACATAGCCCGCTTCGACCGCGTCACGCTCGACCCGGGTGGTTTCGCCGTCCAGGACCACCGCGTCCCCGTCCTCCAGGACCAGCACGTCCGGGACACCCATGTCGATGGCGAGGTCGGCGTGCGCGCGCAGATGGCGGTACTCGCCATGGACGGGCACGAAGGCATCGGGACGGACCAGGTTGATGAAGGTCTTCAGCTCCTCCGACGAAGCATGGCCCGATACATGCACGTTGGCGTTCCCGCCGTGGAAGACCTCGGCGCCCCGCCGGATCATGTCGGAGATGACTCTGGAGACGGCGGTTTCGTTGCCCGGCACCGGCGTGGCCGAGATGAGGACCGTGTCGGTCTCGTTCAGGGTCACGAAGCGGTGCCGTCCCACGGCCATCAGCGACAGCGCGGCGAAGGGCTCCCCCTGCGAGCCGGTAGTGATGATCATCACCTCCTCGGCGGGCAGGTCCATGGCATCGGTGATGCTGATCACCCGGTCCTCGGGAATGTGGAGAACGCCCAGGTCCATTCCGATCGCCACGTTGCGCTCCATGGACCTGCCGATGAAGCTCAGGTAACGACCGGCGGCCAGGCCGGCGTCGGACAGCTGTTGAACCCGATGCAGGTGGCTGGAGAAGCAGGTGCTGATGATCCGCCCCGGCGCCTGCTGGACGATGGACAGGATGGGGGCCTCAAGGGACTTCTCGGAAGGCACGAAGCCGGCCCGCTCGGCGTTGGTGGAGTCCGATAGCAGGAGGCGCACGCCCCGGTTCCCGAACCGTCCGAAGGCGGGAAGGTCGGCGCGCCGCCCGTCGATCGGCGTCGGATCCAGCTTGAAGTCACCTGTGTGGAGGATGAGACCCTCCGGCGTGTCGAACACCACCCCGCTCCCCTGCGGGACTGAATGGGAGACCGGGATCAACTGGAACCTGAACGGGCCCTCCCTGACCCATCGACCGTCCGGCGTGGGCCGGAAGTCCCGCCCGATTCGCATCTCGTCCACCCGCCCGGCCGCGATGGCCAGCGACAGCTCGGTGCCGAAGACCGGGACCGGCAACTCCGCCAGGAAGTAGCCGAGGCCGCCCATGTGGTCTTCGTGGCCGTGGGTGAGCACCACGCACCGGACGTCCTCCTGCCGCTCGACCAGCCAGCGCCAGTCCGGGAGGACGAGATCCACCCCACGCATGTGCTCTTCGGGGAACATCAGGCCGCAATCGACCAGCGCGATCTGGCCGTCGATCTCGACCGCGGCGCAGTTGCGGCCGATCTCGCCAAGACCCCCCAGGAACGTAACCCGGACGCTCACAACCTCTGCGCTCGACCTACGGCGGCAACCACCATGTCGCCGGTCTCGGGCGAAGCCGGGACCAGCGGAAGCCTCGGGTCCCCGACCGGCTCCCAGAGGGCGTTGAGGCCTGCCTTGGTGGGCATCGGGTTGGGCTCCACGAAACAGGCGTCGAAGAGGGGCATCAGCCCGTGATGGAGGCGCCACGCCTCGGCGGCGTCCCCCGCCCGGTGGGCCTCGATCATCCGCTTGATCTGGCGGCCGGCCAGATGTCCCGCCACCGAGACCACGCCCTGACCACCCAACTCCATCATCGGCAGCGTGGCCGAGTCATCCCCCGAGAGCACCATGAAATCATCCGGCAGCAGCTCCATGCTGGCCTTGGTGAACTCGAGGTCGCCCACCGCGTCCTTGGTGGCGGCGATGTTGGGATGCTGTGCCATCTCGGCGAGGGTCTCCACCTCGATCAACCTGGCGGTGCGGCTGGGAATGTTGTAGATCATGAGCGGAAGATCGGTGGCGTCGGCGATGGCGAGGAAGTGGGCCAGTAGGCCGGCCTGGCTGGGCCTCGAGTAGTAGGGCGTGACCGCCATCAGGCCGTCGACTCCGAGCTCGGCCGCCTTCTTGGACATCTCGACCGAGTGCCGCGTGTCGTAGGTGCCGGTTCCGGCGATCACCACCGCCTTGCTTCCCACAGCCTCCACCACGGTGGAGTAGAGGGCCAGCTTCTCCGCATCGGTCAAGGTGGGCGACTCACCGGTGGTTCCGGTGACCAGCAGACCGTCGTGCCCGTTCTCGACCAGGTGGATCGCCAGCCGGGCCATCCGGCCGTAGTCGACCGACCCGTCGCCGGAAAAAGGGGTGATCATGGCGGTGGTCAAGCCGGCAGTCAGGGCCAAGTTCGTTCCTCTCGCGGGTGGCCTGCCTGGGAGCCGGCCAGTCGTTTACCGCTCCGGCTCAATCATAGGGGCATTGCCCCGCCTGCCGGGACATCCGGAACGGTCGTGTCCGGGTCGTGATCAGAGACCCAGCAAGCCGTCGAGGCCCACCGTGACCGGCTCCTCCAGGGAGGCCACCGACCGCAGTGCCAGCACGATTCCGGCGGCGAAGGAAGCGAGGTCCGTGGTGTCATGGCGGATGGTCAGGTACTCGCCCACCCCACCCAGGATCACCTCCTGGTGGGCCAGCAAGCCCGCCGAGCGGACCGAATGGACCGGGACACCCTCGACCTCGGCGCCCAGAGCGCCGGCCTCCAACTCCCGGCCCCGATCGGTCGGGCGAATGCCCGCCTCGCGGCGGATCCGTCCCATGCGGGCCGCGGTGTTGAGAGCGGTTCCGGAGGGCGCGTCGCGCTTGCGGTCGTGGTGCATCTCGATGATCTCCGCCGCCGCGAAGAACGGCGCGGCCAACTCCGAGAACCGCATCATCAGCACCGCGCCCACGGAGAAGTTGGGGACCACCAGGCACCGCCGGTCGCTCCCCGCCCACTCGTCCCGGAGCCTGGCGATGCGGGAGGAGTCGTACCCGGAGGTTCCGATCACTACATGGGCGCCGAAGGACATCCAGCGGCTCACGTTGGACGGCGCCGCCTCCGGGTGGGTGAGTTCGAGGATCACATCGGACCCGCGCAAGGCCTCGGGATCGCCCGAGCAGGTACCCGCGGCGAGCGGCTCTCCGTCATGGCCCGGTGCGTAGAGGCCGCCTATGACCAGGTCTTCCGACGGTTCGACGGCAGCCTGCGCGAGAAGTCCCATCCTCCCGGGTGCGCCCGAGATCCCAACGGAGATCATGACAGGTACCCCTCGAACTCGCGCGCCGGGAGCGGGCCCACCGCACCGACCACCCGGGGACCGGTCAGGTTGCGGGCGGCCATGCCCGCGATGTCCGCCCTGGTGACGGCCTCGACCCGGGCCAGGCGCTCGTCGAGGGAGAGATGGGGCAGGCCGAACACCTGGTTGCGCCCCAGGCGGATCATCCGTGCGTTTGTGTCCTCCATCGAGAGGGCCAGAGCGCCCCGCATGTGTCCCTTGGCCCTGTCCAACTCGGATTCCGTCACTCCCTCCGAGATCATCCGCTCGAGTTCCTCGGTGAGTATCTCCATGACCGTGTGGGCATTGGCCGGCGTCGTGCCCACGTACACGCCCCACCCGCCCGTCTCGGTGAAGCGCATCGGGAAGCTGTGAACCGCGTAGGCCAGGCCGCGTTCCTCGCGTATCTTCTGGAACAGGCGAGATGACATCCCTCCGCCCAGTATGTGATGCATCACACCGTCGGCCATCCGGCCCTCGTCGGTGCGGTGGATCGACTCGCCACCGAATACCAGGTGGACCTGCTCGGTGTCCCGCTCCACCACGCTCGCCCTCGAGCCGACCCGGAGTGCTGCCAGGTCATGGGTGCCGTCCTCCGCCTCCCAGGCGTCGAACCGGCGCTCCACCATCTCCACCACCTTCTCGTGTTCCACATTGCCTGCCACGGCCACCAGTGCGGTTCCCGCGCCGTAGCGCCTCCGCCAGTAGCCCCTAAGGTCCTCCGGGGTCATGGCGCCGATGGACTCTCTGGTCCCCAGCACCGGCAAGCCCAGCGGATGTCCCCGGAAGAGAGTCCGCATAAAGGTCTCCCCCGCGACATCCGACGGGTCGTCCTCATTCATGTTGATCTCCTCGATCACCACGTTCCGCTCGGAATCGATCTCGTCGGGTCGGAACGCGGGGCGCTGCAGCATCTCCGCCAGCAGGTCCATGCCGGTCGCCAGCTCGCTGTCCAGCATGCGGGCCCAGAAGCAGGTGTACTCCTTGGAGGTGAAGGCGTTGCTCTGGGCGCCGATGGCGTCGAACGTCTCGGAGATGTAGCGGGCCGACAGCTCTTCAGTGCCCTTGAAGAGGAGGTGTTCGAGGAAGTGGGCCGCACCCGCCTCGCCGGGACGCTCATCCCTGCTACCGGTGTCTATCCAGCAACCCACCGCCACCGAGCGCACTCCGGGAACCGGCTCGGTGATGACCGTCAACCCTGTGGACGTTTGGGAGGTCTCAACCTGCATGGGCGGGGATGGTACAGGCTGAGCAGGTGGCGGTTGGCGGTTGCCGGGCAAACGGTCCGCTTGCCGGGATGGTCACCATTCCCTCACCCCGATTCGCAACGCTGCCGGGTGCTCCCGCACTGCCCGTACAATGGCCGCATGGACAACGGAACTTCCGGCGTCGGCGGCCCGGCCACCTGCCACCGGCACCCGGAGCGGACCACCTACCTGCGGTGCTCGCGGTGCGACCGTCACATCTGTGGGGAATGTTCCCGGGACTCACCCGTGGGCCAGCGATGCCCGGAATGCGCCGGCGCCACGACGCGGGTGGTGCCCGCCCGCAGCATCCGCTCCGGCATCACCCCGGCGGTCCTCACCATCATCCTGGTGTCCGTGGCCGCCTACCTCGCCCAGCGCGTGAACGCCCGGTTCACCATCGACTACGCCCACATCACCGTGGCGGTCAGCGCCGGCGAGTGGTGGCGGGTCGTCACCGCCGCCTTCCTGCACTCCACCGGCAGCATCGTCCACATCCTCTTCAACATGTACGCCCTCTACCTGTTCGGGCCGTATATCGAGCGGCAGGCCGGGACAGTCCGCTTCGTGGCGCTCTACCTCGCATGCGCGGTGGCGGGAGGGGCGGTCTTCCAGTACCTGTCGGACGGCGGCGCCGTGGGGGCCTCGGGCGCCATCTTCGGGCTCTTCGGCGCCGTTCTGGTAGGGACCTACCCGCTCCGCCACACCCCGGCCGGCGCCGCCCGATTCCGCCAGCTCCTCCTCCTGCTGGCGATCAACCTCGCGCTGCCCCTCCTGGTTCCCGGGATCGCCTGGGAAGCCCACGTGGGCGGTCTCCTGGCCGGGATGCTCATCGTGGGAGGCTGGCAGAGGATCCCGCCGGGCCCCGGCGCCGATCTGGCGCGGACCCTCGTGCCCTCCATAGTCCTCCTGGCGGGATTGCTGGCCGTATTCGTGGCGTGAAATACGACCGGCATTTTTCCGGTCCGCACGCGTGCGACACCTGCGACAATGGAGCTTTGTGACACCTCGAGATCGCTCGCTGCTGGCCGAGATCCTTCCCCCGGAGGAACGCGCCATCGAGTCGGTGGTCGGCCGGTACCAGCGGGTGGCGGGCGCCGTCACCCGTGTCGCCCGCACCCTGACCGGCCGGGAGGAACTGCGGGTAACGCTCGGCGCCTCCAGCCGGGCGTCCGAGGACGAGGTGGTCATCGACCCCGGACTCTTCCAGGCCGCCTACGGGCGCAGAGCCCCGGTAACCGCCGAGGAGACCGCACTCGCCTCGGCGCTCCACGAGGTGATCCATCTGGTCTCCTCCGACTTCGACGAACGCCGGCCGATACCCGACCACTGGCTCCTGGACGACCAGCCCGGCCCGAAGGACGGGGAGGAGTTCACCCTGCTGGAGGCACTCGACCGGACCGGCGGTCCCCCGGCCGAGGCCCTCTTCTTCGCGATCGAGGACGCCCGCCAGGAGCGCCAGGGCCTGGCCGACTACCCGGGCGCCCGCTCCGTCCTCGAAGACCTGTACCGGTCCTCCCTCCGGGGAGCGCTGGCGGGTCGCAGCCCCCTCATCCGGTTCACCATCGCCTGCTTCATGTCGGTGGGAGATTACGTGCCCGCCAACAGCCTGGAACGGCTCCTTGACTCCCGATCCGGGGCTGCGTGGGCGGATTCCCGCGCCGTACTCGACGAGGCATCGGTCGCCGCCCGACCGTGGGACACCGGCGACCTCGCAATGCAACTCCTCGCCATTGCGAGGGCGCACAGCCTGGTACAGGAAGCCCGGCCGGACGACCAGCCTCAGGCTCGACGGGAACGGGAGCAGGCAGAGAAGGACGCTATGACCGACGGCCTCGACCGGGTCAGGCTCTTCTCCCCCGCCGTCCAGGACGCCGATCACTACAACGAGATCCGCCGGGGGGCCGAGGACCCCACCGGCCTCGAGCTCAGAGCCGCCCGGATGGACCGGACCTCGGGTGAGGGAACCGACCAGTTGCTGATGGTCAGCCAGGCCCCGGTCATCTACCTCCCCAACGGCCAGAGCGGCAAGCTGGCAGTGGCGAGCGTCCCCGACTCCTTCCGTAGTTTCTCCCACCGCGGAAGGACCGCCCTCGTGGATGCGGCCCGGGAATGGAACGTCGATCAGAGGCGGGTGGGGGGCGAGCTGCATCCCCTGTTCATCGCCAACCAGCGCCGCGGGCTGAGATCGGGCTTCGACGCCGGCGACCTATCACCCCACGCCGCGCTGCTGCTGGGAGGCGGCCTGTACCAGCGGATGTTCGAGCGCCGGTCCGTCTCGACCCGGCGGTCCTACGCCGTCAGCGTCCTGGTGGACGGATCGGCCTCCATGCTCCAGCCCCGGCGCCTGTCGGCGCCCCGCGACCGCCGCCCCTGGGGTCTGGCGGCCGCCATGCTCGGCGCCTGGACCCTGGCGGCCATGTGCAACGAACTCCGGGTGGACTTCGAGGTGGCCCTGTTCAACCGGGCCTTCGCCGCGCAGGTGGACGACACCGAATGGACCTATTCCCGCCGGCGGGCCGCCGCCATCAGTGAGTTACGCCGGAGCCACGGAGCAGCGGCCGACCGGCTCACCTCCACCGTCAATCACTACGTCCTGTCGGCCTTCCACGAACCCTGGCGGCGGTCCGACGACCTCCTCGCCGGATTGTTCTGGACGGCGGCCCACACGGGTGAGGCGGGAATCGAGGCCCGGCGCAACCCGCGCTCGACCCCACCCGTGTCGCTGTTCGAGAAGGGCGCCAACGTGGACGAGTTGAACGTCACCTACGCGGCCGAGCGCCTGGCCAACCACGGCGCCCGGGTCCGGGTGATGGTGGTGCTGGCCGACGGGATGACCAGGGGGTCGGTGGAGGCCCTGGCCCGGTCGGTCGAGGAGGTGGACGGTCGGGGCACCACGGTTCTGGGTATCGGCGTGGGGGACGATACAGTGGTCTCCGCCTACCGTCACCACCAGGTGATCTCGCGTCCGGACGAGCTGGCCAACTCAATGGTGGCCGGGGTGAGGATGGCGCTCCGCCGGGGCCTGGCCCTGGACGGGGAGGACACCTGGTGGATCCGGGCCGGCCGCCAGCAAACCGGGAGCAGCCCTCTCATACCGGAGCTACGCAGTGCCTGAACACCCCACCAAGGTCACCTTCACCGACCCGGCCGGAAAGGGCCGGCCCATCACCCTGGACACGGTCGCGGTTCCCACGAGCGGCGTGCGGGACTACGAGCAGCGCATCAACAAGATTCCCGAACCGGACCCCCACTACGTCGACGTCGGCATGCTCTACCGCTTCGCCCAGGTGGAGAAGATCCGGCGGGAGCAGCCCGAGGGGACAGTGCCGCTCCACCTGGCGGTGCGGGGCCACATGGGGACCGGCAAGGACCACGACATCGAGCAGTTCGCCGCCCTGCTGCGCCTGCCGTACTACCGGATACCGCTGACCGGCGAGGTGCGCGACATCACCCTCATCGGTTCGGTGAAACTCTACGGAGACGGCCTCGGCGGCACGGAGAGCCGCTGGGAGGACGGTGACATAACCCGGGCGCTGCGAGGAACCGCCCTCGTGAACCTGTCCGAACTGAATGCGGCCGGCGCCGAAACCCTTTTCGCCCTGCACGGCCTGCTCGACCGTTACGCGGCGCTGGACCTGCCGACCGGCGAGACGGTGCCCCTCCGGGAGGATGTCCGCCTGTTCGGGACGATGAACCCCACCGACCTGCGCGACTACGCCGGCACCCAGACCCTCAACAAGGCCTTCGCCGACCGGTGGGTGATCTGGGAGAAGGACTTTCCCGACATCACCGAGATCGAGGCCATGCTGGACCGCCGCTACCCGTCGATGCGCGACGTGTACGTGCGCCACATCAGCAGGCTGGCCACCGAGATCAACCGGTCGTTCCTCTCGACCGACCCCGGCACCCGGGTGGAGACCCCGATCAGCCTGCGGACGGTTCTCGACCGCCTTCCGGTGGGCCTGATGGTGTACAGGGAGTGGGAAGACCCGCTGCGCACGGCGTGGGAAGCCATGGTGCTCCACCACATCGATCCCTACGACATCGACCACTACGAGACGGTGTGGGCGGCCTGCGTGCGCAAGGGGCCGGCCGAGCCGCCGTTCGGTTCGTAGCGATCGGCGGTGCCACGGGTTGCTGCGGTCGATATCGGCACCAACTCCACCCGGCTGCTGATCGCCGACATCGCACGCCACGGCATGGCCGACGTGGAACGGATCGAGCAGGTGACCGGGTTGGGGAGGGACTCGACCCGATCAGGCCGGTTGGCGCCGGAGTCCATCGAGCGGACCACCCGTGTGCTGGCCGGGTACGGCCGGCGGATCGGGTCGGCGGGCGTCAGCGAGGCCAGGGCGGTCGCCACGGCCGCCACGCGTGACGCGGTCAACCGGGAGGAGTTCCTGGCTGCGGCCCGGCAGGTGCTGGGTTTCCGTCCCGACGTCATCAGCGGCGAGGAGGAGGCCGAGCTGTGCTTCCGGGGCGCCACCGCCCGCGACGGCAACCCCGGCCGGACATTGGTGGTGGACATCGGGGGAGGGAGCACCGAGATCGTCACCGATCAGGGCGGCGTCTCGGTGAACATCGGGTCGATCCGGCTCACCGAACGATGCCTGCCCACCCACCCCGCCGCTCCCGAACACCTCGCTTCGGCCCGCCGTGAAGCCGCTCGCGCCATGGGTGCGATCGATCCGCCGCGGCGATCCGAAGCGATGGCGACAGCGGGCACCTGGACCAGCCTGGCGGCCATGCACCTCCGCCTGGACACCCATGACTCTGGCGACGTGGAGGGGGCCACCCTCGACATGGCGGACCTGGAGCAGATGGTCGCATGGCTGGGTTCGCTCAGCCTGGAGGAGAAGGAGGCCATTCCCTCCCTCGATCCGAGGAGGGCTCCGATCATCCTCGGCGGCGCGGTCGTAGCCGAGACCGCCCTGCGGGTTCTTGGCCTCGAGAGGGTCACGGTCACCGGCTACGACATCCTCGACGGCGTGTGCCTGGCACTGGCGGACGGCGCCGGCTGATCCACCCGCGCCGGGCCGCCCGCCTTCCTGGCACAGCCCGCTGACGGAGGCATGCCTCCGCGGCGCGTTGAGGGAGCGAGACGCAGCGACCGCCGGCAGAACCCGCCGGGATACACCGCAGATGGACTACTGGGGCGTGTTCACGCTATGCACGTTCGTTTGTTATCGCCGGTCCCGTGGTCGGTCTGTGGCGCGGCGGTGGGGTCTGGCGCCGCCAGCGGCGTCTATGGCAAGGACTGCTGACGAAGGCGTACCCGCAGGGTACGTTGAGGAAGCAGGACACAGCCAGAGGCGTCGACGGCGATCCACACCACGCCACCCCCACACAGACCACCGTGGTCGGTCTGCGGGGCGGCGGTGGGGTCTGGCGCCGCCAGCGGCGTCTATGGCAAGGACTGCTGACGAAGGCGTACCCGCAGGGTACGTTGAGGAAGCAGGACACAGCCAGAGGCGTCGACGGCGATCCACACCACGCCACCCCCACACAGACCACCGTGGTCGGTCTGCGGGGCGGCGGTGGGGTCTGGCGCCGCCAGCGGCGTCTATGGCAAGGACTGCTGACGAAGGCGTACCCGCAGGGTACGTTGAGGAAGCAGGACACAGCCAGAGGCGTCGACGGCGATCCACACCACGCCACCCCCACACAGACCACCGTGGTCGGTCTGCGGGGCGGCGGTGGGGTCTGGCGCCGCCAGCGGCGTCTATGGCAAGGACTGCTGACGAAGGCGTACCCGCAGGGTACGTTGAGGAGGCAGGACGCAGCCAGAGGCGTTGCGGGCGGCCCAGAGCACGCCGCCGCAACGCAGACCGACCACGATCAACTACTAGCTTGGGAGCGGACACGGGAGGGGCGATGGCTCGATACAGCATGGGAAACCCGCAACTCGACAGGACGATCCGCGATCTTGTCGCTATGGCCGGGGACGGTGAGAACCAGGACCTGATCGCCGAACTCATGACCACCGCCCTCAAGCTCCACCGGGACGGGGCGGACCGCTGGGAGATCAAGCTCTTCAACAGCGCCCTCAAGGAGATGCGGTATTCCTCCAAGGTGTTCAGGTCACATGCCGGCACGCCCAAGGTGACCATCTTCGGGTCGGCGCGCACCCCGCCCGACCATCCCGACTACAGGCTGGCCTGCGACTTCGCCCGCCTGATGTGGCAGGAGCGGGGATGGATGGTGGTGACGGGCGCCGGACCGGGGATCATGGAGGCCGGGAACCGGGGCGCCGGCCGGGAGGGTTCCTTCGGCGTCAACATCCGGCTGCCGTTCGAGGCCGCGCCCAACCCCTATATCGCCGAGTCCCGGCTGATCAACTTCAAGTACTTCTTCACCCGCAAGCTCGGCTTCGTCAAGGAGTCCCACGCCTTCGCCATCTTCCCTGGCGGCTTCGGCACCATGGATGAGGCATTCGAGCTTCTCACGCTGATCCAGACCGGAAAGGCGCCCATCCAGCCGGTCGTCCTGATGGAGGCAGGCACGTCCTACTGGTCCTCGTGGCAGGCCTTCGTCGACGACCGCCTCGAACAGGGCGGGATGATCAGCCCTGCAGACGCCAACCTGTTCGTGCGAGCCGGCGACGCGGTGACCGCCGCTGACGAGATCTGCCGTTTCTACGCCAACTACCACTCCCTGCGCTACGTGGACGGGCGGCTCGTGCTCCGGCTGCGACACGCCCCCACCAAGCAGCAGGTGGAGCAGATCAACGACGAGTTCGCAGACATCCTCGCAGGGGGCCGGATCGAGGCGATCGGCCCCCTGCAGGCCGAGATCCGTGACGGAGACGCGCTCGACTGTGCCCGGCTGGCGATGTGGTTCGACCGGCGGAGCCTGGGACGCCTGCGCCTGCTCGTCGACCGGCTCAACAGCTACGTGTACGAGACCCCCGGTTTCGAGGGTCCGTTACCCAGGCCGCATACAGCCTGAGCCCTCCCGGCCCGCCTCGGCAGCCTGCACCGGAGTCCGCTCCGGCCTGATCGGGCGGGGTGATCCACGGCGTTTAGGGGGTGCGGCGGTGGTAAACTTGTCACCATGCGGGAAGTATTGTCTGATCTCGTTGCCGAGCAACAGCAGCTCGACCAGTTTCTACAGAGGATCACCGTCAGCAAGTGGGGCATCCGCCTCCCCCACGACGAGTGGACCATCCGCGACACGATCTCCCACTTGGCCCACTTCCAGGAGTACGCCTACAACGCCATCGCGGAGGACGGCACCATGCTCGACGATCTCGACGAGTACGAGAGCGTCGACGACCTCGCCGAGATCGGCGTCGAGCGAGGCCGCCAGATGCGCCCCCAGGACGTGATCGAGTGGTGGCGGCTCGGCCGGGCACAGGTGGTGGACGCCTTGAGCCGGACCTCGGCCGCCGACCGCGTCCCATGGGTCTATTCGGACATGTCCGCCAAGACCTTCGCCACCCTCCAGCTGGCGGAGGTGTGGGCCCACGGCCTCGACGTCTACGAGGCGATGGAGGAGGAACTGGAGGACACGGATCGCCTGCGCCACGTCATCTGTTTCGCCCACATGACCCTCCCGTGGGCCTTCGACCTGGCCGGGTATGAGTACACGGAGCGGGTCCGGATCGAGGGGATCGGACCCATGTATGCCAAGTACGTGGCGGGCCCCGACGACACTGAACAGCTCATCCGCGGACCTGCCGGTGAGATCTGCCGCGTAGCGGTCGGACGACTCCACCCGGACGACGCCGAGAACGTGATCCTGAAGGGCGACGCTGCCGAGATAGCCTTCCAGGAGATGCGCATCTTCTGATGGCCTCCCGCCAACTCATCGGCATGGTGCACGCCCTGCCGCTCCCCGGCTCGCCTTCCTACCACCCGCCCACCGGATCCATTGTGGACCGCGCCGTCGAAGATGCGGTCCTCCTCGAGGAGAGCGGCTTCGATGCGGTCCTGGTCGAGAACTTCGGGGACGCTCCGTTCTTCGCCGATCAGGTGCCTCCGATCACCGTCGCATCCCTGACCCGGGTCGTGGCCGCCGTCCGCGCCTCGGTGGACGTTCCCGTCGGGGTCAACGTGTTGCGCAACGACGCCGTCGCCGCCCTCTCGATCGCCGCCGCCTGCGATGCCCGGTTCATCCGGGTGAACGTCCTCTCGTCCATGATGTACACCGACCAGGGACCGATAGTCGGCCAGGCCGCCCGGCTGTACCGGCTGCGAGCGGCGCTGAACCCCGAGATCGAGGTGCTGGCCGACCTGTTCGTGAAGCACGCCACTCCCCCGCCCGGCCTCCGCATCGAGGACGCGGCAGCCGACCTGCAGGACCGCGGGATGGCGAATGGCATCATCCTGTCCGGGCGCGGGACCGGCCTCCCGGCCGACCGGGAGATGATCCGCCAGGTGCGGCGGGCGGTTCCCGGCGCCCGGCTGCTGGTGGGATCCGGCGTCACCGTGGAATCCATCGCCTCCGTGCTCGGCACCACCGACGGGGTGATCGTGGGCACCGCCATCAAGGAGGAGGGCGATGTCCGCCGCCCCGTGGACCCGGCCCGGGCCCGGGCGCTGGTCCAAGCCGCTCGTTACTCGGAAAGACAGACCTCGTAGTCCAGCGCGATCCGAACGGTTAGACGTCCCAAGGACCGTGCGATCCGCTCCCAGACTGCGGTATCACTCAAGAGGTTCACGTCGCTGCCCTGCCCTGCTCTCCTCGTACTCTTCTACGAGAGCCAACAGGTGCTCGACATAGCTCCGTACGCCGTGGCGGTCCACGGCTATCTGGTAATCCTCCATGTTGCCGTGATGGAAGTGGATGTGTAGTTTCTCGGCAGCCGAGAATCCGTTGATCAGGGAGGAGTCACCGTACTCTTCGGCCATCTCCCTGGAGGCATTCTTGTTAGCGCGATGCGAGTCATACTTCCACCCGCGCTGGATGGAGGCGGCGATGATGGCCTGGACAGCGGCGCCGTAGAGTTTCTCCGCGCCTTGGCGCGTGTCGCCAATAGCGAACTCCGCCTCCGCCTGCTCCAGGAAGACCGAAGATTGCATGACCCGTTTCGCGACGGTGGATTCCTTGATCATGATCATCGATGGTAATTCCTTACTGTCTGTTGTACGTGGACCTGAGGCCCTTTCCGACCGGCGCTAACCTCCTACAGTCAACGAAACGGCCTGACCACAGAGGGTCAAGATCCTTGATCGGCCGGCTTCCCATGAATGATGCATGTGCCGGTCGAAGCCGCTCGGTCCGTCGGAGAACTCCCTACAACCGGCTCTCAACCGGTTGTCCTGTCATAGGCACGCGATAGCCTTCCCTGAGAGTGCTGAGAGACCTGTTTTCGCCCGCCACCGCCACCTGGTTCGAGGAGGCCTTCCCCGGCCCCACCGAGGCCCAGGCCGGCGGCTGGCCGGCCATCGCCGCCGGGCGTCACACGCTGATCCACGCGCCCACCGGATCGGGCAAGACGCTGGCCGCGTTCCTCTACACGCTCGACCACCTCCTCACCGAACCGGTTCCCGCCAAGTCCCGCCGCTGCCGGGTCCTCTACATCTCTCCGATGAAGGCCCTGGCCCATGACGTGGAGCGCAACCTCCGGGCGCCCCTGACCGGAATCGCCCACGCCGCGGACCGCCACGGCATGCCGCCCCCTCCCGAGGTTGTGGCCGCCATCCGCACCGGCGATACCCCGCCCGCCGACCGCCAGCGCATGCGGCGCCACCCCCCGGACATCCTCATCACCACCCCCGAATCCCTGTTCCTGATCCTCACCAGCGCGGCCCGCGAGATGCTGGCCTCCGTCCGGTGGGTCATCCTCGACGAGGTCCACGCGGTGGCCGGGACCAAGCGGGGATCGCACCTGGCCCTGTCGCTGGAGAGGCTCGAGGAGATAGCCGCCGTCCCTCCCCTCCGCATCGGTCTCTCCGCCACCCAGCAACCCCTCTCGACCATTGCCGAATTCATGGGCGGCGGAACCGTGGACGGCGACGCCTGGACGCCGCGACCGGTGACCATCGTCGATGCCCCCGGGCAGCGGGGTCTGGAGGTGGAGATCATCGTCCCGGTCGAGGACATGGCCGCGCCGACGCCGCCCGATCCGCTCAACTCCGAACCCGCCGACCCGGGCTACCGATCCATCTGGCCCTCCGTGTACCCGGCGCTGCTGGACCTAGTCCGGGCACACCGGTCCACCATCGTGTTCGCCAACTCCCGGCGGCTGTCCGAGCGACTCTGCGCCGAGTTGAACAACCTGGCCGGGGACGAGATCGCGCGCGCCCATCACGGGTCGGTCTCGCGCGAGCAGCGGATCGTCATCGAGGACCTGCTCAAGCGAGGCGAGCTGCCGGCGGTGGTAGCGACTTCGACGCTGGAGCTGGGCATCGACATGGGGGCGGTCGACCTCGTGATCCACGTCGAGTCCCCCACCAGCGTGGCCTCCGGCCTGCAGCGCGTGGGGAGGGCCGGCCATCAGGTGGGAGCGACCAGCGTGGCCAAGATCTTTCCCAAGTTCCGCGGGGACCTCCTCGAGGCGACCGTGGTGGCCGACCTGATGCTGGCGCGGTCGGTGGAACCCACTGCCGTTCCCCAGAGCCCGCTCGATGTGCTGGCGCAGCAGGTGGTGGCGGCGGTGGCGATGGACGAATGGAAGGCGGACGACCTGCTCTCGCTGGTCAGGCGGGCCGCCCCCTATCGCGACCTGGCGCCCGGACCGTTCGAGGCGGTTCTCGACATGCTGGCCGGCCGCTACCCGTCCGAGCTGTTCGGGGAGTTGCGCCCCCGCCTGGTCTGGGACCGGGTCACGCACACGCTGACCCCGCGTTCGGGGGCCCAGCGCCTGGCGGTGACCAACGCCGGAACCATTCCCGACCGCGGGCTGTACTCGGTCAACCTCCCTGACGGCAGCCGGGTGGGAGAGCTCGACGAGGAGATGGTCTACGAGTCCCGTCCCGGCGACGTGTTCGTCCTCGGCACGTCGGCGTGGAGGATCAGCGACATCACCGCCGACCGGGTGGAGGTGATCCCTGCCCCCGCCGAGTCGGGCCGGATGCCGTTCTGGAAGGGTGATCGGGTGGGCCGTCCGGTCGAGACGGGGCGGGCGATCGGCCGCTTCATCCGCACCGTCGGGGCGATGGAACCCGACCGGGCGGTGGAAACTCTCCGGCACCGGTACCACCTGGACGAATGGGCGGCCCGCAACCTCGTCGCCTACCTCGGCGAGCAGCGTGACGCCACCGGAGTGCTTCCCACCGACCGGACGGTGGTGGTGGAACGCTTCCGTGACGAGATCGGGGACTGGCGGATCGCCATCCTGTCGCCTCTGGGCGGCCGGGTCCACGCGCCGTGGGCAATGGCCATCAACCAGCGGCTGCGGAACCGCTACGGCCGCAATCTGGACGTCATCTGGAGCGACGACGGCATCTCCTTCCGCTTCATCGACACCGACGACCTGCCCTCCCTCGACGACCTGCTCCTCGACCCGGACGAGCTGGAGTCGATCCTCATCGAGGAGCTCTCCGGCACGGCCATGTTCGCGGCCCGCTTCCGGGAGGCCGCCGCCCGCGCCCTGCTACTGCCCCGCCGCCGCCCCGGCGGTCGCACCCCTCTGTGGCTCCAGCGGCGCCGGGCCGCCGACCTGATGGCCATCGTCACCCGATTCGGCTCCTTCCCGATCATCCTCGAGACCTACCGCGAGATCCTCTCGGACGTGTTCGACCTTCCTTCGGCGAGGGAGCTCCTCGGAGACATCGCGGCCCGCCGGGTGCGGGTGGTGGAGGTGGACACCACCTCGGCCGGGCCGTTCGCCTCGTCGCTCCTCTTCGAGTTCGTGGCCTCCTACCTGTACGAGGGAGACGCCGCCCCGTCGGAACGGCGGGCCACAGCTCTTACGCTCGACCGGGAACTGCTCCGCGAATTGCTCGGGGAGGGCGAGCTCCGCGACCTGCTCGACGAGGATGTGATTGCCGCCGTCGAGTTGGAACTCCAGTACCTGACCCCGGAACGCCGGGCCAGGGGGCTGGACGGGCTGCACGACCTGCTCCGGGCGCTCGGGCCGCTCACCAGCCGGGCGGCGGCCGACCGGCTCGCCGACGGCTCCGCATCCGGCCTGCTTCGCGAGCTTGAGAAGCGTCGCCGAGCCATCCGGGTTCAAGTGGGCGGCGCGCAGAGATGGGCGGCCATCGAGGATGCCGGCCGGCTCCGGGACGCTCTGGGGGTTCAACCGCCGGCCGGGGTTCCTCATGCCTACCTGGAGCCCGGCCCGGACCCGCTCGGGGAAGTGGTGGGACGCTACGCACGCACCCACGCGCCATTCACCGCCGAGGAGGCCGGATCGGCCCTGGGCCTGCCCCCGGCGGCCATCCGCGCGGCCCTGGTGGCGCTCGAGCAGGCCGGAACGGTGGCCCGGGGCGCCTTCCGGCCGGGCGAGGCCGGCCAGGAATGGGTGGACACGGGGGTGCTGCGACGGCTGAAGCGGCGGAGCCTGGCGGCGCTCCGCCGTGAGATCGAAGCGGTCGAGGCCGCCACCCTGGGGCGGTTCCTGCCCGCCTGGCAGGGCGTAGGCCGCACCGGGCGTAACCAACTTTCGGCCCTGGTGGAGACGATCCGCACCCTCCAGGGACTTCCCGTTCCCGCCTCGATACTCGAACGGGACGTCCTGGCGGCAAGGCTCGACTACGCGCCCGCCATGCTCGACCAGCTCATGGCGTCGGGCGAGGTGGTCTGGGTGGGCCGGGGCGCAATCGGCCCTCGTGACGGGAGGGTGGCCCTCTACCTGCGCGAGCAGCTACCGGTCCTCCATCGACCCTCTGCGGACGACCTGCCCGACACGGACCTCCACCATGCCATCCGGTCCCACCTCTCGCAGCGGGGCGCCAGCTTCTTCCGGGACATCCACCTCGCAGTCCGCGGCGAGCGCCTCGATGACACTCTCGATGCGCTCTGGGACCTGGTGTGGTCGGGAGAGGTCACCAACGACACCCTCGCCCCGGTGCGCGCCGTAGGGATCCGCCGCCTCGCCCGGTCCCGCTCCGGGCGCTCCCGGCGCCGCCTGCCCTCCGCCATGCCTCCCTCATCGTCGGGAAGGTGGTCGCTGGTCGCCGACCTGTGTGCGACCGAGGTGGCCGATGCCGAGTGGGGTACGGCCTGGACGGAGCTCCTGCTGGAACGCCACGGGGTGGTGACCCGGGCCGGCGCCAGGGCGGAGGGCGTACCCGGCGGCCTGACCACCCTCTACCCCATCCTCAACCATCTGGAGGAAACGGGACGCATCCGCCGTGGCTACTTCGTGGAGGGTCTCGGGGGACTTCAATTCGCCCTGCCGGGAGCCGTGGACCGGCTCCGGACCGCAGAGAACGACGAAGGAACCGTGATCCTCGCCGCCGCCGACCCGGCCAACCCGTACGGGACCCTGCTGCCATGGCCCGAAGAGGCCCGAGGTCGGGCTTCCCGCTCGGCCGGCGCCTACGTGATCCTCCACGACGGCCGGCCCCTGCTGTTCCTGGAACGGGGCGGCAAGACCGCCACCCTCCTCACCGGCGCGGAGGAGCTTCACGGCCCGGCCGCCGATGCCCTTACCGAGATCGGAATCCGCCACCGGCGGTTGACCGTAGAGACCATCAACGGCCTCCCGGCCGGCGACCACCCGCTCGGCGCCATCCTGCTGGAGAACGGCTTCGCAGTAAGCCTCAAGGGCCTCGCCTACCGGGGTCCCCGCCGCCAGCCCTCCCGGCGGTGAACTCCCCAGGGAGGGCCACAGATCGTTCCCGTCTCGAAGGGGCGCTTGAGGCCCGTAGGCTTCGTCAGGTGGCAGAGATCGTCGGTAGGCGCAGCGATAGAGCCCGCTTCTCGCGCCGAAAGCAATCCCGCGGTCCCCTGGTCGTGCTCACTTTGTTGCTCATGGTCGGGGGCTTGGTGCGCCCGGCACCCGCCTGGGACCTCGGGGAGTCCTACTCCGGAACCGGCGAGGGTGCGATCTCGCCGGCTACCGAGCGGTTCTCCGATCTCGACGAGGCGGGTACGCACCGGGCGAGTGTGGAAATCCTGGCTGAGAGGGGAGTCTTCGAGGGAACGGAGTGCTCACCAGGCCGGTTCTGCCCCGATCTGCCCATCCAGCGCTGGGTGATGGCCGTTTGGCTGGTCCGGGTGCTGGAGGGCACCGACCCCGCTTCCACCGATCCGCCGCGGTTCGCCGACGTCGACGAAGGTGCATGGTGGGCAGTCCATGTCGAACGCCTCGCAGATCTGGAGATCACTCGGGGATGCGCGGTCGAACCGGCCCGCTTCTGTCCTGACTCCCCGGTCACCCGCGCTCAGATGGCCACCTTTCTGGAGCGCGCCCTGCGGTTGCCGGCCGGGCCGCCGACGGGGTTCGCCGACGTGGGGGAGGGCAGCGTTCACCGACCGGCTATCGCCGCCCTGGCCGCGGCCGGGATCACTGCGGGGTGCGCTGTCGAACCGGCCCGCTACTGCCCAGGGCGGGCCACCACCCGTGCGCAGATGGCCACCTTCTTGACGCGCGCTCTCAAACTCGGCGGTGCGGACGCGTCCGGGAACTCGGGCACCCCCGTTCCACCGGGCGAGGGGAACTTCACCGCGGTCGCAGTCGGTTGGGATCATTCCTGCGGGATACAGGAGGATCGCAAGGTGGTCTGCTGGGGGAACAACCCCAGGGCCCAGTCCGCACCCCCGGGCAACGAGTTCGTGGCAGTGGCCGCCGGCCGAAGCCATACCTGCGGGATCGACACCCGCCAGGAGGCGGTCTGCTGGGGTTGGAACGGGTGGGGGGCAACCGAAGCGCCGGACGGGAGGTTCATCTCCATCACGGCCGGGGGCGATCATTCTTGCGCCATCCGAGCCGACCGGAGCGTCACTTGCTGGGGTGCCAACCACGCGGGCCAGGCCGATCCCCCTGCAGGCGAGTTCGCCGCGGTGGCAGCCGGGGAGTGGCATACGTGCGGGCTCCGTGACACCGACCAGACCGTGGCCTGCTGGGGTGCTGATAGCTATGGCCAGGCCGACCCGCCACCTGGACGGTTTCTCACCATCGCAGCCGGCAACTGGTACTCGTGCGGCGTACGCACCGATGACGTCGGGGTCTGCTGGGGTGCCGACCATGCGGGACAGGGCAACGTCCCCGCCGAGCACTTCCGCGCCATAGCGGCCGGGTGGGAGCATTCTTGTGGAATCACTACCGACAGTTCGGTGGTGTGCTGGGGATACGACGACCACGGCCGGGCCAGCCCTCCACCAGGGAGGTTCAGCGCCGTCGCCCTGGGGGACCGGCATTCGTGCGGGTTGCATACCGGCGGCGCCATCACCTGCTGGGGCCTGATCCCGCCAGATGGGCGCGACGTGCCTATCGCGGTGGTACAGACGCCCGCTGAGGTAAACCATTACGTCAGCCCTGATCTGCCTGATCCGGGCTCTTGCCGTCCACCGGGTCCGGCCGGATTCCCACTTCGAACTCGAATCTCTTCGACGGGCACACTCCGGGTGGCAGTGCTGTTCCTGGACTTCCCGGACGCCCGGGCGCGTCACACCACGCAACAGGAGGCGGAGCTGGGATTGCCCTACATCGAGACGTATCTCGAGACCGCTAGCTACGGCCGGCTCAACGTGGAGTTCACGCCGCTACACCGGTGGCTACGGGCCACGCACGGCTATCGAAGTTATTCCTGGACTTCAGCAACTCCGGCACTGGAAAACCCGCTTGACCCGGATGCGGAGGCGGTAAGGCTCGCGGACGCGGAGTTCGACTTCGCTGACCACGACGCCGTAATGGTGGTGCTGCCAAGCTCACACTTCGGTGACGGGCTCGCAACGGGGAGCATCCGAACAGAGGAGGGGACACTCGCAAGGGTGCGGATCAACTTCTCGGCCCTGGCCGGGACGAGGCAACCTCTCGAATGGGGATTGATCGCCGCACATGAACTGGCGCACGCGCTCGGGCTGTTGGATCTGTATCCCGCCGACAGTTCTCTGCGCGATCATCCGGAGCCGCCCCGGGGCAAGACGTGGGTGGCCAACCAGATCGGACTGATGGGTCTCTGGGCCAACTTTCTCACCAGCGAAGGCGACCCGCGCCTAGCCCATGCGGTGCATCGTCCGGGTGGGCGTCGCTTCACCGCCTACGCATATGACCTGCAAGCCCGGGAGATGCTGGCGTGGAGCCGGTGGCAGCTCGGTTGGCTACAGCCCCGCCAGATCCGCTGCCTGACCGGTCTCGAATCCGAGGAGACCATCACCCTCAAGCCGGTCGCCTCTCCAGGCGCCGGAACCGCCATGATCGCCATCCCGCTCTCGGAGACGGAAGTCGTCGTCATGGAAAGCCGCCGACGGATCAGCTACGACGCCGGGCACGAATACACGTACGGTGACGGCGCCACCACCACCCTCCCCACCCTGGCCGGCGGCGGCGTGCTCGTCTACGTCGTCAATGCCGCCCTCTCCGGCGGACAGATGCCCATCCGGGTAATCGGACCTCCCGACAACCCCTACCCGATCCTCTACTTCAAGGACTACCCGCTGGTAACTCAAGGCGAGAGCGTCTCGGTCGGCGGCTACACCATCACGGTCCGTTCCTCCGACGAACATACGGACGTCTTAACCATCACCAGAGACGGGCCGTCCCTCACGGCGGGTCCTGCTACCACACCATCTGCCGGCTCCGGCGCAACCCGCGAGCCCTGACCCTTGCAGGACGGGAGCGCACTCCCTGACCGCCGCTACACGTAGGGGGAGGAGTGGGCGATCCCGCCGTCCACGTCGAGCGTCACTCCCGTCACCCACGAAGCCTGATCCGAGCACAGGAACACGACCGCCGATGCCACGTCGACGGGTTCGCCGATGCGTCCCAGCGGGTGCATGGCCGCTCCTCGCTCCTCGTCCTCCCAGAGGACTCTCGACAGGCGAGTCCTCACCACGCCGGGCGCCACCCCGACCACGCGCACAGCCGGCGCCAACTCGTAGGCCAGATGCCGAGTCATGTAGATGAGCCCGGCCTTGGAGATGTTGTAGGCCCCCATGCCCCGGCCCGGCAACCGACCGCCCACGGAGGCGATATTGCAGATCACCCCGCCGCGATCGCGCATCCCGGCGGCCCAAGCGGCCCGTACGTAGAGGAGCGGGCCCAGCAAATTGATCTCCCAGGTCCGCTTGACGGCGCCCAGGTCTACATCCGTGAGCGGCCCGTAGGCAGGGTTGGTGGCGGCGTTGTTGACCAGTACGTCACAGGACCCGAAGCGATCGATGGCGGCCCCGACGGCCTCCGCAGCCCCATCCTCGGTGTCCGATCGGGCCACCACCGCCGCCACCCGGTCCGCCTCACCCAGCCGGTCGGCCGCCCCGGCGATGTTCTCCGGCTTGCGACTGGTGATCACCACGCCGCGAGCGCCGGCCGCGAGCGCGGCGGCCGCGGTAGCCTCGCCGATCCCCCGCGAGGCGCCGGTGATCACCGCCACCCGCCCGTCGAGGCGCGCCTCCATGCTCAGCCGCCCGGCCCGGGCCGGCTCATCAGTGGCCGCCCCGCTTCACCCCGCCGTACTTCATACGCGTGTCGCCCATCCAGGCGGCTCGCCCCGGTTGGTCCATCACGCCCGCAGCCACCAGCTCACCGGCGAACAACGTATGCGTCCCGAAGTCGATGGCCCGTCTCACCTCGCACTCCATCCAGGCGATGGCATCCTCGAAGATCGGGACTCCCGTAACACCTTCCCGGATGGCCCGGCCGTTGAGGGCCATTCCCTCCTTGGCGGCGGGCTTCGAGAACTTCACGAACACCCTCCGATCGTCCGGCGACCAGAGGTTGACGCTGAAAGAACCTCCGTCAGAGATCAGCCGATGGGTCACCGCCTTGTTGTCCACCCCGATCCCGATCATTACCGGCTCCATCGACAGCTGGGTGATCCAGGAGGTGGTCATCCCGTTCCAATCGTCCCCCGCCCGGGAACCGACCAAGGCCAGAGCGTTCGGAATCATCCAGGTGACCCGGTTGATCAGTGCCGGTTCTACCAAGGTCATCTCTCCATCCGATCTCCCGCCCCGTCGAGCCCACGTTACACCCCGGACCGACACGCGGCCCGGGAGGTGCGCACAGTCTCCGGTATGCTCCGGGTACCGGTGACCTATCCGTGGAGGGTGACCGGCAGGCAGCGACCGAACGGCGGGAGAAGCGTGATCATTCCGGCGCGCATACCCGAGTCTCCGACATGAAGTTTGATGGCTACGACCTCGACCCGGCCACCTACGACGAGCTGTTCCGGAGCGACGGCGAACCCCATCCCCACGGCCGGGACCTCTACGAAACCCTCCAGGAGGCCTCCGACGACTACCTGAACGCGGTCGGCGAGTGGGTGACCCGATCCTTCATCCACGAGGGAATCACCTTCACCGTCTACGGAGACGAGGAGGCCGACGAGCGCATCATCCCGATCGACTGTATCCCGCGAGTGATGGCGGGTTCGGAATGGCGGAGCCTGGCGGAGGGACTCACGCAGCGCCTGGCCGCGCTCAACGCCTTCCTTCGGGATATCTACGGCACGGCCCGGATCGTCGCCGACGGGGTCATTCCGCCCGACATGGTTTTCGGCTGCCCCCAGTACCGCATCGAGATGCAGGGATTCGAAGCGCCCCGCGGCGTCTGGGTGGCCATCTGCGGAACCGACCTGGTCCGGACCGTCGACGGGTTCCGGGTCCTCGAGGACAACCTGCGGGTTCCATCAGGCGTCTCCTACATGATCGCGATCCGCAAGGCCACAAAGTCGGCCATGCGTCGTCTCTACCGACGTTCCCGGGTGGGTGACGTGGAGAACTACGGATTGGTCCTTCGCCAGACCCTCCACGAAATGGCGCCCGAAGGTAGTGACGACCCGACGGTCGTCCTCCTTACCCCTGGCGTCTACAACTCGGCCTTCTACGAGCACATGTTCCTGGCTCGGCAGATCGGCGCCGAACTGGTGGAGGGCCGAGACCTGGTGGTCGAGGACGGTTACGTGTACATGCGCACCACGGCGGGTCTGCGGCGGGTGGACGTGATCTACCGCCGGGTCGATGACGACTTCCTCGACCCCCTCGTGTTCCGTCCGGACTCGCTACTCGGCGCTCCCGGCCTGCTACATGCCGCCCGGCTGGGCAACGTGTCGCTGGTAAACGCTCCGGGCACGGGGGTAGCTGACGACAAGAGCGTGTATGCCTTCGTCCCCGACATGATCCGCTACTACTTGGGGGAGGAACCGCTGATCCCCAACGTCGAGACCTACCTGTGCCGCCGCCCCGATGACCTGGAGTACACCCTGGACAACCTCGAACATCTCGTGGTGAAACGGGTGGGCGAGTCCGGCGGCTACGGGATGCTGATCGGTCCCCATGCGAGCCCCGAGGAACGGAACCGGTTCGCCTCGCTGCTACGCGAGGATCCGGCCGACTACGTTGCCCAACCCACCCTGGCCCTGTCCCGGGCGCCCTGCCTGATCGATGGTCGGCTCGAGCCTCGTCACGTGGACCTGCGACCCTTCGTGCTGTCGGGAAGCGAGACCCGCATCGTGCCGGGAGCGTTCTGCCGGATCGCCCTGCGCCGGGGAAGCCTGGTCGTCAACTCCAGCCAGGGGGGAGGCGCCAAGGACTTCTGGGTACTGGAGGACGGGTAGTGGCCTGCCTGCGAAACGACGCGGTGTGCGCCGGCGGTCATCGGCGGCCCGTCGCTGTGTTCCGCTTCCGTGACGCACCGCCGCGGAAGCACCTTCGTGAGCGGGCCTCGCCAGGAATACCGCCGGCCGGCGCATGCCACGCCGCCATTCCGCAGACAGACGCGTCGGTGGTCCATTAGGCATGCTGTCCCGTAGCGCCTCCGGCCTCTACTGGATCGGCCGGTACCTGGAAAGGGCCGGCCATCTCACCCGGCTCATGCGACAGCAGACCGAGTCACTGGTGGACAGCCCGGTTCGGGACATCTACTTCGGTTGGCACCGCATCTACGGCGCCCTGGGCCGGCAGCCGCATCCGGGGCCCCTCGACTTGGAGGCCGACGATTCCTACACCATGGCCGACTCCTTCACCCTGGCCGATGATGTGACCTTCGAGCCCACGGCGCAGGACTCGATCAGGAACTGCTTCGCCCAGGCTCGGGAGAACGCCCGCCAGGTACGCCATCGCATCTCCGCAGAGATGTGGATAGCTCTCAACCGGCCGTACCTACGTCTCCGCGATATGGAGATCCAGGACATCTGGGCGTCGACGCCCGAGCAGTTCTACGCGACGGTCGAGGCGGACATCGATACCTTCCGGGGCGTCAGCTCCTCCACCATGTACCGGGACCAGAGCTGGCATTTCATCCGGTTGGGCAGTTTCCTCGAGCGAGCCGAGCTGGTGGCTTCCCTGCTGGGCGCCCAGATCGCCGCGGTGCGTCTGTTCGAGGTTCCCGCGGATGCGTACTGGACCAGCCTGCTACGCCTCTATTACGCCTTCGAGGCGTACCAGAAGGGTGACGGCTTGGCGCTCGATGCCGAACGGGTGCTGGACCTGCTGGTCTCCAACCCGCAACTCCCCGATTCGCTGAGCGTGTCGGTCCTGGGATTGCATCGGGAGCTGTCGTCGATCGGCGAGGGTCCGGATCGCACCGCCACCGCCCAGGTCCGGTCCCAGGTGGACCACCTATCGGACCTGCTGCGCTCCGCCTGGCCGCGGACGGCTGACCGCGAAGGCCTGCTCGCCGAGTTCAGGGCCGCCTGTCGCCGGCTTCACGACCTCGTGACCGAGACCTACTTCGACCATCCCGTGGTCACCCACCGGACCCACATCGGCGGGTTCGACCAGTGAGCCTTCCGGTTGCGCGTCCGGTCCGTACGGCGCGCTACCGGATCGAGCACCTCACCAGATTCGGCTACAGCTCCCCCGTGCGGAGGTGCGCCATGTCACTCTGCCTCCAGCCCCTCGATGGCGCCCGCCAGCAGTTGCTGGGATTCGGGATCACCACCACCCCGCCGGGGGGGATGACCACCGAGACCGACCCGTTCGGCAACACGAGGCATGTCCTCACCGTGAACGAGACACACGACACCCTCGAGGTGATGTCCGTCTCCACCGTGGAGGTGTTTCCATCGCCGCTCCTGCCCGAACGCCTCGGACCGGGCGCGTGGGAGGTGGTGCGATCCTGGATTACCGACCCCACCTGCTGGCAGTTCGCCCACCCGAGCCCCGGTGCCGGTCCGACTACGGCCCTTGCCGGGTTTGTCTCGGAGTTGGGAATCGAGCCGGGGTCCGATCCACTGGCCGATCTGGTGCAACTCGCCTCAGCCTTGAACGACAACTTCGATTACGTGGCAGGCTCGACATCGGTGGATTCGCCCATAGACGTGATCCTCTCGACCCGGAGAGGGGTGTGCCAGGACTACGCGCATGTCATGATCGCGATCGCCCGTTCCTGGGGTGTCCCCACGCGCTACGTATCGGGCTATCTCCACGTTGACGAAGCCTCGGGCGCCCGGAACGGACCGGCCAGCACCGCAACCCATGCCTGGGTCGAATGCCGGCTCCCAGGACTCGGATGGGTGGAGTTCGACCCGACCAACCGTATCCTGGTCGACCACCGCTACGTGCGAACCGCCGTCGGCCGGGACTACCGGGACGTACCGCCGACCCGAGGGGTGGTGGAAGGCGGCGCCAACTCCGGCCTGGAGGTGGAGGTCAGGGTGACCCGTCTGGGTGGCGCTACGCAACCCTGAACGACCCGAAGCCGACCCGCGGTTCGCTCCGCAGGATGATGGACACTTTCGCGGCGCACCCGACCGACATTGCCTGGTGGTCTGTCCTGTGGTCTGCCTGCGAAACAACCTGGCGTGTTCTGCTTGCCTTCGGCGTCCCGTCGCGGCGTTCCGCTTCCTCAACGTACCGCTGCGGGTACGCCTTCGTCAGCGGGCCTTGCGAGGAACACCGCCGGCCGGCGCATAACCCACCGCCGTTCCGCAGACAGACCACTAGATTCACCCTATGAACGTGCTGATCGCCACGGCCGGGGTGCTGCCGCCGGGGCCGGTCGCCGACTTCGTGGAGTTGCTGGCGGCTCCACCGGGGAAAGTCACCGTGATGAACGTGACCCAAGCGCCCGCCGAGTTCCTCGATGAGCTGGAGGACGACTCGTGGCAACCCTTCGACGCCCCGGCGAGCCGGAGCGACCCCGACCGCGCCACCCGGGAGGCCGACCGGTACATACAGGAGCGGGGCTCGAAGATCGTGGCCCCGGTGGTGGCGGCGCTCAAGCTTCGAGATGTCGTGACCGCGACGCTGTTCGTTGAGGCGGAGGACGTGGCGCAGGCCATTATCGACACGGCCGAGCGGATCGGCGCGGACGCCATCGTCATGGGCGCCACCCGACGCCTGTTCAACGAGATGTCCTGGACCAGCGTATCCATGACGGTGGTTGCACGGGCCAGCCTGCCGGTGCTGCTGATCCCCGAACCCGCCCAGCCGGACAACTAGGCGAACGGACTACGGCAGGACGGGCCGACCTGCCTAAGTCGTGTAGTCGGCGTTGATGCGCACGTAACCGTCGGTCAGGTCGCACCCGTACACGGTGAAGGCGCCCGTCCCCTGGGAGTCCGGACCGTCCCCCGGCACACCAAGGTCGACATGGATGAGCACCTCCGGAGACGCCAGGTACCGCTCCAGCTCCTCCAGCACGTCGGGAGTGATCGGCGCCGGATAGACCTCCGTCCCCCCGAAGCGGATAGTGATCCGATCCGCCAGGATGTCATCCTCGTAGCACTTCCCCACCGCCATCGCGACCCGGCCCCAGTTGGGATCACGGCCGTGGACCGCCGTCTTCACCAGAGGTGAGTTGACGATCGACTTGGCCACCCACTTGGCCTGGGCATCGTCCCTGGCGCCTTCCACCGTCACCACGATGAGAGTCTCGGCGCCCTCACCGTCGGCCGCCAGCTGCCTGGTCAGGTCCAGGCACACCTCGCCAAGGGCGGCCTCCAGCGCGGCCCGCTCCACCGGCCCGGCCCGGCCCGAGGCGAGCACGACCGCCATGTCGCTGGTGGAGGTGTCGGTGTCGATGCTCACGGCGTTGAAGGTGCGGTCCACCACCCGCCGGAACATGGCATCCAGGGCGGCCGGATCGGCGGCGGCGTCGGTGGTGATGACAGCCAGCATCGTCGCCATGTCGGGCTCGATCATCCCCACCCCCTTGGCGATACCCACCACCCGAGCCGGACCGGCGCGGGCGGTCGCGACCTTCGCGTGGGTGTCGGTGGTCATGATGGCCGTGGCCGCCGTGGTGGCCGAACCGGGCTCATCGAAGGAATCGTCACGGGCGGTTCCGAGGCGGGTCATGTAGGCGCGGATCCGGTCCATCGGATAGCGAACGCCGATCACGCCGGTGGAGGCGACGATCACCTCGCGAGTGTCGCAACCCACCACTCGGGCGGTCAGCCCGGCCACCTCCGCCGCGTTCTCATCCCCCACCGCTCCGGTGGCCACGTTGGCGTTCTTCGAAATGATCACCACCGAGCGCGCCCGACCATCGGCGACATGGGCTCGACTCAGAGTGACGCTCGGCCCGGAGAAACGGCTCTTGGTGAAGACCCCGGCGGCCGTCGTTCCCGGTGGGGCGGAGAGGATCATCACGTCCTCCGTCCGGTCCTTGATCCCGATGTTGCCGGTATGCAGCCCGAACCCGGGGGGAAACGCCACCTCCCCGACCACGATCCCCAGCGCGTTCCCGCCATGCGGGGTGCCCCGCATGGCGGCGGCCACAGGAGTATCGGATGGAGAAATGCCCATGAGGAACAAGAATGCTAGACGGCCGCGGCCCTGCCTTTGGGTTGGCCCGTCCGTGAGGATCGGGCAGCTCGGGCAGTTACTTCTTGAGGAAGTCTCGGAAAGCGCGTCGTCGCGACCGGAGCATCAAATGGACGTCCGATAGGGCGGTATTCCTGCCTGCTACAGGTTGGAGAGGCGGGCCAGCTCTCCCACCAGCCGGCCGTGGACGCCCGTAGCCACCGCGACGGGCAGCAGGCCCGCCACCACCTTGAAGCCGATCCTGATCCGGGGGCGTTCCAGAAGCCTCCGGAAGCCGGCATCCTTCGCCGCCAGCAGGTAGATCAGCGCCGATGGAACCATCACGCCGGCCAGGTAGAGGGCCAGCGGAAGAACGGCGGTGGAAGGCTCGGCCAGGCCTCTGGTCAGGACCGAACCCAACTCGGGACCCACGCATGGCACCCAGGTGGCGCCGGCGAAGGCTCCCACCAGGGCGGCGCCGCCCGCCCCGGCCCGGAACCGTCCTGCGGTCAGAGCCAGACCGGCGGCCAGGACCGCGGCCCCTCCCAGCCGGTGGTCGAGCATCAGGTTGACGCCTGCCAGCGGAAGCCAGGCCAGGAGTACGGTCGCCAGATAGAAGAGCCCCAGCACCTCGCCTCGCTCGCCTTGTTTCCGCAGGCCGAGGAGCAGTAGGGCGAGCAGCAGGATGGACCAGGAACACGGCAGGAGTCCGGAGCGGAACGCCTCGACCAGGAGACTCACGGGACTTCGGCCAGGAGCGCCACCACAGTGTCCTCCAGCGCCTTGTAGGCCCCCTCGCCGATGTGATCGAAGCGCACCCGGCCCAGATGGTCCAGCAGGTAGGTGCGGGGCCAGTAGGCGGGTGACCCCTGCCACTCCCGGAAGGTACGCCGATCGGTGTCCAGCACGACGGGCCAGCTGACCCCCAGCCGGTCCAGTGCCTCGACTATGGCGTCCACCTCCTTCTCGTAGGCGAACTCCGGGGAATGGATGCCGACGATCTCGAGGCCCTGATCCCGGTACGCGGCGTAGATGTCCTGCGTGTACGGGAGGCGGTTCTTGCAGTTGTAACAGCCGAAGGTCCAGAACTCCACGATCACCACCTTGCCCCGCAACTCCTCCAGCGAGGTGACGTCCGCCTGGAGCCAGCCGTCGATCCCCTTGAGAGGCGGGTGCGTCTCCCTGAGCACGGGGGGCGGATCGATCGGCGCGGTGGTCGCCGGCGCGGTCGAAGTCACGGAGGCCTCAGTGATAGGCGGAGCGGTCGTGGTAGCCCCTGCTGCCGTGGTCGTGCCGACCGAGGCCGGGGCGACGCTTGGAGGGGACGGATCGGTAAGGCCACCGGTCGCAACCGTTTCACGGTCGCCGGATACCAGCCGCGACACCCCGATCGCCCCGGCGAACAGTACGAGCATGACCGCTACCGCGATGGCCACGCGCCTGGGAGATCGAGGAGCTTCCATCAGCCGGGCGCGCCCGGCCCCGCCGTCGGCGCACCAGCTCGACTCGGTTGACCCATGGGATGCGGCAGCTGCAAGGCGCACTCCTCGAAGATGCGATCACGTTACCGGCTCCCGCCGGTTGTGCGGGACGGCCGCCGGACCGTGACGGGGATTAGGGAACGCGGAGTACGCGTGCCAATATCTGGCGCCATGCGACCCAATCCACTTCGTTCCAAATGGGCGGCGGGCCGGCCTGCGCTGGGTAGCTGGGTGTCGATTCCCAGCCAGCTGGTGGCAGAGGCTGTAGCCGCCAACGACCTCGATTATGTAGTCATCGACTGCCAGCACGGCTTCATCGGCTTCGACGATACGGTGCGGATGCTGGCGGCGCTGAGCACGGGAGAAGTCACCCCGATCGTGCGGGTGCCGGAACTGTCCACGGCCAACATCTCCCGCGTCCTCGACGCCGGGGCGATGGGAGTCATCATCCCGATGGTCAACTCGGCCGAGGAGGCGGCCGCGGCGGTGTCGTACACCCGCTTCCCTCCGGTGGGCGTCCGCAGCATCGGCGCCGGCCGGGCGTTGATCACAGAGGGCGCCGACTACTACGAGCGCGCCAACGAGGAAGTCGCCTGCATCCCGATGATCGAGACCATGGAAGCCATCGGCGACCTGGACAACATCCTCTCGGTTCCGGGAATCGATGTGGCATATGTCGGGCCCTCGGACCTCGCAGTTGCGATGGGATACAAGCCGGGCACCAGCGCCCAGCCGTTCCTCGACATGCTCGATCACGTCGTGGAAGCCTGTAACCGCCACGGCGTTCGCCCCGGCATCCAGGCTACGCCGGGCACGGCGGCGGACCGGGTGGCGCGCGGCTACCAGATGGTGACGATGGTGGTGGACCTGCCCGCTTTCCGAGCCGCCCTGGCCCGGGGCATCGCCGACGCCGCCTTCACCGACGAGCAACGTCCCCACCCGGCCCTGTACTAGCGCCCCAAGTCTCCGAAACCACACGAGAATCGCCGTCCGGCGAACCGGCAATCGGGGAGCCTCAGGCTCAGGACGCCATACGGTGCCCCGTCCCTGAGGATCAGAACACCGCTGGTGGTGCCCCGTCCCTGAAGTTCAGGGCTCCATATGTGGCGTCCTCTGCCCAAAGTTCGAGAACGCGAAAAACCGGTGCTCCGCACCGGGCCCTTCCCCCGCCACCACCTGTCCTTGGCTTGGGGCGTGTTCGGCCATGCCCGGGCTGGGGCCGGGTGACGGCGAGTTCGCCCATTTCGGAGCCTGTGAATGTTCCCTGCGGGCCAGACCGGTCCGATCGGTGAGACGCTTGCGGCTGGTGTAGGTGCTTGGCGATAGACAACGTATCGAATGCCTGTGACACATTCGAGTCCTCCGTTCCGACCTGCGCCGGCAATTCGGTGCTACCCGATGGGGACGCTGTTGGGGTGGCAGTGGCGGGAGGTTGCCCATGGGCATCGCACCGGGGAGAGCGAGATCTCGCGGACTTGAACGGGCTCGGGATCGGGACATTCGCCTTGCGTCATGAATCGGGGCTGGAGGAGCGACCCCCGGATTAAGCAGGCGACTCCAGCCCGAGAGCTCTCACCAGGAAGGCGGCCAGCTGGGCCCTACTCACCACCACATCCGGGCAGAACAGACCACCACCCGGATCGCAGCCCAGCGTGATACCCGCCTCCGCAAGACGATTGATAGCGTCCTCAAAGACAGACCCCTCGTCATCAACGAAGAAATCAGCCGACGCCGCCGGCAGCTCCAAAGCCCGGCTGAGGAAGGCAGCCGACTGGGCCCTACTCACCACCACATCCGGGCAGAACAGACCACCACCCGGATCGCAGCCCAGCGTGATACCCGCCTCCGCAAGACGATTGATAGCGTCCTCAAAGACAGACCCCTCGTCATCAACGAAGAAATCACCCGTCGCGGCCGGCAGCTCCAGAGCCCGGCTGAGAATGGCGGCTATCTGAGCCCTACTCACCGTCAGATCAGGGCAGAACAGATCACCGCCGTCCGCCACGCCGCATCCGTTCATGATCCCGGCTGCGACAATCCGCTCGATGCTGGTCCGGTGGGTGCTTCCCCGGATATCGATGAACACCTCAGGACCGGTCTGTGGAGCCGGGCCGCCGGCCACCCGTTGTTGAGGATCGTCGGCCACGGCATCGTGTCCCAGGACGGCTTCCAGGCCGGCGACCAGCCCGATCGTCGCCCAGCCGGGCTGCAGCGAATCGGAGCGGATACTGATCCCGTCCGGGTCGGCATCCCCGTCCCTCACCGTGTATCCGAACACCAACTCGGACGTGCCCGAGCCTGACTCGTAGAGGGCTATGCGGCGATCGTCGCCCACCCGGAGGTTCAGGGTCGGATTACCACCGTTGCGGAACACGACCACCGGGGAGTCGAACGTCACGGTAACCGTCACCGTCTCCCCAGCCTCGTATGCCGTCCCGTCGAGAGGCTCCGAAGTGATGCCCACTCCTGCGATGCGCGGGCGGATCGCCGAGATGGCGCGCCTTGCCACCTCGGCCGGCAACAGGCACGAGGGCAGGACCATGGCCACCTCGGGCTCGATTCCCCCAGTCACGCTCCGGGAGTGCGGGGTGAACCACCGCAGCGTCGTGATCTGGAGCACGCCGGCCGGCGTGCCCCCGGTTCGGAGGTTGTAGGAGGTCTGGCCGGTGCTCTTGCCGAAGGTTGTCCGGCCGACCACCGTGACGCGACCCTGGTCGCTGAGGGCGCCGATGACGATCTCCGAAGCCGAGGCGCTGCCGCCGTCCACCGCTATCACCATCGGCAGGAGGGTGGGATCGGGAGAGATCGACATTCCTCGCGCCCGGACCGTTTCCACCCTGTCCCGGCTCAACAGATGCACGATCACTGACACGTCCGGCAAGAAGGAGCCGGCCGTACCCACCGCCGAGTCGATGTACCCGCCAGGATTCCCGCGCAGGTCGAGTACGAGGCCACTGATTGGTGGATCCATCAGATCGCCGAGCACCTCGGCCACCGCGCGGTCCGCCGTGGTACTGAAAACGTCGAGGGCCAGATAGCCGATGTTGCCATCCACGACCATTCCCCTGGCCACCGGTATGGCCAGCCTCGCCGCCGTGATCGTCCCCGTCAGGATGGCGTCCCGCCATACCGTGATCGACACCTCCTCGCCTACGTCGAACCGGTCCAGGCGGGACACATCCGCACAACCGAGTTCGGAAGGGAACCTATCCCCCAGCTCCAGGAGCTCGTCACCCACCATCAGGCCGGCCTTCTCCGCCGGGCTCCCTGCATAGACCTCGGACACCACCGGCCGGCAGGTGGCTGACACCGTGAAGCAGGGCCGGCCGTTTTCCAGCAGGCCGAATGCCACGCCCAGACCTACGGTCCCCTGGTTCTCGAGGCGCGTCTGGAACTGCCTGTATTGCGCGGCCGTCAGGTAGCGGGAGTTGCTATCGAGCGACCCGGCCATCCCCCGAACCGCCTCTTTGACCGCCGCCTCGGTGTCCTGTGCCTGGTCGATCGCCTCGCATACCTCCTCGAATCCGGGCGAGGGGATCGGACATACCGGTGGTTCCCCATCGGTCCGCTGGGCAAGGTCGGCGTCCCTCACCCGTTCGGCCGCCGCCGAGGCGAGCTCCTCTTCGTCCACCGCGTCCACGTAGTTGACGGTGATCAGGTCATATACCGCGCACAGCAACCCGAAGGGCGCCGTCGCCTCCTCACAAGTCACCCGGCCGGGCGGGAAGTCCTCCGCTTCGTTCGCGCCATCGGTCTGGGCGGTCCGCCGCAGCACCTCCTCTGGCTCCGATGCGGCAACCGGTTCGGGGACGAGCGAGGACAGGATGGTCACGGCGGCGATCAGGGCCGCGACCCGGACAGGATTGCGAAGCATGCCCGGCCCGGCACCCTTCCCCGATATCCTGGCCGGCTTCACCGCCGATGGTGCCGGGTCGACATACTCAGACGATAGTCCCCGGCAGGGGGATATCCGGCGCCCGAGTCGAGCAGTAGACCTTCCACGGACGGCGGGAAGTTCGGGACGGATCCGGCACTCCCTGACGCCGTTAACCTCTCGCCGATGAAGTCGGACCTTCCTTCGGCAACGGTCGAGCGCCTGCCGCGCTACCTGAGATGCATCGAGCGGCTACCCGAGTCGCAGCTGACCATCTCCTCCCGCGAGCTGGCCCGTCTCAGCAACCTGACCGCGGCCGGGGTCCGGCGGGACATCTCCTATCTCGGGACGTTCGGGATCCGCGGCGTCGGGTACCAGGTCACGGAACTCAACGACCAGATCCGCCATGCCCTCGGCCTGACCGCCGACCGGCCGGTGGCCGTGGTGGGCATCGGCAACCTGGGCTCGGCGCTGGCCAACTACACCGGTTTCGGCAACCGGGGCTTCCGCATCGTGGGGCTCTACGACGCCGCTCCCACCAAGATCGGGACCTGCCTGGGCGGGGTCGAGGTTCGCGACATCTCCCGGTTACCCGACGATGCCCGGACCACGCACATCTCGGTCGGGATCATCGCCACCCCGGCAGGGGCGGCTCAGCAGGTGGCGACCATGCTGGTCGAGGCCGGGGTGCGCTCCATCCTGAACTTCGCCCCCACCCTCCTCCGGGTACCCGATGACATCCATCTCAGACAGGTGGACCTCGCCACCGAACTCCAGATCCTCGGCTACTACATGACCTGAACCGGGGACGCCCTTCTATTCGCGTTCCTGGTCGCGTTCGTAGCGGTGGAGCGCCACCATGAACATGGCGAAGAGGATGGCCGAGGCGGCCGCGAAGGCTCCGGGAATGATCCGGATCTCGAAGGCGTTCAGCCCTTCGAAGTCAACCGGGCGAGGACCGCGGGGCGCGTAGAGGACGAACAGGATCGAATTGATCGTCGTCCAGCCGAAGATGCCGGCGCCCGACACCAGGATGGCGAGACGCTTGCCCAGGTTGGTGTACTGCAGCAGGTAGACGCTCCCGAAGAACACCAGCACCGCCGCGATGGTGAGCACGATCCCGGTGAACAACAGGTTCTGAGAGAGCAGCGCCCGGAAGAGCTCGCGCATTTCAGCCCGCCTCCCCCAGGTACTCGGCGCCGTCCAGGGTTGCCCCCCTCAGGTACCGGACGATGAGATCGAGGTCCTCGGCCGACAGGACCATGCCGAAGCCGGGCATCCGGCCCGAACCCACACCGTTGACACCGTATCCCTCACCGGAGGTCGACCCTCCCGCGATGAACTCGTACATGTCTTCAGCGGTCAGGAATTGGGTAAGCGCGCGGCCACCCCTCAGCGACGGTCCCAGCGCCCCGGAGGCCTGGGGCTGCTGGAAGGCGGGACCGGCCGAGTATCCGGCGGTGTGGCATCGGGCACAGTAGGCGTTGTAGAGGTTCACCGCCCGATCCGCCGCGGCGGTGTCCCCGCCGAAGGAGGCGTCGGCCACGGCTTGGACATCCACCTCCCAGCGCGCCCGGCGGGCCGCGTCCTCCAGGAAGCCGAGACCGAACCGGGCCTGGTCACCGAGGACCGCCTGGTTCTGGAAGGTGATGGTCAGGGACGTCGCGCCCGACTCGAGGTCACCTACGGATGTGGCCGCCGAGGTGGCGTCGCCGATCCCGATCAGGGTCTCGGCGTTGCGAGGATCGAGCGTGGCCGCCGTGGCCAGGTACCCGGCTGCCTGCGCCTCGGCGAAGATGGCGGTCAGACCGGTCTCGGTGACATCGGACAGGCCGTCCCCGTCGGTGTCGATACCGTCCGCCGCACCGTCCAGCAGGTAGCGGGCTCGCTCGGCAATGTCGGCGAGAGCGGCCGATGAGGTTCCGGAGGTGCGGATGGTCTCGATCAGCTCTTCCTGCTCCGCGATCTGGCCACCCACCACATCGGCGGCGCCATCCCGCCGGCTCAAGGCTCCCGCCACCAGACCCTCCACCTTGAGCAGAGCGTCCGTCTGGCCCACCTGATGCGACTCGATGTAGTTGAGAAGGTCCTCGATCTGCTGGCTGTTGAGCGGGCCGCCGCCATCGAGACCCCAGGGCGGCATCGGCGTGTTGGCCCGGCCGTAGGTGATCCAGAACCCGGCCTCGTCCCGGTCGTACCGGAAGAACAGATCGTCCAGGGCAGGCGTAGCCCAGCCGGCCACGTTGACCTGCGACCGCTCCTCCAGGAAGGAGGCAACCCCACCCCCCAGGTTGGGGCCGTGGCAGTCGCCGCAGCCGAACTCAAGCCACACCTCGTGGCCCCGGACCAGGGAAGCCTCGTGGAACTCGTCCACGAATCCCTCCTGGCGGTCCAGCTCGCCGAGGTAGTAGATGGGCATGGCGAGGGTCAGGAACCCGGCGGTCACCACCGCCCCCACCAGGGCCCGATCGAGGCGCCTGGTCTCCAACTCGTCGTCGGTCTGGGAGACGGACAGGTTGGCGGGCACCGGATCCTGGCGGTCGCGACGCGAACCTGATCCCACCAGGTAGGCGAACCAGGCGATCGCCCCGAGCGCAACAATCGTGACTACGAGAGTTGACACCGGCTATACCTCGGTGGGGGCATTCAGGGCGATGCAGGAAGGGCCCTGGGGGTATTGCACGGTCTTGGCTATAGCCCGGGCCGATTGGATGATCGTGCCGGTCTTGACGATGAGACGGCCGTTCTGGTCCTCGACCGCGAACCGGTCCAGGTTGCGGGGGGCGGGGCCTGCCTCGTACTCCCCCACGTAGTTGTACTTCGAGCCGTGGCAGGGGCATTCGAAGCCCTGGGAAGCGTCGCACCAGGGCACGCGGCAACCGAGGTGCACGCAGCGCTGGAAGAGGGCGGTCAATCCACCGGCCACCACCCCCGAGCCTTCGAACTGGGATCGGGAGATGTCCGACTCGGCGAACGGCACGATGTAGGCGCGTGCCTCGGGCACGAACTTGGGCAGGATGGAGCCGTCGTTGAGCACCACTTCGGTCTGAAGGTCGGCGATGGCGCCGACGTCGATGTCGGACCCGAAGCCGCCCGACAGGCGAGGCCAGAGGAAGGCCAGGTAGGAGATCCCGTTCAGGCCCACGAAGGCGCCGAAGGTGGCCCCGAGCGCCCTGGTGAAGAACTGGCGCCGGTTGACACCGGCCTCCTGCGGCGAGAGCTCCTCCACCCTCATCACCTCGACCGCCTGCATGGCCGCAACCGGCTCCTCGAATCCTTCCTCGTCCTCCTCCTCGGCGGTCGCGGCCTCCGTCGCCTCCACTTCCGCGGCGGGGTCGGTAACGGCCTCGGCGGGCCGGACCACCATCGGGGCGGCCAGGGCCGACCGGTCCGCCTTGCGGGTCTCGCGCGACAGGCCGGATCTCCACGACCGGGCGGTCCGGCCGGGCGATTCGCTGCGGCGGTAGGCGATGACGAAAGCGCCCAGCACTCCCACCAGCACGATGGCGGAGAGGGCGACGATCAGGAGCTGGACCGTGGTCATTCGAAGTGCACCCAGTCCTTGAGGTCGTCGAACCAGATCCCGTCGGCCCATGGATACGTGAAGTTGAAGCCGGGGCCCCTGAACAGGGTCCCCAGCAACGTCAAGGTGGCCGAGCCGGTCAGGAACAGCGTGAACAGCATGATGGCGAACTTACGGTCGGACGGCTTGGTGGAGGGGTTGCGGTCCACGTAGGGAATCGCCATGAAGCCCAGCAGTCCGGTGATGGTCGGGATGATCACACCGGCGACCTGGGGGTCGTAATAGGACAGCAGCTCCTGCAGGCCCAGGAAGTACCAGGGCGCCTTGGAGGGGTTGGGCGTAGCGTTGAAGTTGGCCAGTTCCAGCAGCGGCGCCTGGAGTATCACCGACAGGACGATCAGCACCGCCGTAATCACCATCAAGGCGGAGAACTCGGCGATCATCAGGTGGGGCCAGGTGTTGACCTTGTCGGTCGGCGTCGCCTTGACCTGCTGGATGGCCTTGGCCTTGACGACGGTGAGGAGGCGCTGGGGCCGGACCCCTTCCGGAACCTCTTCTGGCGGCGCCACCGGACGGAGGGTGACCTGGGTCGCTCCGCCACCGTTGTCTGATGCCGGCGGCGCGGAGGCCGGCGCCACCTCCGGGGTCTCGGTCGCGACCGCTGCCGCTGCCTCGGGAACCGGTGCGGACACCTCGGGCTCGGGTGGCGCCGGGGGCTCGGGAGCGGCTGCCTCGCTGACCGGCGCCGGCGGTGGCGGAGCGGGGGCCGGGGGCGGTGCGGCCGCTGGAGCGGGCGGGGGCTCGGGAGCGGGCGGCGGGGAGGCAGGAGCAGCGGGCGGAGCCGCCGGGGGGGACGGCGCCTCGCCGCGCATCTCGGCGAGGACCTGTTCGACCGGGACGCCCAGCGCCTTGGCCTTCGCCTCGGCCGAGCGCCGGAGCAGATGCTCTGGTATCTGAGCCATCGGCGCCTCAGCAGTCCTTACCGGGCGAGCCCGCGGTGGGGCTCACGCCCGGTACGAGGATCGACAATCCCGCCGCGAGCGGGTATCCATCCATGAAAACCCGGGTCGGCGAGTAACGGACCACGACAACAGTCATCGAGCCCACCCTTACAGCGGTCCCGATATGCCGCCGTCCTTGCGCACCCTCCAGAAGTGCACGGCCATGAAGATGACTATCACGAACGGTAGGAAGAGGACATGCAACACGTAGAAGCGCAGCAACGTGTTGCCGGTCACTTCGATACCTCCCAACAGCGCGAACTTCACCTGGTTGCCGAACAAAGGAGTGAAGCCCGCCATGTTGGTTCCCACCGTCACCGCCCATAGCGCCAGCTGGTCCCACGGCAGCAGGTAACCGGTGAAGGAGAGCAGCAGCGTGAGGAGCAGCAGGACCACCCCGACCACCCAGTTGAACTCCCTGGGCGGCTTGTAGGCGCCGTGATAGAAGACGCGGGACATGTGGAGGAACACGGTCAGCACCATGAGGTGCGCGCCCCAGCGGTGCAGGTTCCGCACCAGGGAGCCGAAGGCGACCGACGTGGACAGAGCCTCGACATCTATGTATGCGGCCGGGGCGGTGGGCCGGTAGTAGAACATCAGGAAGATGCCGGTAATGGTCAGCAGGATGAAGAGGAAGAAGCTCAGCCCGCCCAGGCACAAGGTGTACGAGAGGCGCACCGCATGCCGCTTCACCTTGACGGGATGGAGATGGTAGAGGACGTTGTTCATGATCACGTAGGACCGGTTGCGGGGGCTGTCGCTGTAGCCCCGCTTGAAGGGCGATCCGGGACGGAACATCGACTCCCAGAAGGGGCTCGCCCGGAAGGCGTCGGCCGCCTCCCCGACCCGCTCCCTGACCTTCAGACCTCTGCCGTTCATCCGCTTTGCCTCCGCTCTACCAACGCATCCCGTAGGTGTACCCGTTCTTGAAGTCGCGAGCGCCGGTGTCGAGATCCCACGGGGCACGCTCCACCAGACCGGCGTTCATGGCCGTGTCCGTGACGGAACCCTCGAACTTGCCGATGGAGATGACGTTGGTGGGACAGCGATCGATGCAGAGCAGGCAACGGGTGCACTCATACTCGTCGACCACGAAGAAGCCCAGATTGTCGGAGCTATCGGCCGGGTGATCGACGTCGTAGGCCTCGTCGATGGCATCCAGCGAAAGGTAGTGGATGCACTTCCAGGGGCAGATGTCGACGCATCCCTCGCAGAGGATGCACTCGGACTGGTTGATATGGAGAAACTGCTTGGGGCGCACCTGTGACTGGACGTAGTCGGTCTCGACCATGACCAACTGGTAGTCGTCACGGAAGGGCGGGGTCTCGAACCAGACCTCTTTGGCCATCTACTCGGCTCCCTTGACCAGCGGGCGTCCGTAGGGTGAGACCGCATCGGCAGTTCGTGCTTGCGGCATCGGCCCGCCGAAGCTCTGTATCCAGCGGGCGAACAGGATGATAAAGGTCAGCGCCCCCATGTTGTAGTTGATGGAGACGAAGTCCTTGATGGCACCCCAGCTGATGCCGACGTTGTTCCCGAGTACGAGAGGCGCCCAGATGGTGAATGCCTCGTTCTGCTCGGTCCAGTTGAGAGGTCCCTGGGCCAGGTTGAGCCATTCGGACGCCACGTTGCCCAGCAGGATCACCAGCTCCATCATGGCGAGGAACGCTGCCAGCGCGGCCAGCGACCAGGTCATCCTGCGTCCGAGAATCACGGCGACAGCGACGCCCAGCAGCATCAGCTGGCTCCCGCCGAACGCCACCAGGTGGCCAAGCGCGAACCAGGGCAGGCACCAGTCGCCCCCCGAGATCATGCAGTCCCGGGGCACCCACCCGAAGTAGTCGACCCGGACCTCGAGGTCCACCGGGGTCTGCGGCAGACCGGGGTTGACGACCGGGGTAGCGGCCACGGTACGAGCCTGCCGGTTGTACGTGACCGAGTCACCGGCTGCCAGGCCGGCGGCGTCCGCCGTGGCGATGGTGACCGTCTCCACGGATGGGAAGTTGGCGTAGTGGTTGAACCAGATACCCAGTACCAGGGTGACGAGACCCACAATGAACAGCCCCCAACCGGCAAGCGCACGCTGCGTGCCACTCATCTGCCGGAGCATCCGTTGCACCATCTCGGTAGTTCGCCTCCGTATCGTCTCGACCGCGGCCGGCCCGATACCGCTTCCCACTCACCTCTGATTCGCCGGATGGCGCGGCAACGTGTTCTGCCGTTCAGGCCGCCCCATTGTGGCAGAAAGGCGGGCTCTCCCTAAACCAGGAGGCTACAACCGGAGCGGGACTCGCGGCGCCGTGACCATGCGCCAGGACGCATCGAGCGAGGGCGCGACCATACCCCCTCCACACAGCGTTTAACCTATGCGGGTTAGGCAGAGATGCGGTCGCGAAGGGTATCGGGTTGACACAGGACGACTCCAGCACGGACCAGGGCTCGCTCGACCGCTTCCGGTCGGATCGCCGGGAGCGGGCGGCGTCGGGTCTCATGGCCGTAGCGTGCCTCCTGCTCCTGGCCGGCGCCGCACTGCTGGTGCTGATGCTCATCAAGCTGGCGATCCCCACCCTCTTCGCCGACAGCGAGTTCCTGGCGTACGGGCGCCTCCGGCCCGCCGCCATGCTGATGCTGGTCTACGGGTTCGGTGGAACACTCACCCAGGCCATGGCCTATTACCTGACCCCCCGCCTGGTCGGCGCCCGGATGCCGTACGAGCGGACGGCCCTGCTCGGGGGCCTCGGCTATGCCGGCCTGGTGACTCTCGGCGTGCTGGTGGTGCTGTTCCGCGGCCCGTCGGGACCCGAGCTGGCCGAGTTCCCCCCGCTCATCGATTGGCCGGTCGCCGCGCTGCTGCTCCTCCCCGCCTTCATGGTCAGCTCGATGGTCCGGCGCCGCACCGAACAAGGGGCCTTCGTCTCCGTCCTCTACGTCATGGGCGCCGTCTGGTGGTACCCGGCCCTGCACATCACGGGCAGCATCCCCGGACTCGTCGGTGTCGGCCCGTTCCTGCAGACCGGCCTCGTGGCCGGCGGGATGCTCTGGCTGGCCTTCCCTGCGGCCGCACTGGGAGGCGCCTACTACGTGCTGGTGAAGGAGAGCGGTCGGCCATTGTTCTCGGGACCCCTCGCCCGTGCCGGATTCTGGACGCTGGCGGGCACCGCCCTTCTGGCCACGCCGACCAGGTTCCTCGGCGGTCCCGCCCCGGACTGGACGGAGACCGTGGCGGCCGCCGCCGCGATGGGGCTGGTGATCGCCGCTCTGGCGGTGCTGACCAACCTCGGCCAGACCCTGTCGGGAGACTGGGAGACGGCCCGCCGGAACCTGGTGATCCGGTACCTGATGGTCGGAGCGACGGCCTACGCCGTGGTCACGGTCCTGACCGGCCTGTCCGGCTTCCGGTCCGTCGCCGCCGTGGTGGGCCTGACCACATGGCACGAAGGCTTGATGATCGGCTCGGCTCTGGTGGCCGTACCCACCCTCGGGATTGCTTTCGTATTCCACGTCTTCCCGCGGATCACGGGAAGAGACCTCGCCGACGAGGAGACGGCCGGACGGGGCCTCCGCCTGCTGACCTGGGGCGGCGGCATCACGGCCGCGGCGTTCCTGATCGCCGGGCTGGTGTCGGGGATCACGTGGAACTGGGCCAGCGCCTCGGGCTCGCGGCTCAACGCGGGGGCGGGATTCTCCGAGACCTTCGCCGAGATGGACCTGATGTTCACGGTGGGAGCCCTGGCTTCGGTGGTCGCACTGGTCGGGATCGCCCTGATGGTGTGGGCGGCCGTGGGAACCTACGTGTCCGGTACGGCCCGTCCGGTCGAGATGTTGGTGCCGGTGGAGCCGCGAGACGATGAGTGACCTGCTCGCTGCCGCGGTGACGGCGCTGGGGGCGCCCGAACACCTGGTCGAGCGATCGGCCCAAGCGCGCGCCGAGGCCGACGGGACCACCTACGAGTCAGTGCTGGCGGCATGGGGCGGAGGCGTTCCGCTTCCCGCGCAGTCCGCCACTCCTGAACCCCAGGCGCCGCAGGCTACGTCCGCACCCCCCGCGACCCCGCCGGCCCCCGCTGCCGCGCCCGCGCCCACAGCCGTGGCGGTCGCTCCGGCGCCTGCATCCCCGTCACCGGCGCCCCGGCCTGCCGCGCCCGCGCTCAGCAAGGCCACGCCCAGGCTGGCAGGCGTGGGGCTGCACCCGTTGCTGACCTGGATCCTGATGGCAGGCCTGTTCGTGATCGGGCTGGTAATCACGCTGATCGGCCCCTACAACACCGGAGGCGACTTCCGGCATGTGGTTCCCGACGCCCCGCTGTCCGCCCTCGGCGAGCACGGCCGGGCGGTCTACTCGAATCAGGGGTGCGGCTACTGCCACACGCAGATGGTGCGACCCGTTCTCGCCGACGTCGGGCTCGGACCCGTAACCGAGAGCTGGGCCGACTCGCTCGACACCGCGACCTTCGGGGTACAGCGGATCGGCCCCGACCTGGCCCATGTGGGTAGCCGGACTCCTCACGGGGGCGATGAGGGGACCGTGACCGCGGACGATCTCATGATCCTCCTGTCAACCCCCGGGAACGTGTTCACGTCCGGGAACCATCCTTCGTACGCGCATCTCTCCGAACATGACCTCACCGCCCTCGCCACCTACCTGTCGGAGCTGAGGTAGCCGTGGCGCCCCAGGCCGGCTTCCGGGAAACAGCGCTATGAGCGAGCTGCTCGCCGCCGCGGCCGCCCGGCTCGGGAGCCCCGAGCATCTGGTGGAGCGATCAGCCATCGCCCGCGCCGAAGCCGATGGCGTCAGCCCGGAGGAGGTGCTGGCCGCGTGGGCGGGGGGAACGGCGCCTCCGTCAGGCGCCGCGGCGCCGGCTGCCCCCTCCCCGCCCGGCGCTGCGCCGCCACCACCTGCCGCTCCGGCCCCTCCGGCCGCGCCAGAGGCTCCCGAGCCGGTCGGCGCTGCGGCGGCGCCCGCTCCCGAGATCGCGGCCGCCACGGTCGGAAGCCCTGCAGCGCCCGAGCGGGTGACCCTCGCCCAGGCCCACCGGTTCGAGGCGGTGATCACCGGCGCCACCGCCGGCCTCACCGAGCGGGTGGGCGCCTCGCTACCCCGCTGGCTGACCGTGCTGTTCTTCGCCGTTCCGCTCATCGGCCTCACCTACCTGATCGCCTTCGCCGGCGGCCCCAACTGCGGCCCCGGCGGTCAACTCTCCGTAGATCGTCTCACCGGCGTGGTCGAGAACTGCGACGGCTCCGTCTACGAGGCGGGCGGCGCGGCCGGCGGTGTGGACGTCCGGGCGCTGGTCGGCGAGGGAAGCACCCTGTACGCGGCGCCCTCGAGCTGCAGCTCGTGCCACGGAGCGAGCGGTGAGGGCGGCTCCGGCCCGGCGCTGGCGGGCTCGGTCCTCGACACGTTCGCGATGTGCACCGACCACATCGAGTGGGTCTCTCTCGGTACCGACGGCTACCTGACCGCGGGCCGGAACACCTACGGTGACCTGGGCACCGCGGTGGGCTCGGGCGGGGTCATGCCCTCCTTCAGCGACACGCTGACGCCCGAGGAGATCGCCACCGTGGTGTTCTACGAACGGGTCGTGCTGGGCGGCCAGGACGTTGAGGAGGCGGTGTTCGACTGCGGATTCGCAGAACCCGTCGAACCGTGAGGTCCGGAACCGCAATCGCAATACTGATCCTGCTGGCCCTGATCGGGGTGGCCGGAATCGTGTTCGCTGTCCAGTTACTGAGCCTGTAGCGGTCAATCCCCGGACGGGTCGGGGGAGATCGCGACCGACGAATCCACGGCCAGGGTGAAGTGGTCGTCCGCCCGCCCGCCCCGCACAGCCAGCGCCATCAGCCCGGCCGAATCGATATGGAGGAGCGGACGCCCCTCACCCACATCCGCAAACGTGCCCTCCCACGGCACCCGGTAGCTCATCAGGCCCACCCGTACCATCACCAGCTCACCCTCAGCAATGCCGGCCTGCTCCAGGTCCTCGGGCGTGATGTTGGTCTGGACGTTGCCGTAGGTGTCCACCCACCACGCCCGACCCTCCACCCGTCCGTCGTCCGTCACTTCGGACAGGGGGAGGAGGAGCGGCGTAAGAACCTGCGGATCCAACCGCGGCCCCATCTCGTGCGGGCGGGCTTCTCCGGCCGCGAGCACGGCCGCCGCCGGGGCGAACCGGTCCCTCCCTTCGAACGTACGGCCCCGTGACGGGAGCATCACGTCCGGGTTCTCGATGGCGTAGGCCTCCGTCACTCCCCCCAGGAAGGCTGCTGCCGGGGAGAGGAGCCCGTTGTCGGGACCTACGAAAAGGCCCCGGCCGGTCTCGAGAACCACCGCCTTGCGGTCGCTACCAACACCGGGATCCACCACCGCCAGCACCACACCGGCCGGCATGTACTGGATGGCCCGCAGCAGGGTGAGAGCGCCGGCCCGGATGTCGCCGGGCGGGATCCGGTGGTTCAGATCGATCACGCGGCACCTTGGAGCCAACGTCGCGATCACCCCGTGCACCACCCCGACGTACTCGTCCTCCCGGCCGAAGTCGGACAGGAAGGTAATCGGAAGCGGGAAGCTCGGGGGCACGCCGGCCCGAGCCTAGGAGGGTACCGAAAAATGTCCAGTCGGCCCGACAGCCGGCAACGAAACCCCAGGTGGAGGCGGCGCTGGCCAACCCTCCCCGGCTTTCTTGCACCCGTCCGGGCCTCCGGCACGCCCTGGCTCAACCGGCGCAGAGAAGTCCGCCCGGCGCCTCGTGGCAGTCTCCGGGGCACGTTTAGCATGGCGCCATGGGTGATCCGGTGCTCGGCGACTCCGAACTGCTCTCCTCCGCCGAGGGGGTGGTGATGATCATCGGGGCGCCCGACTCGGGGAAGACGACCCTGGCCCGCATGCTGGTCGACACCGCCCTCCAGGGGGGACGGACCGTCGCCTACATCGACAGCGACCTAGCCTGCACCACCGTGGGCCCGCCGACATGCGTGGGCCTGAAGTGGCTCCGCTCGCCCGCCGACGTGAAGGACTTCACCCGGGCTGACGACCTGCGCTTCGTGGGCAGCATCAGGCCGGATCGGTTCATCCTCCAGCAGGTGGCCGGAGTCGCCTCGCTGGTGGAGACCGTCCGGGCGGAGGCGGATCTGATCGTCATCGACACCAGCGGGGCCGTGGCCGGGGTGGTGGGCCAGCGGCTCAAGTATCACAAGGCCGAGTTGGTCCGTCCCGACACCGTATGGGCCGTGCAGAGGGGCGGCGAGTTGGAACCGCTGGTAGGCCTACTGCGGCGGTTCCTCTCCGCCAACGTGGTCACCGTGCCCGCCAGCCGGGCCGGCCTTCCGATGAGCCCCGAGGAGCGTATGGACATGCGCGCCGCCCGGTTCGCCGCAGCATTCCCGGCGCCCCTCCAGCGCTGGCGCGTTCTGCCCACCGTATTCGCACCCAGCCTCCCGGCCGGCTTCGACCTGGTCCGGCTGCACCGGATGATCGTCGGGGTCCACGACCGGCAAGGGCGGTGCTTGGGCCTGGGAATGCTCGAGTACGAGGACGTGCTGCGGGTCATCACGTCCGGGAACCAGGGCATGGCCGGACTGCAGATCGGGTCGGTCCGCATCGACCCCGAGACGTTCCGCACCACCTCGGTCCGCCTCGACGAGCTGATGTTCGGCCTCGGTTAGCCGATCCCGCCCGGTAGGATGCGTGCAAGGCGAAAGCCCGAGGAACCTTTACCGAATTCCACCGCACTTCCCCTGACGGATTCGCTCGGCGCCAGCACCTCGGGCCTTCTGAACAGAACCTTACGCCCTGCCGTCCGGCGGATCAACCCATCTGTTGAATTGTCGTAACATCCTCATTATATCCTAAGAAGTGGACCGATCCGCCTCCGACCAGGCCTTTTCCACACAATCCCCAGGAGTTGCTCACAGGGCATGTTAAAAAAAGGCCATCCCGGAAATTTTCGCGCTCTCCGGCTCCGGATTCCCGCGGTCGCAGCCCGGACTCAGCGCCCGAATCCCGTCCTGACCAGGGTTCGGAACGTGAGGTCCACCAGTTCGTAGATCTCGGCGAAGATGTACTGGAGGGCCTCCTCATCGGCGCGCTCGGCCTCGATCCGGCCCCGCAGGTATATCCCGCCGCCGTGATCGATGGCGAAGTGGACGCGCCATGCCCGATGGTTGCGGACCAGCAGCAACCGGTATACCTCCTCCAGACGTTTGCGGGGCGAAGGGAGGACGTACGCCTCGAACCCGACCGTGCGGTCGCCCGGCTCGACCCACACCGTGGTGAAGTCACGCGTCTGCTGAGCCATCCGCACCGCCCACCGGCCTTCCACGAGTTCGGTGGCCACCGCGTCCGATCCGGGATCCTCCACCCAGGACCGGAAAACGGCGCCGAGCCGTTCGGTGAGCTCAGTGCGTCCCATCGGCAATCCCCATGTAGAGCTCCAGGAGCCGGTCGGTGGCCGTCTCCCACCCGAAGCGACGACCGGCATTCAGGGCGCCCCGGATCAACTCGTCGCGGTAGGCAGACCCGTCCAGGATTCTCAGCAGGGCCTTGGCGTAGTCGGGCGGTTCCCACCCATCCACCAGGAACCCCGACACTCCATCCTCGACCACGTACCGCAGTCCGCCCACGTTGGCGGCCACCACCGGCAGGCCCACCCCCTGCGCTTCGGCTGCAACCAGCCCGAAGGACTCGCTCCTCGAAGGCACGATGAGCACATCTGCGGACTGGTAGTAGGTCGGAAGGCGGTGATGGGGCTGGACGCCGCACCAGATCAGCTTCCCGTCCAGTCCCAGGCGCGCGGCGAGTTGCCGGATCTCGAGCTCCTCCTCGACGCCGCAGGGGCCGCTCGGCCCTCCCACCACCATCATCCGAGCATCCGGAAGGTGGTCGCGCAACAGTCCGAAGGCCGCCACCGCCACGTCCAGTCCCTTCAGCGCCTGGATACGACCCACGAAGAGCACGGTGGGCGCGTCATCGAGTCCCAGCCGCCTCCTGGCCTCCCGGCGATCACCCGGCCTGAACAAGGCCAGATCGATGCCGGGCGGATTCACGCACACCCGGCTGGGATCGGCGCCGTACTGCTCGATCAGCTCCAGCGCCTCGTGTTCGGTGGAAGCGATCACGCAGTCCGACCGGGCGATCACCTCCCGCTCGGCGGCGATGCGAGACAACGGTTCGCTGGGCTGGCCCGGACGGCGGGTGGCGTCCTTTACCCGGCCCAGCGTGTGGAACGAATTGGCCAGCGGCAGGCCGGTGACCTGCTTGACGGAGAGACCCGTCCAACCCGACAGCCAGTAATGGCTGTGGAGGATGTCGGTCTTCCGGCCGCCGCTACCGGGAGAGAGGACGGACTCGGTGACCTTCCTGGCGAACTCGCCCACCCAATCGCCGAGCCGCGGGATCGGTAGCGGCGCCATCGGCCCGGCCTCGACATGGACCACCTCGTACCCGGCCGGCGTGCCCATCACCGTCGCCCGGCTCGGATCGGTCCGCCGGGTGAAGACGGTCACCTCGATCCCCCGCCTGGCGAGGGAGGCGGCCAGCTCATCGATGTATACGTTCATGCCGCCGGCGTCGCCCACACCAGGCCGATCCAGGGGAGACGTATGCATCGAGAGGAACGCCACCTTGCGGATCATGCGGCGCCCTCCACGACGAGCAGCCGGCGCGCCCGGGCCCCCATGCGAAACTTGTACGGCTCCGAACCCTTGAGAAAGTCGAACACCTTCCCGCCCTCCGCGATGGTGGCAGCGACCAACTCGGTGAGGAGCACCACGCCGGGAGACACGTTACGGAGGTCGGGGTCGTAGGCGGAGTTGTACAGATAATAGCCGTCGGCGTCCGAGTAGCCGATCACCACCGCTGCCGGAAGGTCGTTGCCCCCGTACAAGGCATCCAGGCGCCAACCATCACCGCGCAGGAGGTCCGTGAACATGTCCTCCATCGGATCGGTCATGAACCGGCCCTTGCGTCCTGCCGAGCGGCGATGCAGCCGGAAAAATTCGTCCAGGACCGGGCCCGGCCTGTCGAAGGTCTCCAAGCGCAACCCGCCCATCTCCCCGACGAACCTGCGCCGCTTGCGGCGGGCCTCGTGACGCTGCTTCTTGCCGATGGCGGTCAGGTACTCGTCGAACGAACCCGGGAGGTCCACCACGGCGGTCTCGGCGTGCCGGGCCTTGCGATAGCTGAAACCGACCCGGTCCAGCGCTTCGGTGATGACGTCGGCGGCGCCGGACGGAAGCGAATCGAATCGGAAGGTACGGGGCCGGTCGAGCGTGCGGAAATGCTCGACCAGCAGGTCGACCGCGTCGCCGAGCGGTGATCGGTAGTCGACCAGGTCCTCATGGCCCAGAAGCCCGAGATGGTCACCGTCCTCGACCAGGGCTACCTCGCCTCGTTCGTCCGACAGGATGAGAGGCGTCTGGCCCGGCGAGGCGGTGTGCCGCCACACGGTGGAGAGAAAATGCCTGGTGGCGAACGGACCCACCCGCCCCGCCGCCGTGCGATGCCCGCAGGTCCTCTTGTCGAACATCAACGGCTACCCGGGTCGAGCCGGAGGCCGCCCAGCAGGGTGGAGTGGATCATCACGGCGCTCCGAGTCGGGCTCATACGAGGCCCGGGACCGGGACATGTCGGCCCACGATGCCTCGACCTGGGTTTCGTTGCCGGCTATCGGGCCGGCTCGACACTTTCGGCACCCTCATAGACAAGCACGCACGAGCGTCGGGTAGGGATTGACCGGCGCCGAGGTCCGCCCTTTGGGATGGAGCTGGAAGTGTAGATGCGGGGGGGTGGTGCGGGCATTCCCCGTGTTGCCGTTGTAGCCGACCACCTGGCCCTTGCCGACCCGGACCCCCGTTGCGACCCCCGGGGCATAACCACTGAGGTGCGCGTAGTAGTAATCAACCCCGTAGTCGGCCGCCAGCCACAGAGCTGTGCCGCCCCGGCCTCCGCGTGTCAGCAGCACAGTGCCGGCCGCCACCGCATATAAGGGCTCCCCCCTTGGGGCGAACAAGTCGTTACCCCGGTGGGTTCTCCCTCCCGATCGCGGGAAGCCCCAGTCGTTGATGAAGGAGGTGGCGGCCGGATCCAGCGGGCAGATGAAACCGGGTGTCAGCTGGGGCCCCACCCCGGCCGCCGGGCCCGCCCGCCGGGCCGCCTCCAGTGCCCGGGCCCGGGCCAGCTCAGCCTGGCGCTGCCGGTAGAGCCGGTTGCAATCTCCCTCCAGCTGCCGTGAGGCGTACAAGGCCTCATCCGTCGCCGCGGCCAGGACGCCGGCCTGCTGTTCGGCCCTGATCTCGAGGACGAGCAGCTCGGTCTCCTCTTCCACGAGTTGCTGCTCCATGATCTCCGTCTCGGCCAGTATCAGCCGCCACCGGTCCACCGCGGCTACCCGCTCGGTGGTGATGGCGTTGATGAACTCCTGACCAGTGATCAACTCGTCCAGCGAACTCGTGCGGAGCGCGATGCCGCTGATCTCAGTTTCGGCGGTCATGTAGGACTCGACCGCCCAATCCACCACAGCCTTGCGCAGCACTTCAAGCTCCTCGTAACGCTCGGCGATCTGGTCCTGGAGTCGGGCGACCCTGCCGGCCATGACTTCCCGGTCCGCATAGAGCCGGGCTACCAGGGCTTGCGCCTCGTTCCGCTCCGCTACCGCCGCGTCAAGAACGTCCACCGCGTCCCGGTACTCGCCGCATGCCTCCTCCACCTCCGCCTGGGTCACGGCCACCGAAGGCACGGGCGTGAGGACGGCGACAGCCAATGCGGGCGCGACCAGGAACACCGTGCGCCGGATGTGCTTGAACATGGCTTTTGAGGCTAGTGGTCTGCCTATAGAACAACTTGGCGTGCTCTGCTTGCCGCCGCCCTCACCCGATCATCCGCATCACGGGCATGAACACGGCCACAGCCAGCATCGGACCGTCCAGCGCGGCCAGAAGACCGCGCGGCCTGGTCGTCAAGCGGATCGCTCCCGTGCGGAACGCCAGACCGATACCGCGGCCGGCGATCGTGGCACATGCCAGGAGTAGTCCGATGAAGAACCAGGCCAGGAGATCGAAGCCGGAAAGGTAGGCCACCGCCACCGCCGCCACGACCATCAAGACCGGGCCGACAAGGTAGGGGTCGAACATGCGTGACCGGCTCACCTCGGCCCACCGTCCCACCAAGGCGCCCACGGCGATCACGATCAACAATCCGGCAACCTGGCGGTCGCCGCCGTCGGCAGCCGCCCTGGACAGCAAGAAGGACGCCACCGCCAGTGAGGCGATCATCGCTCCGAGCGCCGAAGCACCTATCGAGGTCAGGTCACGGGCTGAAGGCCGTACCACGGCCCATCCCATCACCAGAACCATCGAGACAGCCACGCCGACTCCCAGGCCGAGCAGTCCGAGCGTGTTGGCGATGGCCATGGACACCAGGATGGAGGCGAGGATGGGATGGGGATGCAGGCTGAAATCGCCGTCAGATGACGTGTTGACCAGATCGATCACCCAGAGCGCCACCACGCCGACCCAGAACGCCACGACGATGGCGGTGTCGAAGGTGTTGGCCACGATCAGCACCAGCATCAGGCCTGCCAGCAACAGTCCCTCCATACCACGGGCACCTGGGTCCGCTACCGCTCCGCCCGACACCGGGGGGATTACCGCCAGTTCGTCATCGTCGTGCACCGGGTCCTCGGACGACCCTTCGTTCCCGTTCTTCCAAAGGCGGGCGGTCTGCATGTGCCGCCGAAACTCCGGCCCGAATCGGTCCCCGAGGGCATCCACCACCGCGCCCACAGTGTCACCCTCTATATCGACCTGCGAGCTACCAGCGATCTCGCGCAGGTTCGCGAACAGCCTTACCCGTGCCATCGACACGGAGGCTACTCGCAATCTGCGCCGCTCCCGCGCCAATCTCTGGTTGCTGGTTGCTGGTCGGCGGCCACCAATGATCAATAGGTACCAACTAGTAACTACCAACTACCAACTAATAACTAGAAACTAACAACCACCAACTAACAACTACCAGCCGTCGTGAAGGGGCTGGCCCTCGGAATAGCCGGCCGACGACTGGACCCCGATCACCGCCCGCCGGTGGAACTCGTCGATGGTTCGGGCGCCCGCGTAGGTGAAGGACGATCGCACTCCGGCGGTGATCCGGTCGAGCAGGTCCTCAACGCCGGGGGTATCGGAGCTGAGATACATGCGACCCTCGGAGATACCCTCCTCGAACATGGTCTTCAAGGCGCGCTGGAAGGCGGTGTCCTTGGCGGTGCGCCGCTTCACGGCCTGGCGTGAAGCCATGCCGTAGTTCTCCTTGTAGACGTTGCCCTCGACGTCGAGCAGCGTGGGGGCGGCGGACTCGTAGGTGCCGGCGAACCACGAACCGACCATCACCGTGGACGCGCCGGCAGCCAGGGCGAGGGCCACGTCCCTCGGGTCGCGCACCCCTCCGTCGGCCCACACGTGGCGTCCACGGGAACGGGCCGCGGCGGCGCACTCCACGACCGCCGAGAACTGCGGACGGCCCACGCCGGTCATCATCCGGGTGGTGCACATGGCGCCGGGCCCCACCCCGACCTTGACGATGTCGGCGCCGGCGTCGATGAGGTCCGTGACGGCCTGGGCCGTGACCACGTTGCCGGCCACGACCGGACGGTCATCCACCGTCGCCCGGACTTCCTTCAACGCCTCGAGCATCCGTGCCTGGTGGCCGTGGGCGGTATCGACCACCACCACGTCCACCCCGACCTCCGACAGACCGGCGGCCTGGGATCCGGCATCCCCGCTGATCCCGACTGCGGCTGCAACCAGCAGCCGGCCATGCTCGTCCGCGGCCGGTTCGTATACGGTGGCTCGCAGTGCGCCCGGGCGGGTGATAACGCCGACCAGGATCCCTGACTCGTCCACCACCGGAGCCAGAGGAACCCGGCGCTCGGCCAACTCCTCGAACATGGTCTCGGGATCCAGCCAGGCGGGAAGGACGATCGGCTCGTGCGACATCACCTCCGACAGGTGGGTGAACGGGTCGGCCCCCTCCTGGTCGCCCTCGGCGAAGATGCCCACCGGACGGCCGTGTTCATCCACCACGATGACCGCCCCGTGGGACCGCTTGTTGATCAGGGCCCTCGCCGTGTTCACGTTGTCGTGAGGGGTCAGCGTGATGGCGGTGTCCAGCACGCGGTCGGCCTTCTTCACGGCGGACACCATGTCGGCGATGGCTTCGAGCTCAACGTCCTGGGGGAACACTGCCAGGCCCCCCCGGCGGGCCACGGTCTCGGCCATGCGGCGGCCGGAAATAGCCGTCATGTTGGCCACCGCCACCGGGATGCTGGTGCCTACGCCGTCCGGCGGGGTGAGGTCGACATCCATGCGGGACGAGATATCCGAGTAGGACGGCACGAGAAAGACGTCCGAATAGGTGAGCTCGCGGTCCGCCAGCAACCCTTCGATGAGCCTCATGTTGGGCTCCCGGTCGTGAACTGCCTGATCATCAATCCACCGCCTCGCGCCCGTCCGGATGCTCCATGACCGGCTCCGCCGAACCCGCTCGTCTCCGCCGGGACCTGACCATCACGACCAGGACGATCACGATGACCAGGGCCGCCGCAACCGCTACCCAGACGATGGCCATATGCGCCCCGGGCTGCGGAAGCCGCGACTCGGCCTCGAGCGTACGTCCGGGGTCGGTCAGGGAGAGGTTCCAGACCAGGAGGTCCACGGTGTGAAGGTCGGCATTGTGGGAGACGATCTCGCCGGGCAGCATCAGGCTGACCCGGATGTCGAGCACTTGGTCCACCATGGCGAGGTCAACCGGAAGCGGCCCCTCGGCGAAGCCTTCACCCAACAAGCCCTCGATGCCGCCGGGGATGGTCAGACTGAACCGGAAGGTGTCGTCCTCCCGCGTAGGCAGGCCGGCGGCCAGGAAGTCCAGCAACCCCAGCTCGGAGGGTTGGTCCTCCGATGCGACCAGGGCCGACAGTATCTCTCGGAGTCCGGTCAGAGACTCGAAGGCGGCGGTGGCGCTGATGCCTTGGAATCCGTCTTCCGAGACGACCGCCATGCTCCAGCCGTCCGGGAGCATGTCCTCGTCGAACACCGGCTCGCCTCCGAATTCGGTATCCGCGAGCGCGGCCAGGGCGCTGTCCATGGACAGCTCGACCGCGATCGTGCCGCTCTCGTCCTCCTCGATTACGAGATCGGCGAAGACGCGTAACTCGCACGCGGTCAGCAACATGGCGCCCACCATCGACAGCAGCAACAGGCGGAATCTTCCCGAGCCGATCTTCACCACGACCCTCCTCGGTTCAGCAGGCGATGGGTCTTGCCGGAATCCGTCTCTACGGAGCCGGCGCCCCTAGAGGTTCGGAGATCGTCACGGTAACACCGTCGGGGGCCTCGACCTCGAAGGCCCGGAGCGCTCCGTCCGTGGCCGGACGGGTAGCGTGGCCGAGACCTTCGACCTGATCCCTGAGGGCTTCCGCATCATCCACCACGAACACCAGCCGGCATGGATGCCGGACCTGCCCTGCCCGGTCCTCGGGCACCAACTCCAGCACGGAGTCGATCCCCACATCCAGCAATACTCTCGAGCCGCTCTCCTCGGACGCTCCCGGTCCGTACGGTTCCGCGGTCTCGATGCGGGCGAAACCGAGCGTGCTCTGGTAGAAGTCGACGCTCCGGTCCATGTCTCGGCAAGGGAGCACGACCCGGAGCTGGAGCACCCGGGTGAGCGGTGCTCCGGGCCCGCCGAGCAGCGCCTTGGCCTGGCCGACGGTGAACCGGCCTTCGGTGACCTCCCGGCCGACAACCACTCCGGCGAGGCTGCGGCCCTCTACCTCGATCGAGGTCAGGGCGCGGAGGTCGTCCAGGTTCCGCACGCCGCCAGAGGCGACCACCGGCTCGTCGATGTACTCCAGAGCCGTGCGGAGGATGTCGAGATTGGGACGTTCCGACAGGACATCTCGGCGGGCGTCGGTCACGAAGAACCCGCTCACCCCGCACGACGCCATCTCCAGCATCACCTCTTCCATGAACCGGCCCGAGTCGGAGGTCCACCCCTCTGTGACCAGCTCCTCGTTGCCGAGGACATCGAGCGACACCATCATCCGGCCGGGGAAGTCACGGCACAGGTCCCAGACCATGGTGGGGGTCTCGATGGCGGCGGTGCCCATGGTCACTTTCCAGGCGCCCTGCTTGATGAGCCGGGCGGCCTCCCGCTCGGAACGGATCCCGCCCGCCACCACGATCGGCACATCGAGCGCGTCCAGCATGCGGTCGATCAGGGGGCGATTCCGGTAGGAGCGGTAGGCAGCCGCGTCGAGATCGACCACCAGGAGGCAGTCCACACCCATATCGGCCCAGCCCCTGGCCCGGTTGATCGGATCGGCATCGAGGGAGATCACATCGTCGAGGCTGCCCCTACCGAGACGGACCGCCCGGCCTTCGAGGATGTTGACGCGGGCGTAGAGGTCCATGGCCTGGATTGTATCGGCTCGATACTGCGAATGGACCGGCGCCATAGGGCAGGTATCCGGCGAGCCGTCGCGGGCTCCGGCCGATAACCTCCGGGCATGGACACCCGCCTCGACGGACAGCGAGCCGTGGTGACCGCCGGCGCCGGCGGGCTCGGCCTGGTGATCGCCCGTGCGCTGGCCGGCGAGGGCGCCACCGTTTTCGTGTGCGACATCGATGAGCAGGCGCTGGCCGGCCTACCGTCCGCACTGGTAGGCGCCCCGGTGGACGTGACGGATCCGGATGCGGTGGCGGCCTGGCTGGATCCGATCACCGCCTCCGGGATCGACCTGCTGGTCAACAACGCCGGGATCGCCGGACCCACCAAGCCGCTTGAGGAAATCACCCCGGACGAGTGGCGCCGTTGCCTGGCGGTGGGTCTTGACAGCCAGTTCAACTGCGCCCGGCGGGTCATCCCTGCAATGAAGCGGCAGCAATCCGGCGTCATCGTCAACATCTCGTCCACCGCCGGATTCCTGGGGATGCCGTACCGAGCGCCGTACGTCCCAGCCAAGTTCGGCGTGGTCGGTCTGACCAAGACCCTGGCGATGGAGCTCGGACGCCACGGAGTCCGGGTGAACGCCATTGCTCCCGGCGCCATCACCGGGGAACGTATGGATCGGGTGATCGCTGCCCACGCCGAGGCGGAGGGGCGGTCCAGGGAGGAGATATGTTCGCTGTACGCGGAGGGGACATCGATGGGCACTTTCGTCGATCCTCAAGAAATAGCCGATATGGTGGTCTTTCTCGCCTCAGCACGAGGGAAGCGAATCAGCGGACAGGTCATCTCGGTGGACGGTCACACCGAGACCCTCTACCCGCGGACGCTCCGGCTAGATCGTCAAAAAAACGGATAGCCAGGAGGCAGCAGGGCGGTATGGGGCCTGTATGGTGGAGCCGACTTCCCCGGCCGCGTGCGCCTCTTCCCCGTCGGTCCGGACGCCCATTCATAGAACGGCATCGCCCGGATCGCACTTCCCGCCCCTGGTCAGCGGCTCATCGGGCACCGCCCGCTACAGAGAAGCAGACTTGGGACAGCATTCACTTCCCAACCCGGCATTTTGTCGACGAAAAGGTTCGCCGGCTCCGAAAATCGGCCGGAAACATGGAAGAACAGTTGAATAATTACAGCCACGGTATTACACTGTTTGGCCCGATCTCGGGCAAAACTGACCCGGTGGTCATGATCGGGAACCGGCCTACAACCGGTAACTAGGTACATCGGCGTGTGGCAAGCAAAGAGTAGGGACTCCCAGCAGGCGTCCGGACTCTCATCGAAAAGGAGGGGATGATGGCGGGACGGGAAGACGGGCTCCGGATGCAGCGTATGTTCACGACCGAAGGCCGCGACCCGTACGATGGCATCGCTTGGACCAGGCGCGAGTCACGGATCGTCAATCCGGACGGCTCGGTGGTCTTCGAGATGGACGACGCCGAGGTTCCCGCCGCGTGGTCTCAGGTAGCCACTGACATCATCGTCTCGAAGTACTTCCGCAAGGCCGGCGTGCCCCAGCTGGACGCCGAGGGTGACCCGATGCTGGATGCCGAGGGCAACCCCGTGCTGGGGTCGGAGCACTCCGCCAGGGATGTCTTCAACCGGCTTGCCGAGACTTGGCGGCACTGGGGTGAGAGCTACGGCTACTTCGACAGCGCCGACGACGCCCAGACCTTCGAGGACGAGCTCAAGTACATGCTCGCCAACCAGATGGCTGCACCCAACAGCCCGCAGTGGTTCAACACAGGCCTGGCACACAAGTACGGCATCACCGGCACGCCGCAGGGGTTCTGGTACGTGGATGAGGAGACCGGTGAGGTGCTTCCGTCCCCTGACGCCTATTCCAGGCCGGCGCCCCATGCCTGCTTCATCCAGTCGGTGGCCGACGACCTGGTCAACGAGGGAGGGATCATGGACCTGTGGGTCCGTGAAGCCCGCCTCTTCAAGATGGGATCCGGCACCGGCTCCAACTTCTCCAACCTCCGGGCCGAGGGCGAGCCGCTGGCAGGCGGCGGAAAGAGCTCGGGGCTCATGTCGTTCCTCAAGATCGGAGACCGGGCGGCGGGGGCCATTAAGTCCGGCGGCACCACCCGGCGGGCCGCCAAGATGGTCATCCTCGACACCGATCACCCTGACATCGAGCAGTTCATCGCCTGGAAGCGAGACGAGGAGAACAAGGCCCGCCTCCTGATCGAGCACGGCGGATTCCCGGCCGACTTCAACGGCGAGGCCTACATGACCGTGTCGGGCCAGAACTCCAACAACTCGGTGCGGGTTGACGACCGCTTCATCAAGGCCGTGGCCGAGGATGGCGATTGGGATCTGATCAACCGGGTGGAAGGCGATGTCAGCAAGACGGTACGGGCGAGAGACCTGTGGGAACAGATCGCGGACGCGGCCTGGGCCTGTGCCGATCCTGGCATCCAGTACCACACCACCATCAACGAATGGCACACCTGCCCGGCGGACGGTGAGATCCGGGCGTCCAATCCCTGCTCGGAATACATGTTCCTGGACGACACGGCCTGCAACCTCGCCAGCATCAATCTCGGCGCCTTCCTGGATGACGTAACCGGCCGGTTCGACATCGACGGCTACCTCCACGCGATCCGGCTGTGGACGATCGTCCTGGAGATCTCGGTGACGATGGCGCATTTCCCATCCTGGGCCATCGCTCAGGGCTCCTACGATTTCCGCACCCTCGGCCTCGGTTATGCCAACCTCGGCAGCCTCCTGATGCGCCGCGGAATCCCCTACGACTCGGACGAGGGCCGGGCGATCGCCGGTGCGCTGACCGCCATCCTCACCGGTGAGGCCTACGCTACGTCCGCCGCTATGGCCAAGGTGCGTGGTCCCTTCCCCGGGTTCGAGAAGAACCGCGACCACATGTTGAGGGTGATGCGCAACCACCGCCGGGCGGCCTACGACGAGACCGGCTTCGAGGGCGTAGGCGCCTCGGTCAGCACCATCGACCCGGCACGCTGCCCGGCCGACCTGCTGGACGCGGCCCGGCGAGCCTGGGACCGCGCCCTGGAGCTGGGCGAGCGCCACGGCTACCGCAACGCGCAGGCAACCGTGCTCGCTCCGACGGGAACCATCGGGTTGGTAATGGATTGTGACACCACCGGCGTGGAGCCCGACTTCGCCCTGGTCAAGTTCAAGAAGCTGGCCGGCGGGGGGTACTTCAAGATCGCCAACCAGTCGATCGCCCCGTCGCTGCGGCGCCTCGGCTACGACCGGCAACAGATACTCGACATCCTGACCTACGTGGTGGGCACTTCATCGCTCGAGAACGCCCCGCATATCAACCTCGGGAGCCTGGCTGCGCGAGGCTTCACCTCCGAGGACCTGGCCAGGATCGGGAAGGCCCTTCCTGGCTCCTTCGAGCTGGAGAACGCCTTCAACGTATTCACACTGGGCGCCGACGCCTTGGAGCGGCTCGGCTTCACCGAGGACGAGTACGGAACCTTCGAGTTCAGGTTGCTGACGGCGCTCGGCTTCAGCAAGGAGCAGATACGGGCCGCCAACGACTTCATCTGCGGCCGGCAGACCATCGAGGAAGCGCCGCATCTGCGTGCCGAGCACCTGGCGGTGTTCGACTGCGCCAACCGCAACGGCAAGTACGGGAAGCGGTTCATCCACCACACCGGCCATATCAAGATGATGGCCGCCGCCCAGCCGTTCATCTCGGGCGCCATCTCCAAGACGATCAACATGCCCAACGAGGTCACCGTCGACGATGTGGCAGACGCCTACATGATGTCCTGGGAGCTGGGCGTGAAGGCGGTGGCCCTCTACCGGGACGGCTCCAAGGCTTCGCAGCCGCTGTCCGCCTCCTCGGACGAGGGGGTGTCAGAGGAGGAGAGCGAGGAGGTCACCGAAGCGCTCCAGGCCGAGTCCGCCATGGCATGGGGAGTCTGGCCTGCCGGCACCTCGCCCACCCAGGCCTACGCCCAGCAGCCTCGTCCCCGCTTCCTGCTACCGAACCGCCGGACGGGGTGGACCCAGGAGGCTCGGGTCGGTGGCCACAAGGTGTTCCTACGCACCGGGGAGTACGACGACGAGACGCTGGGTGAGATATTCATCGACCTGGCGAAGGAGGGCGCCACCCTCCGGGGCGTCCTGGCCAGCTTCGCGATCGCGGTGAGCAAGGGCCTCCAGTACGGCGTGCCGCTGGAGGAGTACGTGGACACCTTCGTGTACCAGACCTTCGAGCCCCGGGGCATCGTGGAAAAGCATCCGAACATCAAGATGGCCAACTCGATCGTGGACTACGTGTTCCGGGCGCTCGGCGTCGAGTACCTGCATCGGGACGAGTTGGCCCAGGTCCCCCCGGATCGGTCGAGCAGCGATCTTCCCGAGCCACCGAAGGGAATCGCCGCCGAGGCCGGCCGTCAGATGGAGCTGTCCGAGGCGGTAAAGGAACAGGAGATCGAGGCGCAAGCGGCCGCGGCCAAGTTCGTGGACTCCGATCAGCCCGGCCCCGTCCAGCCGCTGCCCCTCGATCTGGTGCCGGTGGGCGCCGGCAACGGATCGGGCGTGGCAACCGGGAAGACCGGGGAAGCCGTCCTTACAAGTGCTGGCCAGATGATCGGCGGCCTGATGGGCGACGCCCCGGTGTGCTCGTCCTGCGGCCACATGACCGTCCGCAACGGCGCCTGTTACGTCTGCCTGACCTGCGGAGACACCACCGGCTGCAGCTAGCCGTCCGAGTCATCCGCGACACCGGCCAGCCGGCCTCGGAGAATGTCGGACCGGACCGGGAACCGGTTCATTTCTCCAGGGCTTCGATCACCGCTGCCATGAAGCGGCGCCCTTCCGCGCCGTCGATGATGCGATGGTCGTAGGAGAGGCTCAGGGGGAACTGCCGGACGATCTCGATACTGTCATCCCTCACGACCGCCCGCGGCCCGGCCCTCCCGACCGACAGGATGGCTGAGGTGCCGTACGGGATCATCGGGGTCCCCAAGCCACCTCCCACCGCACCGATGTTCGAGACCGTGAAGGTCTGGCCCCGCAGTTCGTCCACTCCCAGGGTTCGTTCCTTCGCTCCTTCCGCAAGGCGCCGAACCTCACCGGCGAGCCCCTCCAGCGGCAGGCTCTCGGCGTCGCGCACGACCGCCACCGTCAGGCCGTCCGGAGTGTCGACCGCGAACCCGATGTCGTAGAAGCGCCGCTCGACGATCACGTCTCCTTCGACTGCCGAGTTGAAGGAGGGAAACCGGGCCAGCACCGGAACCAGCCGGGCGATCAGCAATGCCTCCACCGGAGGCTTACCGAGCCGTGACCGTTCCGCCATCAGGGTGTCCGAGTCAGCATGGTCGTAGGTGGCGACGTGCGGGATCTCCCGCCAGGAGCGCGCCATGTTCTCGGCGATCCGCTTGCGCAGGCGGGACATCGGTACCCGCACGGTCGACCGGCCGGAAGCGGCGGCCCGCACGTCCTGTTCGGTGATCCGTCCCAGGGGGCCGGTGCCCGGTACGCCGGACAGATCCACCCCCAACTCCTCCGCGAGCCTGCGCACCATCGGCAGGGCTTGAGGCCCCCGCACCCTGGCGGCGCCGGCCTCCGGCAGGGAACCGACCACCGGAGCCGCCGGCTCCCCAGCCGGAGAGGTCACCGCGGCTCCCTCCCAACTCTCGCCCGGCTCTCCGATCACCGCGAGCAGCGACCCGACTTCGATCGTCTCGCCGTCCTCCCCGCCCCGGTACAGCAACACCCCCGCGACCGGCGACGGCATGTCGATGATCGCCTTGTCGGTCTCGAGCTCCACCAGCGACTGGTCGAGCTCCACCGTCTCACCGACCTCGAGGTACCACGAGACGATCACTGCCTCGACAAGGCCCTCTCCCACATCGGGGAGGTGGAACTCGTGCGCCATCTCAGGCCTCTAGAACGTCATGGGCCGCGGACATGATCCGGCCCGTAGAGGGAAGGTAGTGGCGCTCGGCAAGGCGTAATGGAACCGAGACATCCCAGCCCGTCACCCGCCGCACCGGGGCCCGGAGCGAGTAGAGGGCACGTTCCTGGATCAGCGCGACGACCTCGGCCCCGTAACCGCCCGTGAGCGGGGCTTCGTGGATCACCACCGCCCGCCCGGTCTTCTCCACCGACGCCACCACCATGTCCGCATCGAGGGGAACGAGGCTGCGCAGGTCGATCACCTCCACCGAAACCCCCTCGGCGGCGAGACGCTGGGCGGCGTCCCGGGTCTCACGCATCATCGCCCCGTAGGAGATGAGGGAGATGTCGGAACCTCGCTGCTCGAGCATGCCGGCGCCGATGGGAGTGACGTAGCGACCGTCAGGTACGTCGCCCCGCGCCGCCCTGTATGCCCGGATGGGCTCCAGGAATATCACGGGGTCGGGATCATCGACCGCCGCCAAGAGCAGGCCCTTGGCGTTGTCGGGCGTGGAGGCGACCACCACCTTGAGGCCGGGGATGTGGGCGTAGATGGCCTCGGTGGATTCGCTGTGGTGTTCCGACGCCCCGATCCCCCCGCCGTAGGGAAGCCGGATGACCATGGGAGCGGTGAAACGGTGCCTCGACCGGCTCCGGATCCGGGCCACGTGGCTGATCACCTGGTCGTAGGCGGGGTACGAGAACCCCATGAACTGGATCTCCACGATGGGACGCAGGCCGGCGATCGCCATGCCGAACGCGGCGCCCATGATCCCCGACTCGGCCACCGGGGTGTCGATCACCCGCTCGGAGCCGTGCTTCCGCTGCAGGCCGTCGGTGATGCGGAACACTCCCCCGGTCGTCCCGATGTCCTCGCCCATCAGCACCACCCGGGGGTCGTCCAGCGCAGTGTCGAGGGCCGAGTTCAGGGCTTGGGCCATGGTCAGCACGCTCATCGGGCACTCCGCTCGGCGCGGTGGCGCTGGGCCGCCAGCGGCGCGGTCGGTTCCTCGAACATGGCGTCGAAGATCTCGCCCGCGGAGAGGGACTCCACCGCCTCGGCCTCGGCCACCGCCGCCTCGATGCGCCGGGATGCCTCGCCCTCTATTTCGGACTGGCGGGCCTCGTACCATGCCCCGTGCCGCTCCAGCCACAGGCGAACCCGCTCCAAGGGGTCCCTGGCAAGCCATCCCGCGGCCTCCTCCCGGGACCGGTAACGCCCGTGGTCGTCGGCCGTGGTGTGGCCCTGAACCCGGTAGGTCAGGGCCTCGATCAACGTAGGCCCCTCCCCGGCACGGGCGCGGTCGACAGCCTCGGCCACCACCTCCGCGACAGCGAGGACGTCGTTGCCGTCGACCAGCACGCCGGGGAGGCCGTAAGCGTCCGCCTTCTGGGCGATGGTCCTGGAAGCCGTCTGGCGGGATCGGGGCATGGAGATGGCCCAGCCGTTGTTCTGGCAGAAGAACACGGTGGGGACGCGGTAGACCCCGGCGAAGTTCATCGCCTCGTGGAAGTCGCCCTCCGAGGTGGCCCCGTCACCGAACATGGTCAGCGCCACCGCGCCGGTTCCCTTGAGCTTCTCGGCCCAGGCGATCCCGACCGCGTGGATCATGTGACCGCCCACCGTTATCGAGGGCGGGGTGACGTTCACCCCCTCCGGCGGATGGCCGCCCCGCTCGTCCCCCATGCGGGTGAGGAGCAGGTTCTTCCACGGGTAGCCGTGAAAGCGCATGGCTGCCGCATCTCGGTAGCTGGCCACCAGCCAGTCCTCCGGGGCCAGTGGCGCCACCGCACCGACCTGGGACGCCTCCTGCCCCTCGTAGGGCGCGTAGGTCGCCAGCCGGCCCTGCCGCTGCAACGCGGAGGCCTTGCGGTCGTACATGCGGGCCTCCGTCATCTCGGCGTACATGGTCGCCACTGTGGAGACATCCGGCTCCCGGCGATCGATGACGGTCCCGTCGGCAGCCAGTACCTGGCGGGGATCGAGGCGCATGACCCGAAGGCTACAGTGTCGAACAGCGAGGCCGGCATCGCACATCGGGTTCGCTAGTCCGGCTAGCCGATGATCCGGGTGACGACCAAACCCGGTCATGAGCACGGTCCGGCCGGGGCGCCTAGGACGGAAAGGGACACGAAATGAGCGACACGACGCTGATCGATCTGACACCGGTCGCGGCCGAAAAGGTGATCGAGTTGGCCGATGGAGTCCCGGAACGGGCCTACCTGCATGTCTTTCCCGCCGGGCAGGGCTGCTGCCGGACCATGTACGGTCTGGCCTTCATGCCCGAGGCCGGGAACGACTTCGAGGTGTTCGAGGCCCACGGGGTGAAGATGGCCGTGGCGAACGAGACCCGCGAAGCCGTGGAGGGCGTGGCGATCGACTACGTGGAGACACCCCAGGGCGAAGGTTTCATGGTGATGAAGCCGAACCCGCCAGGCGCCGGCGGTGGCTGCGCCTGCCACTGACAGCGGGCAGCCGGATCCGTTGGGGGGCTTGAGCCCGACCGCAGTGGAGTTCTCTCGCGTACACCTCATCTCGGCTATCCGCTGCTCGGGGGTGGCAGCTAAAGCCTCGGGTCGACGTGGCTACAGAGCGAAGCCGAAGTCGCGGGCAGCGTCCATGAGGGCCAGCTTGTCGTCATGGGTTCCGGTCCGCCTGCCGATGATCAGGGCACAGTTCACCTGGTAGGTCCCACCCTGGAACTCCCGGCTCCGGCTGCCCGGGATGACGATGGCGCCGGCCGGAACCTCTCCCTTGTGGGTGACGGCAGGGTCTTGGGTGACATCGACGATGTGTGTCGAGGCGGTGATCGAGTTCTGGGCCGCCAGGACCGCCCCCTCGCGGACGATGACCCCCTCCACCACTATGCAGCGTGAACCGATGAAGGCGTCGTCCTCGACGATGACCGGCCTCGCTCCCGGTGGTTCCAGCACGCCGCCGATGCCCACCCCACCGGCCAGGTGCACCCGGCGGCCGATCTGGGCGCCGCTACCGACGGTCGCCCAGGTGTCCACCATGGTGCCGGTGGCGACGTATGCGCCGATATTGACGAAGCTGGGCATCATCACCACTCCGGGCTCGAGGTGGGAGCCGTAACGGGCGATACCTCCCGCCACCACCCGGTTACCCCGTCCCTGGTAGTCGTGTTTGAGGGGGATCTTGTCGTAGAACTCGAGCGGCCCGGCGTGCAGGGTCTCCATCTCCGGCACGCGGAAGTAGAGGTTGATGGCCTGCTGGATCCAGCCGTGGACCACCCAATCACCGTCCACATTCTCCGCCAGCCGGATCTCACCCCTGTCCAGCAGCTCCACGACCTGCTCGACCGCCGCGACCTCGTGGTCCTCCATCGCGCCCGGATGCTCCGCAGCCGCAGCGATGACCCTTTCAAGATCCGTTGTTGCCATGGTCATCGACACTCCTTCCGGTCAGTCCATACGCCGGTACGGCTCCATGACCGTGATTTAGAAACTTCCTGCCGGCCCGTCGGGCGAGGACATGATCCCAGGCCGGTCGGCAGCAGGCCAACCCGCCCGCACATCCGCGGCGGCTAGTCCTTCGGCGGGTCCGGCGGGCGCTGCGGACGGTTCGGGACCGAGTCGGCGGGGACTGACCGAGCGGATCGGCGCCCGCGTATCAATCGCCGGAACCACCAGTAGAAGCCACCGATCACAACCACCGCCGGGACGAAGGGAATGAGCAGGCCGATGATCGCCACTACATAGCCGAGAGCGCGGACCATTCCGCGGTAACCGGTCTGGACAGCGCCGATGAAGGACGGTGGCCCCTCCTCCTCGTCCACCACCACCCAGGCGAACGAGAAGCCGGTGACCGTGTCCATCGGGACACCATCATCAGGAACCGGGGTGCCGGTGACCTCGAATCCCACCTCGATGCCGCCCCTGGTAGCCACCCGGCCGGCGATCCGACCTTCGCGAATGGCCACGTGCATTACGGCGCTGAGGAGTTCGCCCGGCTCGATCCTGTCGAAGCTTCCCGCCACCAACTGGAACGACCGCTGGTCCTGGGGACGTAGCCGGAGGGCGGCCGAGGACACCTCCACGTCGGTGAGGGCGACCTCGCCGGTGTTCTCCACCTGGACGCAGAAATAGGCGTCGTCATCGGGGGAAGCGATGAGTGCGTCGTTACCCAGGCAGGGGTCCTCGTCCGAGTCGGAAACCCATGCAGCCACGTCGATGCCGGTGTCGGGAACCGGCTCGTAGAGCTGGAAGATGGTCATATCGATGGTGGCCAGGCTGACCGCATCGGTCAGGGTCCGGAGGCGCCCGCGCAGGGTTTCCAGATCAGTCTCCCTCTGGACGAGTTCCCGCTCGATCAGGGCCACATTCTCCAGGTCAGGTGCCTCCTGCAAGAGGTCCCTGAGGCGCAGGACGCTCGCCTCCGCGGTGGAGATCCGGCTTCTGAAATCGACGATCCGCTCGGTCACATCGTCGGCTGTGATCTTCTTGTCGACGAGCTCGCCCACGCCGGACAGGCTCTCCAGAACCGGCAGGAAGTCGGTAGGCATGACCTTGAAGGTGAGTTGGGATTCGGGCTCGGGGCTACTGCTGACCTGCTGCCCGAAGACGAATCCCCCCAGTCCTTGCACGATGTTGACAGCTTCACGGGCAGCCGCCTCCACATCCAATGCTTGCACCGAGATGGTTCCGCGATAGATGACATCACGCCCGAGGTCGGCCGGTGTCGCTACTGGTAACCGGGCGGTCTCAGATGAATCGAGGGCAGCTTCTTCCTCTGCAGCCATATCCATCTCGGCGGACATCACCAAGGTGGTGGTCGGTGCGGCACTGTCCGAAAAGCTGGCGGCGGCCGTGGTGGCCGGCGCCATCATCGCCTCGGACTCCTCACCTGAGTCGTCCTCTCCGCACGCAGCGGCCAGCAGCAGAACAAGGGGGATCAGGCAGTGGAGAAACCGGGACCGCGCCTCGCCGCTACCAGCACCCTTCTGGCGGTGACGATCCCGAACTGACATAAAAGGACTATACCCATCATCCGGCACTACCTTCGTGACCCTCACCCTCCGCAGCCTGAACCACACCGACACCGGGTAGCCTGGCGGAGGCATACGATCCGGTCCTGACAATCCGCGCCGATCCTGATCGTGGTCCCCCTCCCGCAGCGGCCGGGCATGAATCCTGACGCGACCTGAGAAACGAGAACATGCTCATCACGGCACCTGTCCTAGTGAAGGCCCGCCAACCCATGCAGATGCTCGACCTGGATCTCGACGATCCCGGACCCGGGGAGGTCCGGGTGAGGATGACCGCCAGCGGGGTATGTCACAGCTGCCTGCACACCGCCGACGGCTCCCATTCCGGAATGCCGATGCCGATCGTGCTCGGCGACGAGGGGTCCGGCGTAGTCGACGCGGTGGGGCCGGGATGCCGGACGCTGTCGCCAGGAGACCATGTGATCCTCTCCTGGGCCCCCAGTTGTGGCAACTGCCGACCGTGCCGGCAGGGTTATCCGGCGCTCTGCCTCGATGAGGCGCCTTGGGGAATGATGGCCGATGGAACGACCCGCTTCCACCACCGGGGCGAGGACGTCTACCACTACGGCCCGTCCACCTACGCCTCCTCCATAGTGGTGCCCGAATCAGCCGCGGTGAGTATCCGGAAGGACTTCCCCCTCGATCTGGCGGCACTGATCGGATGCTCCGTCACCACCGGCTTCGGTGCTGTGGTCAACACCGCCCGCGTCAAGGCGGGCCAGAGCGTGGCAATCCTGGGCTGCGGAGGGATAGGCCTCAACGCCGTCCAGGGCGCGGTCGTGGCGGGCGCCCACCCCATCATCGGCATCGACGTGGTCGACTCGAAGCTGGACTTCGCCCGCCGGTTCGGCGCCACCCACACCATCAACTCCCGGACGGAGGACATGGTCGGCAAGGTCATGGAACTCACCGGCCACGGCGTGGAATCCTGCATCGTCGCGGTCGGAAGCACCTCCGCCATGGAGCAGGGCCTCCGCATTCTGGCCAAGCAGGGGGTCGAGGTGGTGATCGGCCTGGCCCCTACCGGCGACTCCCTCTCGGTGGATCCGCTGCTGCTCGTCCAGGGGGAGCACCGCATCAAGGGCTCGTTCTACGGCAGCGGTGACCCCGCGGTCGAGTTCCCCAAGATGGTCGAACTAGCGATGGCCGGCAAGCTGAGGATCGGAGATCTCATCACCCACCGCTACGACCTGGATCAGGCCGACGAAGCATTCCGAGCCCTGGCGGCCGGTGAACAGGCCCGCGGACTGATCGTCTTCTAGCATCCCGACTCCGCGGAAGAACGCGAAAATCCCGGCGGCCGCGGGCTTCGCCCGCCGGGCCCTCCCCCTCCGCCACCACCTTGGAGTCGAGCGCGTCCCGTCCTTCCCCGAGCGGGGCAACTCGGCGGTCTGACCGTCTCATGATCGGGTCGACGTCCGAACCGAATCACTGGTATTTGCGATTATCCAACATGGTAGAACGTGGGTGTGACACGAATCGGCGTGCGCGACACGGCCGGTCCAAGCCTCGCCGGTGATCAGGAAGAGAAGTTGGTGTCCCGGACCGGAACGTGACGAAGCCGTCTCACCCGCGGCCCGTCCAGCGGGGTTCGTTGTGGTCGACCGGGTCGTCGACCATCTCGATATGGAGCCGGTCGCCCTCGTAGCGGTGGGCGGCCAGGACATCCTCGTCGAGTTCCACTCCCAGTCCGGGGGCGTTCGGGACGACGGTGCATCCGTTCTCGAACCGCAGCGGGGTCTTGAGAAGCTCGGCGTGGAAACCGCCCCAGTCCTCGATCGCCTCCAGGATCAGGAAGTTGGGAGAGCAGGCGGCCAGCTGCAGGTTGGCGGCGGCCACGATCGGCCCGCAGTAGCAATGGGGAGCGATCTGGGCGCCGTGAACCTCCGCGATGGCGGCGATCTTCTTGCCTTCCAGTAGACCTCCGCACCGCCCCAGGTCGGGCTGGACGATGTCAACTGCCGACGCCGCCAGCAGGCGGGCGAATTCGGCCTTGCCGGTGAGCCGCTCTCCGGCGGCTATGGGTATGGAGGTATGCCGCCGGACCCTGGCCATCCCCTCGACGTCGTCGGGCGGAACGGGCTCCTCGAACCACAGCGGATCGTAGGGCTCCAGCCTCGCCGCCAACCGGATCGCTCCTCCGGGCGTGAACTGCCCGTGGGTGCCGAACAGGATGTCGGCGTCCGTCCCGACCGCGTCGCGGATGGCCGAACAGAACCGCACGGAGAGCTCGATCCGCTCCAGGAGCGGCTGGTACCCACCCATGGAGGAGTAGGGACCGGCGGGATCGAACTTGAGGGCCGTGAAACCCTTCGCCACGTACTCGGCCGCCCGGCGGGCCGCCAGCTCGGGATCGCGATACACGGCATCACCCTCGACACCGGGTTCGTCGTATATGTACGTGTAGGACCGGACAGCATCCCGGACCCGGCCGCCGAGTAACGCATGCACGGGCTTGTCCACCGCCTTGCCGATGATGTCCCAGCACGCCATCTCCAGCGCGCTGATCGCGCCGCCGAGGGTCACGTCGGGCCGGGCGGTGAAGCCCCGCCCGTACGCGCTCCGGCAGAAACGCTCGATCAGGAACGGGTCCCGGCCGATCAGCAACGCACCGGCCAGGTCCTCCAGCATCGCCTCCACGACCGACGGTCGGAAGGTGGCCCCGTAGTGCTCGCCGTACCCGACGATCCCGTCGTCCGTGGTGAGCTTCACGAAGATCAGGTACGGGCCGCCGAGATCCGGCCTCGGGTTGGCCACCACGAAGGTCTCGATACCGTCGATCCTCATGCGATCAGGCTCTCCTCCATGATGATCACGTTTCGCAGGGCACCACCGCGGCGCGCCGATTCCAGGGCCGCCTCGATCTCCTCGAGCCCGTAGCGGGCGGTGATGAGGCCGTCCAGTTCCAGGTAGCCCTCCCTGTAGAGATCGACCAGCGCCGGAATGTCCCGGGCAGGCAGGCCGGACCCCATCTTCGATCCGAGTATCCGCTGCCCTGCGCTCGCCACCGTCACCGGATCCAGGCTAACCCTGGCCCCGCTCCGCGGCATGCCCACCAGCACGAGCGTCCCCATCCTCCCCAGCAGGTCGAAACCCGTCTCGATCGCCGACACGGCCCTCGTCGCCACGAACACGTAGTCCGCCATCTCGCCTTTCGTCGCCACCAGGACAGCCTCCCGCACCCCGTCCCCGACCGCGGTGCCGGCGCCGAGCCGGACGGCCGCAGCCAGCTTCTCCGGATCCGGATCTACTGCGATCACCTGCGCGGCACCGGCCAGCCGGGCGCCCTGCACCACGTTGAGCCCGACACCGCCCGCGCCGAGCACCACCACGAACGATCCCGGGGCAACCCGGGCGGTGTTGCGAACCGCTCCGACACCCGCCAGCACGCCGCAGGACAGCAGCGCGGCCACGTCCAGGTCGATTTCGGGACCGATCCGGACCGCCTGGGATCGGTGCACGGTCACGGCCTCGGCGAACGCCGCGACCCCCAGACCCTGCCGGATCTCCGACCCGCGCCCGTCGCGTAACGGCCCGCAATCGTCCAGCGCTAACCGGCCCGAACAACCCACCGGCGTCCCCGCCATGCAACGACGGCATGATCCGCAACTCCTGATCAGCGTTACGACCACCCGGTCGCCCAGCGCCAGATCCGTGACCCCCGGGCCGAGCCGATCGACTGTCCCCGCCGCCTCATGACCGAACACCGCAGGACCCGAACACTCCCAATGGCCGTCCACGTAGGCGAGGTCACTGCCGCAGATCGCCGTCGCCGCGACCCGGACGCCCACCTCACCGGAGGCCGGATCGGCCAACCACACCTTCTCGATGCTCAGCGGCGCTTCAGGGTCCGTCCATACCGCAGCCCTCACCGTGGTGCCGGAGGTCCGGGCTCTGCTATTCACACGCACTCCATCGACGTCGGTCCCCTGGTCCGCGCCGGCAATTGTCGCATCTCCGGGCCGGCTTGATACGCTACGAAAGAGGCCACGCGGCGCACCCGGACGAAGGAGTGCATCAGTTCAATGGTGACGGTGGACTGCCACCTCCATCTGACCGACTCCGCCGAGCAGGCACCGATCTGGTGGATGGAGGAGCTCTACCGCCCCTACGGCGGCGGGTACATCTGGACGGACGGTGAGGCGATCGTCGGCATCCTCGACCGAGCGGGAGCCGACATCGGGATGGTCCAAGGCTCCGACATCCGCCGCACCACCTACCACCCCGACTTCCCCGACCAGCGCCACGTGTTCGTGCCCAACGACTACACCGCCGAACAGGTGGCCCGATTCCCCGACCGGCTGATCGGAGTGGCCAACATCGATCCGCTGCGGGACGTGCAGGCCGGGGTCATCGAGCAGCGCCGCTGCGTGGAGGAATACGGTTTCAAGTCCTCGAAGTTCCTGCCCACCTACCAGAACTACTACATCGACGACCCCGCCGTAGCCCCCATGCTGGAGAGCTGCGAGGAACTCGACATCGTCGCCCACGTGAACACCGGCTACTCGCCCACCATCACCGCCGCTCTCCGGTACGGACACCCCGAACGGCTGGACCGGATCGGCATCCGGTACCGAGACCTCCGCGTGCTGGTCTACATCAACTTCCCCTACGTGGACGAGGGCATCGCCGTGGTGGCACGCCACCCCAACTTCCACGCCGACATCGCCTACTTCGTGGGCGCCGGACCGGAGCCGTTCTTCGACGCCCTCGACAAACTCCGCGGACTGGGCGCCCTCGACAGGGTGGTGTACGGCTCGGACAACAATGACAAGGACCGGACAGGCGGTGGCCAGAAGATCGGTACCCACCTCCTGGCCGAGCTGAACGAGGTGGCCGAGCGCACCGGCCGGGAGCCCTTCACCGCCGCGGACATCGATGGCATCGTGGGCGGGAACGCCCGGCGCCTGTACAAGCTGGACTGACCCGGTGCCCACGGTCGACGTCCTGCTCTACCTGACGGAGACATCCCGCCACGCTCCCGTCTGGTGGATGGAGGAGATGTACCGACCCTACGGCGGCGACTACGGATGGACCGACGGGGCGACCCTCGTGAACCTCCTCGACCGGGCGGGCATCGAGGTAGGCATCGCGCACGGATCGGACCTGCGCCGCACCACCTTCCATCCGCGCTTTCCGGACCGCCACGAGGTGTACGTGCCCAACGACTACACCGCCGCCCAGTGCGCCGCCCATCCGGGGCGCCTCTACGGCGTGGTGTGCGTGGACCCGCTCCGCGACGTGCGGGAGGCCACCGAGGAGATCGACCGGTGCGTCACCGAGTTCGGGTTCCGCATGATGAAGCTGCTGCCCACCTACCACCATCATGACCCCGCCGACCCCAGATTGGCCCCGGTGTACGAGAAGTGTCTCGAGCTGGACCTTCCGATCCACACCCACTCGGGCTTCACGCCGATCATCAACGCTCCCATGCCCTATGCCCGACCGGTCCTCCTCGACGAGCTCGGGATCCGCTACCGGGAACTCAAGATGATCGTCTACCTGGCCTTCCCGTACGTGGACGAGGGCATCGCCGTGGTGGCACGCCACCCCAACTTCTACGCCGACCTGTCCTACTACGCGGGAGGCGATCCCCGCGATCTGTATGTGGTGCTGAACAAGCTCAGGAGCCTCGGCGCGCTGGACCGGGCGGTCTACGGGTCCGACAACAACGACAAGCAGAAGTCAGGTCCGGGCGGGGTGGCGTCCGACATCTTCCGCTCTGTCAACCGGGTGGCACGAGAAGTCGGCGGTCCCGAGCTGGCGGAAGAGGAGATGGAAGCGATCATGGGCGGCACAGCCTCCCGGCTCCTGAAGATCCCGGACCGCGCAGAAGGAGGTTCCGTCCGATGAACGAGCCAAGCCGAGATTGCGATCTCCTCCTGACCGGAGGGTCGGTGGTGACCGTCGACGACGAGCGCCGGGTTATCGAGCCCGGTGCCGTGGCCATCTCGGGCAACCGGATCGTGGCCGTCGGCACGGACGAGGACCTGGCCGGCTACCGGGCCGGACGCACCATAGATTGCTCCGGCCATGCCGTGCTGCCGGGGCTGATCGACACCCACAACCACCTGTTCCAGGGTCTGGCCCGCGGGCTGGGCGAGGGGATGCCGCTGTGGACCTGGCTGACCGACTTCATGTGGCCCTTCTCGATCTCCATCAACCTGGAGGAGGGCCGGATCGGAGCGAAGCTGGGCGCCGTGGAGGCGCTCAAGGCCGGTACCACCACGGTGGTCGACAACCACTACGCGCCATCCGATCTCGACACCACCCTGGCCGTGGCCGGCGCTATCGACGAGGTCGGGCTGCGAGGGGCGGTCGCCCGGGGCATCACCGGCGAGGCGACCGACATCGCCCGCCGTTTCAACCTGGCCGGCGAGCTGTTCTCCTACACCAACGACGAGGAGATCGAGATAACCGCCACCGCGATGGAGCAGTATCCGGCCGGCCAGCGCGTCGAAGTCTGGCCGGCGCCGCTCAACATCATCTACAACGACCAGGAATTGGTGAGGCGGAGCGTGGCCCTGGCCCGGGAGGGCGGGGTCGGCTGGCACACCCACTGCTCGGAACGCCTGGAGGACCCACCCACCTACCTGGAGGAATACGGGATACGACCCGTCGAGTGGCTGTACCAGGAGGGGCTGCTCGGACCGGAGGCGACCATCGCCCACGGGATCTACCTGGACGACGCCGAGATCGCCCACGTGGGCGAGACCGACACGGGTATCGCCTACTGCCCCATCTCCCACCAGTACATCGCTTTGGGTGTGATGCGGCTCCGGGACCTGCGGGACTCCGGGGCGCCGATCGGCCTCGGTACCGACGGCCCCTGTTGCAACCACCGCCAGGACATGTTCGAGGTCATGAAGCAGGCCATCCTGCTGCAACGCGTCCACACTCTCGAGCCGACCATCAGCAACGGCGAGGAGGCGCTGGAGATGGCTACCAGGGAAGGGGCCCGCTACGCCAACATCGAGGCCGGCGTGATCGCCCCCGGAAAGCTGGCCGACATCATCGTCGTGAACATGAAGAGCCCCCACCTGACTCCCTGGCACCGCACCGTGTCCGCCCTCACCTACTGCGCCCGGGGATCGGACGTGGTCCACTCCATCATCGACGGCAACGTGGCCATGGAGAACGGCCGCTGCACGATGGTCGACGAGGAAGAGGTCATGAGGGAGGCTCAGGCCCGCGCCGAAGACCTGATCGACCGAGCGGGCCTCCACGGTCTCCTAACCCCCTGGCGGCGTTAGCAGCCGGGCGAGGGGCCTGGGGGCACCCACCGCGGTGTACATCACACCGTCGAAGACAGCCGCAAAGTGACGGCTGCCTATACATTTTGCGTGGCATGGGCAGGAACCCTGGAGGTTCGCCGATGACCGGAAATACCCTCGGGACGTCGGTTCTCGGAGGTCGCACCGCCGCCGGCTAGGAGGAGAGTGCCTCCAACTTCGACACCAGTTCCTCGACCTGGCCGAGGTAGTCCTCGACGGTCTCGGCGGGTAACCAGCCTTCGTAGAAGTTGGTGTGCAGGGTGCCTGCCAGCCCGAAGGCGGTCCGCATTTCCTGATCTCCGGTCTCCTCGACCAGACGGTTGACGGCACGCCACAGCTGGTGATGCCCGTCGTGGGACCATCCACGGGCCTCGGCGACGCATTTGACCATCTGGGCGGCGGCGCCCCAGCCCTTCTCGGATGCTTGCAGCAGGTCGTCCTCGGCCAGGTAGCGCCGAGCCTTGGCCAGGAAGTCTCGTCCGGTGGAGTTGTAATATCGTGTCTTAGTAGTCATGAGGACACCATACCGTGATCCTGTGACAGATGGAAGAGGCAGTGCATAACCCTAACGGCTGAGCGAGCCTGCCCGGGCGCTTCCTGCCCACAACGAGCTTCTCTCCGACCAGTCCGGAGCCGCGCATCGCAGGCCGGCTACCTATGCGTGTTGCCCTACACGTTGCGTACGTAGGAGTCCGGGGGTTCGCCGGTGGTCGGGTAGTCCCACGGGACGTGCGTCCCAGTAGTGAGCGCCCGGTGGACGAGCCGGCGCTCGCGCTGGGAGACCACCACCCGCTCCCGCAGCGCGGCCAGATCCCAGCGCGACCCGGCGAGACCGGCCAACCGCTCCGCCACGCCCGCCGCCCTGCCGGTGCCGATGAGGTTCACCCGTTCCTCCGGATCGTCCACGACATCAAAGAGCAGAGCCGGCGCGCCCCGCATCGAGATGTACTTGAAGCGCCCGTCGCGAATCATGACCATCGGCTCGGTCAAACCCTCCCCGAGGAACTCGCCGTACACGGGCCGTGATCCGCAGGGCGCTGCTCCTCCGGCCAACGGCAGCAGGCTCTGCCCGGGAGTGTCCGCAAGGTCGGGATCGAGACCCGCGGCGTCTAGCAAGGTGGGTAGGAGATCGAGCAGCGACACCGGCTCCTGCACCCGGGTCGCCGGGACGCCGGGTGCGTTGATGATCAGCGGCACCCTGGCCGAGCGCTCGAAGAAGCTCATCTTGAACCAGAGACCCCGCTCCCCCAGCATCTCCCCGTGATCGGATACGAAGATGATCATCGTGGGCCGGTTCCGGTTCGCCACCCGCAGTGCGGCGAGCACGCGGCCGATGTTGTCGTCGAGGTAGCTGATCTCCCCGTAGTAGGCACGCCGAATGGCCCGAACGCGGGAGCCGTCGAGAGCAAGGCGATCCAGGCCGAAGATCTCCCGCAGCCGGCGGGTCGGATCGTCCACAGGATCGGGAGGCTCGGGCGCCACCGGGTCGTCGATCGGCCGTCCCCGGTAGCGATTCCAGTACTCGCTGGTGATCCGGAAAGGATCATGGGGATGGGTGAACGACACCGTGAGCAGGATGGGCCGGTCCCGGTCACCGGCGTCGCGCAACCACCGGACCGCCCGATCGGCTACCTCGTCGTCGTACCGCATCTGCCAGGTCGGTTCCGGCGACAGGCCCCCTCCGGCAAGCTCTTCCACGGCCATCCGCAGGTAGTAGACCATCGGGTCGCCCTCGGGATCGTCCCAGTCCGGCGTCCAACCGAGATCGGCCGGGTAGATGTCGGTGCTGAGGCGCTCCTCGAAGCCATGCATCTGATCGGGCCCGATGAAGTGCATCTTCCCGGCCAGCGCGGTGCGGTAACCGCCTGCACGGAGATAATGGGCGAAGGTCGGCAATGCGGAGGAGATGGGCGTGGCGTTGTCGTAGGCGCCTATCTCGGACGGCATCCGCCCGGTCAGCATCGAGGCGCGGGAGGGCGCGCAAAGCGGCGAGTTGCAGTAGGCCGCGTCGAACACCGCTCCGCTCCCGGCCAGCTTCGAAAGGTGCGGGGTCAGGGTCACCCGATGGCCGTAGGCGGGCAGGAAATGCGGCGCCAACTGGTCGGCCTGGAGGATCAGGATGTCGGGACGAACGTCCCTCGACCGGTCCCGGGCGATCACCTCGAGGCGAACATCGTCGGGAGGGGATCGCTGGTCACGGATCGGCAGGTCAGGGAACGCTCCTGTTCATCGGAAACGGTGACTCCGCGACACCCCCATCAATCCCTGCAGACCGCGACCCACTTGATGATCTCGTCCACGTCGGCGGAAAGCTCCATCAGACCAACGTGCTCGTCGTAGAGATCGCCGTCCATCTGCTCCTTTATCTCAGGCTCCAACACGTGATATACGAGGAGTCCCAACGGGACTCCGGCCAATGGACCCGCCCAGGTCGGATCGCCTCTGGTCACCGTCTCCGCGAAGAGACCGGCGCTGTTGGCGTCCGGCTGCCCCAGCAGCACGACCATGTCGTCGGTGCCGGAGGTCTCGGCCAGGCGATTTACGTTCGCCTGGTCCTCCAGGTCCATTGCGCCCCCGGCCGTTCAGACGAAGCACTGGGTGACGCTGAACACCACGTCGGCCCCGGCCGACTCGGCCAGGAGCTTGAGGCTGGGCCCGGTGACGCCTTCTCGCTCACCGATGGCCACCACCCTCCTGCCTTTCAAGTCCATGCGCGCTCCTCTCGTTTCTGGTATCAATGCCTCGGCCGCCGGCGTCACGCATTCGTCGACGACGTGATCGCAGCGGGTTGTCGAGAGCTTATCGCCCTACCCATCCACCTTCAGGACGGGCAGCTTCCCGGCCGCTCGACGACGAGCGAGACTCCGTCGACCAGCTGTGTCATCCTTCCCAGGAACAGGCTTCCCTTGGCGACGATCATGGCCCGGTCGAGGCTGCCGCCCCGCATCGCTTCCAGGGCGTGTCCGAGGTAGGGAACCCCGGCCGGAATGTGCCCCTGGGTCGGAGCGAACCCGGGCATACCACGCTCGGCCACGAACCGGTCCATGTCACCTTTCTCGATCTCGCGCCTCAGCACCGCCATGGCCGCCAGCGTGCGGTAGTTCGTCCTGGGAACGTCCCCGCTTCCTCCCGGCACGGTGATCTCCGGGTTGTGCATCTCCACCGCATACTTGTCGATGTCCGTCATGCTGAGACCGGACCTCACGAGCGGCTCCACCACCAACGCCTCGTACACCGCCTTCGGGGAGGAACCGGCCCCGATCGGATGCTTCCCGGCCAGGTCGAGCCGCAGCCCCATACCGTCGCCATCGGCGCCGGCGGGACCGACCAGGAAGGCCATGGAAGCCAGGCAGTCCTCCATCACCGGCACCCCGTTGCGCAGGTGAGCGCCGAACTTCATGCCGAGCTTGGCCTGCGAGCCGCCGCCCAGCACCACCACGTACTCGTGAACACCCGCCGCCACCATCGCGCCGGCCGCGATCAGGGCGTGTACCGGCGCCGAGCAGAAGGCTTTGACGTCCGATCCGGTGGCGTTCACGCAGCCGACCACCTCGCCGACCGCCTTCGACAGGCTGCCCCCGCCCCGCTGGTACCGGTCCCCCACCGCTTCCTCGCCGCAGTTGAGCAGGTAGTCGATCTCATCCGCCGCAAGGCGGGAGTTCCTGAGGAGATCGGATACGGCCAGGACGGCGGTCGCCTTGCAGACCAGGTTCTCCAGCAGCACCGAGGCGGACAGCGATTCGTCCTGATCATGCGCCGTGCGGATGAACCCGGCCCGGCGGCCGTCCTGGTATAGATCGAGGCCGTCACCCGCCCCCGCGATGGTCCCCAACTCGGCCGCATCGACCCCCGTGATCCGATCCCTCCGATGTTCGAAGTCCACCAGATCGGCGCCGGCCTTCTCGGCCAACTCCCCGTCGATGGCCAGCAGATCGAAGTCGTCGCACAGCTTCATCAGCCCGTAGAGGGCAGGCTGGGTGACCATGCGCCCGAAGGTCCCGTTGGGATCTGCCGACCCGATCCGGTTCTCGTACCAGGGGCGAGGGATGGACGCCAGATCATCCGGTGCGAGATTGCCGATGAACACCTGGTTCGGCGGGTAGGCGACCACTTCGTCCCAGGGGCGGAGGGCCTCGGTGATCCGGGGCAGTAGCGACGGATCCCTACCGATCTCACGCACTGGCTTCGATCCGTACCGGACCAGGTCAGGAGCGTGGGCGAGGGCGTAGGAAGCGTGGAGGATGGCGGGTGTCGGGCTCAACGGGATGGTCTCCAGGTTCGCTGCTCGGAGATAGCTCGGAGAAGCAGGGTAACCGTCGCCTGATCGCCACCGGCCGCCGGGTGAGCCGGAACCGGCAGGTACTCTGTTCATTCCTGGACAAGACCCCCAGGCCCGATTCACCCATGGAGAAAACACCGGTTGGCCCGCCGTTCCCCGATTACAGCACTGCGCGGAGACGGCCTTGGCGTACCTCTCCTGGCCATGACCACCAGCATCTTCGTCATGAGCACCGGCCTGGTGGCCATCAAGGCAACCAGCCTTAGCGGACTCCAGTTCTCCCTGTGGCGTCTCTGGGTCGGCGTGGTTGTGCTGGGCCTCGTGGTGATGCGAAGGATTACCGCCAAACCCGAGGCGCGGCCATCGCTCTCCTCCCTGCGCTGGGCGATCTGGCCGGGACTGCTAGTCGCCTTCTCCCAGCCGGCCTTCGTCGTCGCGACCAAGCTCACCTCGGTCACGGACGTCGCGCTGCTGACCTCGGTGATCCCCATGTTGGTGAGCGTGATCGCCGTCCCGATGCTGGGCGAACGTCCCGGCGCCCGTTTCCGGTTGTGGGTCGCGGTGGCGATCGTCGGCACCGGACTGGTGGCCTACGGAGGCTCCACCGGCCTCGGAGGCGACCCGCTCGGTATGGCCCTGGCAGGGGCGGCCGTGATCTGCTGGGCGTTCTACATGGTCATCCTGAAGATCTCCAGGGCCCACCTGGATGCCATCGTGCTGCTCTGGGCCGTCCTCACGATCGCCGCGATCTGCCTGACCGTGTTCATGGCGTTCACTGGTTGGGATCCGGGCTCGGTGACCACCCGGGACTGGCTGCTGATCGCATACGTGGCGGTGATCCCCGGCGGGGTCGGTCTGGCGTTGATGACCTGGTCCTACGGCTGGTTGCCCGCCAACATTCCGCCCCTGATACAGCGCGCCGAACCGGTGCTGTCCAGCGCCCAGGCCCACTGGCTGCTCTCCGAACCTGTGACCGCCCTGCACTTCGTGGGAGGTGGCATCGCCATCGCCGGAGTCGTCGGAGCGGTCCTGGACCGATCCGGACAGCGCCTCATGACCGAAGCGCAGAGCAAGGCCGATCTGTCTGTGTCGGTATGAACCACGACCCTCAAAAGCAACTGATCGGGTGCCCGGGTCTGTAGACGAGACCTTCTGTGTCCCCCACGGACATGTCACACGCAGAAACTAGATTCCCAAGTTACAGGGTTGTAAGCTGACTAGAGCGAAGGGAGTCTCCCGTGGATCTGAAACAGCGCCGGGGCACCGCCACACCCAGCTTCGGATCGGGCCGACGAGAGAATCATGACGCTTCGGCGTTCTACGCGCGGTTTCCGGCACCCGAGTTGTCGGACGATGATCGGATCAAACTCGCTGAGGGCTTCGACGAACCCCAATTGATCCAAGGGGATAGCCGGAACATGGACCGGATCCCGGACAACTCCGTTGCCCTCGTAGTCACTTCACCACCGTACTTCGTGGGGAAGGACTACGAGCGGGCCGTCGCCGGAAGGCAGGTGCCGGAGTCCTACCTGGAGTACCTAGAAATGCTCCGCGAGGTGTTCACGGAATGCGTGCGGACACTGGAACCCGGCGGCCGGATGGCGATCAACGTTGCCAATCTCGGCCGCAAGCCGTACCGGAGCCTGAGCGCCGACGTGATCCGCATCTTGCAGGATGATCTGGGCCTTCTGCTGCGGGGGGAGATCATTTGGCGCAAGGCCAAGGGTTCAAGCGGATCGTGCGCCTGGGGATCATGGCGCAGCCCCGCCAACCCGGTCCTGCGGGACGTGACGGAACGGGTGGTCATAGCCTCCAAAGGGCGCTTCGACCGAGCGCTGGCACGTGCGCAGCGTCGCCAGGATGGATTGCCCCATCGGCCGACCATTGGAAGGGACGAGTTCATGGCGGCAACCATGGATGTCTGGGACTTCCCTGCCGCCCACGCCAGCCGGATCGGGCATCCGGCGCCCTTCCCGGTGGAGCTACCAGCTCGCCTGATCCAGATGTACACGTACGAACAGGACCTAGTTCTAGACCCGTTCATGGGTTCGGGAACCACGCAGATTGCCGCCATAGCGGCCAACCGCCGCACCGTGGGATATGACATTGATCCCGAATACGTGAAGCTGGCCGCATCCCGTCTTGCTGGACTCGGTACCAGCAATATCTCACGAGGGCACCCAGCGAGGCCCGGCGACTGACCGCGCGGATCTCGCCGTAAGCAAGAGCCATACACGGATATGCCTGCCCTGCGCACCGAGTTGACCGAGATAGTGACCGGGCTGGGCATGCTCGGGATCGATTCCTTGGACGAAGCGCTGGACTCTCGTCCTCCGCAAATGCTCAACGTGACCGCCCGAGAATTCGATCGCCTGTCTGGCGCTCGGGCTTCGGGAAAACATCACGCGCTGTTCGGAGCGGCTTGGAATAACGGCCGAGCCTTCGCATCGTCGGTTGATGGCCTCCGAGACAGAAGACCACTTCGGATCGAGTGGAAAGGTAGCCACCGGCTCCCAGCATATGAGCAGATTCCCGCTGACCTCCGTGTTGACTACGTCTACCTTGTAAGCTGCAAATATAGGTCGAACATTCTGCAAAACCCTTCTCCGACCAACCTCTTCGAACGGCGCCTCGCCACGCGAACACGACAGCAGATCGATTGGTACTCGAAGACCGCGCCTGAGGAGTATCAGATGCTCTACGAGGCCTGCCGGGATCATTTGGGAACGGTCGACCTCCCACAATCGGTGGATGATCTCACCCGCCAGAACCGTAAGTGCTTGAAGGAGAGTTTCAGCCGCACGTGGCCACCGAACATTGCAGGACCCTACCGACAACTTTGTACAGCTGTTTCCGAAGTCTCGGCCAGCCACTGGCAGAACGCTCTCGGACAGAGTCAAGCCGCACGTGAGGAAATGTTGTGGCGGTTGCTCCGACTCCAATCGGCACCCTATTTCATCATTGGTATGGCATCGGATCAGCGTCCGGTGCGCTTCCGTGTGGATACGCCGTGGGACTTTCGCCAACGCTATGCCTTCCGATCATTCGAACCGGAGGCTGACGCGAGCGCGCGCCAGCCTAAGGTCAAATGGCGGGCCGAGGTCGTGGATAGACGGTCCGGCGAGCCGATCCAGGTCAGGGGACATGTCGAAGTGCGCTGGAGCCACGGCCGATTCGGCGGGGCACCCGAAGCCAAGGTCTATCTGGACACACCGCACCAAGAGACTCCCGGCTACTCCCCACTGCGCTGCTCCGCGGACAGTCCCTAACCCAGCGGTTCAGTACCCGCCGGACGGATGTCAGGTGATGGAGGGGACGACTTCGTAGCCGGGCTGCTCGGGTTCGGTATCGACTATTTCCTCCGGAAATCCGGGCGCCCTCAGGTCGACGCCGCAGGCGTCCTCCAGGAACCGGACTATGCCGGATGACCAGGCTCTGGACCCGTATTCCTGCTCACCCCGGCGGAAGATGTCCAGCACCAGCGGGGAGAGTTCCAGCGGGGTTCCCTGCTCGTCGGCCAGCTGCTGGAACAGGGACATGTCCTTCACCACCAGGTCCATGGTGAAGTTGATGTTGTAGCTTCCGTTCAGGATCACCTGGGATTCGGTCTCGTGGACGAACGAGTTGCCCGAACTGATCCGGATCGCCTCGTAGGTGGTGTTCAGGTCCATACCCGACCGGCGGGCCACTATCAGCGCCTCGCCCAGGGCCACCAGGTGCACCGAAGCCAGATAGTTGGTCACCACCTTGAGTATCGAGGCCGATCCGAGTCCCCCCACGTGGAGCACCCGGCGGCCCATGGTGGTGAGCACGGGCAGGGCCCGCTCGAAATCCTCCCGCTCAGCGCCCACGAAGATGGAGATGTTGCCGGTGGCTGCCCGGTGGCATCCGCCCGACACCGGCCCGTCCATGGGGCGAGCGCCCCTGTCGAGGACCAGCTCGCCGAGACGCCGCACCTCGGCCTCATCGGTGGTGCTCATCTCGAGCCACATCTTTCCGTCGCCGAGACCCTCCAACACCCCGTCCGGGCCTTCCATCACCGACCGCACCGCGGCCGGAGAGGGCAGGCAGGTGACGACGAGATCGCAGGCTTCCGCCAACTCCCGGTCGGTGTCCGCCCACCCGGCCCCGCCGTCGAGCAGAGGCTGCGCCGCCGCCCGATCCAGGTCGCGGACCACCATCTCGAACCCGTTTCTCAGCAGGCTCTTCGACAGCTTGGAACCCACGTTGCCCAAACCGATGAAACCGACCTTCATGATGCGACCTCCTGCGGATCACGGAGCACTGGCGGCAGCGAGACCTCAAGCGTCCCGAATGGGTAAAAGAACGCGAAAATCGCGGCAAACGGGCTCCGTCCGCCGGGCCCTCCCCCGCCACCACCAGTCCTGGTTCGGAGCGTGGTCAGCCATACCGGCCGGTTGCCGGGAGATCGGCTGGTCGCTCCACGAAGCCTCGTATGTTCCCATCCGCCGGCCGGACCGATCGGTCGGAGCCGCGGCCGGCATTGGTGCTTGGCGATACTCAACATATGGAGGGGGTGTGACAAGTTCTGCCCTCCGTCCGGTCCAAGGCGCCGATCATCCCCTAGATGGCCGTGTATCCGCCGTCCACCACGTGTGCGGCGCCGGTCGTGAACGAGGACTCATCCGAGGCCAGGTAGAGCACGGCCCGGGCTATCTCCTCGGGCCGGCCGAGCCTCTGCATGATGTGCAGGCCCTCCAGCCTGGTGCGGCGCTCCTCGGTCAGCGGGCTCAGCAGGGGCGTGTCGATGGCTCCCGGGCACACGGCGTTGACCCGGATGCCCGCCGCGGCGTGGTCGTAGGCCATGCACCGCACCAGCCCGATCACCCCGTGCTTCGAGGTGTTGTAGGCCACCTGGCCCATCTCCCCCGTCATGCCTGCCACCGAGGCGATGCACACTATGGAGCCGCCCCCGGCTCGCTCCATGTGGGGGACCGCGTGGCGGGATGCGAGGAAGATCGACTTGAGGTTTACGGCCATCACCCGGTCCCAGAACTCCTCGGTCACCTCAGTCACCGTCCCCTTTCCGGCGATGCCGGCGTTGTTGACCAGGATGTCCAGGGCCCCGTAGTGGTCGATAGCCGCGTCGATCATCCGCTTGCAGTCGGAGTCGGAGGTGACGTCGGCCTGGACGAACACGGCCTCCCCGCCGCCGGCCGTGATCTCATCCGCTACGTCTCCGGCAGGGCCGCTTCTCAGGTCCGCCAGCACAAGCCTGGCCCCCTCAACGGCGAAGAGCCGGGCGGTGGCCGCCCCAATCCCCTGGCCTGCGCCGGTCACGACCGCCGTCTTGCCCTCAAGCCTCATACCCGTGCCACGCCCGTTTCCCTCCAATAGACTGCCAACGCGTCTGGTCCATCACGTAGCGTCCTCAATCTCGGCGCTCCGTCTCCGCTGGTCTAGAGGTTTCTCGACCAGGTTGCTGCCTTCGAGTTCAGACTGGACTCGCGCCAGCAAAGCCTCGCGGCTCACTAGGACCAAGCCCGAAGGTGACTCCATGAAGATCACCGATGTGCCCTGATCGAGGCCGTGGCGGGCTCTGACCTCCGCGGGTACCGCCAGGCGACCCCGATCTCCCATCGTTGCGACGTACGTCCCGCTCATCGGAAAACCATACCGTTCGTCACAGCGACGTCAGGGAGCAGGAATCCACCGGTGCGTCTCCCGTTCGAGCCGGTGCGGATCAGGTGGCCAGGAAGTCGACGATGACTTCGACCGACCGATCGATCTCCTCGACGTAGTGGCCATGGCCGCTGTTCTCGAATATCTCCAGGCGCCCGTTCGGGAGGTTGTCGGCCACCCATCGGGCCCCTGCGCCTCCCGGCCCGGCGTCCAGGGGCGTCAGGATGTCATGGCGACCGCACATCACCAGGGCGGGCGCCGTCACCTTGGGAACCACGTCCCGCACGTCGGTGTCGATCATCGCCTGGCACGCGTCGATGAACACGTCCGTATCCGTGTTGCGCTCCAGCACCGCCAGGGTCTCCCGAAGGATGTCGTCGCCCATCTCGTCCAGGAGCCTCCTCCCGAAGGCCTTGGTGAGCAGTTCCCTGGCCAGTTGCTCGGATACGGCGCCGTAGGCGGAGGCGATGTCCTGCCACACGCGGAACATGTGGATGCCCATGGCGTCGCATTTGGCGACCGCGCCCGCTCCCATCAGTAGCTTGTCGGTCTTCTCCGGAAACCGGGCGGCGAAGTCCAGGGCGATGAAGCTCCCCATCGACCCGCCATGGATGTGTGCCTTCTCGATCTCCAGGGCCTCCATCAGGGCGGCCAGGTCGGCACTCCAGGTCTCGAGCGTGTAGCGCTGCTCGGGGCGGCTGCTGAGACCGTAGCCGCGATGGTCGTAGTCCAGCACCCGGTAGTGCTCGGAGACGCCGGGCGTGATGGTGGCGTACCCCTCGTGGCCGCTCACCGCCCCGCCGATCTGCACCACCGTCTCGCCCTCGCCCGAGAACTCGTACCAGAGATCGACTCCGTTGACCCTTACCGTCGCCATCCGACAACCTCCCTCGTAGCCCCGCGCCTGGCTGCCAACTCTACGTCAGCGAGATCGGACCTGCGGGCTCAGGGGCCTAACAGCAGGCCGCCTCGACCGGGTTGGAGAGGCGTCCGATGCCCTCGACCCCCAGGGTGACCTCATCGCCGGCACGCAGGTACTCGGGAGGCTTGCGTGCCATGCCCACCCCGCTGGGCGTTCCGGTCGAGATCACGGCCCCCACCCCGAGGGTCAGATGCTGGGACATGTGGGAAACCAGCTGGGGCACGTTGAAGATCAGGTCGGACGTCTCGCCGTCTTGCTTGATCTCGCCGTTCACCCACAGCTTGACATCGAGGTCGCCGGCTGCGCCGAGCTCGTCGGCTGTGACGATCCAGGGACCCATCGGCTTGAAGGTGTCAAACGACTTGGCCCGGCTCCACTGCCCCTCGCTGAGCTGGATGTCGCGGGCCGACACGTCGTTGACGATGGTGTAGCCGGCGATGTGGTCGACGGCATCCTCCTCCGACACGCAGCAGGCTTCCTTCCCGATCACCACCGCGAGCTCCACCTCCCAGTCCACCTTGTCGGTGAACGGAGGCAACCGGATCGGATCGCCCGGGTTGATGATCGACGAGTTGAAGAACGGGAAGCAGATCGGGGACTCTGGGATGGCGGCGCCCGTCTCGGCGGCGTGGAGCCGGTAGTTGAGGCCTATGCCCAGGAACTGGGGCGGGTTGGGGACCGGCGCCAGCAGCCGGACCTCCGGTAGGGAGTACTCGGGAGAGGCAGCCTCGTAGAGACCGGCCAGCGCCTCCCTGTCGTCCAGCACGTCCATCAGGTCGGTGCCGTCTGTCACGGGACACACCCGCTCGCCACAGACGAACCCCCATCCTTCCGAATCGCCGGCGTTGAATCGAGCTATCCGCATTCACTCCCATCCCGGTAGCGTCGGGCGGCATTGTATATGATCTCACGAGCCGGGAAGGAGGTCTCCCATGGGGATTGAAGCTGTTGACGTAGAAGCGCTGAGCGATCCTCCGGAGCCCTACTCCCACGCCATCCGCGCCGGCAACACCCTATACCTGGCCGGTCAGGTGGCGTTCGACCGGGACGGCGTGATCGTGGGCGACACCGTGGAGGAGCAGGCCCGGCAGGTGTGGCAGAACATCGCGGACATACTGGAGGCGGCCGGCAGTTCCGTCGCCGACGTGGTCAAGGTCACCTACATCATGCAGGACATCCGGGAGATCACCGAGGAGTTCCCGGTCCGCGAGGAAGTGTTCGCCGGGAGGCCGTTCCCGGCGGTGACCGCCATGCAGGCCGCCGCCTTGGGGCTGCCCGGCCTCAAGATGGAGGTGGACGTGATCGCGGTGGTTTCCGATGGCTGACCCCACCCCCGAGGGCGTCGCCGAGACCCTTTCCCGGCACGGCCTGATCGGGCCGGCGTTCGACGCAGCCGCGATCGCCGAGACGCTGGCCGGCTGGGACGAAGCAGGGCGGGAACTGGACCCGTTGCTGTCAGAGCACGAGGTGGACGCTCCCGCCGCCAATCCGGTCTCTTTTCCCCCGAAGTGGTGACGGGAACCATGGGAACCCGCTCTATCGCCTCGATCTCGCAGCAACTCCGGAAGGGCGCCGTCACGTCGGCGGAGGTCACCCGCCACGCGCTCGATGCCATCGATCAGGTCAACGACCGGCTCAACGCGTTCGTGCTCGTCGACCCGGAGGGAGCGATGCGGGCCGCCGAGCAGGCCGACCGGATCCTGAGCTCGGGAAGCGGGGCCGGGCCCCTGACCGGCGTCCCGGTCGGCATCAAGGACATCATCCACATGGAGGGCCTTCCCACCCGGTGCGGATCGCCCGCCTACCCCGACGAGCCCAGCGACGGGGACGCCGCGGTTGTCGCCAGGCTGCGGGAGGCGGGGGCCGTGATGGTGGGCAAGACGACCACCCATGAGCTGGCCTGCGGCGTCTTCAGCCCTCCGGCCGCCAATCCCTGGGATACGGCTCGCATCCCGGGCGGGTCCAGCGGCGGATCCGGTGCGGCCGTGGCCGCCGGAATGGTGCCGATGGCGCTCGGGAGCGACACCGGCGGCTCGATCAGGATCCCGGCGTCGGTCTGCGGGATCGCCGGCCTGAAGCCGACCTTCGGACGGGTGTCACGGGCCGGGGTCGAGACCCTCGCCTGGTCGCTGGACCACATCGGACCGCTGGCCGCCACCGTGGAGGACTGCGCTGCGACGCTCCAGGTTCTGGCGGGCCACGATCCGGCCGATCCCCCGACCGAGCCCTCTCCCCCACCCGACTACTCCGAACACCTGGGCCGTGGGGTGGACGGACTGCGGCTCGGCATCATGGCCACGCCTCCGTTCTCCCCCATGCAGGAGGGCGTGGAGCGGGCCTTCGGTGATGCAGTGGCGCACCTCGAGGGACTCGGGGCGCATGTGGTCCCCCTCGATGTCCCGGAATTGACCTTCACGCTGGCGACCGAGTTCGCCATCGTCGGTCCCGAGGCCGCCGCCTACCACCGCGGACTGCTCAGGAGGGCGCCGGAGCTGATCACTCCGGGGATCCGCGAGCTGTTCACCATCGGCACGATCATGCCTTCTACCCACTACCTCAAGGGCCTCGGCGCCCGCCGGATCATCCGTGACGCCTTGCGGCGGGCGTTCGACGAGAACCATCTGGACGCGGCGATCACCCCCACCCTGCCCGCCACGGCCGCCCTGGCCGACCAGGAGATGTTCGACTACGGCGTGATGGAGGAGGATGTGACCTCCTCCTACGTGCGCACCACCGCGCCTTTCAACCTGAGCGGCCAGCCGGCGCTGACCGTCCCGTGCGGGTTCGATCGGGATGGCCTGCCGATCGGTCTCCAGATCACCGGGAGGCCTTTCGACGAGGCCACGGTCCTACGGATCGGCGCCGCCTTCGAGGCCACCACGAGCTGGTCGGAGCACCGGCCCCCGGTCCGCGTGGACGCGTAGTGACCGCCGACATGCGGGTCCTGGTATTCGACGGGCCCCACCGGTTCCACATCGAGACCCGGCCCCGCCCGGCTCCCGGACCCGGGGAGGTCCGGCTCCGGATGGCATACGTGGGCATCTGCGGGTCCGACCTGCACGGCTACACCGGTGAGTCGGGCCGCCGGCTCCCCGGGATGATCATGGGTCACGAGGCCAGCGGATGGGTCGAGGAGTTGGGCCCGGGGGTGGAGGGGCCGGCGGTAGGCACGCCGGTCACCTTCAACCCGAGCCTGCCCTGCGACGGAGCCTGCGGCCACGGACCGGAGAACCACTGCGCCGCCTTGCGGGTGATCGGGGTCACGCCCGAAATCCAGGGCGCCTTCGCCGACGCCATCGCGGTGCCCGCCGCCCGGGTGGTGGAGCTGGGCACCCTGAGCTTGCTCCGGGGCGCCGGCGTGGAACCCATGGCGGTTGCCCTCCAGGCCGCCCGTCGCGCCGGTGTCGAGCCCGGCCAGGACGTTCTCGTGGTCGGCGGGGGGATGATCGGCCAGTCCATCGCCCAGACCTGCCGCCTGGAGGGCGCCGCATCGGTGAGCGTGTCGGATCCCATGCTTTCCCGCCGGGCCTTGGCCGAGGCAGGTGGCTTCAGGGCGCTCGAACCCGGCCAGGTCGAAGAGGCCGGCCCGTTCGACGTCTCCTTCGACGCGGTCGGGATCACCGCCACGGCCTACGCCTCCATCCAGAACATCCCCAAGGCGGCGGTGGCATGCTTCGTGGGGCTGGGCCTACCCGAGGTGAGCATCCCTCTCTTCGACGTGGTGGTCAGCGAGCGGGTAGTCGTGGGGAGCTTCTGCTACCCGGACGCCGTGTTCGAAGAAGCCCTGGACCACCTCGCCGCCGGCCGGCTCGACCTCGACCTGCTGATCGGGAGCGTGGAGAGTTTCGAGGACACGGCCCGGTCCTTCGAGGACCTGGCCACGGGGGCCCGCACCGATGCCAAGATCATGATGGCCACCGGCCTCGGCGCACCCACCGCCTGACCATCCCCTGCCGAGAAGGAGGCCAATCCCGTGCCGTTCGCATCGCTCCCCACCGGAATCGACATGTACTACGAGGTGGAGGGCGCCGGCGACCCGTTGCTCCTGATAATGGGCACCGCCGCCGACCACTCCACCTGGGCGGGGCAGGTGGCCGCCTACCGGGACGACTACACGGTCATCACCTATGACGCCCGCGGAACCGGCCAGACCACCCGCCCGTCGGATCCCACCACCTACTCGATGCGCCTGCTGGGCGATGACGCCGCCGCACTGCTGGACCACCTCGGCATCGACGAAGCCCACGTATCCGGGCTCTCGCTGGGGAGCGCCACCGCCCAGGAGCTGACCATCAACCATCCGTCAAAGGTGTCCTCGGTCCAGCTCCATTGCACATGGGGCTACTCGGACGAGTGGTTCATCAGGATGATCGACACCAACGAGCTGCCCGTGCTCCACGAGGACTACGCCATGTATATCCGGACGGCGTTGCTGTGGGTGGCCAGCCCCCACTTCATCAACGAACGCCCCGACGACGTGGCCGCCTTCGAGCAGGGGTTCATCTTCGATAACCCCCATCCGCCCAGCCGCGACGGGATGCTGGGGCACTTCCACGCCGACAAGACCCACGACACGCTCGACCGGCTGCACCGGATCGAGGTGCCCACCCTGATCACGTCGGGTGAGGTGGACTGGCAGGTGCCCACCCGTTACGGGCTACAAGTCCAGCGGCGGATCCCCGGATCGACCATGCACGTCTTCACCGGCCCCGCCTCCAGCCACATCGCCTTCTACGAGATGGCCGACGAGTGGAACGACTTCACGCTCGGATGGCTGAAGCGCCTCGGCTGAACCGGCCTGCCCGGCAACGCGGTCCGGGCACGCTTCGGCTATAGCCCCGAGGCCGGAAGGTCGGGTACGGGTCTACTGGCCGTGGGCCTCGGCATAGCTGGCGCCGCCGGTTCCCTCGACCCAGTAGCGGCGGGCCCAGCCCACGCCCTGCCAGCTCGTGACCTCAGACGGCACCACCTTGATCAGCCAGCGGGGCTGGTTGATGGTCCCGGTCAGGTACTCCGGACCGTTGGGTCCCAGGTACCGGTAGGACATCTCCTTGGCGACATCCACCCACTGGCCGCCGACGTTGGGCTCCTCGACGATCTGTGCCAGTCCCTGCATGATCACCTTGGGAATCTCGACGCTCCGGCCCATCTCGTCCGGCTCGCTGTGGGGCGCATCCACCACGATCGAGACCCGTGGATCGGCCTTCATGTACTCGCACCACACCGCACGCTGGCGACCCACGAACCACATTGCTGTGCCGTCCCACTGGTACCAGAGGGGAATGACGTACGGAGCGCCGTCGGGCGTCAGGCAGGCCACCCGAGCCAGGTAGCTACCTTCCAGAAAGGCATCGAACTCCTCGCCTTCCAGTCCCCCTAGTTTTCCCCGAAAATCCTCGGCCATTCCGTGTCGCCTTTCGTTTGCGGACAGTCGGTGGCGTCATTCCCATCGACCATGCCTCCATACTATCCGCGTGCCTCGGACCTTCGCATAGGCGGCTCCCACCCTCGGGCGCGCAGAGTGCCGGCAAGATAGAATGACCGCGAATGCCCTCCGTCTCCCCGCCCGCCGCTGCCGCCAACGGCAGCCACGAAGTGGCCCTCTCGGTCCGGGACCTGGTCAAGACCTTCCTGGTGGGAGGAGGGGTCTTCGGCGGCGAGAAGGGGGAGGTGTCGGCGGTGGCCGGCGTCTCCTTCGAGATCGGCGCCGGACGCACCCTGGGCCTGGTCGGCGAGTCGGGATGCGGCAAGTCCACCACGGCCCGCAGCATCCTGCGCCTCATCGAGCCCACCTCCGGTGAGGTGGTGCTCACCCGCCCGCTCGACGAGGGAGGCAGCGAGCGGATCGACGTCATCGCTGCGGACCGCCGCCAGTTGCGGGAACTGCGCCGCCACATGCAGATCGTCTTCCAGGACCCCTTCGCCTCGCTCAATCCCCGCATGTCGGTGGGGACTGCGATCGGCGAGTTGCTCCATGTCCACACCAACCTCACCAGGAAGGAGCGGGGCGACCGGGTGGGCGAGTTGCTCTCGCTGGTGGGGATGAACCCAAACGTCGCCGACCGGTACCCCCACGAGTTCTCGGGCGGGCAGCGCCAGCGGATCGGCGTGGCCCGGGCCCTGGCGCTCAATCCGGGATTCCTGATCCTGGACGAGCCGGTATCGGCCCTGGACGTGTCCATCCAGGCCCAGGTTCTCAACCTCCTGGAGGAACTCCAGGACCGGCTGGGGCTGACCTACCTGTTCATCGCCCACGATCTAGCGGTGGTGCGCCACATCTGCGACGAAACCGCGGTCATGTACCTGGGCAAGATCGTGGAGCAGGCCAGTACCGACCGCCTGTTCACCGAGCCCATGCATCCCTACACCCAGGCGCTGCTTTCAGCGGTGCCCACACCCAACCCGAAGCTCCAGCGGCAGCGTTCCAGGATCCTGCTGGAGGGTGATGTGCCCAGCCCGCTCAACCCGCCGTCCGGGTGCCGGTTCCACACCCGATGCCCGATCGGGAGGGACAAGGACATCTGCCGGGCGGAGGAGCCGCCTCTGAAGGAGGAGGCGCCCGGCCACCTGGTGGCCTGCCATTTCGCCGAAGCAAAGGCCATCATCTGAGCGGTCAGGACGCGGCAGGGATTCGGAGCGCCGATCTCCGGCGGCTCGCCCGTGACCGGACCCATTTCGAGTTCGACGCTTCGCTGGCGCCCGCCATCACCGTGGCGCTCGGCGAATCGATCCGGGTCGAGACCGAGGACGCCCACAGCGGGACCATCACCGGGCCCGAGGTGGTCTACGAGACGCTCGACGAGGTGATGGACCGCATCGGCGGCGCCAACCCGGTGACCGGGCCGATCGCCATCGAAGGAGTGCGGGCGGGGGACTGTGTCGAGGTACATATCGAACACATCGCGGGCGCGCCCGTCACCGGCTTCGGATACATGAACACCACCCCAACCCTCCACCCCTCCCTGGCCGCGGAGACCGTTGTCTGCCACCGCAGGGGCGACCGGGTTGAGATCCCGACCGCTCGGGGACCGGTGACTGTTCCATACCGTCCCTTCGTGGGCACGCTGGGAGTGGCACCTGCCGGCGACCCCGTGCTGTCGTTCCGCCAGGGCGCGGATTTCCTGGGCAATGTCGATCTGCCCGAGGTGGCGGCGGGCGCCACCGTGGTCATGAAGGCCGCGGTGGATGGAGGCATGGTGTCGCTGGGAGACGCCCATCTCGCCCAGGGAGACGCGGAGATCCATCGCTCGGCCATCGAATGCCAGGCCGACGTGACGCTGAGCCTCGGGCGGAGCGATCCGGCCGAGGCGGGCTTCTGCGGCCTGCCCCAGGTGAATACGGCCACCGAATGGGGCAGCGTGGCCCCGGGGCCCGGCCACCTGGAGGACCTGGTCAGGGCGGCCTACGACGATCTGGCCCGCCGGATGCGCCACACGGGCCTCTATTCCCTGGCCGAGGCCTACCGGGTGCTGGGCGCGGCGGGTACCGTTCGGGTGGGCCAGGTGGTACCGCCGGTCTACTCTGCCCTCGCAAAGATCGAACGCCGCTACGTAGAGGAGGATGCGCCATGGCGAAGCCGTCCCTAGTCGTGGAGTCGATGGCCCGGTCAGGCATCCGGGAGATCATGGAGCTGGCCTGGACGGTCGAGGATGTGATCCACCTGGAGGTCGGCGAGCCCAACTTCTCCACCCCCGACCACGTGGTGGAGGCCGCCCACCGGGCCGCCCTGGACGGCTTCACCCGGTACACGCCCAACGCCGGCATCCCGGAGTTGAGGGAGGTGCTGGCCGACAAGGTGGGGGAACGCAACGGCATCGAAGCCACGGCCGACCAGGTCGTGGTGACGCCCGGGGCTGTCGTCGGCCTGTACAGCACCCTGGCGGCGGTGACCGACCCCGGCGCCGAGGTGCTGCTGAGCGACCCCAGCTGGCCCAACTACCACCTGATGATGGACCTGCATGGGATCACTCCCCGGCTGTTCCCGCTGTCGGCGGAGGACGGCTTCATCCCCAACGCCGCCCGGATCGAGCCCCACATCAACGACCGCACCAGGGTGCTGCTGCTGAACTCCCCCGGCAACCCGTCCGGCGCCACCACCACCCGCGAGGCCCTGGTGGAATTGATGGAGCTCGCCCGGACCTACGACCTGTGGGTGCTGTCGGACGAGGTGTACGACGAGATCTGGTTCGACGACCCGCACGTGTCCGCCGGCCCGCTCGACCCGGACGGCCGGGTGGTGACCTTCTTCAGCTTCTCCAAGACCTACGCCATGACCGGTTGGCGAGTCGGCTACCTGGTCACCCCGCCGTCCCTGACCGAGAACGTGGTTAAGACCCAGGAGCCGATCTCGTCCTGCGTGAACGCCCCCGCCCAGAAGGCGGCCGTAGCCGCCATCACCGGTCCCCAGGAAATGGTCACCGAGATGCGGAACGCCTACCGGCGGCGGCGCGACCGGGTCGTTGAACTGCTCGAGCAGGAAGAGATTCCCCACGTCCGGCCCACCGGCGCCTTCTACCTGATGGCAGATGTCAGCGGGAGCGGCATGAGCGGGCTCGAATTCGCCCGCCGCCTGGTCCTGGAACGAGGCGTGGCGGTCGTCCCCGGCAACACCTTCGGCCCCCGAAGCTCCGCCTACGTCCGCGTGTCCCTGGCCACCGCCACCGAACCCCTTCTGGAAGGCGTAGCCCGCCTGGCCGCCGCCGTCAAGGAATGGGGCACCTGATACCGATCCGCGACCGGCGGACCGGTTGAGGCTATCGTCAATCGCGACATCGCTGGGGGAAGGGATTTCGGTCATGTTCGATTGGCTTGGTATCGGCCATCTCGTAGAGCTCTCCGGGACCGACGCGATCTGGGGGTACCTGACCCCGCTGGTGGTATTCGCCGGGTTCTTCGTGCTACAACTCGTGGTGCCTGGACGCCGGGTCCCCGGCTACGTCATCGATCCCGAGACCGGAGAACCTCGGAGCTACCGGCTCAACGGCCTCATGGTCTTCGTAATCGTGGTGATCCTGTGGTATTTCGAGCTCACCGGGATGCCCCGCGAGTGGTTCTACCAGTCGACCCTCTATGCCGTGGCCGGCGGGACGGTCGTCACCTTGATTCTGGCGATCATCGCGGTGTACAGCCAGCCACCTGGTGAGATAAAGAATCCGTTACTGGCCTTGTGGGTCGGACGGGCCCGAGAGCTGTCCTTCTTCAACCAGCGCATCGACATCAAGATGTACTTCTATGTGGTGGGCGGGACGATGTTGGTGCTCAACGGCTGGTCCGCAGTGGCTTACCACTACGACCGCTTCGGCGAGAACTCCAACCCCGGTGTTGTCCTGTATACCGCGTTATTCACATGGTATATCGTGGATTACTTCGTATTCGAGCGTGTCCAGCTGTATACCTACGACCTGATCCATGAGAGGATGGGGTTCAAGATGTTCTGGGGCGGGCTCTTGATCTATGGGTGGATGTTCACCCTGCCGTTGTGGGGTATGGCCGTTCACCCGGACCCCGGATTCTCTGGACCGGGCAGGTATATCTGGCTCATCGGAGCGTCGGTGTGCTTCCTCTTCGGGTGGGGCATGGCCCGCGGCGCCGCCATGCAGAAGTACACGTTCAAGCGCTGGCCCGACCGCAAGTTCCTCGGCCTCATCGAGCCGGAGTACATCGAGGCCGGTGACCGCAAACTTCTGGTCAGCGGATTCTGGGGCGCTGCCCGCCACATGAACTACGGGGGTGAGGGGTTCATCTCGCTGGGGATGGCCCTGGCGTTCGGCCACTTCACCAACCTGTGGGCCTGGACCTACTTCATCTTCGTCATCATCATGTTCACCACCCGTGAACGCTACGACAATAAGTTCTGCGAGGAGAAGTACGGCCCGGAGGTGTGGGCCGAGTACACGGCAAGGGTGAAGTACCGGATCTACCCCTGGGTCTATTGATACGAATCCCGCCGAACTAGCCGCATCCAGGCACGGCGTTATCCGATCCAGAGCCGAGCGGTCTCGGGGAAGAGGTCATAGACGATGATCATCGCGGAGAGGACCAGCCACGTGATGCTGATCATCCAGAAGAGGACGGGGCTCTCGGACCGGTCGATGGTCTGCACCATGAAGGCCTGTCCCGTCGTGATGCCGCCCCAAGCCCAGTAGAGGAAGAACACTCCCCAGACCCACTGCCAGTCGGCCCATGTGGCGACGAGCAGCGCCGCCAGCGCCAGCACTGTCAGCAGCTTCGATCGGGTCACCAGATCCAGGTAGTAACGCATCTCCGGCCTCGCACCTCCTGCCGCCTGCGCGGCGGCGTGGTTTTCGGTTCATGTGATGGTCTGCGTGGGGGCAAGTTAGTAGAAACTCCCCGAGTCGACTAGCCATCGGGGTTAGGTGTCTATGGATCCGTGGCTGACAAATCGTATGACTTTGTCGGAGGTGGTTAATGCCCTCGAGTGGTCCGTTGACGGCGATACCGGCATCCCCGTCCTATCGGAAGAACCGGCGGCATCGGGACTAGCCCTCTGACGGAATTGGGATCAGCCCTCTCGCGGAATTGGGATTAGGGCAGGTCAGGGCCGTTTCGATGCTCTGTTCTCATGCGCGCTTTATGCCGACGCCCCTGCGCCGCTCAGCTAGCGGGCTCGACCACCTCGAACGACAGCAGTTCCGACGCTATACCGACCGGCCGGCGATCCGAGCCTTCGTTCGATGCCTGGTGGCCCCGCCCGAACTCCCGGCTGCTGACCCACCGCTGGAAGTCCTCCTCCGACCGCCACCTGGTGTAGACGAAGTAGCGGGTCTCGCCGTCCACCGGCCTCAGCAACTCGAACCCTTCGAAGCCCTCCACCCCGTCCACCGCACGAGCCCGCGCCGCGAACCGCTCCTCCAGATCCGCACCTCTTCCATCCGGCACGGTGATCGCGTTGATCTTGACGACACTCACAGCCAATCCTTCCGGTTGCCATAGGGCTTCTATATTCCTTCAGCTCCATATACCCTAATCATCGTTCGCTATAGTCCAAGAGCACGAGAGGGGATGGGGATGCCCGCCGCCACCGACGGATACGCAGATGCCAAGGCCGCGCACGCCATCGCCACCAGCGAAGCGAACGTAGAGAAGGCCATCAACCGCCTCATCCGATGGTTCATCGCGGTCGCCATCGGAACGATGGGGTTCGGCGCATCCATCGCCGCACTCTTCCTAGCCGACTAGCCAAGACCCCCGTCAGGACCGGCCCACCGGTCGGGTGGTCGGTCGACTACATCCACGGTTCGATGGACTCGGGCTGGGGCGCGGCGGTGGGAGCTGGGGGCTCGTGGAAACGGTGCAGGTAGACGGCGGCTTCTGACCTGGTGACGACCTGGTCGGGGTGGAACGGATCGGGAGGTGACCACCAGACGATCCCTTGGGCGGCCGCCCAGTCCACGGCCTCCCCGTACCAGGCGCCGTCCGCCACGTCAGGGAACGGCGGCCGTTCTGTGATCAGCTCCCTCTCGGGATAGAGATCTTCGGGGGTCGGGTCCTCTCGGGACACTGTGTTCGTGATTGCGGCCAGTCGATGCAGGACGGTTACGGCCTCCGCACGGGTTACATGATTGGCGGGATCGAGGTACCGCGCCGGCGGTCCGGGCACGACCTCGTTGCCGGCCATCCAGTCCACGGCCTCCTCGTAGTCCGTGCGCGCGTAGGCCTCGTCAAGGGGGCTCGTAGACGGCGTGGCAGAACCGCCCGCGTAGGACCACAGCAAGGTTGCGAAGTGCTCCCAGAGGACCGGCTCGTCCGGCCCGAACAGGTCGTCCGTCACACCGGAGGCGATACCCCGGTCGCTCATCCACCGCACCGCTCCGGCGTAGAAGGCGTTGGGGGGCACGTCGTTGAACCAGTCGTGCAAGCAGGGCCGGTCGTGGTGACGGGTCGCCTCGCTGGTCAGCGCCGGCCAGCGACGGCAGGTGGGATCCCACTGCCAGGGCGGCACGCAGGTGACGACCCGGCAGCGGATCGGGCCCACGCAGGTGTGCTGGTTGCACTGGCCGTACCGGAACTGGACGCAATCTACCTTCCTGGTGTCGCAACCATCCGGGCACCGGCACCAGGCTGCCGTCTCCGACCGCCGGCAGAGCCCGCCGGGCCGGCACCGGCGAGCAGTCACGCACGTGACATTGCAGTCGATGTAGTAGCGGGGCCGCGGCTCGTCGCGGGAGCAGAACGACGAGTTGTTGACCTTCCACCAGCCACCCACCACCGTGCCCGGCGGGCACGTGTTCTCCCCTGTCAACCTGCAGCAGAACTCCGTCCATCCGTCGCAGCACGCCGACCAGTGGGAACACCGCAGCCCCAGGCACGTGATGATGGCGGCTTCCGCTGCGATGGGCCGGACCAGGTAGGCAGGAGCGAAGGCGATGGCGGTCGCGGACATCACCAACGATCGCAGGAACCCGCGCCGGGACGTGTGCCGATCGACCAGGCTCGACACCCTCATGACGAGTTTGCGACTCACTGCGATCGCCCGTGGCCGGAGGACTACCGCCGGAGCCCGGCGGCTTCGACCCGGAACGTCTCCGGACTCCTACGTCCCGCCGATCGGGCCCGGAGCCATTCCGGTAGCGCCGTAAAGCTCACGAAAACCAGCCCGGCCAGCACGCAGACGGCGAGAACCAGCGCAACGCGGCCGTCCGGCTGATCTGACGCTGTCCCGACCCAGACCCGTGGAGAACTGCCCGCTCCCGCCGCCAGCACGCACACGATCGCGAAGAAGAGGTTGCCGATCACATGTATCCGCGAGGGTGGTGAGTCCACCTGCCCGAAACAGCCGCAGGAGGAGAGACCTCTGCTGAGGGCGAGCAGCGCAACCAGCGCGAACAGGGCGTACACGCCGGCTGCCGCCATGGCGGGCGCCGGCCCGCCAACCGCAAGGACGGCTATCCCCAGCGCCACCTCCGTACCACCGGCGAGACGGGCGAACCACACCCCGGCGGGGAACCCGAGGATCGCCATGAGGTCGGCCGCCGGACGGGGGAATGCCAGCTTCGCCATCCCCGCGAGGAGGAGCAACAACGAACCGGCGGCGTAGAACGCCATAGTGATGTCTACGAAGGTCATGGGGCGTCAAGGCTACCCCGGCACTCCGGGCCGGTAGCCGTCCCGGCTATCCCTCAGGTCCGGCGATAAACCCGATCTGAGCACTGCGACATGGCAGACTTGATGCGCAAGTTCGCGATAACTGAGGTCTCTTTGAGCGGGGCATGGATGGATCTGCGGCGCCGGGGACCGGACCCGCTGGTGGCCGCGGCGCTCTCCGCGATCTGGCCCGGCCTGGGCCATTTCGGCCACAGAACCCGCCGTGCCCTGCTGTTCGCCAACGGAACCCTGATGGCCTACGTCTTCGCGCTCGGCTACGTGGTGGCGCGCGGCACGAGAACCCTGCTCCTCTGGACCGTGAACGTCTCCTCGCTCCGGGTCCTGATGGTGGGCAGCCTGCTCCTGCTGGCCTTCCGCTCCGCGGTCGCGGTGGACGCGTACAGGACTGCGGACCGCCGCTACTGGCGGTGGCGCCACAAGCCGCGGCGGCGGGTCGGGACAGCCATCACGCTCACCCTGGTGGCCGCGCTCATCGCCGCTCCCCATGTTGTCGTCATCCGCCTCGCATCGGTGCAGCTGGCCCTGCTGTCGGACGTATTCGTCGCCACCAACACGCTGACCGCGGCCCCGACCCCGCTTCCCACCACCGTACCGACGACCCCCTTGATAGAGCTCGTCGGGGACGAGTCATCCGAACCCACCACACCGGTTACGCAAGCAACGACCCCGCCACCCGCTACCTCCACCACGGCTCTGGCTACACCGCAGCAACTGACATGGGACGGCGCCGACCGCCTCACCATCGCCCTGCTGGGCAGCGACGCCGGGTTCGACCGGACCGGGGTCAGGACCGACACCATCATCGTCGTCTCGATCGATGTGGCCACCGGCGACGCGGCGGCATTCAGCGTGCCCCGCAACTGGCGTCACGTCACCTTCCCGGACGGAACCGCCGCCGCGGAGCGATGGCCGGACGGGTATCCGGAGATCGTCAACGAGATCTACGGCCTCGGCCTGAGGCACCCAGAAGCCTTCCCCCAGGTCGATGATCCGGCCGGGCACGCCATCAAGTCCGCCCTCGCCCAGCTGACCGGCCTGCCCATCCAGTACTACGTGCTGCTCGACATGGTGGGTTTCGTCAAGGTCATCGACCTGTTCGGCGGGATCAACCTGCAGGTGAGCGAGACGATCGACGAGCGGATCAAGCCCATCGTGGCAGACGGCCCACCCGTCTTCATCACCGTCGAGCCGGGATACCATCACTTCGACGGCCTCACCGCCCTCGGCTACGTGCGGGCCCGGACCGGCACCACGGACTGGCACCGGATGACCCGCCAACGATGCGTGGTGGAAGCCCTGCTCGACCAGGTGCCGCGCATGGAGTTGGTGTACCGGTACATGGACCTCACCGACATAATCGCCAGCCATGTCAGCACCGACATCCCGATCGATCGTCTCAGCGACCTGATGGGCCTCGCGGACAGGCTCGACACGTCGAGGATCGTCACCGTCAACTTCATCCCTCCCGAGTTCCAGCCCGGCGACGCCCCCATCGCCCAGGTGCGGGCCGCCGTGGCCCAGGCGCTGGAAGGCCGCGCCAACACATCGAACGCACTCCTCGCCGACAGCTGCCGAACGCTGCAGTAGACACCCGCCTGATAATCTGGCGAGGTGGCCGTCGCTCTCGTCCTGCTCAGTTGCGCGGTCGGAGTTCTCGCCCTCCTGGTGTTCGGTCTGCTGAGGTCGCACGCCGAGATAATCCGAGCTCTGCACCGTGCGGGAATCCCTCTCGAGGAGGACGGCGGGCATGCCGGACGACCCGGCGCTCCCGTGGAGTTGCGTTCCCCGCCGGACGGTTCCGCCCACGACATCGTCGGAGTGTCTCCCGCAGGCAGCCGCACCAAGATCAGCGTGACCGGCGCCGATGGTCTGACCCTTCTGGCGTTTCTATCTTCGGGTTGCCGGACGTGCGAGACGTTCTGGACGGCGTTCGCCGAACCCGACCTCGACCTCCCGGATCCGGGGACCCGGCTGGTCATCGTCGGCCAGGACCCGCCCCTCGAGTCGGAGGCCGCGTTCGCCGGCCTGGCGCCTCCGGGTGTTAAGGCTGTGCTGTCCAGCGCCGCCTGGCAGGTTTACGACGTTCCCGGATCACCTTTCTTCGCGCTGGTAGACGGTACGAACAACCGGATGGTCGGCTCAGGCACCGCCGCAAACTGGGACCAGATGCGGAACATGCTCCGGACGGCCCTGGGTGACTACCTCCGTGAGATCGACCCCGAACCAGGCGCCACGTCGGGACGGCACCGGGAGAGGCGCGCCGATGAGGCCCTGCTCGCTGCCGGCATCGGTAGGGACCATCCGACCGTCAACCCGGTAGCCGGCGCCGGCGCCAGGGACACACCTCGCGATCAACCCGCCGAACAGTGATCACCTCATTCGCCGTGGGCGTGGCCGCCGCGGTCGTTGCCGGATTCCGCTCGACCTGGTCGCCCTGAGGCCTTTCGATGCTCACGAGCATCAGCCCGCTCGGCGAGCGGGCCCGCGGCAATCGCTGGTCGTTGACCGTGACGTGGCTCGTGCTGGGAACGCTGGCCGGCGGGGCGGCTCTCGGCGCCGTCCTCGGCGCACTCGGGCGGTCCCTTCCGGTCACCCTCGCCGAGAACTGGCGCCTGGCCGCATTGGCCCTGACCGGAGCAGCTGCCGCTTTATGGGATCTGAAGGTACGCCGCTTCCCCGTCCATCGCCAGGTCAACGAGGACTGGCTCTCGGCCTTCCGGCCGTGGGTGTACGGCTGGGGCTACGGGCTCCAGCTGGGTGCCGCGATCGTGACGGCGGTCAACACGGCCCTCGTCCCCATGTTCATGCTGGCCGCCCTGCTGACACGTGACCCGATGAGTGGACTGCTGGTGGGCGCTGCCTTCGGTGCGATGCGAGGACTCACCGTGACGCTGAACCGCCGCGTACGTAACGCCGCCGACCTCCGCCGGCTGCATCACCGGCTCGACGCCCTCGCGCACCGGGCCCGGCGCCTCGGAGCTCTCGCCGCCGCACTGCTGGCAGCTGTGGCCGCGGTCGCGCTGGTGACCTGACGGCATGCACCGCCTCTCCGCATACGGGATAGGCCTGGACGTGCCATCCGGCTGGGAGGCCGAACTGTCCTTGCAGGAAGGCGCCGAAGATCCCGACGCCGACCCTGCGCCCGGCGAGGGCCTGGTCGTCCTGCATGCGGCCAACTTCTGGCTACCGAACGAACGGGACGACTACGGCGCCGAGGCGCTGGAGGCCATGGGACCGTCGGGAGTCTTCATCGCCCTAGTGGAGTTCGATCGCGATGCGGTCGGGTCCATGCTGTTCGAGCACCACGGCATCCCGACCGACCTGCAACCCGACGACTTCGACCCGGCCGCGCTCCGGCGGCCCATGCGAGAACAGGCCGGCCTCCAACGATTCTTCCACTCCGCCGGCCGGGCCTTCTGCCTCCACGCCGTGATCGGCTCCTACCACCACCGCCACCCGCTCACCCCGGAAGCGAACACCATCCTCTCAGGCCTCACCATCGAATAGGTCCGGAAGGCTGTCCAGCCACGCTCTGCCGGTCATCGGAGCAACTTCAGAACAAGGTTGGGCAACGCACGGAGAGCGTCAGACCGGCTAGCCTGCCCAGGCGTAAGAGCCGAGCCACTGGCGGATGAATGCATCCGGCAGCGGAAAGCGTGGCGGGGATCGACCCGACCGGGAGGATGACGTGCCGCCCTTGCGAGGAGATCTGATCAGCCTTCGCCTTGTGCGCAGCGACGACATCGACGACCTGATCGAGTTACTGAACAATCTCGAAATGCGCGGTGCTCTGGGCCACGTTCTCAAGCCGGAAACGGACATCCGCAGCCGGTTCGAGCGGGACGGCTACTGGTCCGACGACTCCGGCATGCTGCTCATGATCGATAGGGCCGATGACATCGTCGGGTGGACCGGCTTCATTCCCCTCGCCTTCTACCTCTGCGGCTACGAGATCTCCTACCAGGTGTTCGGCGACCAGCATTCCGGGAAGGGCTATGCAACCGAGGCCCTGGGGCTGCTCACGGAGTACCTGTTCTCCACCAAGCTGATGGACCGACTCCAGCTCAACATCAGACCGGACAATCTCGCGTCGCGGCGGGTGGCGGAGAAGTGCGGCTACACCCAGGAGGGTGTGATGCGTTCAGCCTTGTTCACCGATGGCCGGTTTCACGACATAGAAATGTGGTCGATCACCCGCCAGATGCACAAGGCGTTGTAACGGGCCACAGAGCAAGCTTCGGCATCACGCCCGATCAGCCCGTGGACCAAGGGTTCGAGGACACGGTGACGTGGTGTATTGCTTGTCAGCAGAGCATCACCGACCGATGCGGGGGCGGCGGACGTCAACGCAATGTAGCTCACCGGGCCAGGTGATGATCTCTCGGTCGGTTGTCAGCAGAGTGTGGCCACCGAGCAGGGCCGTCGCCACGATGAACCGGTCTGCCGGGTCTCTGTGGAAACCCTCGCGTTCCAGCGCGACGGCGCGTACCGCCTCGGTGCCATGCAAGGGCAACTCGCGCAGCCCATCGGCGATCCTGTCCGAACGCCAGCGGGCCGCATCGCAACCCAGTCCAGTCTGTTCCTTTCCGCCAGGATCGCTATCTCCCAGAAGGTCACGGCCGATACGGCCACCGACCCCACCGACCACCCATCGGTGATCATGTCACGAGCTTGGGAACTGAGCCGTGGGTTGTCCTGCAATACCCACAGCAAGGCGTTCGTGTCCAGCAGCAGCATCAGGCGGAGAGAACGCCTTCGGGACTCTGCTCGATCTTGGCCTCCCAGTCGGTCCACTCGTCCGTAGTCGAGGGAACGAGATCATCATCGTCGAGAATGACAAGAGAATCCTTGCAAGAGCCAAGGAGTGGAGGCCGAGTCACCTGGGCGGTGATTGGCACCAGCTTCGCCACCGGATGGCCGTGTTTGGTGATGGTCACCTCGGCGCCGGTTTCCTTCACCTGGTCCATGATCTGAAGGCACCGCGCCTTGAACTCCGCGGCGCCGACAGGCTCGTGCAAGGGGTTCATCGGTGCCTGCCCCCGGTCTGGCCGGATGTTGGAAGTCGAGACGTTCATTTCCCTTCCTGTCTTTTCTGACTGGTCACAGTCTAGTCATATTTGGACCATATCCGGCACCTCAATGCGTGGTGGGCGCCGTCGGTCTGGCTACGCCCTCCTTGTAACCTGGCAGTTCCGCTCCGCAAAGTCAACGGCCAAGACCTAGACCGGCGAAGTCAGCGATCAGGCTTCTTGTGCCGCTCCGGCGAGCTTTTCGATGTCGGTTTCGCCGGGGGCTTGCTGGGGCATCCAGCTGACGAGCTTCTTGAATCCCTCGTTGAGCAGGAAGAACGTCGTGAGGGAATAGAACGCCACGATGAACGCGACTATCAGTAGGCGGGCGGTGTTGGTTTGCTGTACTGCGGCGTCGGCCAGGTAGCCGAGGCCGGAGGAGTAGCCCAGGAACTCGGCGGCGATGGCGAGTGACCAGCCGCCTCCCATGGCGAGCAGCAGGGCGGAGCGCATTTCCGGGATCGACGCCGGCACTATCACTCTGTAATACGTCTGCCGCCGGGAGGCGCCCAAGGTCCGGGCCCTTTCGATGTACAGGTCGGGCACGTTGGCTACCGCATTCATGGTGGCCACCACGAGCACCGTCCACGCTCCGAAGGCTATGTAGAGGGTGATACCGGAGAAGGTGTTGCCCGCCACGAACTGCAACCACGGTGCCGCCACCAGGAGGGGGATCATCCTCAGGAAGTTCATTGGCGCCCAGGCGGTCCGGCCCACCGCCGGCCAGTAGGGAAGGGCCAGGCCGGTCAGGACACCGAGCGTGATACCGCCCACCAGGCCAACCAGCAGCCTGAGAAGGGTGACACCGGAGTGATAGGCGATTGCGAGGAACACGGCCAGCCAGGTGGGCTCCCCACCATGAGTGGGGAAAGGCGCCAGCGCTTCGAAATTGAAGGTCGCGAAACCGAAGTTCAACTCGCGGATGGCCCAGAATCTGGACATTCCGAACAGGGTCTCACCGAACACGTAGTCCCAGCCCGGAACCAGGGGTTGCTCGAGAGTCCCCGCCGGCACGATGTAGGACGCCAATTGCCACGCCACCAGTAACACCGCCCACGAGACGAAGAAGAGCGGGCTACGACGCATGCCCGCCCGGAGCATGGACGGCACGGCCGCTATCCCCCGTCCCGCCCTGACCAGACCTTCCTTGAACCGGGCCGGGCGGAGCACCACCGGCCAGGCCCAGAACAGCACCAACCAAAAGAAGATCAAGGACCAGGTGACCTCGATCACACCCGCACGATACGTCCACGTAACGAACGGAAGGCTCTCATGCAGCCGAAGGAGCAACCTCGCGGCCAGGACAGCCCAGATCAACCATCCAATCCAATAGAGGCTTCGGAAGGGGGCAGGCTGGTTCAAACCGTCGTCACCTCCTCCTTGTGTCCTACAGCCCCAGCCGGTGACCGGCCTCGGACCATCCGGTGAACGAACGTATTACGAGTACCAGGATCCCGTCGACCACCACAGCCAGCACGCCGAAGAACAGGATCAGGGAGATCATCCCGGTCGGCCCCTCCGAAAGTCCCGCCGCGTGGCTCCACATGCGGATCAGGAATCCTCCTCCCATCTGTGATCCCATCACCTCCACCAGCGTCCCCAAACCCCAAGCCAGTCCCATAGTGATCCGAAGACCGCCCGCGATCTCCGGAATCGTTCCCCGCAGATAGACCCATCGGAACATGGTGCGGCGGTCTCCTCCCCTGGTGAGGGCTGATTCGATGATCTCCACCGGTATGTTCTGGGCCGCCCGGCGGCTGAAGAAGTACATGAGAAGGGTGGTGTGGAAGGCAACAACCCCGATGGTGGCCAGCAAGGGATGGTCGATCCCGAACCAGATGACGAAGAAAGGCGCGATCATGAAGATCGGGAGGGTCCCGAAGAAACCGGCTACCGGTGTGACCAAGTCGGCAATCCGCGGTGAGAGCAGACTGCCCAGTCCAACCCCCAAGCCGATGACCGTCCCCAGCGCAACCGCCATCAGGATGTTGCGGATGGTCCACAGCAGATGAGGCGTGTAGCCGAAGCAGTAATCAGGGAGAGCGGACATCCTGCCCCTCTTGAACTCCACCTCCTGCACCAGGTCCGGACAGGCGTGGATGAACCGCCCCATCATCGGCTCGCTGAACAACACGTTCTCTGCGAAATGGGCGACTGTGGCGATCGGCGTCGGAAAGAGAACGAAAAGGGACGAGAAGGGCGGGGCCAGCAACTGCCAGAACAGCAGAAAGAGGATTACCCCCGCAACCAGGTAGATGACGTGGGAGACCCGACGGCGCCGCCTGTCTCGGCGCGCCGCCGCTCTCACCTTGAGAACGTCGGTGCTGGTCGTGGTCACTGTCCCTCTCGCCGTCCTCGTGGTCTTGGGATTCTCCCACAGGACGAAGCGCGCTCTGCGCCCTTCTGCCTGCCTACTAGGCGAACGCTACCGGAACCCTATCCGACGGGGGCGGTCTCCTGATGCCGCCGAGCGTCGGCGGTACTACAGACGCATGAGCGTCCAGCCGCACGAGCACCACCCTCACGACTCTCCACGACGTTGCAGCAGCCCTCGACATGAGGATCACCGTCAACCTGGCTCAGGCGCACTCACGTAGCACCCTTCTTGGATCACCCATCTTACGGAATTGGGATTAGAAAACTCGCGGAATTAGGATGACAGCACTCGCGGAATTGGGATTACGGCGCTATGGTCAGCTCGTAATGCGGTATTACTCCCGGCATATGGGCGTCCGGCTTTCGGAGGCCCTGGACAGCTCCAGGGTGGTGGTCTTGCACGGCGCGAGACAGAGCGGGAAGACCACGCTGGCACGTGCCCTCGCCTCCGACCGGGGCGGCACCTATGTGACTCTTGATGATGATCAGGTACTCGACGCGGCACTCGCCGATCCCCATACGTTCGTGCGCGCCCACACCTATCCGCTTGTAATCGACGAGATCCAGGTCGCCGGCGAACGGCTCGTTCGTGCCCTGAAGATGGCCGTGGACAGCGACCCGATCCGGGGGCGCTACGTCATTACCGGGTCGACCAACTTCCTCACCGTCCCCACGATCAGCGAATCGCTGGCCGGACGCGCCGCGATCCTGCAACTGTCTCCTCTCTCACAGGCCGAGCTCGCCGGTGTAGCCCTGAACGTCGGTCCAGGTGGAGTCCCGGGCGTGATCGGGCGCTGGTTCGAGAGTCAGTCCGGCGGAGCGGCACCCTCCGGAACCTCTCGGGATGGCTACCTCGAGAAGGTCTGCGCCGGCGGCTACCCCGAGGTCATCGATCTCGAACCACACGCTCGCATCCGCTGGTTCGAGAGCTACATGGATACCGTCCTCGGCCGGGACATCGTGGCACTGGGCGATATTCGCCGGGTATCCCTCCTTTCGAGGCTTCTCCGGCTCGCCGCGGCCAGCACCGCCACCGAGATCAACATCACCAAGTGGGCGCAACGACTCGGAGCTGACCGGGCCACCGTGGAGTCCTACCTGGGTTGGCTCGAGACCGTGTTTCTCGTCCGGTACCTACCCGCGTGGACTCGCAACCGTTCCGCCCGCGTGATCCGGCGTCCCAAACTCCACCTCACCGACAGCGGACTGGCCGCAGCGCTCGTCGGAATCGACGCCGACGCCCTCCGGCCCCCCACCGCCACCGGCACCGGTCCACTGCTCGAGACGTTCGTGGTGAACGAGATCGCCCGCCAGGTCGGCACCGGTATTCGCCGGGTAACACCTCACCAATACCGAGACAGTGCCGGGCGCGAGGTGGACCTGGTGCTCGAACGGTCGGACAGTGCCGTCGCCGCCATCGAGGTGAAGGCCACAGCGTCTCCGAGGGGCGCCGACCTTCGCCACATCGCTGCTCTGCGCGACCACCTGGATACGACCGAGCCAGGGGCCTTCCGAGCCGGGGTTCTCCTTCACATGGGTGCCAACTCGCTGAACTTCGGTGATCGCCTCCACTCCGCGCCGATAGATGTCCTGTGGCGTGACCCCGGCTGAGACGCCTTGCTCAGGGAAGGCGACCTATGAACCCGTCACCGGGTGAGCCAGATGGCGGCGTCCACAGCTACGGGAGTGCCGTTCTCCCGGAGTAGGAGGGGGTTGACGTCGATCGCTTGGATGCTGTCGTTCTCCAGGCCGATGCGGCCCAGGGCGATCAGGGTTCGGGAGAGGGCGGAGCGGTCGGCGGGGGCTGTGCCGCGGACGGGGCCGAGGATGGCCGAGCCTCGGATGCCGTCCATCATCGCCAGGGCGTCGTGTTCGCTCAGCGGTGCTATCCGGAAGCAGACGTCGTCCAGTACTTCAGTAAAGATGCCGCCCAGGCCGAACATCACGCAGGGGCCGAACTGGGGGTCGCGGATCATGCCGGCGACCAACTCACGGGTTCCTCTGATTTGGGGCTGGACCAGGATGCCGTCCAGCGCGCCCGCTGCGGCGGTCTCGATGGCTGTGAACGCCGCTACGACTTCGGCGCTCGTGGCGAGGTTCAGCTTGACGGCGCCGGCCTCCGACTTGTGCGTCAGGTCGGCGCTACATCCCTTCAGCACCACGGGGTATCCGGTGGTCGCGGCCGCTTCCACAGCCTCTTGCTGCGTGATGGCTAGGGTGGTTGCCACCACGGGGATGCCGTAGCTCTCGAGGATGTTCCTGCTCTCGAACTCCGATAGGGATCGCAACTCGCCATCTCGGCTCGGCATGCCGTCCTTGGGCTCCATCACGTTGCCTTCGCCGAGGCCAAGAATGTTGAATAGCCGGCCAGCCGGGCCAGTGTCCGAGCGGTGGAGTCGATGTCCGGGAACAGGGGGATGCCTCCGCCGACCAGTATCTCCTGCATCTCCTGGATGACCTGGCGGTATTCGGGTCCCGAACGGTAGGACCGCCAGGTTGCGACCAGGGGTTTGCCGTTCATGTGATCGGATCCCGACTCGGCCAGGAAGGTGGCCAGCGCGGCTATGCGGTCGGGCGCCACGTCGTACATCCAGTCGATGTGGAAGTACACGACCACCATGTCGAGATAATGCTGCGAGCTGAGCACCTCCAGGACGGGCGGCATCTGCTCCGGATCGGTCATGACATCGTGGGCGTCGACCGGATTCGTGATGATGTTGCCGGCCGCGGGAATGGTCTCGCGTAGTGCGGCCCGGGCTTCGGCGGAGATGGGCGGGAGGTCGAGGCCGGCCCGGCTGCACGCGTCGGCCGCCACCACGCTGCTGCCACCTCCGGTCCCGATGATGGCGACATTGTGCCCGGCCGGGCGCGGGAGCCGCTTCAGGGCGTCGATCGTGTGCGCCATGTCCTGGACCGAATCGACCCGGATCGCCCCGCTCTGCGCGAAGAAGCCCTGCCAGATGCGGTCATCGCCGGCCAGCGAGCCCGTGTGGGAGGCGGCCGTCCGGCGGGCTGCCCGGCTGGCGCCCGGCTTCACCATGACGACCGGCTTGTCCGGGGTCGTCCGGCTGACGGCCTCGAAGAGCCGGCGGCCGTCGGCGACTCCTTCTAGGTACACGCCGATCGTGTCGGTCTCAGGGTCCTCCGAGAGGTACTCCACCAGATCCGAGGCATCGACCGTCAGGCCCGTCCCGTAGTTGACCACGGTGCTGAACGAGAGGCCGATCTGGGAGCCGTACCCGAGGATCCCGTCGGCGAAACCCCCGCTCTGGGTGAGGATCCCCACCGATCCGATCGTCTCGGGCGCCCCCGCCCAGGTGACCAGCCGGAGCCTCGGCGAGAAAACACCCATGCTGTTGGGACCGATCACCCGCAGACCGCCCTCGACCGCGATCTTCGTGATCTCCTCCTGAAGTGCCTTGCCCTCGTCCTCGCCCGTCTCGCCGAAGCCGGCCGAGAAGATGTGGACGTTGCGGTTCCCGGTGGCGACGCAATCGCGGAGGATCCAGGGCACGATCGGGGCCGAGAGGCCGATTATCACCAGATCCACCGGCTCGGGAAGGTCGGGGAGGCCGGCGTAGGCCTTGTATCCACGGATGACGTCGGCCTTCGGGTTGATCGGGTAGAGGCGGCCTCGGTAGCCGAACTCGACCAGCTGGCCGAACATGTCCACCCAGCTCGCTCCCGGTTTGTCACGGGAGGCGCCGACCACCGCTATCGACTCGGGTTTGAGCATCGCGTCCAGCCCGGAAGAGCGTGGCACTTCTCTATCCCCTAACGGATCGAGGGTCGGCGGGAACACGCCACAGCTACCGGCATGGTGGGCGCTCGCACGACCCCGGCCTCAAGCCGTCCTACTCGGAGAATGCGGAGTCCGACAGGCTCTCCTGGAGGGCGTAGATCGAGCCGGGCCACGGCCGGGACGGATGGGGCAGCCTGACCGGAACGTCGGTCATCCGCGGCTCCGCGACCGGCTCTCCCCGCAAGAGGCACGCGTTGTACTCGTCCCAGGTGCTCCAGGTGTCCCAGTTGCCGAGGCCGAACAGCGGCCAGGCGTCCGCGGCCGCCAGCTCGAGGAACATCACGCGCCGTGGCCGGTCGGAGGTGTTGGGCGGCGACCCGTGCAGCATGCGGACGTGATGGATGGAAATCCCGCCTGCCGGGACCTCGACCGGCACCGCATCGGCCGGGTCGAAGTGCTCTCGGCCCACCGCGCCGACGAAGTAACCGTCCTCGTGGTGGTCGTAGATCGGCTGGCGGTGGGAACCGGGAATCACCAGCAGGGCGCCGTTCTCCGTGGTAGTGGCGTCGATGGCGATGCCCACGGCCAGAAGGTCGTCATTGGTGTGCGGCATGAAGCCCCAGTCCTGGTGCCACTCCACCACGCTGCCGAACTCGGCGGACTTCATGTTCAGCTTCTCGCCCGTGAACCGGATGGACGGGCCGATCAGTTGCGCGACCATGTCGAGGATGATGTCGTGATGCAGCATCGACATGTAGAGGTCGTGGTGCAGCGAGGGGCGTTTGATCCGGCGCACCCTGACGCCGTCGGCCGTGTGGCCGGGCTCCAGGTCGAACCTGTCATCGCTCTCGGTCATCGACCGGGTGCTCTCGACCAGTTCATCGGTCACCCGTTGCAGCTCGCTGACCTCCGAGGGCGACAGGACATCGCTCACCGCGACGTAGCCGTTCTCGTTGTAGAAGTCGATCTGATCCTGGGAGAGCATGTTCCGGACCCTAAGAGTCCAGCTTGTAGAGGCGGGCCGCGGTGCCTCCCATGATCGCGGCCAGCTCCTCGTCCGAGAAGGGCTCGGAGCCCTGCCTCTCGGCGACATCGTTGAGCCTCCGGTAGAGCTCCGGAACCGCCGCTATGTCCGTACCGATGCGGATCTTGTCGCTGTTGTCCGAGCCGTACATGGCTCGATCGGTCGCCACGTACGACCTGAGCATGTCCAGGGCATCGTGGAGCGGCTCGGGCGCTCCCCCGGCGAAGTGACAGAGATCGGCATGGAAGTTGGGATGCTTCGCCACCATCAGGATCCCCTTGGTCACCCAGGGCCAGTTGATGACGACGATGACCTTCATGTCGCGGAAGCGCCGTCCCACACCGTCCAGCAGGAACGGATCGCCCATCTCCAGTGAGGCGTTGATGATGGGGGTCCAACCCGTGAAGAAATGCACCGGGATGTCCAGCTCGATGGCCTTCTCGTAGAGCGGGTCGAGGGTGCGGTCGTTCGGGGAGTAGAGCTGGTAGCTGGGGACTAGCTTGAGGGCCCGGAAGTCCAGCTCCTTCACGCACCGTTCCAGTTCCTCGACCGCCCAGGGGATGCCCCTCATCGGATCGATACAGGCGACGCCCTTGAGCCGGTCCGGGTACTTGGCGACCTGGTCGGCGGTGTAGTCGTTCGGTACGTAGACCTCGTACTCGTCAGGATGGTCGGGATGGAAGGTGGTGCGGCGGATGTCGCTCCCCTGGACCATGCCGATGTCGATCCCCGACCTGTCGAGCATGTCCACCATCCACTCCCCGTCGGTGGTGCCGTACTCTACGCCGTAGGGCCGGTACAGCTCGTCCATCCACCAATGCGGGACCTGCTCCGGCACCTCGGTGAGGTGTAGATGGCAATCTACGGTGACCATGGACTCTCCTGAGTGCGTCGGGCAGGATCGGAAACGGGCGTACCGGTAGGAGAATAGACAGAGGCCTGCTGTGCGGTGTCTCAAGAAGAACGCGAAAATCGCGGCGACCGGGCTCCGCCCGCTGGGCCCTCCCCCACCGCCACCACCTTGGTATCGAGCGCGTTCGCTCTTGCCCCTGGTTGGGCCGCTCGACGAAATGTTCCCAAGCAGCCCGGTCGACGTCGGATATGGGCTACTGGTGCTTTTGACCCGGATTCTTCATTACTCGGGCCGCCTGTCCGATACGGCCACGTCAGAGAGCCCTTCTCTATCGCCTTCGAGGAACCGGCCGTCCAAGCATGAAGAATCGGGGTCAACGGTTATCCAATATCATATAGTGCAGATGAGACACGAACAACCCCTTTATGTGGTTGGGGGTCTGTCCGGGGACAGGTGGGAGCCGTGGAACCTCCTCTCACCGGCACGGACCTCCTGGTGGGCACGAACTCCCGCGTAGGTGAACGGCGGGCCGAGCCATACCCGTCGTTTCGGTACTGTCCGAACGACGACCGTTGCCATGAAGGGCGCCGTGGCGAAGGCATTGGGGGCCGGATACACTCGACGGTCGGCGAGCAGCCGAGGCGTTAGGAGACCTGTCGTGCCGCAGACGAACGAGGCCCAGCGTCCTCCGATGAGACCAATGGCCTGTACCGCCGCCTCCGGCATTCGAGCCTCGGGGCGCTGATGTCTTCACCCCCGGCGAGGGCGTCCTCCCAGGCCTCCATGGCCCTGCTCGGCGCCCTGGGTGTCCTGCTCATGATGGGCGCCTGGGAGCTGGTGGGCAGGCTCGAGCTCCTGGGACGCAACTGGCAACCCCTCTCGACCGTGGTCCGGGCATTCCTGGACAACCTTCCCGTCTTCGGCAGGGCCACCAGGGCCACCACCATCGATGCCGGAAAGGGGTTCGTCGCCGGGATCCTGCTGGGGCTGGCGCTCGCGGTCCTGGGACTGCTCGCACCGGCACTGAATCGCGGTATCGGCCGGATGGCGACCCTGATCAACTCGATACCGTGGATCGCGCTCGGGCCCGTCCTGGTGATGATCGTGTCGCAGGAGACCGTGCCGTTCACGTTCGCGCTGCTGGCCGTCTTCTTCGCCAGCTTCATCGCCATCACCTCGGGCTTCTACCTCGCCCGCCAGGCCCACCATGACCTTCTCACCAGCCTGGGATCGTCACGCTGGACCAGATTCCGGAGGCTGCAGCTGCCGGTCGCAGTGCCTTCGTTGATCTACGCCGCCAAGCTCGGGGCGCCGGCGGCCATGTTCGGCGTGGTCTTCGGGGAGTGGTTCGGATCATCACGTCCCGGACTCGGCGCCCTGATAGTCACCTCGATGCGGAGCCTCCGCGCCGACCGCCTCTGGGCTGCCGCAGCCCTCACGTCGCTGATCGCCATCACGGTATTCGCCGCCTTCGCCGCCCTCGAGAGGGCCGCACTCGACAGGTTCCGCTGATGTCCACAAATGGGGCCCCGGCCGTCAACGATCCGTCGGGCCGAACGGGTGTCGTGGGTGGTTCCCGGCTGGCCACCGTCCGGTCCCTGGCGCGCCGCTTCGTAGTCGCCATCTGGCCCTATGCGCTTGTGATCGCCGCCTGGCAGGCGTGGGTGACCCTCGGGGGCGTACACCGGCTCGTGATCCCGCCCCCGGGCTCCGTGGCCCTCGACATCTGGTCGGCCCCGGGCGAGTACTGGTCCTACGGTTGGCGGACCGTCCTGGAGGCCGGCGCCGGTCTCGCCATCGGGACCGCCATCGGTGTGGCCGCCGCGATCGCAGTGTGGTTCTCCCGGGTTCTCCGCGGCCTGCTGACGACCTCCATGATCCTGCTCTACTCCGCACCCATCGTGGCCACGATTCCGATCATGGCAAAGGTGCTGGGCTACACCCCCACCACGGTTCTCGCCATCGCGGCCATCGTGTCGATGTTCCCCACGTTCGTGCTCGTCAACTCCGGTCTCCTCGACTTGCCGGCGGGTTCGCTGGATGTCTTCCGGAGCCTCGGGGCACCGCGAAAGATGCAACTGCTGAGACTGGCCCTGCCTGCCGCGATGCCGAACTTCCTGGTCGCATTCCGCCTCAACGCGGCGGTCGCGTTCATCGCGGCGGTCATCGGCGAGTACCTGACCGGTGTCCGGGGCCTGGGCTGGCTGTTCGCGCTCTCGTTCAGCCGGTTCAATGTCGACCGTGCCTGGGGTGCGGCGATGGTCATCATCGCCCTGTCCATCCTCTCCTACGCAGCCGCCAGCCGGGTCGAGGAACGGGGTATCGAACGCTGGACCTGAGCGGGCGCGGTTGCTGCGCCGATCTCTTCCGGTTGGCGGCGAACCTGCATCGGTATGCTTACCCGAGCCGGCGGACCGGATCGTCCCGATCCGCGCGCGCAAAGGACCATGAAATGTCGAAGTGCGACTACCAGGAGGATGACGCATGATCACCCAGAGGAAAAGGGTCAAATGGATATCGGTAGTTGCGCTCCTCGCGCTACTGGCTGCCGCCTGCGGAGACGACGACACTGCCGAGACGCAGGCCACGGCCGCTCCGACCACCACCGCCGCCCCGACCACCACGGCGGCTCCGACCACCACCGCGGCCGAGATGACCGAGACCACCGCGGCGGCGACCACCACCACAGCCGCCCCGACGACCACCGCGGCGCCCGCTCCCGCCGAGCCGACCGACATCAGACTGCGGCTCAGCTGGATCGCCGACCCCGGCTTCATGGGACTCTACGAGGCCGTCGAGCAAGGCTTCTTCGATGACGAGAACATCAACGTCACGATCGAGCACGGTGGGCCGAACGTGCCCAACTCGACCCAGGTGGTTGCGGGTGGAGCAGCCGACATCGGCGTCACCGACCCGTTCTCGCTCGCACTGGCCATGTCTGAGGGAGCGGACTTCGTGGTGTTCGGCGTGCGGATGCAGTCCGACCCGACCGGCATCGGCTCGCTCTGCGACAACCCGATCAACTCGCCGGCCGACATCGCCGGGAAGAAGATCGCCGGCGGCACGACCGACGGATTCCTCATCGATGCGTTGCTGACCGCCAACGGGCTGGAGCCCGGCACCTACGAGCTGATTCCGGCCGGCTGGGACATGTCGCCGGTGGTCGACGGAACGGTCGACGGCATGCTGATCTGGGTCAACAGCCATCCCCTCCCGCTGAACGCCATGGGCATCTGCAACGTCAGCTGGACGTTCAGCGAGATGGGCCTGCCCGCCTACCAGGACCTGTTCTTCACCACGACGGAGTTCATGGCCAACAATCGCGAGGCGATCGTCGGCTTCCTGCGGGCCAACATCAGGGGCTGGGAGTACGCCTTCAACGATCCCGAGCACGCGATCGACCTGGTGATGAACACGTGGGGTGGCGTCGATCTCGGCTTGGTTCTGGAGGACCAGTTCCCGATCCACGAGGCGCAGATCCCCCTGATGACCAGCCCCCTCACCGATGAGAAGGGCCTCTTCTGGTTCGATCTGGACCAGATCCAGAACATCCAGAACGGTTACGTGATCACGGCTACCGGACTCCCGTCGGTGCCGGACGCCGCCGACGTCTACGACATCTCGATCCTCGAGTCCGCCTACGAGGGCTGCGGATCCTCACTGCTGGACTGCTAGAAGCGAATTCTCGATCGGATAGAAGCGCGCTGCCTCTCCGAAAGGAGGGGCAGCGCCTCTTTTTCTACCTTCCGGCGCAGGCCGGATCGGATCGGGTCTACAGGCCGAGCTTGTACAGCCGGTTGGCGGTACCGCCCATGATCGCCTCCATCTCGTCGTCCGAGATCTCGGCGGTGCCACGCCTGGCGGCGACCTCGTTCACGGCGTAGAACAGCTCGGGAACGGTCGCCACGTTCTTGCCGATCCTGATCTTGTCGTTCCCGTCGGATCCGTATAGGGCCCGGTCGATGCAGCCGAAGTCCTTGATCTTCAGCAGAGCGTCGTAGAGCTGCTCCGCGCTCCCCCCTCCGAACCACGCCAGGTCCATGTAGAAGTTGGGATGGCGGGCAGCAACGGCGATCCCCTCATCGATCCAGGGAAAGGCCAGGTAGAAGACGACCTTCAGGTCGCGGAGCTCCCTACCCACGTCGTCCAGCAGGATCGGGTTCGAGTACTTCATGGGAGCGTTGATGATCGGCGTCCACCCCGTGAAGAGGTCCACGGGAACGTCGAGCTCGATGCACTTCTCGTAGAAGGGATACACCCTGCGGTCGTTGATGGCATGGTCGTGGTAGGCGGTCTTGAGGGCGAGGGCCACGAACCCGTGCTCCTTGATGAAATACTCGGTCTCGGCCAGGGCGTCCTGCGGGTCGCGCAACGGATCCACCGCCACCTGGCCGCGCAGCCGGTCCGGGTGCTTCGCCACCTCCTGGGCGATCCACTCGTTGGGGATGTACACGCCGTGGTCGCCGGGATGGTCCGGGTGCGAGGTGGTGCGCCGGATGTCGCCGCCCTGCACGATCGCGATGTCGATCCCGGCGTCGTCGATCATGTCCACAATGTCCTGGCCGTAGCGGGAGACACCCGTGCCCCCGTACGGCAGGTACATCTCCTCCATCCACCACTTGGGAACCTGGCTCGGCGTCAAACCGATGTAGTGATGGCAGTCGACGGTGACCATGGTCGCTCCTAGTGGTAGGTTGCCTGCCCTCCGCTCGGAGTGGCTCGGTAAGGCACGGTACTAGGAGCGGCCGATCGTCCAAGATCAGGGCCGGAGGCGGGTTGGCATAGAATCCCGCCATGCGTACCGGTCTGGCCGTCGAGGACATGGGCGACCTGCTCGACCGCCCGCTCCTGGCGACGCTCGCCACCTACGGCCGGGACGGTCTGGTCCTGCTGTCGCCCGTTTGGTTCGAATGGCGGGAGGGCGGGTTCAACATAGGGATCGGCCGCAATGACGTGAAGGCGAGGCACCTGAGGCGTGACCCGCGGGCGTCGGTAGTGGTGGCGGAGGCCGAGCCGCCGCTCCGCGGCCTAGAGATACGCGGTTCTGCCCGGCTGCTGCCCCAGAGTCCCGAGGTCGATCACCGGATCGTCGAGCGCTATATCGGCGCGGCCAAGGCAGCCGAGTACCTGGCCACCCTGCCTCCGGGCACGCTCGTCAGGCTCGAACCCGGCGAACTCCGGGCCTGGGACTTCGCAGACGAGCATCACTGACCCGGAACCCGGCCATCCACCGGAGAACCGCAGCCGGTGACGTGCTCTCCATCTGCGGGACCCGAGACCCTCTACGGTGTCGCCGGGAGTGCGGGCCGCACTGTCCCGTGTCGGGCAAGAACGCGAAAATCACGCCGCCACACCCCACCCGCTGGGCCCTCCCCCACCGCCACCACCTTTGTCGAGGCGCGGCCCGACAGTGCCTCGACGGGGGCGCCTCAACGATCTGATCCCTCACACGGCCCGGTCGACGTCGGTGCCGGGCCGTTGGTAATTACGGTAATCCAACAACCTATAGCGAGGGTATGACAGTTTCAACCCCCTTGTCACCGGACGACTATCCGGGCCTGGAAGTCAGGATCGATACGGGATGGGTCGGTGCGCCGTCACCGGTCACCAACTACCGACTAGCCGGCTAGGTCTGGCCGCCGTGCTTGTCGCCACCGTCGACACGGACCTCGCAGCCGGTCATGAAGCTCGCGAGGTCGGATGCGCAGAACAAGGCAACCCTCGCGACGTCGTCTGGGACGCCGGCGCGGCCCAGCGGTAGCTCCCGGCTCATCTGCTCGGCCAGATCGTCCAGTGCCCAGCCGCCCTCTGCAGCCGACTCCACCATTCCCGGAGTGAGGATCACAGTGGGGGCCAGCGCCAGCACCCGGATGCCGTGTTCTCCCAGTTCCGCCGCCATCCGCCTGGTAAGCGCCACCACTCCCAGCTTCGATGCCACGTAGTGCGGGGCGCCCTCGCGAACGTACGCGGGAGCTGTGGAGATATTGATGATGACGCCGCCCTTCCCGCGGGCGATCATGCGGGTCGCCGCCTCCCGGGCACCGAGATAGGTACCCCTCAGGTTGACGTTGAGAACGCTATCCCACTGGTCGTCATCGATGTCGAACAGGGCGTCATCCGGGTAGATGCCCGCATTGTTGACCCAGATGTCGATCCCGCCCATCCGGGCGACGGCGAGATCCGCCAGGGCGGCGATCGCCTGCCGGTCGGTGACGTCCACGCCGGCCGCGACGGCACTATCGGTCCCGAGGCGGCCGACCGCCTCCGAGGCACGTTCACGGTCGATGTCGGCCACGATGACCTGGGCGCCGGCCTCGACGAACCGCCGGGCGATCGCGTAACCGATGCCCCGGCCGGCTCCCGTGACCACAGCGGTGCGCCCAGCGAGGGATACCAGCTCCTCGATCGTCCGGTCGCTCATGTCCGCAATGGCCAAACCCGGTTCCTTCGTTACTCGATGGAGCGGCTGGAGAGAATCACCTTCAACCGATTATCGGTGTTTGGGGTGGTGTAGGATGCGAGAAGGCGGTCAGTCGGTCGATTAGCGACCTGCAATCGCACTAGGCCCGGCCGACGGGCCGCCTACCCGCTTGAACTGTTCACCGCCGACGAGGCTGTCAACACGTTCGTCGCGGACTGTAGCACCGATTTACCCCCAGCATCGAGAGCTACCGGCTGATTTGAAAAAGCTCCGCAGCCGTACCGCCCATGATCCCGGCCATCTCCTCATCGGTGATCTCGGTCCCCTGGCTGCGGGCGAGCTCGCGGGCGTCCCGGTAGAGGTCCCTGGCGTCCGAGTTGTCGGAGCCGAACACGACCCGGTTGATGGCGCCGAGTTCCTTGAGCTTCGAGAGGGCGCCCGCCAGGACCTCGGGTCCCCAGGCGGTCCATCCCGCCATCTCGGCGTAGAAGTTGGGGTGCTTCGCGACGACCGCGATCCCTTCATCCACCCACGGGTAACCGAGGTGCGCCACGATGACTTTCAGATCCCGGTAGCGACGTCCGATGTCGTCCAGCTGGATCGGGTCCTGGAACTCCATCGCCGAGTTGATCGTGGCGGTCCATCCGGTGTGGATCATCACCGGCAGGTCCAACTCCAGGCACTTCTCGTACAGCGGGTCCAGCCGCCGGTCCTTCGGGTTGTAGTGGTGGTAGGTCGGCACGAGCTTGAGCAGCCGGAAGTCCAGCTCCTTCACGCATCTCTCCAACTCGAGCACCGCCGCCGGGATGTCCCGGAGGGGATCCATCGCCGCCACGCCGTAGAGACGCCCGCCGGATTGGGCGACCTGGTGGGCGACGTAGTCGTTGGAAACGTAGACGCGGCGGTCGTGAGGATGATCGGGGTGGTAGGTGGTGCGGCGGATATCCCCGCCCTGGATCATGCCGATGTCGAATCCCGTGGCGTCCAGGTGCTCGATGACCGCGGGACCATCCACGGAACCGACTTCCCATCCCCATGGCGCGTACATCTCCCGCACCCACCACTCGGGGGCGTGCTCGGGCACCTCCGTTACATGCAGGTGACAATCGATCGTTACCACTAGGTCAGCCTCCCAATCCGTACAGCCGCGCCGCGCTACCACCCATAATCGCCGCCATCTGCTCTTCCGTGAACGGCTCGGCCCCTCGCTCGCGGGCAACCCGGTTCACGCTGCGGTACACGTCCGGCACGGTGGCCTCCGCCCGGCCGACGCGCACCTTGTCGCTGTTGTTCGATCCGTACAGCACCCGGTCGAGCGCCGACAGCGAGCGGAACCGGTCGAGCACCTCGAACAGCGGCTCGGGCCCGAGTTCGGCGTAGTGGTACATGTCGCCGTGGAAGTTGGGGTGTTTCGCCACCAGCAGAATGCATTGGTCGATCCAAGGATCGGCCATCGAGATGATCACTTTGAGGTCGCGGAAGCGACGGCCGACCTCGTCGAGTTGCACCGGATCGGCGTTCTCGAGCCTGGCCATGATGATCGGCGTCCACCCGGTGAAGAAGTGGGCGGGGATGCCCAGCTCGATGCACTTCTCGTAGATCGGGTCCAGCCGCCGGTCGTTGGGCGAGAAGTGGAGGTACGAGCCGAGCAGCTTGAGGGCCCGGAAGTCCAGCTCGTTGACGCACCGGTCCAGTTCTTCCAGGGCGGCGCCCATGTCCCGGATCGGGTCGATGACCGCCACTCCCTTCAGCCTGTCCGGGAAGAGTGCCACCTGCTCGGCCGTGTAGTCGTTGGGAACGAAGACATCGTGTTCGGCGGGATGGTCCGGGCTGAAGGTCGTCCGCCGCATATCCCCGCCCTGGACCAAGCCGACGTCGACACCGGAACGGTCCAGGAGGTCGACGATCCACTGCCCGTCATAGTTGGCCAGAGCCCCTCCCCCGTACGGTCGGTACATCTCCGTCAACCACCATTCGGGAATCTGGCTCGGGACCACTCCGAGGTGGAGATGACAGTCGACGCTGACCACCGAAAGGCCTCCCATCGTGGATAGCTGGATACGCCGGTTCGGCGGCCAGTGTACAGATCGGACCCGGCGAGTCTGTCCGCCTCACCCCGGGATGTAGGCTGGCGCCGGCCGGATCTCACGGGACGTTCTCGGGGCGTCCTCGGTCACCGGCGCCACAGGGGAGGACTTGGGATGATGGGGTTGTCGGGCGCGAGGGTCGTCATAACCGGCGCGGCGACCGGGATAGGCCGCACCGTGGCCGGGAGGTTCGTCGAGGCCGGCGCCGGAGTGCACATCTGCGACATCGACGCCGATGCCTTGGCAGCGGCCCGGGAAGAGGTGCCCGGCATCTCCACCACCCTGGCCGATGTCGGATCGGAACGGGACATCGACCGGTTGTTCGCCGATGCGGTAGCGCGACTCGGAGGGCTGGACATCCTCGTGAACAACGCCGGGCCGAGCGGCCCCACGGTTCCCGTCGACGAGCTCACCTACGAGGACTGGCGCGCCTGCATCAGCGGCAACCTCGATGGCGCCTTCCTCAGCACGCGGGCCGCGGCGCCGCACCTCAAGAAGGCGGGCGCGGGGGCCATCGTCAACATGTCGTCCGTCTCGGGACTTTTCGGTTCCCCGCTACGGAGCCCGTACGCGGCGGCCAAGTGGGCGATTCTCGGCCTGACGAAGACTTGGGCCTCCGAGCTCGGCCCCTATGGCATCCGGGTGAACGCGGTCTGCCCGGGAGGAGTGGCCGGTCCCCGGCTCGACCGGGTCATGCAGGAACTGGCCGACGAACGTGGCGTCCCCTTCCGGGAGGTGTCCGACGAGTGGAAGATGCAAGCGTCCCTTCGGACCTTCATCGAACCCGACGAGATAGCGAACCTGGTCCTGTACCTCTGCTCCCCCCTGAGCGCCGGCATCACCGGAGCGATCGTCCCCATCGACGGCCACCTCGAGACCCTCGTCGGCTAGGAGGGCATCTTCGGGTCCGGGAGTCGGGTGGGCCTGTTTCGGGTGCTGCGCCCCGAACTATGGTGGCGCGCCAGATAAGTAGGAGACTGATGCACCATGCGACCTAGCCCGGACGAAGTACAGCGAATCACCGTGGTGGGGGCTGGGACGATGGGGCATTCGATCGCCCAGGTCTTCGCCCAGGCCGGGATCGATGTGGACCTGGTGGACCTCGACAAGATGGCTCTGGCGCGCGCGCCCGGGTTGGTGGAGGCCAACCTGCGCGTTCTGGTCGACGGAGGCCGCATGGACCCCGAGGAGATCCCGGCGATCCTGGGGCGCCTCCATCCGACCACTTCGCTGGCCGAGGCGGCGGCCCGCGCCGAGTTCGCGATGGAGGTGGTCAGCGAGACCATCGCCGCCAAGCAGGCTGTGGTCAACGCGTTCGAGGATGCGGCGGAGCCCGATGTGGTGCTGGCGAGCAACACCTCGGCTCTGGACCTGTTCGCGCAGGTGACGGCTGCCAGACCCGAGCGGTTCGTCTGTGCCCACTGGTTCATGCCCCCGTACATCGTCCCCCTGGTCGAGGTCGCCGGCGGGCCCGACTCGTCGAGCGAGTCCCTCGAGTGGACCGCCGGCCTGCTCCGGCGGATCGGGAAGCAGCCTCTCGTGATGAAGCAGTTTGCGATCGGCTTCATCGCCAACAAGATCATGATGGCGATGGGAGCTGCGGCGGAGGAACTGATGGACGAGGGCTCCGCGACGCTGGAGGACATCGACTTCGTCATGAAGACCAGCGTCGGCGTGCGGCTGGGGCTGGTGGGGATCTTCCAGAGCCTCGACTTCAACGGGCTCGACCTGATCGCCGGAGGCACGGCGGAGATGGGACTCGAAGTGCCGCCCTATCTCAAGGAGGTCGTAGATCAGGGCTTCTACGGACCCAAGACCGGCCGCGGCTTCTACGACTACGGCGGCCGCTCCGAGCGAGAGGTCGTCCGCAAGCGGGACCTGGCCTACCTGGCCGTGCTGGACGCTCTGGAGGAGGCAGACGCCTTCACGCCGCTGTAGACCCCTCTGGTAACAAACCTCGGGGGTACAAGACGTCAGCTGGTTAGGAGCGAAGGTATGGCACGACGGGTGCTGAAGTGTGATCAGGAGACCCTCCAGAAAGATTTAAGCGGCAAGGTCTACATTGTCACAGGCGCCAATTCCGGAGTGGGGCTCGAAACCACCCGCCAACTCGTAAGGCAGGGTGGCCATGTCGTGATGGCGTGTCGCCGTGTTGAAGCCGGCGAAGAGGAGGCCAAGACATTTGCCGGGCTTAGTGGCAGTTGGGAGGTCATGAGGCTCGACCTTGCAGAACTACGGTCAGTCCGTGATTTTGCTAAGGCATTTCGCAGCAATCATGAAAGGCTCGATGGTCTCGTCTGCAATGCCGGAGCGGTCTTCATGGGCAATGAGGCTGCGTATACGGCAGACGACTTCGAAATGACCATCGGTGTCAACTATCTGGGCCATTTCCTCCTCACCGAGTTGCTTCTGGACTTGCTTGAGAGCAGCTCGCCCTCTCGTATGGTGATCGTCTCGTCTGTGGTGCATGCCGGTCGCCCGGCCAACCGACCGAAGATCCATCTGGACGACCTGCATTACCGCGAAAGGGCTTATCGAGCCTTTGACGCATACGCGGAAGCCAAGGTCGCAGACGTCCTGTATGCCAAGGAGCTTGCGGAACGCCTTAAGGGCACCGGAGTCTCGGTCTTCTCCGTACATCCTGGTTGGGCGCGATCGAACTTCGGCAGGGGCGGCAACCTGTTGATGCGAACCATGCTGACCATCATGCGGCCCCTTACAAGGGGTATGTCTGACAGCAATGAAGACTCAGCCCAAACATCTCTGCACTGCATGCTCTCAGATGATGCCGCTCAACACTCGGGCGCCTACTTCAGCCAGAGCAGTGCCCTGTACCGGGACAAGCAGTGCAAGAACGGTGGATGGCCGATGGAATCACCCAACCCGAACGCCACCGACATGGAGACGGCGGTCGAGCTGGTTCAAGTATCGAGACAACTCGTCGGGCTGGACAAATAGGGGGCTATCACATCGGGCGGAGTGATCGTTGCGAGTAGGCCTATGCCATGCCCATGATGCTCGGCGTGCGCTTACAGGCGTCCGGCGCCGTGCTCGGGGTATAGCTCCTGGTAGAGCTTCCCCCGTTGGTACGGGAGACGGGACGGTCTCGTCGATCTCGATCCTCAGGCCAGGGTCGATGCAGGGTCGGCCGGACGACGGATTTATCCCTAAGACCGAATGGTCGTATCGTGGCGTTTCTGTGGGTACGAACCCGCTTCCCCCGAATCTAGGGGGTCCTCCTGCCTCCCACATCCTGGTTGTTGTGCCGGGAAGGGCACGCGCGCAGGTCCAAGCAAAGAGGGAGGTGCATAGTTGTGGTTGAAGATCGATCGGGCGTCCGGCCCGGCTGGGTCTCGGATGAGATGTTCCCGTTCGAGAGCAAGTTCTTCGCGACTGCGGACGGTCATCGGATGCACTACGTCGACGAGGGCCAAGGCGAACCCATCATCTTCGTCCACGGTAACCCGGCGTGGTCGTTCGAGTTCCGCCACCTGATCGCCGGACTGCGGCCTGAGCGGCGGTGCATCGCCGCCGATCACATCGGGTTCGGCCTTTCCTCGAGGAGCGACCAGCCGCAGGATCATCATCCGAAAGCCCACGCGGAGAGATTCGCCTCGCTCCTCGACCATCTCGGAGCCGAGGAGATCACTTTGTTCCTTACGGATTGGGGCGGGCCGATCGGCCTGGACTTTGCCCGTCGTCACCCGGACCGGGTCAAGCGGCTGGTCATCGCCAATACGTGGTGCTGGCCCGTGGACGATGACTTCCACTTCCGGTTCTTCAGTTCTATGATGGCCAACTCTCTAGGCCAGTACCTCATCAAGAAACGCAACTTTTTCGTCAAGAGGATCATGCCGATGGCGGTCGGCAACAAGCGGGCCGTCCTGACACCGGAGGTCATGAGCCACTACCGGGAGGCCCAACCGACTCCCGAGACTCGCTCCGCCAACGCTGCCCTCCCCGGACACATCATCGGCGCCACCGAATGGTTGAGTTCGATCTGGCAAGACCGCGGTTCGTTCGTCTGTAAACCCACCCTGGTCTTCTGGGGGGCGAAGGACATAGCGTTCCGGAAGAAGGAACTCGACCGTTGGAAGTCCGAACTGTCCGACAGTGAGGTCCACGAGTTCGACGACTGCGGGCACTTCCTGGCCGAAGAGGCACCGGACAGGATCCTTCCACGGCTCTCTACCTTCCTCGGTGGTGGCCCAGACGTGAACGAATGACAGGGTCTGGGTACCTTCACACACCGGCAAGGACGTCTTTGGTCTCCGGCAAGAGGGCACGAAGAGCGATGTCGGTGGAAACTCCCGGCGCTTACAGGCGTCCGGCGCCGTGCTCGGGGTATAGCTCCTGGTAGAGCCTCCCCCGCTCGTACGGGTAGGCGTCCAGGACGGCCTCGTCGATCTCTATCCCCAGGCCGGGACCGGTGGGGACCGCCATGCGGCCGTCCTCGACGCGGTCCATGCCGAAGATGGGGTCGGCCAGCAGTTCATCCCGTAGCGGCTGGTACGGGTCGGGGTCGTACTCGAGCACCTCGGGTTCGATGGCGGCCGCGAGATGGAGACCGGCGGCGAATCCCACCGCGGTCAGGCCTCCGATGTGGGGGACCACTGCGAGATCGTGCGCCTTGGCCAGTGCCGCCACCTCCATGCAGGCGAGTATGCCTCCGCAGACCGTCGGGTCGGGCTGGAGAACGTCCGCGGCGCGATGATGCACCACGTTCGCGAATCCCGCCAGGGAGAAGACCCGCTCGCCCACCGCGATGCGGACCGGTGATTCGGCCCGGAGTTCGGCAAGCGCCCCGATCATGTACTGGGGAAGGGGTTCCTCGTAGAAGTTCACGTTGTACGGCTCCATCCTCCGGGCCAGGCGGATCGCCTCGCGGAGCGTGTACGTCCAGTAGCCGTCGGCCATCAGCAGGCAGTCGTCGCCGATGGCTTGCCTCGTCCTGGCGATCAACTCGAGGTCCCGGTCCGGGTCGTTGCCCAGCCGTACCTTGATGGCCTTGATCCCGACGTCCAGGACATCGTCGAAATACGTCTCGTGCCAGCCGAGGTCCGCGTCGAACGAGGTCGTCCCCGTGGCGTACAGGGGCAGGCTGTCCACGCCGGCGCCGAGGATGGCCGCCAGGGAGACACCGTGCTCCTTACCGAAGATGTCCCACAGGGCGATCTCGATGGCGCCGATGACCTGGGCGGAGATGCCGTCCCATCCGAGGTAGCCGTCCAGCCACAGGTGCATGTCGGCCAGGCGGGCTCTGACCGCCAGCGGGTTCTTGCCCACCAGCACGTCGGCGAGCACGTCATCGACGATGGTCTCTACGACCGTGGGGTACGAGTGCCCGTAGGAAGAGCTTGCCTCACCCCATCCGACGTGCCCGGCGTCCGTGTCGATCTTGACGAGCGAGAAGCCGCGATGCATCTCCGGATCGACCTTCATGTAGCCGGCCGAGAAGGCCTTGATCCGGGTGATCTTCATGCGGTCACCGCCGCGGGCCGGGCCGGAGCGTCATTGCCGTGCCCCGGCCTCGAACTTGCCCACGAGCGTGGGAGCGGGAACCTCGTCGGGCGAGGTCTCCAGGTAGCCGGTGACGCTGATGATGGTGTCCCTGAACCAGATGTCGAAGGGGTTGTCGGATGCGGTCATCTTGTCGAGGATGCCCTCGGGGTCGACGCCGTCGATGGCGACGATGGCCAGATCCATCCCGGGAAGGCGCTGCTCCCAGACCACCTCGCGAGCGACACCCATCCGCCGGTGATGGTCGGCCCACTCCTCGTACCGGGGTCCGGTGACCTCCCGCATCATCCGGCGCCACTCTTCCCGCTTCCCGGGAAGGATCGGCGCCACGATCAAGAACTCGGTCGTATCCGCCAACGGGCTCTCCCATCCTCCGGCAGGTCCGGAGTGTATCCATCCGGTGGGCACCCCACCCGGCCCTTCGCAAGTACGCTCCTAGACTCGCCCTGTGCGGTTGTTGCCGACTTGCCGACCCGACCGGAGCGCGTTGGTGTGAAAGTGTTCAACTTCGATCCGGGCAGGATCCATCTTCTGAGCCTGAGCCAGGGGGATGACCTGCTGGACTCGTTGACGGGCTTCGCCCGGTCCAATGGCATTCTGGCCGCGACGATCACCTTCCTCGGCTCGGTTAGCCGCGCCGACCTGTCCTGGTACGACCCTGACACGGGCGACTACCGCACCTTCGTCCGGGAGGAGCAGCTGGAGGTCGCGGGCGGGACAGGCAACATCTCGCTGTACGAAGGCGGGCCGCTGGTGCACATCCACGCGGTGTTCGCCGATTCGACCGGCCGGACGATCGGCGGCCACATCAACCCGGGGACCACGGTGTTCGCTATGGAGGCCACGGTCCAGCAGCTGGTGGGCGATCCGCCGGAGTTCTGGGGAACCCTTTGAACCGGCACCGGCCTCTAAGAGCAATGCGATACCCGGCTGGGCCGTTGGGGTCTCACCGCAACCGATCCCGGACTAGTGTCCGTTTCCGCGGAAGCCCGCAAGGAGGCGCCATTGACTGACCGCATCGACGGTGACCTGGGTGGAGAGACCGCGGACGGGTCGCCGGTCATCTCGCTGCGGGATGTGAGCAAGGAGTTCAAGCTGGGGAGGGGCGAGTCGTTGCTGGCGGTCTCCGACGTCAGCTTCGATGTGGCGGCCGGGGAGTTCGTGGCGCTCATCGGTCCTTCCGGCTGTGGCAAGTCGACCTTGCTGCGGCTGGTCGGCTCGCTGGAGGTGCCTTCCCACGGAACGGTGGTCGTGAACGGGCGGCAGCCTGCCGAGTTGGCGGCCGCGCATCGCCTGGGAGTGGCGTTCCAAGATCACGCGTTGCTGCCCTGGCTGAGTTCGTGGGACAACATCGCGCTGCCGTTTCACGTGGCCGGGATGAAACCGGACAAGGAGCGTGTCGCCGATCTCATCTCGCTCGTCGGCATGGCGGGGTTCGAGAAGGCAAGACCGAAACAGCTCTCAGGCGGGATGCGCCAGCGCATAGCCATTGCCCGCGCCCTCGCCCTGAACCCGGAAGTACTGCTCCTCGACGAGCCGTTCGGGGCTCTCGATGCAGTGACCCGCCGGCAGATGAACATGGAGCTACAGCGGATCTGGTCCGCTCAGCAGCACACCACGATTCTCGTGACCCATGCGGTGGACGAGGCCCTGTTCCTCGCCGACCGCGTCATCGTCCTGACCGAGCGTCCGGGGCAAGTGAAGTTGGTGCAGGAAGTGGATTTCGAGCGGCCTCGAACGAGGGAGCTTGCTACCACGTCTGAGTTTCACGCCATAGCCGACGAGCTCACCCTGGCCCTGGACTCGACGGGAAGCTGAGAAGCCCTACCTCCCGCAGATCACGCCAGGCCGCGGCTCAATTGCCGTCGGTCTGGAATCGACCAAGAGAGAGTGGCGCCCCCGTCAATCGGAGGCGCCACTTCCTTACAACTGGAAGATCCGAGCGATCAGCAGTCCAGGAGCGAAGCTCCACAACCCGCGAACGCATCATCGAGCAATGTGACGTCGACCATCGATTCGGCAGGGGGAAGGTTGTCGATACCCGTCAGGGCCAGCACATCCCACATGGTGGTCGCTATGGCATCGAGGTCCATCTGGAAGAGACCCTTCTCTTCGGTGAGGCTGCTCGTCATCAAAGGAACTTGAGCGTCATGGACGGGCCGCTGGAATGATATGTCCATGCCCAACTCGGCCCCGCCCCACTTGTTCATCATGAGGTCGATGGCGGCATCGGGATCGGCAAAGGCCGCTTCCCAGCCTTTGATCATCGCCCGCAGGAATCCCACCACCGCATCGCGGTTGGCGTCCACGAAGCTGCGATTGACGAATACGAGGTCGTGATACATCTGCATGCCCAGCTCGGCATAGGACACGGCGACGTTGTCGACACCCATAAAGTCGAGAATGATGGGGTGGCTGTTCATGTAGTTGACCTGACCCCGTACCAAGCCCTCGGCGACCGGTGACGGATCGAAACCAACCGGGACCATGTCATAACAACCGGCCTCCAGCCCGTTGATGGTCAGCAGGGCATCGAGTGTCACGATGTCACCGGGGGTGGCCCCGATCTTGCTGCCGCATATGTCGCTCGCGGCCAGTATCGGGTCCGAAGCCAGAGAACTGATCCCCAGAATGCCCTCTTGCAGTCTCGTACCGAAGATCACGAGATCATCGCCCTGTGAGACCGCTTCGGCAACGCTGGGTAGCCCGCCGAAGCCGATGTCAGCAGCTCCCCCGGCCAGGATCTGGACGGGATGCGGCACGTTCGGGCCCCCGTACTCGAATTCGGGCGCCACGTTCTCCTCCGCGAAGAACCCCAACTCGTCGGCCATGTACAGCCCCAGGAATCCGGGATCCGCTGTCCAGTTCAACTGGACGCGTATGACCGTCGGTTCCATGGGAGCTTCAGTGGTCGGCGCGGCCGTTGTATCCGGTGCCGCCGTCGTCACAGACGCAGCTGTCGTATCCGGCGCGGCCGTGGTTGCGGGCGCGGCTGTCGTGGCAGGTGCTGCCGTTGTGGCGGCAGGCTCGTCATCCCCGCACGCGGCGGCTACCAAAGCCAGCACGAGGACCATCCCGCCCAGTCGTGATCTACTTAAGTACTGCAAAGGGTCGTCTCCTACTTCGCCTTCGATTCATCAGTCTGCCACCCCATCCAGCGGAATGCACCTGATTTTCCGACGGTGAGATCCGGCCGGGGTCGGTGTTGGCCTCAGAGCATCCGCTGCTGGCCGCGCTCCTCGAGCCGGCTCGCACCTACGTATACGACGACCGACAGTATGACTATCACCACCGCGGCGCCCCAGGCCCGCGACATCTGGAAAGCACCGTACGAGATCGCGAAGAGCCACCCGAGACCGTCGCGGCCGGTGAGGAACTCTCCCAGGATCGCGGCGACAATCGCCAGGGCCCCGTTCAACCGGAGTGCCGTGAGGAAGTCCGGCACGGCCGAAGGCAACGCCAGGTGACGCAATCGGGCGCGGCGCCGGGCGCCCATGACGGAGAACACATCGTCGGACCCGGGGGGTGTGGAACGAAAGCCGGAACTGACCAGCACGAATGTCGGGAACATCGATACCAGGGCGGCAACCGCCACAACCGTGGTCCGCGTGTAACCGACAACCCTGGCCATGATCGGGACGGTCGCCACCAGCGGAACGGAGTACATGATGATCATTGGTGTGGTGAGGAGGCCCTTCAGCACCGGAGACAGCCAACTTGCCAGCGCCGCCACCAGCCCGATGAGGCTACCGATGAACAGACCCACCGCAGCCATCTGCAGCGTGTTGAACGTGTACGAGAGATAGGTGCCGGGATCGCCGGCAATATCGCTAACCACCGATTCGGGGGTCGGGGCCACGAGGGGACTGACATCCCAGATGGTCACCGCAAACTGCCAGAAACCGACAACGAAGACGAAGGGCCACACCGTGAGAGCGATATCCGCCAACCGCCGGCGCCAGGAAGCCGGCGCCCCTTCTCCCTCATTCGATCGGCCGGAACCGGCCCGTTCTCGCACATCCTGGCGCACGGAGAAATCGCGGCGCCGGACGAGTTCCTCCACCAAGGCAAAAAAGCCGAAAGCCACGATCGCTATGAACGCCGTCAGCCCTGCGGCGGCCCAGAGCCGGGCGGTGAAGAACTGCTGGAGGGCCACGACCATCACAAAGCCCAATCCCGGATCGGTCGTGCCGAACCACTCGCCGAAGACCACCCCGAACATGGCGGCGGGAGCACCGAGCTTGGCCGCGTACACGACCGAAGGCAGTACCGCCGGCAGCTCCAGCCGCCAGAAGCGGCCGGTCCTGGAAGCCCCCAGAACGGTGAACACATCCTGATGGGATGCGCTCACGAGGTTGAAGCCGGAACTCACCGCAATGAAGCTCGAGAAGAACACGGCCAGGCTCGCGAAGACCAGTGGAGTCGCCGACGCCGACACCACCATGACGATTAGCGGGCCCAGGGCGATCCAGGGGATGGAATTGACAACTGTGGCCAGGCGCCCTATCCCGCGGCGGAGTGGAATGATGACCAGCCCGATGACGGCCAGAGAGATTCCCAGTACCAACCCGGCGGCGAATCCCCGCACCGCGTCCCAGATCGTGCCCGCGGCGGCCCTGCGGAGGATCTCCCGGTCCTTGGAGAGAGACTCGAGAACGTCCGAGAAGGGCGGCCAACCCCTGCCGAACACCTCGCCCTGGCCGACCAGTTCCCAGGCCACGAGGAGGATTCCCACACCCGCGACCCCGAGAGCGGCCGATCGCCAACCGGTTACTCCCTTTGCGGAGATGGCCCCTCCGGTTGCCATATTCCTATCGTCCCTTCGGGAGCTAGTGGTCTATCTGCGTAACAGCTGGGCGTGCTCTGCTTGCCATCGGTGCCCCGTCGCGGCGTTCCGCTTCCTCAACGGACCGCTGCGGGTACGCCTTCGTCAGCGGGCCTTGTGAGGAACACCGCTATTCCGCAGACAGACCAACGTCGGGGATCATACCCGCCGGTCCTGACCCGCGAACAGGATGGAACCCATGATGGGGCGGAGGTGTCCGCCCCGCTAGCGTTGCAGCGGTCACACGACGGGATGACATGAGGATTATCACTGTTCAGGCCACCCTCCGCCCGGATCACCTGGAGAGGTTCGTGGCGGCCTCGGTCGCCAACGCGCGCGCTTCGGTCGCGACCGAACCGGGGTGCCGCCGCTTCGATCTCTTCCACGACGACGCGGACCCGGCCAGGGTGGGATTCAACGAGATCTACGACGACGATGACGCAGTCGACGCCCATGGCTCCTCGGCGCATTTCGAGACCTGGTTGTCGGCTACCGACGGCATGCTGGATCAAACGGTATGGGCTACATGTCGCAGCCTCTATACCGCCAGCCCGGAATCCGGCGGTCCCTCATCCACCGGAGGGATCAGGGTCTACCAGGCGCGTATCTCCCTGCAGCCGGATGATGCGGACGGTTTCATCGCCTCGGTGACGGAGCAGGCTCGCGCCGCCGCAGCGCGGGAACAGGGCCTGGTGCGCTTCGACATCAGCCAGAACGTCGACCTCCCCACCGAGATCTGGCTCTACAAGGTCCATGCCGATGCCGCCGCGGCGCGTGGCCACGCGGCCGCGCGCTACACGGCCGCTCATCTCGACCGGTACGGCGACTACTACTCGGACGGAGGGCTCGAGCCCATCTCCGGGCCGAGTATCTGGCCGCCTGACGCCGGGTGGTGAGCGCGAACCCTCAGTGACCGGGGGCGGTGACCTCGAACGCGAACAGGTCGGAGCGGCTGTAGTGGCCCGCGACGTCGAGATCGAACTTCCCTCTGATGGTGTTCGACAGGTCGATGCCGGCCATCAGGATCGATTCCTCTCCGTAGTGGGGACCGGCCAGCACCTCGCCGAACGGATCGACGATGCAGCTCCCTCCCCGCGTGATGACCTGGTCGGGTTCGTCTCCGAAGGCGGAGGAATAGTCGTCCGGGTAGTCGGCGCGGGTGGTGTACTGGTTGGCGGAGAGGACGTAGCAACGGCCCTCCACCGCGATGTGGCGCATCGAGGCGGTCCAGCTGTCCCTGGCGTCGGCGGTGGGAGCGCACCAGATCTGGACATCCTGGCGGTACAGGGAGTAGCGCAGTAGCGGCATGTAGTTCTCCCAGCAGACAGCAGCCCCCAGGTTGCCGTGCCTGGTCCGATGAACCTTCAGCGTGGAGCCATCACCGAAGCCCCATATGAGGCGTTCGGACCCCGTGGGCATCACCTTCCGGTGCTTGGCATAGAGGCCCTCCTCGGGCGAGAAGAACAGGACCGAGCAGTACAGGGTGCTCCCGCCCCGCTCGATGACTCCGATCACGATGTCCAGATCCAGTTCGGATGACACCTCCGCGAGCCGGTCGGTCACCGGGCCGGGCACATCGACCGACGAGTCCCAGTAGCGGAGGAACATGTCCCGCCCGGCCTCGCTCCTCGACCCGACCACTGCGCCGAAATCGAGGCCGCGCGGGTAGGCGGACAGGAACGCCTCGGGGAATACGACCAGGTCGGCGCCCTTGGACCTGGCCCTGGTGGCCAGATCGATCGCCTTGGCCAGCGAAGCCTCCCGATCGAAACCGACCGGCGCCGCCTGCACCACGGCCGCCGTGAAGGTCCGCCCCGGTGCGTTCCCAGCCGCGGAGTGCTCGTTAGGATCGGCCGTCGACATCGCCGCTTGAGGCTAGTACCTGCAAGGGTTGCGGGATCAGCCTCCCAGACCTCCCAGGGAGTACCAATGTCCGTCCGAAGGTTCACCGAAGTCGAGGCCTACCAGCACGCCGACGACGGCTATTACTACCGGCCGCTGGTTGCCGGCAAGGAGCTGTTCTCCTACGTGGCTCACGTGCCGGCCGGCGGGTACATGGCGCCCGATGCCGAGGAGGCCGAGCTGTTCGAGCTGTCCCTTTTCATGCTGGAGGGAGAACTGGACGGGATCCTCGACGAGGACCGGGTGCCCCTCACGGCCGGGGACGCGCTGCACATCCCGAGGGGGATGCCCTTCGGCGTCGAGAACAGGGGCACGGCAACGGTCTCGTTCGTGCTGAGCTTCGCTCCCCCGCCTCCCAACGTGGACCTCGACACGATGAAACAGTCCGCCGTCGAGCGCGGCAGGGTGGTGATCGAGGCCGGCGATGTCGAGGACGTGGTCGGCCCGGTCACATTCCCCGGATAGGCATCGTCGCGGTCGGGCGCCCGTCGGCGATCGGGCGGTGACCCTGTGAGCGAGACAGGCTTCCACGAGGAGAACCGGTCCGTCGAGGTCGACGGAGCAACGCTGGCCGGGACGCTGACCCTCCCCACCATGGCGGGCCCCTGGCCGGTGGCCCTCCTGCTGGGCGGCACCTTCTCGGACCTCCGGGATGCGGACGCCGATCCGCGGCTGTGGCCCGGAGTCCCCAGGCGCGGCATGTACGCCATCCTCGCCCGCGGTCTGGCGGAGGCGGGTATCGCCTCATTCCGCTTCGACCGGAGGGGCGCAGGCGAGAGCACCGGAGAGTTGGGAGTCCGGCGCCGCCAGGAGGTGGCCGACGCCGGCGCCGTCTGGAGATGGATTCGGTCCTTGCCCGAGTGCGACGGCAGGGCGGCCATGCTCGGTCACAGCGCCGGCGCCTACGTGCTCTGCCGGGTGGCTCACGAGGTGGGACAGCCCGACGCGGCGGTATTGCAGGGCGCGCTCTACCGCTCGATCGCCGGGTTGCTCGAGTACAACTACCGCCTGGTACGCGACTACATGCGCCTCGGGAAGTCCGAAACCGCATGGGTGAGAGAGCACTCCCGGAAGGCGTACGAGGACGCGACGATGATGGACGACATCGTCCAGGCGATCCGCAAGCGCGAGCCGCAGGCCGCCGGCCAACTCGACGGCGAGCCGTGGACCCGTGACCTCTCAAGCCTCCGGTACGACCTGGACCTCCCTCCCGAGGACCAGTTCCGGCACCTGGCAGCCCCCTCTCTCGTCCTTCACGCCTCCGAGGACCTGAACGTGCCCGTGGAGGACTCCTTCAACACGATCCGCGCCCTGTGGGCCGCCGGGAACCGGCAGGTCGAACTGCGGATCATTCCCGGCGCCAACCACTCCTTTCAGCTGGACGCCGACGACTACGCCACCCGCGTACGGGAGAAGCTCACGATGCAGAACTTCGGCCGGCCGTTCCATCCCCTCTACCCGGCAGTCGTGATCGACTACCTGGCCAGAATGCTCCTCTGACCCCACCGGACGTGAGCATCAGCCGAGCGGCGGCGCCAACACCGACACTCCAAATAGTGCGCAGAAGCGGCATTAAATACTGCGCAAAAGCGACATTAATTCGTGCGCAAAAGTGGTAGTATATCAGGGCTGTGCGATACCTGACACGCCTCGTGGACCCCTGGATCACTGAGATACTCGCCTCGGCGCCTGCGGTGATGATCACCGGGGCAAGGGCGGCCGGCAAGACGACCACCGCCCTCCGGCACGCGGCGAGTGTCGTGAGGCTTGACAACGAGCGGGAAGCGGCGCCGTTCAGGGCAGACCCGGACGCTGCCTTGAGAGACCGACCCGAGCCAGTGCTCTTGGATGAGTGGCAGGAGTGCCCGGAAGTGCTTGGCGCTCTCAAGCGGGCAGTAGACACCGAACGACGCCCCGGACGGTTCATCTTGACCGGCTCGGTTCACGCCGACGTTGATCCGGCGCTATGGCCGGGTACGGGTCGGCTCATCAGGGTGCCGATGCATCCGTTGACTGTCCGCGAGCAACTCTCGCGTCGAGGCCGTCCTTTCCTCGATCGGCTCCTTGCCGCTGAAGCCCCGGAGGATCCTGGGGACACGCCCGATCTGCGCGGATACGCCGAGATGGCGCTGCGCGGCGGCTTTCCCGAGCCGGCCGTACAGCTACCGGACCGCATCCGGAATCAGTGGCTGTCCGACTACGTGGATCAACTCACCCACGGTTCACCGGGACGTGGCCGTCCGCTCGACAGATCGCGGCTCAGGGCCTTCTTCAGCGTCTACGCCCTGAACTCGGCCGGCGTCGCCGCCGACACGACCCTCTACCAGGCCGCCGGGATCGACCGGCGCACCGCGCACGCATACACCAAGCTGCTAAACGACTTGGGCGCGATCGCTGAGCTTCCCGCATGGAGCAGCAATCGTCTAAAGCGTTTGTCAAGAGGGCCGAAGCGTTACATCGCCGACACGGGTCTATGGGGAGCGGCAGTCGGCGCGGATGCTGCTCTGGTTATGAGCGACGGTGACCTGCTGGGCCGCCTCATCGAGACTTTCGTCGCCAATCAGCTCCGGGCTGAAGTTGCTGTCGACCCGAATCGTCCTCGCCTTCACCACCTCAGAGATCGAGAGGGTCGCCACGAGGTGGACCTCATCGCCGACCTGGGTATGCGTGGTCTCGTCGCGATCGAGGTCAAGGCCCATAGCGCACCGTCTCCCAGACACGCCCGGAACCTCGCCTGGCTTCACGACCAGATGGGCGACCGGTTCCTGACCGGGGTACTCCTGCACACCGGCCCGGCGGCCTTCAAGCTCACCGACCGCATCCGGGCCATCCCGATCAGCGCCATCTGGAGTTGACCGGAGCGCATCCCTTACGGGCGACAGGCCCCCCACCGGGGGACACCACTAACCTCGACTCCGCGAAGAGGCTCGTCCGAGCCGACCTCGAGTCACGGGAGACTCTCGTCACATCTGATACACCGACTTGCGATCTGCTGGTCACCGGAGGGACGGTGGTCACGGTGGACGATCAACGCCGGGTCATCGATCCGGGCGCGATCGCCATAACCGGGGACCGGATCGTCGCGGTCGGCCCCGCTCGCGACCTGGCTCACTACCGGGCGAACCGGGTAATCGACGCCACCGGCGGTGCGGTCCTGCCCGGGCTCGTGGACACCCACCAGCACCTCTTCCAGTACCTGATGAGAGGCCTCGGAGAAGGCCTGGAACTGTGGCCCTGGCTGTCGGACTTCATGTGGCCGGTCACCACCGCCATCACCATCGAGGAGGCCAGGATCGGCGCTCAGATCGGAGCGGTGGAGGCCGCTCGCTCCGGGGTGACCACCGTGCTCGACAACCACTACGCCCCCACCGACTTCGCATCCACCCTCGCCGTCGCGGACGCCATCGCCGCGGTCGGGCTACGAGGCGCGGTTGCCAGGGGCATGACCGGCGAGCTGACCCCGATGGCGGCCAAGCACGGCCTGGCGGGCGAGCTGTTCCGCTACTCCAACCAGGAGGAGATCGACATCACCCGGGCCTGTATCGAGGCCCGCCCGCCCGACGCCCGGGTGGGTGTCTGGCCGGCGCCCCTCAACATCATCTACGTCGACCAGGAGCTCGTGGTCAATGCAGTCGGCCTGGCGCACGAGAAGGGCGTCGGCTGGCACTCGCACTGCTCGGAGGCCGCCAACGACCCGGTCTTCTATCTCGAGGAATACGACCGCAGGCCGGTGGTGTGGCTGGCTGAGCAAGACCTCCTGGGCCGGGGCGCCACCCTGGCCCACGGAATCTTCCTCGACGACCAGGAGGTCGAGCTGGTCGGAGACTCCCGGACCGGTGTCGCCTACTGTCCCATCTCCCATCAGTACATAGCCCTGGGGGTGATGCGCCTCCGCGACCTGCGCGACGCCGGCGCCGCCGTCGCACTCGGTCTGGACGGAGGCAGCGGGCACCGGCTGGACATGTTCTCCTGCATGAAGCAGGCCGTCCTCCTCCAGCGTGTCCATAGCCAGAACCCCACCGAGTCGAACGGCGAGGAGGCCATCGAGCTGGCTACCCGCGCCGGCGCCGAGTACATGGGGATCGAAGCCGGTGTCATCGCACCGGGAAAGCTGGCGGACCTGGTGATCGTCGATCAGTCCGCTCCCCACCACGCTCCGCTCCACCGCACGGTGGCGTCGGTCGTCTACTCCACCGGCCCCTCCGATGTGACCCATACGATCGTCGGGGGCGACGTCATCTTCGAGAACGGCAGGTGCACGATGGTGGATGAAGCGGCCGTCGTCGAGGAAGCGAACGGTCGGGCCGCGGACCTCGTTGCCCGAGCCGGGCTCACTCCCCTGCTGGAACCGTGGCGAACCGCTGCGGACGGGGCCTGAGCCCCCGATCCGGTACTGCGGGAGGCCAGGCTACGCCTGATCGGCGGGAGCGGCTAGGTTCTCTATGGTTCGGGCCTCGTAAGGTGATTCCTCGGTACCAGGACGGGGCGCCGTCCGGGGAGTCATAACCGTCTCGAAAGGAACATCGATGGGCGAAATCGAAGCGACTTGGGACTTTCGCGACCCGTACCTCTGGATGGGTAAGACCGCCAGGAGTGCGATGCCGCCCCTGATCATCACCGCGGCCATAAGCGGCGGCGGCCATGGCAAGGAGTCGATTCCCGCGCTTCCCGAGACCCCGGAGGAGCAGGCCGAGGAAGCCCGGAAGGCATACGAGGCCGGCGCCTCGCAGATCCACGTGCACGCCCGGGATCCCAACGACTGGAGCCAGTGCACCGGCAACCCCGACGACTACGGGAAGGTGAACCGGATGATCCGGGAAGCGTGCCCGGACGTCATCATCAACAACAGCACCGGCGGCGGGCCCACCCTGACCACGGAGCAGCGGTACTCGCCGCTCTACGCCGACCCGGCACCGGACGTGGCCACCCTCAACCTCGGTCCGTTCGTGTCGAAATTCACCATGCCCGAGCGGCCTTCCCACCTTCCCCATCCCCGCGGTCCGGTCGAATACGACATGTGCAGCGGCACGACCTACGGCGAGCTGAACCACTACGCGTCCGTGATCGCCGAGCGCGGGATGAAGCCGGAGTTGGAGATCTACGACCCCGGCCAGTACTGGGTGCTTCGCGACCTCATCTACAACGAGAACGTGACACCTCCATACATGGTGCAGTTCGTCCTCGGAGCGCAGACCGCCTCGTTCCCGACCCCCGCCAACCTCATGTCGCTCATCAACGAACTCCCGGAGGGCGCGCTGTACTCGGTGATCGGCACGGGACCGTTCCAGATCCCGATGAACGTCCTGGGAATCCTGCTCGGAGGCCATGTGCGGGTGGGATTGGAGGACAACATCTACTACCGGCGCGGCGAGAAGGCCACAGGCAACGCCCAACTGGTGAGCCGAATCCGCAGGATCGCCGAGGAGATGAACCGCGAGATCGCCACCCCCGCCCAGGCCCGCCAGATGCTGGGCCTCCCCCAGGTCGGATGATGCGCGGAGGCCGACAGGACCGTTCCGACCCAGCCGCGGGGTGCACGTGGATCCAGGCATGAACGCCGGCCCGCGCCGCCAGATCCTGGACATCGGCGCCTTCGACGTGTCCGATGTCCGGGCCGGCACCGAGACCGCACTCACCGACGGCATCCTGACTATCAACATCGGGGAGTTGGAGGAACTGCTGTCCGCGGATCCCGATCTGGCCGCCGTCTCGGTGGAGATCATCAGGCCGGGGGAATCGGTCAGGGTGATAAACGCGATCGACGCGGTGGAGCCGCGGACCAAGGTGGACCCTCCCGGCGCGGACTTCTCTGGACTCCTGACCGTGCCCAAGCTGGTAGGCACGGGAACCACCCACGCCCTGAAAGGGGTGGCGGTGGTGGAGACCGCCCTTCCGGTGCCGGGCGAACCGCGCTACTGGCGGGAGGCCGTCTTCGACATGGCCGGACCCACGGCCGCGTACTCGCCCCTCTCTGACCTGATCAACGTGGTGGTCTCCTGCGAACCGACCACGGAACTGCTGGAGAGTGAGGACCGCCCCACCAACGTCTTCGAGGGAACGCCCGAGGCGGTGGAGTACAACAAGGCGGTCCGGCTGGCAGGCCTCAAAGCGGCCCGGTACCTGGCGGAGACAACGCTCGGGCAGGAACCCGACCGGGTGGACACCTACGACCTGGCCCCCTCGCCGGTCAACGGGCTACCGGCGGTCGTCTACCTGTACCAGCTGGCCATCCCGTTCCTGCATGGCGAGATCGCTCCCGGCGCCGGGGCGATCGGCGGCGCCGCCCACCTGCCCACGCCGATCCACCCGAACGAGCTGCTCGACGGGGCGCTGGTGTGCGGCTGGAACGCCATCGCGTGCATGCGGGAGCTCACCTACACGGTGCAGAATCACGCCATCATCGAGGACCTCTACGCACGCCACGGCCAGGACATCGATTTCCGAGGGGTGGTCCTCTTCACCAACGGCGACACCCGCGCCGCCAAGGAGCGCCTCGCCAACCACGCGGCCAACCTGGCGATCATGATGGGCGCCGAAGGGGCGTTGATCAACTACGCCGGCGGCGGCCATCCCGCCGTCGACGCCATGATGATATGCAGGAATCTGGAGCGGCGGGGAGTGACCACGACGATGCTGTCGATGGAGATGGCGGCCAACCCGGGCGAGTCCGGCTTCGTCCACTTCGTCAAGGAGGCCGACGCCATCGTGAGCACCGGGAACTACGAGAAGACCGTCCTATTCGAGCCCGTGGAGCGGGTCATCGGCGGCGACGAACTGATCCGGATCGAAAGCGACCCTTCCGGTGCGTTCGAGGCCCCGCTGGCGATCGTGATGGCCAGCACCCATCAGTTCGGCGGAACACGTATACGCGGCGAGGAGTACTGAGAGGCAACCGATGGCGAGAATCGTCCACTATCTCAACCAGTTCTTCGGAGGACTGGGCGGCGAGGACCAGGCAGGCATGGCCCCGGTCGCCGAATCGGGTCCGGTGGGAAGCGGTCGGGGGCTGACCCGCTTCCTGGAAGGCGATGACCGGATCGTGGGGACGGTCATCGGCGGTGACAACCACATGGCGCAGGGCGGTAGCGGCGCGGTGGACGAGGTGATCGGGTTGATCTCCCGGTTCGATCCCGATGTCGTTGTGGCCGGACCGGCCTTCGGATCCGGGCGGTACGGCCTGGCCTGCGGCGCCGTTTGCAAGGCGGTGACCGAGCAACTCGGCGTACCGGCGCTCACCGGACTCCATCCGGACAGCCCGGGCGCCGCCGAGTACCGGGCATGGGTCCCGATCCTCGCCACCGCCGAGACTGCCGCCGGGATGACTGCCGCACTCGGACGCCTCGCGCATCTGGCGTCCAAACTGGGTCGGGGTGAGACACTTGGCGACGCCGCGGCGGAAGGCACCCTTACCAAAGGGCTCCGTCGCAACACGTTCGAGGACCTGCGCGGTTCCACCCGGGCGATCGACATGCTGCTGGCGAAGATGCGCGGAGGGTCCTTCGCAACGGAGTGGCCGCTCCCCAGCTACGAGCCCGCTGAGGCCTCCGAGCCGATCGCTAGCGGTGCCTCCTTCCGGTTGGCGCTGGTGACCGAGGCGGGGATGGTCCCGGCGGGCAACCCCGACCGGCTGCCATCTGGATGGGCGACCGACTGGATGACATACCCGATCCAGGACCGCGAAGGCTTCGCCGAGGGCGAGTTCGAGTCGGTGCATGGTGGCATCGACACCAGCTTCGCCAACCAGGACCCCGACCGCCAGGTGCCGCTCGACGCCGCCCGGTCCATGGAGCAGGAGGGCCGGCTGAGCCTCCACGCCGACCTGCTGAGCACGACGGGCAATATGGGCACCCTGCGCGACATGTCCCGCATCGGCGCCGAGATGGGACGAGCCCTGATCGCCGACGGGGTTCAGGCCGCGATCGTAGGATCGACCTGAGGGACGGGAACGCGTAGCGGGTCTACGCTCGCCAAGTCGATCGAGAACCAGGGTATTCCGGCGGCGCTGGTCACGGCATTGGTTCCGCTGGCCGAGTCCGTGGGCGTTCTCCGGATCGTCCAGGGCAAGGCCGTCACCCATCCCTTCGGGGACCCCGAACTCGACGTGGCCGACGAGATGGAGTATCGCCGCCGAGTCGTTGAGACCGCCATCTCGGCACTCGAGGCCGAGGTCTCGGAGCCCACGGTCTTCGACGTCCAGGCAGTGTCCTAGGTCGCGCCGGGCACGAACCGCAACCTTGCTTTCAGGGCGGTCCGGACATCAGACCGTCGCGTCCCGCGGCTCGTGTCCCGAATTCTTGGTTCGTCCGGTTTGTGGCCAGGCGAACGGCGCATCGACCGGTCCGGATCGATCTTGACATAGAGCCGGGGCCGGTTATCCGGCCACAAGAGGGTTGAACATGTCACACCCCCGTTATAGGTTGTTTGATAACCGTAATTACCAGCGGCTCCGAGTCGACCGGGCCGTGTCAGGGATCAAATCGTCCGAGGCCCCGATCCGGGCAGGGCGGAACGCGCCTCGGACCAAGGTGGTGGCGGCAGGGGGCGGGCCCAGCGGGGTGTCCGGTTGCCGCGATTTTCGCGTTCTTTTCCCGCACAGGGCACTAGACACCGATCTTGTAGATGCTCGCGGCAGAACCGCCGAGGATCGCTTCCATCTCCTCGTCCGAGAACGGAGGGGCACCCCGCCGGGCGGCCACCTCGTTGACGCTCCGGTACACGTCCGGGACGGTTGACTCCTCCCGACCCGTGCGTACCTTGTCGCTGTTGTTGGACCCGTACAGCACGCGGTCGAGAGCTGACAGCGACCGGAACATCTCCAGCGCCCCGTAGAGGGGCTCCGGCCCCATTTCCGAGTAGTGGTACATGTCGGCGTAGAAGTTGGGGTGTTTCGCGACCATGAGGATGCACTGGTCGATCCACGGGACCCCGAGCGCCACGATCAGTTTCAGATCTCGGAAGCGGCGACCGACCTCGTCGATGAGCACCGGATCGGCGTGTACCAGCTTGGCGGTGATGGTCGGGGTCCAGCCCGTAAAGATGTGTACCGGGACATCGAGTTCGATCAACCGCTCGTAGATGGGGTCGAGCCGGCGATCGTTGGGCGAGTAGTGCTGGTAGGACGCCACCAGCTTGACGGCGCGGAAGTCCAGTTCCAGGACACACCGGTCGATCTCCTCCAGCGCCGCCGCGACATCGCGGATCGGGTCGACGCAGACGACGCCTTTGAGCCGATCCGGGAACATCGCGACCTGCTCGGCCGTGTAGTCGTTGGGGACGAACACCTCGTGCTCCTCCGGGAAGTCCGGGTGCCACGTCGTGCGGCGGAGATCGGCGCCCTGCACCAGACCCACGTCGACACCGGAGCGGTCCAGCAGGTCGACCATCCAGGCCCCGTCGGTCGACCCGAAGACGCCCCCGTAAGGGCGGTATATCTCGGTCATCCACCAGTCGGGGACCTGGCTGGGCGTCTCGGTCAGATGAAGATGGCAATCAACCGTGACCATCTATCCCTCTCCCGTTCCTGACCGGTCTTCGATCATGTACCGCTCCAGCATTTCTAGACGGGCCTAGACCTGGATGAACTCGAGCCAGTTGCCCTCCGGATCCTGGAAGTAGACCACGCCCCAATCGTCACCCTCCGGGGTCTTGGCAAAGATCGGATCCGTGACAAAGGAAACCCCCTTGCCGGCCAGATCCTCGTGAGCCTTGACAAGATCGTCCACCAGGAAGCAGACGTGGGTCGCGCCGAGTTTGTTCAGCCCGACATGGCCGTCGGTCGATACGGGTTCGAGGTACTGGATGAGTTCGAGCATGTGGCCGTCATCCCCGAGACCGAGAAATGTCTCGACCCGGCGCGCTCCCGGTATTCCGGCGTGATCACCTTCGGGTCCCGCCTCCATCTCGTAGCGTTCGAGGACGGTCAGGCCGAGATCCTCCGTGTAGAACCGCAGCATCTCGTCTAGATCTCGTACCACGATTCCCGAGTGGTTGAGACTGGTGATCACTGCGCGCCCTTTGATCGTGGTAACGCCCGCATGCTAGACCGAGGGTGGCAGGGTGACCGGATCACTCGTCCGTTCGAGACCTAGGTCCGCCGGGTTCGGGTTGGAACGGGCCGTCGCGAGCTTCGAGAAACGCCCTGATCCCTCCCCGGCGATATGCCTCGTGGAGGTGCCAGACCTCGGACGAATCGCCGGAAGCGTGAGCCATGGTCGCGAGGAACGCCATCACGTTGTGGGCATTCCGCAGTCCCATCGCCTCCAGGCCATAGGTGGTGATCGCCTTGTTTAGCCGCACCGAGTCGGCCGGCACCATGGCGATCCTCGTCGCCAGGGCGTGGGCCCGCTCCAGCAACTCGTCGGCCGGCACCACCTCGTTCACAATCCCCATCCGCAGTGCCTCCGCGGCGTCGAAGTGGTCGCCGGTGAGCGTGTAGCGGTGGGCGTTCTTCCACCCGGCCAGCAGGGCGAACAGGATGGACGAACTCGATATCCCTCGGACCTCCGGCTGGCCGAAGGTCGCGTCCTCGGAGGCAATCGTGATGTCCGAGCACAACGCGTACCAGAACCCTCCGCCGAGGCACCATCCGTTGACCGCGGCGATGACCGGGGTCGAGAGCTCCATGACATGCGTGAAGCCCTCCACGCTCCTCTGACTGGTGTCGAGCCACTGGCGCAGCGTGGCGGCGGTGGTGGCATCGTCACCTGGGACTTCCTCGTCGAAGTCGTAGCCCGCGGAGAACGCCCGTCCTGCTCCGGTCAGCACGATCGCCCTGATGGCCGGATCGGCATCGGCCTCGTCGAGCGCCTGGTGGAGCTCCCGTTCGAGCCCGTGCGATAGCGCGTTCATCGCCTCCGGACGGTCAAGCGTGACGGTGGCCACCGCACCGCCCCGGCTGAACCTGACGAACTCGTAATCCAACTCGGCGCCTTCCATCCACGAGACCCCGCCTGACCACGATGTGCGACATGTCAGCGGGGCAGATGACGCAGCCCGCCGACACGCAGGACAGCCGGTTAAATCGACGTTCCTCACCCTATCAGCGGCCCGGTTGGTGCCCGAGCCGCCAGAAGAACGCGAAAATCGCGCCGACCGGCCACCCCGCAGGGCCCTCCCCCGCCGCCACCACCTTGGTCCGAGGCGCGTGCCGCCCTGCCCGGATGGGGCGCCTCGAACGATTTGATCCCTCACACGGCCCGGTCGACTCGGAGCCGCTGGTAATTACGGTTATTCAACAACCTATAACGGAGGTGTGACATGTTCAACCCCCTTGCGCGGATCGGCGTCGGTCGGTGGCCGGTGGGAAGCGAGAACCCTCTTCGCAGCGGCGGCTGACCTCGTGGCGCCTGATCGACAACCGGGCCGGTTTCAGGGCACTAGGAATGCGGCCGGCCGGCTGTACACTCGCCGCGTTCGCGCCGGGGAGCAGACCGTATGTTGGAAGATCTGGGAGTCGAGGGGTTCGTCGGGACACCGTTTCACAAGCGGACGGCCGCAGCCGTAGAGACATCTTCGTGGTTCCCGTGGCCGCCCTACATCGTGCCCGACATCTATACCGACTTCCGGGAGGAACTGGCGGCGATGCGGACGGCCGCCACCCTCAACGAGATGTCTCCCCTCTCAAAGACCCGCATCCGCGGCCCCGACGCCTCCCGGCTGGCGGACCGGATCCTTCCCCGCAACGCCATGGCGCAGGACGTGGGCCAGATCCTCTACTCGCCGTGGTGCAACGAGGAAGGCAGGATGGTCGCCGACGGCCTGGTCTTCCGCTTCGGCGAGGAGGAGTACGTGTTCGTGGCCGGGCCCCAGGAGCAGTGGTTCACGATGAACGCGGGCGGGCTCGACGTGGAGGTCGAGGACATCAGCCCGTCGATCGGCATCCTCGCCCTTCAAGGACCCAGGTCGACCGAGGTCCTGGAGCGCGCGACCGGCCAGGACTGGTCCTCTCTGGGCTTCTCCCGGATCAGGAAGACCGAGATAGGCGGAGCGAGCGTGGATGTGAGCCGGCAGGGCTTCACCGGCGAGGTCGGCTACGAGCTGTGGGTGTCGCCGGAGGGCGCATGCCCGATGTGGGACGCCCTGATTGACGTAGGAGAGGAATTCGGCCTTCGCCCCGCCGGCGAGTACGCGATCGATATCGCCCGGGTGGAAGCCGGCCTCCTGATCATCGGGGCCGACTACATGGGAGCCGGTCCCGATCCGACCCCGCCCGTCGACGACCCCTCTCAGATGCGGGAGTGCTCCCCTTTCGAGCTCCGATTGGGTCGCTTCGTCGACTTCGACAAGCCGGACTTCGTGGGGCGGCAGGCCCTGATGGACGAGCAGGCCGCCGGGGGCGCCCCTCGGCGGATGGTCGGGGTCAGTATCGACTGGCGGGCGATGCTGGAGCATCAGCTCGAACGGGGCGAATTCGTGGAGATGTTCCCCCGGGTCCACGACATGCCATTGCCGGTGATCGACTCGGGTAATCGGGTCGGATACGCCACGAGCGTCACCTGGGGACCGTCGGTCGGGATGCTGATCGGCCTCGGCCACATCGACAGGCCGTCAGCCAACCTGGGAGCACAACTATCCGTGCTGTGGTCAGCCGCCGGTCAGACAGTCGAGATCGCCGCCGAGGTCGTCCCCCTACCGTTCAGACCCCACCGGCGCGCTTGAACCGCGGGAGGACCGGACCTAGCAGCGAACATGCTGTCGTGCTCTCGAGAAGCACCGCCGAACTTACCCCTTCGGAAGCCGCCCGGATCAGGGCCCTGCTCGACGGGGCATTCGAGGGCAGGTTCACGGATGCCCTCTGGGGGCAGGCAATCGGAGGAGTGCATTTCTTCGTCGAAGAGGACGGCGTCCCGATCTCCCACGCCTCGGTCGTTCCTCGCCTCCTTGCCGTTCGCGACCGTGAGATCAACACCGGGTACGTCGAGGCGGTCGGCACGCGGCATCGCAATCGGGGCAAGGGCCTGGCCCGGAGGGTCCTCGCGGCGGCCCGGCGTCACATCGACGACACGTACGAGCTCGGAGCCTTGCATTCCGTGCTGCCCACCTTCTACGAGCACCTGGGCTGGGAGCGCTGGCGGGGCCCCACCTTCGTGCGGACGGATTCGGGTCTGAGGCGGACCGAAACGGACGACGGGTGCATCCATATCTGGCGCGTCGCGGCCACGCCCGCCCTCGACCTCGATGAGCCGATCAGCTGCGAGTGGCGTCCCGGCTTCGTCTGGTAACGGCGTCTGGTAGTCCCCGTAAGTAAGGTCCGATCCGATGGATGATCGACCGGCGGCGCAGGAACCTCGTTTCGGGGTTGTCGTGCCTTCCAGCGGGGCCCTCGCCCAACCGGAATCCATAGTCGCCGTCGCCCGCCGGGCGGACGAGGCGGGGTTCGACTCGATCTGGGCGATCGACCACATCGTCATCCCGGCCTCAGGCGTCTACGTCTTCGGCGAGGACGTCTACGAGCAGTTGGTGGTGCTCGCCCATCTGGCAGCGGTCACCCATCGGGTCCGGCTGGGCACGAGCGTCATGGTGGTGCCCTACCGCAACCCCATCGTCGCGGCCAAGATGCTCGCCACCATCGATGCGTTGTCGGGCGGGCGGCTGATCCTCGGAGTGGGGTCGGGGTGGCTCGAGGAGGAATTCGACGCGCTCGGCGCCGAATACGCATCCCGCGGTGCGGCAACGGATGAGGCGCTGGACACCTTCGTCAGCCTGTGGACGCGCCGCGACGAAGGCCAGTCGGCAAGGTTCGGGGATATCCGGTTCGCGCCGACACCGGTCCAAGAACCTCATCCGCCCATCCTCATCGGCGGCAACAGCCGCCGCGCCATCCGGCGGGCGGTGGAACTGGGACAGGGCTGGCACCCCACGACGGTTCTCAGCGAGGCTGAGCTCGTCACGCTCGGCGACCATTTGCAGACGAGTTGGCAGGCGGCGGGACGCCGGGGGAAGCCCGAGATAGCGCTTGGGATCCCCGTCTTCGTCACGGACACGCCGCCGGATCCCGAGGAGACCTGGCTGGGAGCGCGGATGGTGGCGGGACCGCCGGAGGAAGTCGTTGCCGAGCTCCGGAGGCTCGCCGGGTTCGTGACGCATTTCGTCATCCACGTGGTGGCCCACACCCGAGAACAGTTGTTCGCCCAGCTCGATCTGATAGCCCGGGACGTCCTTCCAGGCGCTCGGCTACGCTCGTAAACCGGCGCGGTGAGGAGGACAGGACCCATGGCTCGGGATTTCGTTCGTGCCTTCAACGAGAACATCGGCGTGAACGCATCGGGCCGGCTCCAGGTCGAGGACGTGGACGCCACCGAACTCGCCGAGAGGTTCGGAACGCCGCTCTACGTCATCTCGGAGAACCAGATCTACGCCAACGTCAAGAAGTGGCACGATGCGTTCGCGTCGCGGTATCCCCGGTCCGAGATCCTCTTCGCCACCAAAGCCAACAACAACCTCACCGTGAGGCGCATCTTCACCCTGGCCGGGGCCGGAGGAGACGCGTTCGGTCCGGGTGAGCTGTACCTGACAATGCTCGCCGGTACCGATCCTGATCGAGTCGTTCTCAACGGATTCAACAAGCGGGATGAGGAGATCCGGATGGCCATCGAGGCCGGCGCCGCCATCCATCTCGATGCCCCAGACGAGCTCGATGATGTGATCCGGGTGGCTCGCGACCTCGGGATGAGAGCCCGCATCGGGATGCGGACGAGGCTGTTGTTGCACGACCTCGACGATGTGGAGGCGGACTGGCCGCCCGGGATCAAGATCGGGCCGGGAGTCCGCGAGATCAACAAGTTCGGGATCGCCCTCGACGATCTCGAGGCCGTGTGCGAGAACGCCCTCCGGGAACCCGACCTCGAGCTCGTCGGGTTCCACCACCACGCCGGTCGCTGGGCGCCCGACCTGAGGGTCCACGAGGCGGTCGTGAAGGACCAGATGGAGGCCGCCGCAGCGCTCAAGGACCGGCTCGGATGGGTACCGGAATACTTCGATTTCGGCGGCGGCTTCGCGTGGGGAAGGCCGGAAGGTCACGGGCCCATGGGATTCGACCGGGGCTCGCCGACCGCCGAGGAGTTCGCCGAGGTGATGACGGCGCGCTTCCGAGAGGGGCTCGACGCCCACGGCCTCGGCGAGCCCCGGCTGATGATCGAGCCCGGACGCGGGATCTCATCCGACATCGGCATCCTCCTGTCCACGGTCGGCATCAGGAAATCGTTCTCGGACGTAGGCCAGACCTGGATCGGGCTCGATGCCAGCGAGAACCACCTGCTCAACATCCTGTCGGGCGGCTTCTACTACCACCCGGTCGTGACGGATCGGGTCAACGAGACGCCCACCGAGACGGTCAACCTGGGAGATCCGCTGTGCTGGTTCGGCAACCTCGCCCTCAACGTCCAGCTCCCGCATGTGGAGCGTGGCGACGTCGTGGCCTTCCTGGACACCGGCGCCTATTGCGAGAGCAAGAGCCTGCAGTTCAACGCGATGCCCCGTCCGGCAACGGTGCTGGTCTCGGGCTCGAGGACCGAGCTTATCACCGAGCGGGAGGTGCTCCAGGACGTCACGAGGCGCTTCCGCCTGCCCGCCCGTCTGATGCCCCAGCCGACCTCACCCGCCGATGCGATCGCCGAGCTGAACAGGACCTGACCGCCCTTCATGCGATGAAAGAGAGAGCCCATGCCCACCAATGGCCCAAGCTCCGAGTTGGTTCTCCACTGGCCCGGTAGTCCGCCGTCCTTCAACCCGTTCTCCAACCTGTCGATGCCGAGCTGGTTCCCCATCTGGTTCATCTTCGACCAGCTCGTCAACCTCGACGGCGAAGCTCGGGTCGGTCCCCAGCTTGCCGAGAGTTGGGACGTTTCGGCTGACGGGCGCCGGTACACCTTTCACCTTCGCCGTGATGTGACCTGGCACGACGGCGCACCCTTCAGCGCGGAGGACGTCGCCTTCACGTACACGATGCTCGTCGATCCCAGGTCCACCAGCCGTTACCAGTCGCTGGCGCTCCCGATCAAGGGCGCCGAGGCGTACGCCGCGGGAGACGCCGCCACGGTCGAGGGCATCAGCGTCGTAGACGACCACACGGTGGTGATGGAGCTCGCCGAACCGCACTTCGGCTTCCTCGCGACGATGGCCTTCCCGATCGTCCCGAAGCACATCCTCGAGGGCGTAGCGAAGGGCGAACGGGTCGAGGACACGGAGTGGTCCCTCCGATCACCGGTCGGAACCGGGCCCTTCCGGATCTCCTCGTACGAGCCCGGGGGCGACGCCGCCTTCGTCGCCAACGAGGCGTACTGGGGCGGGATCCCGAACCTCGACGGCGTGGTGCTTCGCAGGCTCGACGACGAGGCCGCGCTCGTGGCGTTCGCCGCCGGGGATATCGACGTCATGTTCATCGACGCGCTCGATGCCGACCGGGTGAGAGAGCGGCCCGGTGCAAGAGTCGAGGCGTTCCGGACGTGCGAATGGCGGACGATCATCTTCAACTTCAGCCATCCGGCGCTGGGCGACCGGAGGGTGCGCGAGGCGGTCGTCCGCGCCATCGACCGCGAGACCATCGTCAGCGACGTCTACAGGGGAATGGGCGAGGTGGTCGGCTCGCCGCTCATCATGCCCGAGTGGGCGGTGAACCACCGCCTCGACTCCCAGTACCCGTACGACCCCGAGGGTGCCAGGGCGCTGCTCGCCCAAGCCGGGTTCGCCGAAGGTTTCAAGGTCGATCTGGTCACGGGCCCGGGCGCCATCCCGGCTCGTCACAATGCTCCGTTCCTGGGAGAGGTCCAGCGTTACCTCGCCGACGTCGGCATAGACCTCGTGCTCAACATCAAGCCGATCATCGAGTACGTCGACGACTACGAGAACTCCCGTTTCGACGTGTACACCTGCTGCGGTGCTTCCGGCCCCGACCCGGACTTCACCGCGATCTACTTTCACTCGTCGTCGATGCCGCCGAAGGGATCCAACGGCGCGCGCTATGTCAGCGCAGAAGCCGACGCTCTACTGCGACTCGGCCGGACGACCGCCGATCCTGAGGAGCGGGCCGCCGTCTACCACCGCTATGCCGAGGTGCTGACCCACGATCTGCCGTGGGTGGCCCTGTGGCACGAGAACCGGGTCCTGGCGCTGAACGAGGGCGTCGGCGGAGACTTCACCGAGCTGGGCATGTCGTGGCTGCCGGGGACGATTCCGGGATCGTGGCAATGGACCAAGAACGGGGCTGGCTGAGCGAGCCAGTCCCTGGTGGGGCAACGGTCGAGTACATCACCGCTGTCCACGACGCTCAATAATCGCTGCGATCCCTGCCGTTGCGATCGGCCATGATCGCCGCCGCGCAGTTGTAGCCGGGCGCCCCGGTCACCTCGCCGCCGGGATGCGTGCCGGCGCCGCACAGGTACAGCCCGGCGACGGGGCTCCGCCATCCACCCGAACCCGGGAAGGGTCGTCCGGTGAAGAACTGGCCGGGGAGGTGGTCACCGTGATGGATGTCACCGACCACCATGCCCAGCCTGTGCTCCAGGTCGGCCGGCGTGAAGAGGACGTAGTCGACGAGGGCGCTGCGGAAGTTGGGCACGTACTCGGTGATCCGATCGATCAGGTCCTCCGCGACGGGGGTGCGGAGATCGCTCCACTTGCCATTCCTGGGAACCGGCGGCGCGTACAGGACGAGAGCCGAGACCGCGTGGCCGCCCGGTGGCGCGCCGGCCGGGTCGAGCGCGGTGTGCGTTCCCAGCTGGATGACGGGGTCCCTCGCCGGGCGGCCGGCGGCGCAGTCCTCCCAGGCCGAGATGTAGTGGTCGATCGACCGGGTGATCCTCATGTACGACCCGGCGACCGGATCATGGTCGGGACCCAGGTAGCGTGAGAGGTCCATCGGTTCCCGAAGCCCCGCGTGCAGCTTGAGGTAGCCGATCGTGCTCGAGAACCCCTCCACCCTGCCGAGAAACGACGGCGGCAATGCACCGGGGTCGACCAGCCGCGTGTAGGTCGCCCGCGGGCTCAGGTTGGACACGACGATGCCGGCATCGAGCCTGCGCCCGTCCGCTAACTCGACCCCGGCCGCTCCCCGACCGTCCACCAGGATGCGCTTCACCGGGGCATCGGTCGTAATCTCCGCCCCTGCCCCGACTGCCGCCTCAGCCATCACCGAGGCGAGAGCGCCCATGCCGCCGACCGGAAGCCCGGCCCAGTCCGGGTCCAGCGGTACCGAGGCCCAAGCAGCTTCGAGCGGCGATCCGGGCTGGCGCGGATCGGCAGGCGCCGCGATGTAGGCGCCCTGGACGGCCTCATCGGCAAAGTGATCCCTCACGAGCGATGCCATGTCCGCCGTCCGAAGGGTGTCGTACAGGTCGGGATCGCCCAACAGGACAGACCGGGCACGCAACTCCGACTCGGACGGAGGCTCGCGCAACACGAACGGCTCGTAGAGCGCACCCGCCCGCTCCCACAATGCCGACCAGTCCGCCAGACAAGCCGACGACCCCGGCGAGAAGGCCTCGAGCTCGGCGGCGGTGCGGCGCAGGTCACTCCACTGCTTCAGGGCGCGGCCGTCGGGATAGAGCCGCAGCACGGTCGGCTCCGGCTTGCGAACGGTGACACGTCCCGCGAGCCCCATGTCCCGGATCACCGGTCGTTGCAGGCCCCACAGCCGGAACGCGCACGTGGAGAAGCGGAACCCGTCGATGAGTTCTTCGGTGGCGAGAGCGCCGCCCACGAGGCTCCGCGCCTCGAGAACCCGCACTCGGAGTCCGGCACGCGCCAGGTAGAACGCCGCCACCAACCCGTTGTGCCCGGCGCCCACGATGACGACATCGGCGCCGGTCCTCGTCGAGCCCCTCACGGGCGTCAGCCCACGATCGGCCAGGTGGTGAAGCTCCCGGGACCCACCTCACTCTCGAAGCGGGAAGCGGCTGCATCGATCCGGCGATACGCCTCCGCCGCGTCGAAGCGGGTGAAGCGACCCCCTTCGTAGACGGCTTCCCCGTCGATGATGACCGTGTCGACCGTGCGGGATTGGCGGTAGAACACCAGGCTGTCGACGGGATCCTGGAACCGTGGGTGCGATTCGGGCCGGTCCAGCGAGTGGATCACGATGTCGGCGCGCTTGCCGACCTCCAACGACCCGATCTCGTCCGCCATGCCCAGCGCCGCCGCCCCGTGCAGGGTCGCCATCTCAAGGATCGTCTCCCCCGTGAACACCGGCATCTCGTTGCGGACCTCGCGGAATCCGACCGCGGCGAGGTACATCTGCCGCCCGACGTCGCGCCGTGCGCTCACTCCGTCGGACCCGAGGGCGACCGTCAGACCGGCCCGCACCATCTCCGGGAATCTGCCCATCCGCAGGGCGCCCATGCCCCGGCGCACCGAGGCCGTGGGGCAGTGCACGACGTGGGTGCCCGACTCGATCGTCAGCTCCAGCTCACGCTCGTCGAGGTGGATCATGTGCGCCAGCGTGAGCCCCGGCCCGAGGATTCCTAGATCGGCGAGGTGTTCGAGGGGCCGCTTTCCGTGCTCGTCGAGCGAGGCGCTGACCTCCTCGGGTCCCCAGGACTGATGCATGATCATGGGCACCCGGTGCTCGTCTGCCAGCTCCCTGGCGCGGACCAGAAGTTCGTCCGTGTTCCGTCCGCTGCCGAACAGGTTGACTACGCCTTTCACCCGCCGGTCGCTGTGGAAAGGGTGGTCCTCGATCTGGCGTCGCAGCCGTTCGAGCGCCTCCCCGGTGGTCACCCCGAGGATGTCGATCTCCGACTGCGGCATCGATCCGAATCGCGGGTCCTCGAGCTCGTCGGCATCGATCTCGAGGTTGCCGTCGATGAGGAAGTGGCCGGGGAAGCCCCGGATACCGACCATCTCGAGGGCGCGCACCTCGTCTTCCAGCCAGAAGGCGCTTCCTGTGTCGGCGAACATCGTCGTGCCGTTGGCGACCATCTCCATGGACGAGATGAGCGTGCCGAAGTGGTCCATCTCCGGCGAGCGGGCATCCCAGAGGGCCAGCTCCAGATCGCTCCAGTCGGCGGTGTCCTTGGGCGCGAAGCCGCGGATCAACTCCTGGCTGTTGACGTGAACGTGGCCGTCGATGAATCCGGGGTGGACGAGGGCGCCCCGCAGATCGCGTTCCGCTGTGCCGTCCGGCACCGTGACCTCGCCGTCCGGTCCGATGTCGACGATCCGGCCGTTGCCGATCGCGATCGAACCGTCCAGCAGGATACGCCGATCGGGATCCATGGTGATGATGTGACCGTGCCGCAGCACGGTGTCCACACCCGTCGCCGCACGCTCCTCGCCGGAAGCCGTCATGTCACAGGCAGCCTCCCCCTGCCGCCTACGACCCGACTAGCCAGCGGCGAGGGTTGTCGTGGGTGATCTTCTTGATCGTCTCTTCGGAAATACCCAGGTCGCGCAGCGCAGGGAGGAACGTCTCAGAGAGATACACGAAGCCGGGACCGCCGTGGATCTTGAATTGAGGGAACTTGCAGGTGTCGTGGGAGAGGAGGACATAGTCCTCAAGGCCCTTGTCGACCAGCTCCTTCACGGTGTTCATGATGTGCTCCTCGAAGGCCGCCAGGTCACTGTATTGACCACAGTTGTCGAACATGACGAGGGCCCCTCGAGCGATGAGACCCTCGAGGAAGTCCATGTGGGGATAGGAATCGCAGTGGCCGACCGCGACCCGCGACATGTCGACATCCTCTTCCTCGAAGATCGTCAGGATGTCGGGCGCGACGGGGCCGATGGCGTGGATGGCGCCCAGGGCCAGTCCGGTTTCCTTGTGGGCCCGCGCCGCCGCCCGCAGCACCCTCTCCTCCGCCGGAGCGACCCAGGTCTTCTCCACACCGATCTCGCCGATCACACCGGGCTTGATGCCGGTCCCGTCGACTCCCTCGGTAATCTCCGCGACGAGCTGGTCGGCGAGCGATCCGGCCGTACGTTTCTCGATAACATCCTCGGCCCGGTAGTAGTTGCCCCGGTACCACCCGCAGCCCATCACGATCTGGACGCCCGTGTTCTCGGAGAGCTTGCGCAGGCGCTCCGGCGACCTGCCGATGTCCGGTACAGTCAGGTCGACGAGAGTGGTTCCTCCCAGTTCTCCGAACGCCGCGACCTCGGCGGTGACGACGCGGTCGTCGTCGAACTGGTCGGGGAAGTCGTAGCGGTGCGCCGCCTGGCGCAGCTGGCAATAGGGATGCTCATGGGGAAGCACGTAGCCGAGTTCGTCCGCCGGTACAGGTCCCAGAACGGTCATCACGCTTCCCGGCTCCGACATGATCCCTCTCCTGGGTCGCTGGCTGACACCGCGACAGTAAACGGGCCCAGGTCGGCGAGTCAACCGGTTCCGCACGCCGCCGATCCGGGCTCGCCCGGTCGCGTTCTCGGGCAGGAGGACGTCACGGAAGGCCCGCCGTGACGGGCAGGCTCGTCGTGGGCGTCGAAGGTCCCGGAACGCCTGCTCGCGACTGGTCCGTCGAGCGCGACCTGCTCGATGCGGCGGGCGCCGCCCTCGTGACATCCATCTGCGCGAGCGAGGAGGAAGCGGCCGCAGCCTTGCGCGACGCCGACGCCGGACTCGTCCACACCAGCCCGATCACCGGGGTGATCCTGGACGCCGCCTCGAAATGCCGTGCCTTGATCCTCGGTGGCGTCGGCCACGAGCACGTAGACCTGGAGCTCGCCTCCGAGCGCGGCATTGCGGTCGCCAACGTGCCTGACTACTGCGTCGAGGAAGTGTCGGATCACGCCCTCGCGCTGCTTCTGGCCCTCGCCAGGGGCCTCATCCCTTTGGACGCGAGCAGCCGCCGCGGCGAGTGGGACCATCGGGGCGGGGGCAGGCTGGCACGCATTAGAGGATGCCGGCTCGGTCTCTACGGATTCGGCCGCATCGCGCGCCGGCTCGCGGAGAAGGCGCGTGGTATCGGGCTCGCGGTCATGGCGTTCGACCCGTACGTAGACCACTCCGAGATGCGAGACACCTCGGTGATGCCGGCGGAGAGCCTGGCCCAGCTTCTCGGCTCCTCGGACTTCGTGTCGCTGCACACCCATCAGACCCCGGAGACGGAACACGTGATCAACGCCGACTCGATCCGGCTGATGAAACCGGGCGCCCGGCTCGTCAACGTGTCGCGTGGCGCCTTGATCGAGGAGGGAGCGCTCTACGAGGCCCTCCGCTCCGGGCACCTCGCCGGGGCGGCACTCGACGTAATGGCGGTGGAGCCGTTCGACACGCGCAGCCCGCTCCTGGAGCTCGACAACCTGGTCGTGACACCACATGCCGCGTGGTATTCGGAGCAGTCGAAACGCGAACTGAGCAGGAAGATGGCCGGCGCAGCGATCCAGGCCCTGCGAGGCGAGCTTCCCGACTACACGATCAACACGCCGGCTGGGCGACGCTTCTCATGGCTCGATTCGTGACGTGCCGGAGCCGGGCAGCACCTGGTCAGGGGGTCTTTGGATCGTGTGAAACAGTGTGGTGGAGCTGAGGGGATTTGAACCCCTGACCCCCTCGTTGCGAACGAGGTGCTCTGCCGAACTGAGCTACAGCCCCTGGAGGAGCGTCCATTCTACCCACCTGTGCGGCGCGGAGAACGCAAACGGGAGGTCGGTTCAGCCGGGTCCTCGCCGGGTGCGGAAAGCGGCGATGTCCTGGCGGAGGCGGTCTGCGATCAGGGCCGAGGTCAGGTCGGCCCGGCTCCGTTCGGTGAGGCTGCGGGCGACATCGGTGGTACGGCGCAGTCCGCCGGTCATTCCGTCCGGATAGTCGAGCGATGCCAGCAGGTCCACCACCTCATCCATGAGCTCAAGCAGCCGCTCCGCCCCGGTGAAGTCCTCCCGCCGCAGCTGATCGAGGAGCCTCCGCCTCAACTCCCCCACCGCTTCACCCAAGCCGTTGAGATAGGGCGCCATGCGCGTTCCGAGCTCAGCGGCCGAGGGGAGCTCTTCTCCGCGGGCCATGGCCAGGAACAGACGGGCCTCGGCATACTCCTTGGCCGCATCGTTGAGGATCCCGATCTTGATGTCGGGATGGTCCGCGATGGCTGCGGTCGATTCGGCCAGCAACTCCCCGGCCTTGGCCAGAATCGCTCCGGCTTCTTCCAACTGTCCCCGATGGCCGGCCCGGATCGCCTTGGCGGAGAACCGGATGACCCTCCGCCCATTAACGATGGCCACTTCCCGCGCCGCGAACTTCGGATCCAACTCGGCTCGCGCCGCGTTCTCGATAGAGGACAGGCTCGGTTTGCTTAGCGGGATTGCACGACCCTTATCACCGAGTGGTCGCGGGTGGGAGGAACGTAGTCGTGGTCGGCGTCGAATAGAGCATTCACATCCTCGCGGAATGCCCGCAGCCGGCGCAGCATCGTGACGTACCAGACGAACACCGCATCCATGACGATGTGTATCAGGATCATCCACAGGCTGTTGAGCACGAACCAGCCGGCGAGGCTGGCCACGGCGGCGCATAGGAGAACCAGCACTGCGCGGCGCCGGCGGGCCAGCACCGCCTCTCGATGGGAAACGGCGTTGCCTGCATCGCCGGACCGGGCCAGGACCCGCCCTATCGTCCCACCGAATCCGGCTTCCGAGTTAGACGGCTCGAGGGACCTGAAGTCGGGGCGGGTGGGGCTATGAGCGGCGCGATCAGCCCACCATCTCGGTATGAGGAACATCGCCCATACAGCCGCAACCGCTAGAAAGAGTGCCCAAGGCATCGTCGAGGCGCCTCCCGCGATCCGCTACCGAGGGAGAGCCTATATCCGCGTATTACCAATGCCAAGGATTTCGCGATCTGGTATCCGGCACGGGCGATGCGGCGCCGGTGAGCTACCCGCCGAGCCCCGGGGCCGACCATTCTCCCGAGCGCCCGCCCACCTTGTGCAGTAGGCGCACACCCTCGATCCGGGCACCCCTCTCCACCCCCTTGATCATGTCGTACAGGGTCAGCGCCGCCACGGCCGCCGCGGTCATGGCCTCCATCTCCACCCCGGTCCGGTCGGCGTTGCGCACCGTGGTCCGGATCCGGGCCGTAGAGGAGATCCTCTCTATCTCGACCGCGACCTCGGACAGCGAGATCGGATGGCACAGCGGGATGAGATCCGAGGTCCTCTTGGCGCCCATGATCCCGGCCAGGCGGGCCGTGCCGATGGCGTCTCCCTTGGGCAGGGCTCCCTCGAAGATCAGGTCGAGCGTGGCGTCGGACATTGACACCGTCGCCTCCGCCGTGGCCCGACGTTCCGTAACCGGCTTATCCCCGACATCCACCATTTTCGCCCGGCCCCGGGCGTCGGTATGGGTCAGCCCTCCCTCACCCACCGAGAACCTCCGAAGCGGTACGGGCCTCCGGCGACCGGAACAGCTCGATGGGAACCGGATCGCCGGCCCGGACCCAGCCGGTGCCCACGGGGATGACCGCGAAGGCATCGGCCCGGGCGAGCGCGGAGAGAACGTTGGACGACTGCGCACCGCTGCTCCGCACCAGCGTCACCCCGTCCTCGATCTCGGTGACCACCCTGGTGAAGACCGTCTTGGCCGGATCGGTGCGCCAGGTCTCGGCCGACCGGGCCACGGCCCGGGCGCGGAACACCGACCGGCAGCCCATCATGCGCAAGAGGGCGGGGCGGGCGAACTGCTCGAACGCCACCATCACCGATACGGGGTTGCCGGGCAGGCCCAGCAGCGGCGTCCCCTCGATGTGGCCGAAGGCGAAGGGCTTGGCGGGCTGCATCGCCACCTTCCAGAAGTCGATGGTTCCGAGCTCCCGGAGGATGATCTTCACGAGGTCGTACTCGCCCATCGACACGCCGCCCGAGGTGAGCACCATGTCGGCCTTGGCGGCGCCTTGCTCCAGGGTGTTGCGCAGCGTGTCGGCGTCATCCCCCACGATGCCCAGGTCGACGATCTCGACCCCCAACTCGTCCAGCATGGCTGCCAGGAGCGGGCGGTTGGTGTCCCGGATCTGGCCTGGACCCAGGTTGGCGGTCTCCGGCGGCAGGACCTCGTCCCCGGTGGACAGCATCGCCACCCTGGGCCGGCGATGGACTCTCGGACTCACCCCCAACGACGCGAGCACGGCCAGGTGCGGGGGTGTGAGCCGCTCGCCGGCGGCGAACACCGGCTCCCCGGCCGCCAGGTCTCCCCCGGCGGGACGCACCGCCGTGCCGGTCGGCGTGGCCGCCATGATCCGGACCCCGTCCGGCAGGGGCTCCGTGTCCTCGACCTTGACCACGGTATCGGCGCCGTCGGGGATGGGCGCGCCGGTCATGATCTTGATCGCCGCGCCGGAGCGGACGGCCTGCTGCGCCACATGGCCGGCCGGAACGTCCTCGAGCAGCCCCAGGGTCACCGGCGCCTCCTCGACATCGGCGCCCAGCACCGCGTACCCGTCCATGGCCGAATTGGTGAAGGGTGGAACGTCGTGGGGCGCCACCACCGGGCTCGCCAGGCCCAGCCCCAGAGCATCCCACACGGGAAGCTCGACCACCGGAAGGGAGGAAACACCGGCCAGCACGTCTCGTTGGGCCTTCTCTAGCGAGCGCATGGGGTCATTCCACCAGAAGATCGGGGATAACGGAGCGGTAAGGCTCGCCATAGGCGGGGTCGGCGAGGCCGAGCACGGTGTTCGCCCGCAGGTATCCGAGCGGGTTCCCGACATCAAGCAGCTCCACATCGGCCACGTAGGCCCGGCATCGGCCTGCCCGGGCGAGGGAGTCGACGGCGTCGGTGAGCTGTATCTCGCCGCCGTAGCCCGGGGCGACGCCCGCCAGGTGATCGAACACCTCGGGCATGAACAGGTAGCGGCCATGGATGGCGTAGTCGGAGGGCGCCCGGGCCACACCCGGTTTCTCGACCGCCCCCCCGATCTCCATCACCGAACCGGACAGGGCGGAGCTGGGAGCGACCACTCCTTTCGCGCCCAGCATCTGGTCGGGCAGCCTCCGGACGTAGACCACGGATTTCTTCGGGCCGGCGGCTCGGGCCAGCGGGCTGAGCAGGTCCTGCCGGGGATGGATCAGGTCGTCGGCCAGCATCACGAAGAAGGGCCGCAGGCCGATGGCCTCCCGGCCGGCCAGCACGGCATGGCCCAGCCCCTTCGCCTCCTCCTGGACGACAGCCCTTACCTTGACACCGGAAAGGCCGGGCAGGAATCGTGACTCCTCGAAGTGCCGCTCGATGATCGCTCCCCGGTCGGGATCGACCACCACCACCACCTCCGTGACCCCGGCCCGGGCCGCCTCCTCCACCACCCACTGGATGCTGGGCCGGTCCACGACCGTCAGGAGGGCCTTGGGGATGGCGTTGGTGGCGGGCCGCATCCGCGTGCCGCGGCCGGCGGCCGGGACCAGCGCCACGTCCACCTTCATCGCGGCGTCACCGTGTGGCGCATTACGCGAGCCGGTTCTCGGTGCCGGAGCGGAGCCGGCTCAGGTTGGAGCGATGCCGGAAGACGATCAGCACCATCATCAATGCGAACCACGCCACGGTCCCGCGTGTCTGGCCCGTGAGCAGCAGGGCCGGGATGGAGACCACCGCCGCCGCAAGCGAGCCCACCGCCGAGATGCGGGACAGCACCAGCGCCACCCCGTACACGATCACCATGGCCACCATGACCGGGGGCGCCACGGCCAGCACCGCTCCGCCGGCCGTCGCCACTCCCTTACCGCCCCGGAACCGGTGGTAGACCGGGTAGCAGTGGCCGAGCACCGCCGCCAGGCCGGCCGCGGCCCCGACGTAAGGCGACCAGACGAGCAACCCCACCAGGGCGGGCACGAAGCCCTTTGCCAGATCGACCAGGTAGACGAGCACCGCCGGCCCCTTGCCGACCGCACGCAGCACGTTGGATGCGCCCGGATTACCACTCCCCACCTGCCGGATGTCCACTCCCCTGGCGCGGGACACGGCCAGCGCCATGTTGACACCACCCAACAGGTAGGCTCCGAGGAAGAGGGCGATGGCACCGATCAGCATCTCAGGTGAGTCTAGGAGGGTGCTGGTATGCTCCCGCCGGTACGGCCCGATGTCGCGGGCCTACTCCCCAGTCCCGACCGGAGTGCTGCGAATGCCCACGTATGTCTATGAATGCAAGCAATGCGGTCACCGGTTCGAGATCTTCCAGAGCTTCTCTGCGGACGCGCTCGACACCTGCCCGGAGTGCCGGGAGATCGCCCTGCGCAAGGTGCTGTTTCCCGCCGGAGTGGTCTTCAAGGGATCGGGCTTCTACGTCACCGACTCTCGCAGTTCGCAGCCATCCACCTCGGGCAAGAAGAAGGAGTCCGGCGACAGGAAGCCGGACAGTTCCTCCAACGGCGGAGCATCCAAGAAGGAACCCGCCAAGGCAGGCTCCAAGACCGACGGCTAGTGCTACCGGCCTCCTCGTCGCGCCGGACCAGAGGGGGTACAGATCGACCTTGACCTCCGCCCGCGCCGTTGTCCTCCAACAAGGGGGTTGAAAGTGTCACACCCCCGCTATAGCTTCCTGGATATCGCAATTACAGCGGCGCCGACGTCGACCGGACCGCTCGAAGGGATCAAATCGTCCGAGGCGCCCATCCCGGGGCAGAGCGGGACGCGCTCGGACCAAGGTGGTGGCGGAGGGGGAGGGCCCGCAGGGGTGCGGTCTGGTGTGGCAATTTTCGCGTTCTCGCCCGATACAGCACACCATGCCCGGCCCGGCGCTGCCCGGACAGAGCCGTGATGTGAAATGAGAGGGGTGGTCGGGGTCATCCTGGCGGGCGGGGAGTCCCGCCGCATGGGAAGCGACAAGGCCCTAGTCGAGGTGGGTGGCCGCCCGATGGCCGGATGGGTGGCCGACGCGATGGCCGGATTCGACCGAGTCGTGATGGTGGGACGCCGCCGCGGCGCGGCGGGACTGGAGGCGATTCCCGACCTGCAACCCGGCCCGGCCGGACCCTTGAACGGGCTCCAGACCGCGCTCGCCGTCTTCAGACAACCCGTGGTGGCGGTGGCGGTCGACCAACCGCTGGTGCGATCCGGAACGCTGGACTGCCTGGCGGAGCGGGCTGCCGCCAACCAGACGGCCGTCTGTATCGACGAGCGACCCCAGGTGACCTGCGCCGCCTACTCCCCGGACTGCCTTGACGAGGCCGACCGGGTTCTCCGCTCCGGAGGATCCATCCAGCAGATGCTCCGGTCGGTCCCCTGGACCCGGCTGGAGCGCGAGGTCTGGTCGTCCTGGGGCGAGGACGGCCGCTCGTGGTTCTCCATGGATTCCCCGGACGCCATCGTGGCCGCCGAGCGGCGCTTCCGCATCAACCTGCTGGGCTAGAGAGGCAGGGCAACCGTAGGCCCGCACCTGCGGCCGCGCATCCTCTGTTCCACGCTGCCGGACCGCCACAGGCCCCTTCAAATCAGTCCGGAACGGCGATACGGTCGGGACATGCTCTGGTTAACCCGTCCCCCGTACCTGCGCTGGTCGCTGGTCGGCCTGCTGGTCGTCGTCAGCCTCTGGGTGGAGATCCGCCCTACCTCCAGCGTCAGACATCCCTACGTCACCCATGACGTGGCCCGCGGGGAATCGGTGGAAGGCGCTCTCGAGTGGCGGGACGTGGCCGGCGGAGTGCTCGAACCGGTCCTGGGCACCGGTTTCGCCGACCGTGACCTCACCGCCGGCCACCCCCTCCTGCCCGGCGACACCACCCATGCTCCGATCCTGGTTCCACCCGGCTGGTGGCTTCTCGATGTGGCGGTGCCGGCCGAGACCACCGCCGGGATGAGCGTCCAGCTCGTGATCCTCCCCGCGTCGGGCGAGCGGGTCCTGCCGCCGATCAGCGGCCTGGTGACCAGCGTCCGGCCCGGTGAGTACCAGAGCGACGGTCTGCTCGGTTCGGTGGCCTTCCCGCCCGACCGGGCGGCCACCGCGGCCGTAGCCATCGCCGAGGACCGTGTCTCGGTGCTGATCGAGGCCCGCCGCGACCGGACGACCAGCGACCTCTAGGAGGCGCAGGCAACGAATCAGGCAGCGGGAATGCCGGGCAGGACGCCATACCGCGGAAATCGCGCAGGCGGGCTCCGCCCGCCGGGCCCTCCCCCAACCGCCACCACCTTGGTGTCGAGCGCGTTCCGCCCTCCCCCCGGATGGGGGCTGCCTCGACGATATGTTCCCTCGCACGGCCCGGTCGACGTCGGATCGGGACCGCTGGTACTTGCAGTTGTCCGGCATCGTAAGGAGGGGGTGTGACAAGAACCGCGAACGGCATGACCCGATCCTCTTTTTCGGAGAGCCGGGGGCGCCGAGCCTTCCGGGTACCCTCCTGAGGCATGCTGGAAGCCGTGGTCTGGGGAGTCGTCCAGGGCATCACCGAGTTCCTGCCGGTCTCTTCGAGCGGGCACCTGCGGATCATTCCCGATCTCTTCGGACTCGAGCCGCCCGATCTCTCCGCGTCTGCGGTCCTCCATCTGGGCACGCTTGCCGCCGTGGTCGCGTATTACCGCCGGGACGTGGCCTGGATGGTGGGCGGACTCGGGAGCGATCCGGCCGCCCGGCGGATGGCGGCCATGGTCGTGGTGGCGACAGTCCCGGCCGGGATCGTCGGGTTGCTGTTCGCATCGGCCGTCGAAGAATTCCAGGAGTCCACTATCGGCGTGGGGGTGGCATTGATAGCCACCGGCTTGGTGCTGTTCCTTCCCCGGCTCGCCGGCCGCAGGTCTGGGAGGGCCGAGGATCTCACCACCGGGAACGCGGTGGTTATCGGACTCAGCCAGGCGCTGGCCCTCCTGCCCGGAATCTCCAGGTCGGGGATGGTCATCACCGCCGGCATGATGCGGGGCTTGTCGCCGGAGGAATCCGGACGGTTCGGCTTCATCATCGCCATCCCGGCAATCCTCGGCGCCGGCCTGCGTGAGTTCATCGACCTGGGTTCGGCCTCGGCCCTGTCGATCGAATTGATGGTCGGGACGCTGGTGGCCGGCGTGTGCGGGTACTGGGCTATCAAGTTCCTGATCGATCGCCTCGCCCGCCGGAGCCTGGCGCCGTTCGCCGTCTATTGCGTGGGAATCGGGCTCGTTACCCTGATCTGGCTCTAGCAGACCGGCGTGCGGTCAGCCGATCCGGAGTTCCGGGTGCATCCTGATGCGGGGTCGGGTTGCGACGAGATGGTGGGCCAGGTCATCGAAGGCGTGCATAGCCTCGCTTCCGGGCGCGGCCACCTTCACCGGGTCGCCCCGGTCGGCGCCGGATCGCATCTCCTCCAGGATCGGGATCTGAGCCAGGAGGTCGACACCCGCCTCCTCGGCCAGGTCGGCCCCTCCGCCCGATCCGAAGATCTCGTAGTGCTTGCCGTCGTCCCCCACGAACCAGCTCATGTTCTCGACCACCCCGATCACCTTCTGGTCGACCCGATCGGCCATTCGAGCCGCCCGGGACGCCACCCGGCTGGCCGTGGGCTGGGGCGTAGTCACCAGAAGCACTCGCGCCCTAGGCACGAACTGGGATATCGACAATGCGATGTCGCCCGTACCCGGGGGCATGTCGATGAGCAGGAACTCGGGTTCATCCCAGAACACGTCGGTCAGGAACTGCTCCAGGGCCTTGTGGAGCATAGGCCCGCGCCACACCACCGCCTGGCCGTCCGGCACGAAGTAGTCGATCGAGATGACCGACACTCCGTGGGCGCGGAGCGGGATTATCGACTCGGCGATCACCGCCGGCGCCCCCTCGGCGCCGAGCATCTTCGGGATCGAGTAACCCCAGACGTCGGCGTCGATCACCCCCACCGTGTGGCCGAGGCCGGCCAGGCTCACCGCCAGGTTGGTGGTCACCGAGGACTTGCCCACCCCGCCCTTTCCGGACGACACCGCGATCACGTAGGTCGAGGAGCCGGGGCCGCCGACAGCTCGCTTCTCTCCCCGCACCCGCTCCATGAGAGCGGCCCGCTGCTCGTCGGTCATCAACTCGTGCTGTATCTGGACCGAACGCACCCCGGGCACGGAGCGGGCGGCGGAGGTGACTGTCTCGATCAGCGCATGTCCCGGAGGGCCGGGCACCGGAATGAGGACGTCTATGACCGCCGCCCCCAGGCGCTTCACCCGCGTCGAAGTGATGTACCCCAGCTCTGCAAGTGACCGTTGCAGGATGGGATCGATGGTGCTGGCGAGGGTCGTGGAGAGTGCCTCGGTCTTGGAATCGGTCATCGGTGAGTCCGCCCGTAATCGGCTCCGTACGATAGTGGTCCGGCTGGAGCCCGAAACCAGGCCCCAGGCGGGCCGGATCCGGCTCCGACGGTATCCCGATGAGCAGTTGTTGGAGGTCGCGAAAATCGCGGCAAGCCTGCGCCCCGCCTGGTCCCACCCCCGCCACCGCCGCCTTGGGTTCGGGAGACGCGGTTCGCCCATGTCCCATCTGGGACTTTCCCCGAGAACCTGACCCCCCGTCCCGCCGGGCTGACGTCCCGGCCCGCCGGTACGAGGTGCGTGGTCGCAGTCATGAGTATGCGACCACCCTGTGACATTTTTCGGCGCTACACCAACCGCGATGTGCCGCCCGGCCTGCTCATCACTGCTCGGGGGCCTAACCGCTCGGTCGGAGGGTCCCGGACAATTATGATTCGGACCTGTCGCGGGCGTTGCCGTGAACGCCCGACGCCGCCAGAACCACCAGCGAGAGAACCGGGACCGTGCCCATGACCAACACCCCCTTCTCCAACCCCTTCGAGGCCACCACCACGATCCGGACACCGCTCGGCGACCGGACGGTCCACCGCCTGGACGCAGTCCGGGACCACGGCGATATCGGCTCGCTGCCCTACTCCATCAAAGTCCTGCTCGAATCGGCTCTGCGCAACTGCGACGGGCGGGCTGTCACCGAGGAAGACGTGGTGACCCTCGCCTCCTACAACGGTGCCAAGGTTCCCGAATCCGAGATCCCGTTCTCCCCCGGCCGCGTGGTGCTCCAGGACTTCACCGGAGTGCCCGCCATCGTCGACCTGGCCGCCATGAGGGATGCCATCGTCCGCATGACCGGCAATCCCTCGGCCGCCCGCAAGGTCAACCCCAGGGTCCCGTGCGACCTGGTGATCGACCACTCCATCCAGGTGGACACATTCAATTCCAGCATGGCCCTACAGATCAACTCCCAGCGCGAGTTCGAGCGCAACCGGGAACGCTACGAGTTCCTCAAATGGGGCCAGTCGGCCTTTGACAACTTCCGCGTGGTGCCGCCCGCCACCGGCATCGTCCACCAGGTCAACCTCGAATACCTGGCCCAGGTGATCTGGGACGACGGCGCCATCCTGTATCCCGACTCGCTGGTCGGGACCGACTCGCATACCACGATGATCAACGGCCTCGGCGTCCTCGGGTGGGGAGTGGGCGGCATCGAGGCGGAGGCGGCGATGGTGGGCCAGCCGATCTTCATGCTGGTTCCGGAGGTGGTCGGGGTACGGCTCACCGGACGCCTGCCCGAAGGGGCCACAGCCACCGATCTGGTGCTGCGGGTCACCGAGATCCTTCGTGAACACGGGGTAGTCGGCCGGTTCGTCGAGTTCCACGGCCCCGGCCTCGACGCCATGCCGCTGGCCAACCGGGCCACCATCGCCAACATGGCGCCGGAGTACGGCGCCACGTGCGGCTTCTTCCCGGTCGATCAGCAGACCATCTCCTATCTGGAGTTGACCGGACGCTCCCCCGAGCTGATCGAGACCGTCGAGCAGTATGCCCGCCTCCAGGGATTGTGGCGGGACGACAGCCACGACATCGTCTACTCGTCCGTGATCGAACTCGACATGGGCGCCATCGAGCCCGCCCTGGCCGGGCCGCGCCGGCCCCAGGACCGCATCGCTCTCGCCTCCATGAAGGACCAGTGGGCGGCTGATAGGAAGACCACCTTCGCCGGTCACGGTCACCCCGAGGGCGCAGGAGGAGTGGAGAGCGACGGGGCGACCTTCGACCTGATGGACGGATCGGTGGTCATCGCCGCCATCACCAGCTGCACCAACACGTCCAACCCTGAGGTGATGATCGGGGCCGGTCTGCTGGCCCGCAAGGCCCGGCGGCTGGGCCTGACCCGCCGACCCTGGGTCAAGACCTCCCTGGCGCCCGGCTCCAGGGTGGTGACTGACTACCTCGACCGGGCCGGCCTCACCGAAGATCTGGAGGCGCTCGGCTTCTACAACGTCGGCTACGGATGCACCACCTGCATCGGCAACTCCGGCCCCCTCCCCGAACCCATCGCCGGCGCGATAGACAGCCACGACCTGGTGGTGGCGTCGGTCCTGTCCGGCAACCGCAACTTCGAGGGACGGATCAGCCCTCATATCCGGGCCAACTACCTGGCCTCACCGCCGCTGGTGGTGGCATACGCCCTGGCCGGGACGGTCGACATCGACCTGACCTCCGAACCGCTCGGGAAGGATCCGGCCGGCGACGACATCTACCTGCGCGACATCTGGCCCTCACCCGCCGAGATCGCCGACATCGCCTCCGGGTCCATCTCGTCCGATCAGTTCACCCGCCAGTACTCAACCGCGTTCGACGGGTCCTCCGAGTGGCAGGAGATCACCACCGAGCCCTCCAACCTGTTCCGGTGGGATCCCGAGAGCACCTACATCCAGGCGCCGCCGTTCTTCGACGGTTTGACGATGGAGGCCGACGCCATCACGCCCATCCGCGATGCCCGCGTGCTGGTGATGCTGGGGGACTCGGTCACCACCGACCACATCTCCCCGGCCGGTTCGATCCCGGCCGACACCCCGGCGGGGAAATACCTGCATGAGGCGGGCGTTCCGACCCTGATGTTCAACAGCTACGGGTCCCGCCGAGGGAACGACCGGATCATGGCCAGGGGCACGTTCGCCAACCTCCGCGTACGCAACCACCTGGCGCCGGGAACCGAGGGTGGATGGACCACCGACTTCACCGACGGGCAGGTGAAGAGCATCTTCGAGGCGTCACTGAGCTACCGGGCCGCCGGAACTCCCACCATCGTGATCGCCGGGATCGACTACGGCATGGGATCGAGCCGGGACTGGGCCGCCAAGGGTCCGTTCCTGTTAGGAGTGAAGGCGGTGATAGCCGAGAGCTACGAGCGGATCCACCGGTCCAACCTGGTGGGGATGGGGATCCTGCCCCTCGAGTTCATGCCGGGCGACAGTGCCGGTTCGCTGGGCCTGGACGGATCCGAGACGTACGGCATCGATGTCGACGACTCCGTGAGGCCGAGGCAGCGGTTGACGGTGACGGTCCGCCGGCCGGACGGCTCGGAGACATCCTTCCCGGCGCTGGCCCGGATCGACACCCCGGTCGAGGTCGACTACTACCGCAACGGCGGGATCCTTCACACCGTTCTGAAGGAGATGGCCGCTACGGACTGATCCCGGGTAGGCCCTACCCGGCCGATCCCGGCGATGCCCCACCCTGGGTGGAGTAGTCGTGGACGAGGAACACCCCTCCGGCGGTATCGGCGGCCACGATCATCTGCCCCAGCGGGGTGGGGAAAGGGCCGTTGATCACCTGCCCACCCAGTTCGGTCACCCTGGCAGCGGTCTCGTTGATATCGGCAGCGCCGAAGTAAACGCTCCATGACGGGGGGACGTTCTCCGGAGGCTCCATGACACCGGCCACGATCGCGTCGCCGGCCTTGAGCAGCGTGTATGACATCGGGCCCATGTCGGTGGTTTCGGCCGTAAGGCCCAGGACTGACCCGAGAAACCCGGCGGCCGCGCCGACATCCGGCACGTAGAGCTCGTTCCAGCTCATCGTCCCCGGCTCCTTGATCAGCTGGGCGCCCGTATGGTCCCCTGCCTGCCAGAAGCCGACGCAGGCCCCCTGGTTGTCCATGATGTAGGCCATCCGACCCGTAGTCATGACGTCGAATGGCTCCGCCAAGCCCTTACCGCCGGCCTCGATCGCCCTCGTGTAGGCATCGTCGGCCGAATCGACCGCCAAGTAGGTGTTCCAGACCGACCGCATCCCCATCGCCAGCAGCTCCGGCGTGATGGGCCCTAGTCCGGCAACGTTGCAACCGTCCTTCCGGGCCATCGAATAGGTCATGTCCGAGCCCGGCATCGCCCGGTCCTCCCACGTCCAGCCGAACAGTCCTCCGTAGAAGGCCTTGGCACCCTCGGTGTCCTCGGCGCTCAGATCGGCCCAGCACGGCTCTCCTTGGGTGTATCCGTCCCTGCGCGGCATGTCCTCTCCGTCCTCTGGTTGGGCAGCGCACGGAGTCTAGGAGGGTCCCATCACTAACCCTTTGGTAGCGGCGAACCGGACCGGACGGCCGGGCCCTGCCCCTACGTCGTCGACAGAACAACCAACACCCACGATTCATCCAGAAAACATAGCTGATTATTGTCTTTATAGTCTGTTTATGTCACAGCTGTGTTATAGTATACGAACAGATGTACGGATACATGCTCAGCTTCGCAGATCACGACACGGTGAAGCCCAGTACACGCGGTGGGCCGCCACATGACGCGTTCATGTCGGACTACCAGAAGGAGCGGCAACGGGCGTATGACCGGGCCGACCACATGGTCCGCAGCGATGGTTACGCCCATCCCGAGGTGGAGTGCGCCAAGGCCGAGGCCGCGCTGGTCCGGGGCGAGGCGCAGATCAGCCGGGCGCGAGGAGGTCAGCTGGCGTGGCTCAAGGTCATGCTGCGTCACCACGGCCCGGCCCGGTTCGGGTATTGCAACCCGGTCGATCTCGTGGTGTCCCGCATGGACGTGCGCCGCTTCACCGCCCGCGAGCTCATCTATCTGGCGCAGCGGTTGGACGGCGAGACGATCGAGCGGATCCGCCTGGGCGCCGTCTCCTAATGGGGGTCCACCGCTTCTTCTGGTTTGTCTGGGAGGGTGTGGTGGTTGAGCTGGCTGGCCGGTGAGTACTCCAAGCTCCTGGAAGGCTGATTCCTAGGTGTAGATCGTGCCCCGGCCGGTTAGTGAGGGCTGCTTGTAGCGCTCATGGGGTGGCGTGCCATGAAGAGCACTGATCCATTAGGTCGCCGCCAGGCGTTCTCCATAGCTCAGAAAGAGCAGGTCCGCGCAGAAGGAGGCGAAGGATGATCTTTGTGGGAGATGACTGGGCTGAGGCGCATCACGATGTGTGTCTCATGGACGAGTCCGGAACTCGACTGGCCTCTCGGCGGCTGCCAGAAGGCCTGGGGGGTGTGGCTCAGTTGCATGAGATGATCGCCGAGCACGTATCGGAGCCGGCTGAGGTGGTGGTAGGTATCGAGACTGATCGTGGTCTGTGGGTCGGTGCTCTGGTCGGGGCGGGTTATGAGGTGTATGCGATCAACCCGATGGCAGTGTCGCGTTACCGGGACCGTCACAGCCAGGGTGGAGCCAAATCCGACCGTGGTGATGCCAAGGTGTTAGCCGACCTATTACGCACCGACCGGCACAACCACCGCCCGGTTGCCGGTGACAGCCCCGAAGCCGAAGGGATCAAAGTCCTGGCTAGGACACATCAGAACCTGATCTGGGCTCGGGTGCGTCACACCAACCAGATCCGCAGCGCCCTGCGCGAATACTACCCCGCAGCCCTCGAAACCTTCGGGGACCTGGCAAATCGCGATGCTCTGGCCGTCTTGGGTCGGGCACCCACACCCACCCAGGGCGCCCGCCTGACCGTCACCCAGATCCGGGCCGCTCTTAAAGCCGGGGGCCGGAAACGCAACCTCGACGCGGCTGCCCGCAAAATACAGAAAGGTCTCCGAACCACCCATCTCAGCGCACCCGGACCGGTCGAGGACGCCTACGCGACAACCGTGGGCGCCCTATTGGCAATCCTTGCGGAAACCAACCGCCAGATCGCCGAGCTCGAAGCAACCCTGGAAACCTGTTTTGAACAGCACCCGGACGCCGCTATCTACCTCTCCCAGCCAGGACTCGGTAAAGTGCTCGGCGCCCGGACGCTCGGTGAGTTCGGGGACGACCCCGACCGTTACACCAGCGCCAAGTCTCGCAGGAACTACGCCGGCACGTCGCCCATCACCATCGCGTCAGGACGCAAACACGCCGTCCTCGCTCGCCACATCCGTAACCGGCGCCTCTACGACGCCCTCGACCAATGGGCATTCTGCTCCCTAACCAGAAGCCCAGGCGCCCGAGCCTTCTACAACCAACGACGAGCAGCCGGCGACCTCCACCACCAAGCACTACGAGCCCTAGCCAACCGACTCGTAGGTATCCTCCACGGATGCCTCAAACACCAAACCCCCTACGACGAACACACCGCCTGGGCCCACCGAACCGCCCTCGACCAAGCCGCAGCTTGACATTTGCACGCCTGGGGTGTCTACACCCGTGTCCTGGAGGAGACCCGGCTCCGGGAAGCGGGGGCGTCTGCCGCAGACATCGCCCGAAGCCGGGATTTGGGCCTGGACGAGGTGAGGCGGCTCCGCCAGGTCGTACCGGCGGATGACCCGCTCGGACGAAAGAGACGTGTCGGACAGCCAGTACGTGGCGTTCCAGCCGTCGCTCGACGGGACCCATGTGAAGCTCAGCGGACGGTTGGGCGCCATGGAAGCCGAGATCTGCCGCCAAGGTCTCGACCGTCGGGGCGAAAGGGTGATTCCGGCCGGGTAGTAGCGCCCGGATGCGGGGCAACGGCGGGCGCTGGCGCTCACCACCCTCTGCCAGGACGAACTCGACCGACCACCGCGACGGGCCACTACGACCGCAGAGAAGATACGGGCGGCGCGCAACCGGCGGGAACCGGTGCTCATGCTCGTCGGCACCCAGCCCCTCGCAGAGGAATCAGGATACGAACAGGGCACCGCCATGCTGGCGGGAGGACGGGTCGGACCCGGCACCGTCGACCTCGTCGAATGCATAGGCCGTATCGAGACCATCACCCTGGCCGGACAAGGCGTCGTAGGGCACGGATCGAAGTCGGGCATACCGCCGGCGCTGAGGCGGGTGGTGCTGGCCCGTGACAACGGATGCACCATCGACGCCCGCACCTCCGTATACCGCCTCGAGGTCCACCACATCCGGGAACGGTCCAAGGGCGGAGACAACAGCCCCGAGAACCTCACCACCCTCTGCTGGTGGCACCACCACATAGCCATACACCGCCAGGGCATGCGCATCGACGCCCGAACCCTGCCCCGGCGCCGGCGGCTCCTACCCACCCGGCGCAGTTGCGGCCACCAACCACCGCAGCCCGACCCCCACACACTGGCGATACTCCAGGCCCTCCGCACCCCCGCCAACCGAGTTCCTCCCTAACGGACCGGCCCTCACTACCCTGCGGCCGTGGCCGAGTCGAACCATCATCCGCCGACCGCCCCGGCGCCGGATTTTCCCCCGGAGCAGTCAGAACGGCGGCGGATGCCGGTGGCTTGGAAGATCGCCGCCGTCGCAATGGCGGCAATTGTCATCGCCGGGGCAGCGGTGCTGACCCGGCCCCCCAGCCCGCAACCGGGCGATGCCGCCGGATCCATCTCGATAGACGTCGCCGGCTTCCCGAGAGGCGCCCTGGCCGGACAACCCGCCCCGGACATGTCCGTGGCGCTGTTCGACGGGTCTAGGTTCGTGATGTCTGAATACCGATCCGTCGACGGGCGACCCCTGGTGCTCAACCTGTGGGCCAGCTGGTGCGGCCCGTGCCGGGTCGAGATACCGGAGTTCTCGCGGGTGGCGGAGGAGAATCCGCAGGTGGCCTTCCTGGGCGTCGCCGTGGAGGACGCCCCCGGCCCCGCCGAGACCTTCGCCGCCGAGGTCGGTGCGGCCTACCCGCTAGGAATCGACGACAACCTGACCGTCACGAACAACTACCCGTTCATCGGGCTCCCGGTCACCTACCTGATCGGAGCGGACGGCTCGATCACCCGCCAGGTCAACGGTCAGATCAGCGGCGAAACCCTCAAGGCCTTCATCCACCACGACTTCGGCACGTCATAGAACCTAGGGATCAATTGCTAAATTTTATTTGCCAGATTATTTCTGTTTACGGTAGTATTTTGTCATGACAATGTTGGGGGTTGGAGACGCAGCTGCCGTATTGGAGGTGAGCGCTCGGCGGGTTCGCCAGATGCTCTCCAACGGGACTCTGACCGGTCAGCGAGTCGGGCGAACATGGGTTGTCGATCGTGCCGACCTTGAGCCCCTCAGGCATCGGCGGCCGCCTGTGGGTAGACCATGGCATCCGGCTTCGGCGTGGGCTCTGTTGGCAGTCGCGTCGGGTCGGGAAGCTGCCCTATCCGCTTCACAGCGTGCCCGGGCCCGTCGCCGCTTTGAATCCGGTCTGGAACACTGCCTAGGGAGGTTGGCGGTGCGGGCCGAGCCACGTCGCTACTACGCACATCCTTCGGTTATCGGCATGCTTGCGGCCGCAGAGGGTGTGGTTCGCTCCGGTGTGAGCGCAGCAAGCCATTATCAACTGGATCTGGTCGCGGTGGACGAGTTCGAGGGTTACGTTCACTCGTCGGTTCTGGCTGACCTTGTCGATCGGTTGGCCTTGGACCGTTACGCGGAGCGACACAACGTTGTGTTGCGGGTGGTCGAGGACGAGTTCTGGCCGTTCGACTCGGACGATGAGGTAGCACCGGCGCCGGTGGTGGCCGTAGACCTGCTCGAAGCCGGCGACGGCCGATCCCGACGAGCTGCCGCCCCCCTCCTGGCGTGTCCGTGAGTCGATGGCCGGTTCTCGACCGGGCACCGGTCGAACTCCCAACCCTGGATGATCATGAATACACCTTTTGGGACACTTTGCTGGAACTCGCCGACCTGCGACCTCGGGAGTGGACACTGATCGGTGGGCAGATGGTGCTGGTGCACGCTACCGAGGCCGGTGTGCGCCCTCAACGGTTGTCCACCGACCTCGACATCTTGGTCAATGCCCGTGTAGTTACCGGTGGAGTCAGAGAATTCGTCCAGGCCATTGAGGGTCGTGGGTTCGTCCTGGCCGGGGCGTCACCGCAAGGAGTCGCGCACCGCTACCGCCGCGATAGGGTAAGCATCGATGTGCTGGCACCCGAAGGTCTGGGGCCCAGGACGGACGTGACCACTACTCCACCAGGTCACACCGTTCAGGTCCCGGGAGGAACCCAGGCGCTCAACCGAACGGAGTTGTTGCCAATTGCTGCTGGGCCGGCCCAGGGTCTTCTGCCCAGGCCTTCGCTACTCGGTGCCCTCGTAGTCAAGGCGGCTGCTGTTGTCGTCGACGACGTCCCCGATGACCAACGCAGCGACTTGGCGCTCCTATTGAGCCTCATCCAACAACCCATTGAATTGCGGGACAAACTCAGTTCAAAGGACAAACAGCGCATCCGGGCTCGTTGCGAGATGCTCGACCCCCTACACCGGGCTTGGTCACAGTTGCCCACCTCTCAGGCCGACCGCGGGCGGGCCGCTCTCCGGCTACTCGTCGGCTGACTGAGCGCCTCGGGAATCACCAGCACTCGACTGTTGCTGCCAGCACCTAAGCGCCCCGACTTCAGAGGGATCGAGTCACGTCCGGAGATGTGAGTGAGACACGGGCCGGCATCCCCGACCGGCCTCGCGTATGGAAGGCGTCGGCGCGGTAGCCGGGCGCCGATCGTTGCCTAGTCGACCTGGAGGCGGCGGAAGTCCCGCTGCCAGTAGAGGAGGGGGCGGCCGGGGTCGTAGCGGGCGGCGTGTTCCACCTGGCCGATGAAGATGGTGTGATCCCCAGCCTCGGCCGACTCGACCGTGCGGCATTCGAGGCAGGCGAAGGAGTGCGAGGGCAGGCTCAGACCGGCCCCCTCGTAACGGGGCGCCCGCACGGGCAGGTCCCGGAACTTGTCGGGGTCCTTGGAGGCGAACCGCAGCGCCAGGTCAGCAGTGCCTTCCCGGAGCATGTTGACGGTGAACCCACCCGCCTCACGGAGGGCCTCGATGCTGTGCGAGGCATGGTCGATGCAGATCAACACCAGAGGAGGATCCAGCGACACGGAGGTGAACGCCGACACCGTCAGCCCGTGGTGGCGTTCGTCCCAGTAGCTGGTCACCACCGTCACGCTGGCCGCGAAATTGGCCATGATGTCGCGGAAGGCGTCCTCGAGACCGGCCGGATGCGATGACATCGTCCATGCTCCTCTCCGAACGGGGAGGGTAGCCACCGGATCACCTAACCTAAATGCGATGACCCATCCGGTTCCGGTTCGAACCGCTCGCGGTTTCGGCGCGGCGGCTGTCGCGCCGCACGAGTTGTCGACGCTGGCCGCCATCGAAGTCATGGAGGGCGGCGGGAACGCGGTGGACGGGGCGATCGCCGCCAACGCAGTGCAGGGGACGGTCGCGCCCGAGACCTGCGGGATCGGGGGCGATCTGTTCGCCCTGGTGCACCGGCCCGGTCTCGACTCCCCCGCCTGCCTCAATTCCTCGGGTCGGGCGGGTTCGGGAGCCGACGCCTCGGCTCTGCGGGAGGCGGGTCACACCACCATGCCCCTCTACGGGGCGCCCACGGTCACGGTGCCGGGCTGCGTGGACGGTTGGCATGCTCTTACGGAGCGCTACGGGGCGCTACCACTCTCCGAGGTGTTGCGTCCGGCCATCCGGCTGGCCGAGGGCGGCTTCCCCGCTTCGCGGGAGCTGTCAGGGGCGTGGACGGCCAACGCCGCCCAACTGCTGACGCAGGCTTCGGCGCCTCCCATGTTCCCGGACGGGCGGCCCCCCGCGGTCGGCCAGCGGATAAGCCGGCCGTTCCTGGCCGGATCCCTGCGGGCTGCAGCCGCCGGCCGGGATGCCTTCTATCTGGACCGGGTGGGGACAGCCATCCCGGAAGCCACCGGCAACCTCATCACCCGAGAGGACCTGGCCCGATGCCAGGCCCGATGGGTGGCACCCCTGTCCGCCGAGCTGTTCGGCAGGACCGCCTGGACGACTCCGCCCAACAGCCAGGGATACCTGACCCTGGCCACCCTGTCGATCTTCGAGCAGCTGGACCCGACCGGCGACCCGGAGCACCCCGACTACTGGCACGCGTTGATCGAGGCATACCGTTCCATGGCCTGGGAACGCGACCATTGCCTGTACGACCCGGACACCGGGCCGGATCTCGCCATGCTCGACCCCGAGAAGCTGGCGGAGCGCGCGAACCGGATCGATCCCGCCGCGGCCGGCTCGTGGCGCCGCCCTGTACCAGCGGCCGGCGGTACGGCCTACATGTGCGCGGTGGACGGTGACGGGATGGGGGTATCCCTGATCCAGTCCAACTTCCACGGGATCGGCTCCGGTCTGTCGGCAGGGCGGACCGGGGTGTGGCTGCACAACCGGGGCGCCGGATTCAACCTCATTCCCGGCCATCCCAACGAGTGGAGGCCGGGCCGGCGGCCACTCCACACGCTCTCGCCCACCATCTGGACGGAAGGGAACCGGCTGGCGCTCATTCTCGGCACCAGGGGCGGGCACCAGCAACCACAACTGCTGGCCCAGGTGGGGGCCCACATGCACCATGCCGGGCTCGAACCGGGCGTCGCCCAGGCTGTTCCCCGCTGGATAATCCGAGACATCAACGCCACCTCTTCCGTGCTCTCGGTGGAGAGCCGGACCGATCAGCGGACGATCGACTCCCTGCGGACTCGCGGGCACGGGATCGGCGTCGAAGGCCCCTGGGAAGCGGGCTGGGGACCCATATCGGCGATCGCCGTGTCGGCGGGAGGCCTGCGCGAGGCGGTGGCCGATCCTAGGCTCGAGACCGCCCTCGCCCTGAGCCTTTGACGAATCGGTAGCTTCAGCCGCGGACCTGGGCCAGGACCGTGGCCCACTCCTCATCCGTCATCGAGGAAAGGGCGTCTCCCATCGAGTAACACCCGACCCGGTCCAGCACCCCCTCGTAACGAGCCCTGATGGCCGACCCGAGCCGCTCGACCGGTGCTTCTACGGCAACCTCGGCCAGCACTTCATCGGGAATCAGTTCTGCCATGTCACCCCACCGACCCCTCCTCGCCAGCGCGGCGAGCGTGGGACCGAAGTCCCAGTCGTGGGTATCCAAGACCCGGCGATAGGACGGCGTGGAAGCGTAGAAGGCGATCTGTTCCCGGGCCACCCGCCTGGCCTCTTCCATCTGGTCTCCATCCCGGCCCGTGACCACCAACACGGACGACACCATCTCCACGTCGCCAAGGGAGCGCCCCGCTTGGCGAGCACCCTCGCTCATCGCCGGAAGCGTCACCTCTCGCAGGTACCGGACGGTGTGGAAGGGATGGACGTGGTAGCCGTCGCATATCTCCCCGGCCAGCCGGGACATCCGGGGGCCGACCCCGGCTATGTGGACGGGCACGTCTGGATGGGCGATCGGACCCGGATCGAAGAAGGGAGTCATGAGGCTGAACGAGTAGTGCTCACCCCGGAAGCGGAGGCGGGTCCCGTTCTGCCAGGTGTCCCAGATCGCTCTCAGGGCGCCGATGAACTCGGCCATTCGCTCCACCGGACGGCCCCAAGGCATCGAGAACCGCCGCTCGATGTGCGGCTTCACCTGGGTTCCCAGGCCCAGCAGGAACCGGCCTCCGGTGAAGGAAGCCAGATCCCAGGCGGTCTGGGCCACCACCATCGGCGACCGCGCGAACGCCACCGCAACCGACGTCCCGACCTCGACATCCGGGGCTGCGGACGCGGCGGCCATCACCCGCAGGAACGGGTCATGTGCAGTGTCGGCCGTGAAGACCCCGTCGAAGCCGATGACCCGGGCCCGCGCCGCCTGCTCCGCGACCGCGCCCAGCGAGCTGTCCTCCAGGTAGTAGTCGATCTTCAAGGCAACTTCCTTCCGGCTACACCGGTTCCTCCGGCGAGGCTACAGCAGGATCCCACCGATCCTCGGCACCACGACTCCGTGGAGCGAACCTGAGGAACCGGGCGTCACAGGCGGTGTCCTCTGCCTCAAGAATCGAAAGTCGCGAAAATCGCGCCGGAACGGCGCTCCGCACCGGGCCCGTCCCCCGCCACCACCACCGTTGGTTTGGGGGCGTGTTGGGCCATGCCCGGGTTGGGGCCGGGTGTCGGCGGGTTGCCCCCTTGGAGCCTCTATGTTCCCTGCGGTCCGGGTCGCTCCGATCGGTTAGACGCTTGCGTCCGGTGTAAGTGCTTGGCATTGGGCAACTTATGGCGGGGGTGTGACAATTTCGACCCATCCGCTTCGATCCATTACCGGCCGGTCAAACTCCTGGGATGGGCCGGCGACGCTGCCCGGAGTCCTCACGGAATCTTTACGAATCCACTACCGGTGTATCCAGGTGTTCGGAGGTCTAGTACCATCGGGCACGTAACGTCCTTGCCATCGGAGGTGGCTCCGGGGCCGGCGGATGACAACCGAGAAGAGACGGGCATCACCAATGAAAAGGTTGCTGAAACTGTTCGCATTCATCGGAGGAATCGGCGCCGTGGGCTGGTTACTCCAGAACCGGATCGTGACCGTGACCATGAGCCGCGAACCGAAAGAGCCCGAACTCGCCCCCGAGCCTCATGCTGCCAATCCGGATTCTCCGAGAACCCAATTCACGGCGGAGGCGCGGGTAAGCCTCGGCCGTGACGGCGCGACGCCCGAGCCCGAGTCCGCAAACGCCGCTCCGGCCGAAGAGCCGGTGACCGCGACCCTTCCCGAGGACCAGGAGGAAGACCAGGCCGTCACCGACGCCTAGGGTCCGAACCGGCGCCTTGCGGGCCCCCATTCCGACAGACGGCCTCTGAACCCAGCACGGACCGCGGGAACACCTGTGAGGTTTGGTGACCCATCGCGTCCCGGTCTGCTGGCGAGTCCGGCCCCGGCCGGTAATACTCCGCTCTAGTCGACCTCGAGCGGGAGGGCCGGATGAGCGGAACAAGCCTTACAGTCGCTGAAGCCCTTCTGCTCCGGCTCGGAAACGCAGGCGTGCCGTATCTGTTCGCTAATGCGGGAACCGATGCCGCACCGCTGATCGAAGCCTACGCCCACTTCGATGCGGAAGGCATCGGGCCTGTGCCGCAACCCGTCACGGTTGCCCACGAGATGGCGGCGGTCAGCATGGCGCACGGACACGCGATGGCGACCGGTGTGCCTTCCGCGGTCTTCCTTCATGTGAGTGTCGGCACGGCCAATGCTGCCTCGGGGATCATGAACGCATCCCGGCAGCGGATTCCGATGCTGGTCATGGCGGGCAGGACCCCGGTCCTCGCCGACGGGAGCCCCGGATCGCGTGACATGTACATCCATTGGGCCCAGGAGAGCTTCGACCAGGCGTCCATGGTGCGTGAGTACACGCGCTGGGACTACGAGTTGCGCTACCCGCGCCAGGTGAACGAAACGGTCGACCGGGCGCTCGCGGTGGCCACCACCGATCCGGCCGGCCCGGTCTACCTGTCCCTCCCTCGGGAGCTACTCGCCGCATCTGCGGCGCCCGAGGTTGATTCTCGGCCGCCGCGCTCCGGTCCGGCCGCTACCACCACCGCGGAGGCGTCTGCGATCGACCGCGTCGCCGATCTCGTTACCAGATCCGGAAACCCGCTGATCATCACCAACTCACTGGGAAGGGACTCCGGCGCGGTGGCCTCTCTCGTCGAGTTCGCCGAAGTCGCCGGGGCAGGCGTCGTGGAAGTCTTCCGCGAGCGCATGTCCTTCCCGTCCTCGCATCCCCAGCATCTGGGATTCGACGCGGCCCTCGTGATCCAGGATGCAGACCTCCTGATCGTCGTCGAAGCTGACGTTCCCTGGTTCCCGCAGGACGAGCCCGCCCCGGATGTGCCGGTCGTGCATATCGGTCTCGATCCAATTCGGCGGGACTACCCGATGTGGAACTTCCCGAGCCGCATCGCTCTCGGCGGATGTCCCGCCCGAACCCTGGAGGCGCTGACGGCCGGCGTGAAGGGCAGGATCGCCGGCAGTTCCCAACAGCACAGGCTGCGCCGGCTGGCCGCGCAACATGAGGAGTCACGGGCGGGTGCGTGGCATCGGGCCGAGGCTGCGAATTCGGCCCGGCCCATCGATCCGGCATTCCTCTCCCGCCTCATCGGAGACGCGCTTACGCCGGATGGAATCGTCATCAACGAGTACGACGCCCATTCGGACCAGCTCGAGCTCGATCGCCCGGGCAGCTACTACGGGCCGTCAGCGGTCTCGGGGCTGGGCTGGGGCTTCGGCGCCGCGCTGGGCGTCAAGCTCGCGGAGCCGGACCGCACCGTCATATGCACGCTCGGCGACGGCGCCTACATCTTCAGCAACCCTCTGGCCTGCCATCTGGCGGCCGAGCAACTCGGACTCGCCCTCCTGGTGGTCGTGTTCAACAACAGCAGCTGGAAAGCGGTGCGCACCGCGGTCCGGAGGATCGCACCGAACGGCTGGGCCGAGACTTCCGGTAACTATCCGCTCACCGATCTCAGCCCGTCACCCGCCTTCGCAGAGGTGGCCTCCGCATGCGGCGCCTATGCCGAGGAGGTGGACGATCCCGCCGAGCTCCAGGACGCCCTGGAACGTGCCCTGCGACAAGTGAAGGGAGGCAGGCAGGCCCTGCTAGACGTGCATACCACCTGACCGGGGATCACCCATCGAATCCGGCCGGACGCCGCTCGATCAGTTGACGGCGCCGAAGCCGCCTCCCGTGTGCCAGAAGACGATGTGGTCGTCGGAATCGAAACGGCCCTTGCGGATCTCGTTCTTCAGCCCGTACATGGCCTTGCCGGTGTAGGTGACGTCGAAGAGCAGGCCGGTCAGCCGGGTGGCCTCCACCATGGTCTCGACCAGCTCGTCGGTCGACTTGCCATAGCCGCCGCAGAGGTAGTCGTCCACGTACTGGAGATCGGGCTGCGGCATCTCGCCCCCGAAGGTCTCCACCCCGGCCCTCCAGATCCGGTCGACCCGGTCGATCAGGTTCTGGGCCGGCTCCGAGATGCACAGGGCCACGACCGGATTCGAGAAACCGGTGCGGTCGGCGCCCCAGCCGAAGCCGGACGTGGTACCGCCCGACGATCCCGTATGGCACACGGCCGCCACGTCCGCGCCGATCACCTCGGGGGCCTGTTCCATGAACTCGCGGAAGCCCAGCGACATACCCCACATCCCCAGCTTGTCCGATGCGCCCTGGGGTATCACCCACGACTTGTGGCCCTGTCTGGCCAGTTCGGCCGCGTCCGCGGCCATGATCTCGTCCCGGTCGGGCCATTGCGCCTCGGAGATGTAGCTGATCTCGGCGCCGGCCAGAGTGTCGATCCTCAGGTTGGCCACCGAGGCGTCCGGTTCGTTCCCGTCCGGGGTCCGGAGTACCAGCCGCACATCGAGGCCCAGCCGGGCGCCGGCCAGGGCGGTGGCCCGGCAATGATTGGACTGGTAGGCGCCGCAGGTGATCACGGTGTCACAACCGGACTCGATCGCTCCGGCGAGGTGGAACTCCAGCTTGCGCACCTTGTTACCTGAGAGGCCGAAGCCGGTCAGGTCGTCGCGCTTGACCCAGATATGGGGGCCTCCCCAGCTTTCCCGCAGGCGCGGGAAGTACTGGAGGGGGGTGGGCTTGAAGGCGAGCTCTACCTGTGGCAGTGGTTGGGTCGTGAGGGTGTTCGTCATGGCCCGCGATGATACCTGCCGGCACCACGCAAACCTCTCTTTCCCGGCGAACGCCGGTGATCGACCAACCGCTCTCAGGTTCTCGGGACGCGGAACGCCGCTCAGACCGGCGCCCCGTCGACTTTGTCACCGGGGTGCTGTAGTATCACTACCAGGCCGTAAGTCGTTTTGGGTCACCGAGGCGCATCGGTCCAGCCATCACCGGGGCCTTTAGCGGGCCCCGGTGGCGTGTCTGGCTAGGTCGACGGCCACGTTTCTCGCCAGGTTCGGCAATTGGGCGAGATGTACTCGTGGAACAACATCTCAACAGCAGAATCGGAGCGGGGATTAGAAGGCGACGGCCCAATCCGCAGTTTGCGATAGAGAATAAATGCTACGAGGTCGGCGAGTTGGATTCCGCGGTTTCGGTCTGAGTGGTCGAAGTAGACGCTATCGACAAAGTGGTCAAGGGGAATGCTGATCCCATAGCCGGAGCCGACCGGTCCACCAACCGCCTGCATCTCACGGATGAGATCGAAGGAGTACTGCTCTTGTTCGTGATTCTCGTCCGCAACCAACAGTGCACGCTGGCTGAGAACGTCCTGTTGGCCCCTTAGCCATCGCTCAATCTTCTCCGTAAGGAACTGGAGTGCGATGATGTGCGGATTAGCATCGTCGTAGCCCTTGAGCGCTAGCTTCGGCTTGTTGACCGACGCATATGCTACCCCTGCTCCGACCCGACCCAACACCGACAGGGCCTCCGCGTAGGTGTCGATTCGTTGATCGGGACTTACACCTGTCCAGGGTCCCGAACCTCGGAATAGCTCTCTTCCGTGATACTCGACGAGCGGCTGCCTACTCGGTGCTCGTTGGGCTAGCTTATCGAGTAAACCTGTCATCTCACGCACTCGATCCTCACCTATCATCACTGCAGCGATCAGGTGAATGGGCTGTTGGGGATCATCAAGGCGCCGGCCTGTGTTACCGGATTCATCCCGGTAACAGATCAACATCAGATCCACATCCCGGTGGACATTGTTGGGATGGGTTCTTGGGGTAGGCAGCTAATGAGGTGGTGAACCAGGGGTCGAGAGCCCTTGGAGTGGGTGACCAGCAGCGCCAGACTCACTGCGATGTCGACGCGGGGCCGTGTAGTGGGTGCGCCCGCGTCAAGGCTAGCTTGGACCGGTTGGAGTAGGTTGCGCGAACTGGAGTTCTGCGCGGAGGAACCCCTAGGGAGAAGCATCAAGACGCAAGGCGGCCCGCCACTCGGGGCGGGCCGCCTTGGTTGCGTACTTTTGCCGGTCGGAGTGGGCTAGAAGTCCATCCCCGGCGCACCGCCGCCGTGGCCGTGATCCCCGGCCGGGGGCGAATCGTCCTTGTGCTCGGCCACCAACGCCTCAGTGGTGAGCAGCAGGCCGGCGATCGACGCGGCGTTCTGCACCGTCGACCGGGTCACCTTGGCGGGATCCGGGATCCCGGCCTCCAGCAGGTCCTGGTACTCGCCGGTCAGGGCGTTGAAGCCGTAGGCCCCGTCGCCCCGGCGTACCCTGTCGACCACCACGCCGGCCTCGTAGCCGCCGTTGGAAGCGATCTGGCGGAGGGGCTCCTCGAGAGCGCGCCGCACGATCGACCGTCCGGTCTCCTCGTCGGCGGTGCCGCCCTCGACGCCGTCCACCACGGTCTGGGCCCGCAGCAGGGTGACGCCGCCACCGGCCACGATGCCTTCCTCGACCGAAGCCCGGGTAGCAGACACCGCATCCTCGATCCGGTGCTTCTTCTCCTTGAGCTCAACCTCGGTGGCCGCGCCGACCTTGATGACCGCAACCCCGCCGGCCAGCTTGGCCAGGCGTTCCTGCAGCTTCTCGCGGTCCCAGTCGGAGTCGGTGTTCTCGATCTCGCGCTCGATCTGCATGATCCGAGCCTTGACGTCCGACTCGGCGCCGGCGCCGTCGACGATGGTCGAGTTGTCCTTCGCCACGATCACCCGGCGGGCCCGGCCCAGCATGTCGAGGGCTACCCCGTCCAGCTTGAGCCCGACCTCTTCGGAGATGACCGTGCCACCGGTGAGGATGGCGATGTCCTGGAGCATGGCCTTGCGCCGCTCGCCGAATCCCGGGGCCTTCACGCCGAGGGATGCGAACGTCCCGCGGATCTTGTTGACCACCAGGGTGGCGAGGGCCTCGCCCTCCACGTCCTCGGCCAGCACCATGAGGGGCTTGCCGGTCTGCATGATCTTCTCCAGCACGGGGAGCATGTCGTTGACCGAGCTGATCTTCTGGTTGGCGATCAGGATGTAGGGGTCCTCCAGCACCGCTTCCTGGGAGTCGGGGTCGGTGATGAAGTAGGGCGAGATGTAGCCCTTGTCGAACTGCATCCCCTCGGTGAACTCGAGCTCCAGCCCGAAGGTCTGGCCTTCCTCCACCGTGATCACGCCGTCCTTGCCGGCGCTCTCGAACGCCTCGGCGATCGTGGCGCCGATCTCGGGATCGGCCGCCGAGATGGCCGCCACCGACGCGATCTCCTCGGTGGTCTCGATGTCCTTGGAGAAGTCACCGATGAACTCGGTCACCGCTCCGACCGCCGACTCGATACCGCGCTTCAGGCCCATCGGGTTGGCGCCGGCCGCCAGGTTGCGGAGTCCCTCCCGCACCATGGCCTGAGCCAGCACCGTCGCCGTGGTGGTCCCGTCACCGGCCACGTCGTTGGTCTTGGTGGCTACTTCCTTGGCGAGCTGAGCACCCATGTTCTCGTATGGGTCCTCGAACTCGATCTCCTTGGCGATGGTCACCCCGTCATTGGTGATGGTCGGGGCGCCCCACTTCTTCTCTAGCACCACGTTGCGGCCCTTGGGTCCAAGGGTTACCTTGACCACGTCGGCGAGCTTGTTGACTCCCGACTCAAGACCGCGTCGCGCGTCCTCGTCGAAACGAAGATCCTTCGCTGCCATAGTGAGTTTCCTTTCTCGAGGCCTGTCCTGCCGCTACCGTCAGCCGACGATGGCCAGCAGGTCGCGGGACGCGAGAATCAGGTACTCCTCGCCTTCGTACTTCAGTTCGGTTCCGGCGTACTTCGAGTAGACGACCGTGTCGCCCGGGGAGACGTCCACGGGGATGCGATCGCCGTCATCGTTGAGATCGCCGGGGCCGACGGCCAGGATGGTGCCGGTCTGCGGCTTTTCCTTGGCCGTGTCGGGGATTACCAGTCCCGACGCCGTGCGCTGCTCGTCCTCGTCATTGGGCTGGACGATGACACGGTCGCCGAGTGGCTTCAGATTCATCCGAAGTCCTCCTTGAATAAGGTGGCGTTACGTGCGAGATGCCAACCGGCCGGCCGGAAGGGCGGGACCTGTTGGCAATCTCTCCTTACGAGTGCCAGAGGTTAGCAGCCTTTACTGCGGATTGCTAGCCAGGGAAGCGCCGGTCTGCCAACACGGCGGAGGTGGGGGGTAGCGGCGGTAACCCTACCGTGTCACAGCTTCATCGAAGAATCGACACCGGGATCCCGGAGCGAGGAGTTGATCGCCGCGGGCGGGCACAATGCAGCATGGATATAGAGTCGAACAAGCGGCGGAAACGAAAGGGTCATCTGAGACATGTACCTCCCCTTACTTTGCGTTGAATCCGATGACTTGCCGGAGCGGATGCTGGTGGTCGGCGATCCCGACCGCGCCCTGCGGGCGGCCTCGCAGCTCGAGGGCGCCGCCGAGATAGGTCGCTTCCGGGAATACGTCACCCTGGTGGGCCACCACCGGGGAACCCGGGTGGGAGTGTCCTCTCACGGGGTGGGGGCGGCGGGTGCCGCGGTGTGCTTCGAGGAGCTGTTTCTGGCCGGCGTGCAGCGTGTGATCCGGGCGGGGACCTGCGGAGGCATGCAGGACGACGTGACGGACGGCCACCTGGTGATCTCGACCGGAGCGGTGCGCAACGAGGGCTACACCCCCCAGATAGTGCCCGACGGCTATCCGGCCCTGGCTTCGGTCGAGGTGGTGATGGCGCTGCGTCGCGCTGCCGAGGGCGCCGAGAACATCCACGAGGGAGTGACACTGACCACTGCCGCATTCTTCATCCATGACATTCTGGGCTCCCCGGTGCCCATGTGGCAGAAAACCGGAGTGAAGGCGGTGGAGATGGAGTGCGCCGCGCTGTTCGTGCTGGCCGGACTGGCGGGGAGGCAGGCGGGCGCCATCCTGGCGGTGGACGGCAGCCCGCTGGCGGAGACGAACGAGAACATGGACTACTACGACCCCCACCGAGACGTGGTCCGGGACGCGGTGGGTCGGATGATCGACATCGCCTGGGACGCATTGGTCGACGATCGGTAGCCGAACCGCACCCCCTTGTTACGCCGCCCTCCTACCGCCTCACAGCCTCATGGAGGAATCGACCCCGGCCCGCCACTCGGTTCGCTCGCCCCGCTCCAGCCGGAACGCCGCCGCCGCGCCGATCATGGCGCCGTTGTCGGTGCACATGATCGGCCTGGGCAGGAACAGGCCCACACCCCGGCGGTCGGCCTCTTCTCCGAGCCGGGCCCGGAGGCGCCGGTTGGCGACCACTCCGCCCCCGCCCCCGACGATCTCGACACCGTGATCCTCGACCGCGTTCATCGTCTTCTGCACCAGCACGTCGACGATCGCCTCCTGTATCGAGGCGGCGGCGTCCTCCCGTGAGGGCAGGGTCCCGGACGCCCTGGCCTTCTCCAGGGTGGTCACCACCGATGTCTTGAGGCCCGAGAAGGAGAAGTCGTAGCGGCGGTCGGCCAGCGCCCTGGGGAACCTGATCCGGTCGGGGTCTCCAGTCTCGGAGAGGGCGTCGATGGCCGGGCCGCCAGGAAAGCCCAGCCCCATGAAGCGGGCCAGCTTGTCGAACGCCTCGCCGGCGGCGTCGTCGATGGTCTGGCCGAGGACGCGGTAGTCCCCCCACCCGTTGATCAGGACCACCTGGCTGTGGCCTCCCGAGGCCAGCAGGACCACGCCCGGAGGCCGGAACTCGTCGAAGTCCAAGCGGGGCGCGAACAGGTGGCCCTCCATGTGGTCAATCCCGAGGAACGGAAGGCCGCGGCTCCACGCCATGGCCTTGGCGAACGAGAAGCCCACCAGGAGCGAGCCGACCAGGCCGGGACCCTGCGTGGCGGCGATGCCGTCCAGCGAGTCGGGGTGTACCCCGGCTTCCCGGAGCGCCCGGTGGGTGAGAGAGCGGATCGCCTCGACATGGGCGCGGGCGGCCACCTCGGGGACCACTCCTCCGAAGCGGGCGTGCATGTCCACCTGCGACGAGAGCACGTTGGACAGCACCCGCCGGCCCTCGGTGACCGCGACCGCCGTCTCGTCGCACGAGGTCTCGAACGCCAGCACCAGGGGACCGCTCAAGGCAGGGCCTCCTCGATCAGCCGGAGCCGCTCCCGGTAGCCGGCGCCGGTGATGTCGTGCGCCCACATGATGAGGGCGTCCTCGTCCCGGTAGTAGTGCTTCCGCACCCCCACCGGCGCCATGCCGAACTTCCGGTAGAACTCCTGGGCGCGCCGGTTGGAGGCCCGGACCTCCAGGGTCAGGTGCTCGGCGCCGCCCGCCAGCCCGATCTGCACCAGCGCCAGCATGAGACGGGTTCCCACGGCCGGTACCGGCGCCGGGCGGCGGGCGGCCAGCGTGTTGATGTGAGCGTCCCGTTCCACCAGCATGAGACCGCCGTAACCGGCGACGCGGCCCTCATGATCCGCCACCAGGTACGACCGGCCCGGAGCTGCCAACTCCGCCTCGAACACCTCGCGGGACCACGGCATCCGGAATGTGGCGGCCTCGAGTTCCAGGATCTGATCCAGGTCATCGGTGAGCAGGTCCCGGACCACGAGCCCGCCGTTCAGGTCCACAGTCCCGCCTCCCGGCGGTGTACCGATCCGAGCGTGACGTCCGGCTCGCGCATGTAGAAGGGTCGCACCTCCCTCGGATGACCGAACTCCCCCCGCCCCGCCTTCGAGACCACCACCTCGGCCAGGGCGTCAGCCGACGGGTAGCGAGGCATGCCGGTCCGAACGCCTCGCAGTCCGCGCAGTACCGAACGCGGTAGAGCCTCCCAGTCGCCCACCACCAGTATCTCGCGGGCATCGGACTCGAGGATGCCCCGGAACTGCTGGTAACCGACCAGTTCGGGGGGTGCGTCCAGCGCAGCGCCGCCCGGAACCGGCTGGTAGCCGGCCACCGCCACCTCGCCACGGCGGACGTCCACCACCGCCCAGATGTACCGGTGGCCGGTGGTGGCCCGCAGCGCCAGGGCGTCCAGCGAGGAGGCGCCCATGATCGGAACGCCCAGCATCGTGGCCAGGCCCTGGGCGGTGGCGATGCCGACCCTCACACCGGTGAACAGGCCCGGACCCACATCTACCACCACGGCGTCCAGCTGGTCGGGATGCCATCCGGCCTGAGCGAAGCAGAAGTCGATGGCCGGCACGAGGAAGGCGTCGTGGTCCCGGCTTCCGATCCGGCCTGCGGATGCCACCAATTGCCTTGACTCCACGAGCGCCACCGACGAGGCTCCCGTCGCCGTATCGATACCGAGGATCCTCACCTTCGCACCCCATGCGCCGCTTCCCGCATGGCGGGTTCGAGCGCGCGGCCGGCCCATGGCTCGGAGGGGCAAAGCCGGATGGTCCGGGTCGCGTCGCCGGAGCCCTCGATCTCCACGGACAGGCAGGTGTCGGGCAGGCGACCGGCCACCACGTCGCCCCACTCGATGAGCAGCACGCCGTCACGAGCCGCTTCGATCAGGTCCAGATCCTCGAACTCGCCGGATGAACCGATCCGGTAGAGATCGGCGTGGAGCAACGGCATGAACCCGTCGCTGTATTGGCGGACCAGGACAAAGCTCGGCGAGGTGATCGGTTCCGCCACGCCGATGCCCTCGCCGACTCCGGCGGCCAGGACGGTCTTGCCGGCCCCCAGGGATCCGGAGAGGAGGATGATGTCTCCCGGCTGCACCAGCCCTGCCAGGGCCCGGCCGATCCGACGAGTGTCACTCGGGGTAGACGCCTCGACGACGATCATCCGAACAGGCCGAGTTGTTGATAGGAGTCGGGCTCTTCCTGCCCGCCCGCCTGCGCATCCGGATCCGCCAACCGCTCCCGGGCGGTTCGCACCGCCAGCTCCAGGTCGGCCCTGATGGTCGCCTCCATGGCAGGACCGCTCCGCAATGCCGCCGCCGGATGGAATGTGGGAACGACCACCCGCCCCCACCACGGGTACACCTGGCCCCTGGTGCGGGTGATCCCCACCGATGTCTTCAGGAGCAGCTTGGTCGAGAAGTTGCCCATCGTCATGACCACGGCCGGGTCCACCAGCCGGAGCTGTTCTACGAGGAAGTGCTTGCAGGCCTCGATCTCGTCGGGACGAGGATCCCTGTTGTTCGGGGGCCGGCACTTCACGACGTTGGCTATGTACACCTCGCGCCGGTCCAGGCCGACCTCGCGGAGGAGCCGGTTCAACAGCATGCCCGCCTTGCCCACGAACGGCAGGCCTTCCCTGTCCTCGTTGTAGCCGGGACCCTCGCCGATGAACATGATGTCCGCATCAGGCGAGCCGTCGGCGAAAACGGCCTGGGTGCGCCCTTTGTGAAGGCGGCAGGCGGTGCAGGCGGCCGCCTTCCCGGCCAGCCCATCCAGGCGTTCCCGGATCTCCACAGGGGTCATGGGTTTTCATTCCGGTCAGGACCGCTCGGACGAGCGCCGGTCACCGCCGCCGCGATAGCCCGTCCGGTGGCGACGAAGGCGGCCTCGCCCAACGCATCCGGATCTGCCATCAACTCTCCACAGGACACCGCGAACGCCGAGTCGCCATCATATCGGGTATGGGCGGGCCGGATGCAGGCCGCCACCGCATCCTGCGACCTCACGCACAAACGGAAGAGATCGTTCCGCTCCAGGCGGGCATCGGTGGCCACCACTGCGAGGGTGGTATTGGCATGGGGGGTGATGGCGGATGCCGGCTGGCCCGGGACCATCTCGCCACCGGTGAGCGGCGCCCCTTCGAGGGTGAAGACGTCACCGACCGCGTTGACCACCGCCAGCACGCCGACCGTCGCGGCGCCGACCTCGACCCGGGCGGATCCGAGTCCGGAGGGTTGGACGGCCGCGGCGCCCCGCCACTGCGAAGTGGTGGCGCCCCGACCGGCACCGACCCGCCCCTGACGCACGGGCGCCGGCGAGCGGTTCCGGTAGGCGAGTGCTCCCTCGGGCGCTCCGGGGTGGAAGCCGGACGGCCGATCGAGGTCGTAGATGACCACGACGGGGACGATAGGAACGGGACCGTTGCGAGTGGGGTGCCCCCGGCCGTCGGCGGCCAGCTCCCGGACCACCCCGTCCGCGGCCGCCATCCCGAAGGCGGACCCCCCGGTGAACACCAGCGCCTGGATCTGCTGGACCCGCATCCCCGGGGCGAGCAACGCAGTCTCGCGGCTTCCCGGCGCCGCGCCCCTGATCTCCGTCGCCGCCGCGTTGGGCTCGGGGAACACCGCCACGGTGACCCCGGTGCGGTGCTCCTCCGATGTCCAGTGCCCGACTTCCACCCCGGGCACCGCAGTGATGGTGCCGTTCACAGCCCACCGCCTCTCATGCCGGCTCCCGGCGGATCACGTAGCTCTCGTTGTTGAACCACACCCGTCCGTGGCGCCGGAGCACCGACCTGGTGCCGTCGTGGTAGGCGCCGAACGCGACCGCCTCCTCCATCCGCTCCTCGTCGATCTGGGCCACGTAGGCGGCGGCGTTCCAGGCCGCCAGGATCGCGGACGTCCCGATATGTTCCTTGGCCTCGACCGGCATGGCCCGCATCTCGTAGCGGAACACCGACTCCGAGTCGTCCCACTCCTCCATCACCAGGTCCCGGTCGGCCGGGCTCGACAGCTGCCGTGCAGCCTCGGCCAGCAGGGCCCGGCGGTCCGTCCGGAAGGGATCCTCATCCGGCCACAGGGTGCGGATGATCTCCATGCCGGGATCGTGGCCGTAGGCGTGGATCCCCAGCAGCCGGCCACCGGGCGCCAGCGCCCGGGCCAAGGGGGCGATCACGGCGCGGACCTTTTGCTCGGTCGGGGTGCGGGCCCGGTAGGGCTGGGAGGCGATGACGAGATCGAAGGCCGCCCGGTATGTGCTCGGATCGGGAAGTACCCGGCGGAGGATGAACTCCCGGTCCTTGCGATAGATCACGTGGACGGCGGGGCGGACGTAGACCGGGTTGCCCGTCCTGGGACTGGTCGTCACCTGCCAGTCCGCGGCCAGCGTGTCGTGGAGGCTGCGTATCTGCTGGGCGAAGCCGACGGTGGTGGCGCCCTCCAGAGCGGTGCGCCGCCATGACACCTCGCCCTTCCCCGGTCCGGGCCGCAGGTTGGTGGCCTCTCCGTAGGTCATGTTGGTCACCACGAACACCATCTCCGGGTGCTCGTGGAAACGGTCGGGCAGCCGGTCCAGGGCGATCCGGACGTCCTCGATGCTGATCTCCTTGCCCACGACCAGCCACGGGACGTGGGGGTGGAGCGCATGGAGGCTCCGCATCACCTCGACCAGCACGGTGGCGTCCCCGAGGCCGGCGTCGAACAGGCGAAAGGCGTCCGGCCCCGGCGCGACCTGCCGGGCCTCGCGGGCGATCCGGGCAGCCACCTCCGCCTTCTCCGTGGTGGTGGTCAGGAACATCATGTAGGCCGCTCGGGTATCGAAGAACCGGGGCCGTGCCCTGGCTGCTCCGTCGACCGTGCTCATCCTCTTTTGCTCGACTTTCCACCTGTACGCTCTTGACGATGATCCTCGACCCCTCCCCAGCCCCGCGGGTGCCCCGCCCGACCCATGTGGAGATCGATCTCGACCAGCTTACGGCCAACTACCGGGCTGTTGAGGCAGCGGTGGCCCCCGCCCGGATGCTGCCGGTGGTGAAGGCCGACGCCTACGGGCACGGCCTGGTGGAGGTGGCCCGGCTGTTCGAGACCTTGGGGCCGCCCGGCCTCGCGGTGGCCTTCCTCGAGGAGGGTGCGATGCTCCGGGAGGCCGGGATCACCTGCCCCATCCTGGTGATGGGGGGGCTGGACACCCGCCAGATTCCCGACTTCCTCCACTACCTCCTGACCATGACCGTCTCCTCGATATATGCGGTGGGATTGATCGAGGAGGCCGCGGCCGGCCTGGGAGTGACCGCCCGTGTCCACGTCAAGGTGGACTCCGGGATGGGCCGGATGGGGGTGAGGCCCGAGGGCGCCGCCGGGCTGTTCGACGCCCTCCTCGGGAGTCGGCATGTCGAGATCGAGGCCGTGTACAGCCACTTCGCGACCGCCGACGAGCCCGATCCCGCCCAGACCCTCCACCAGATCGCCACCTTCCGCCGGGTGGTCTCATACTTCGGTGACCGCGGCCTCCCCATGCCGACGCTCCACCTGGCCAACTCGGGGGCCGTCCTCCAGCACCCCGACTCCTATTTCGACATGGTGCGGCCCGGCCTGATGCTCTACGGGGTCTACCCGGCCGAGGAAACAACGAAGACGATCAAGATCCGGCCTGCCCTCACCTGGAGGTCCACAGTGGTGCTCTCCAAGTCGCTCCCTGCCGGGAGCCCGGTCAGCTACGGGGCGACCTGGGCCCCCGACCGCGACACCCGCATCTTGGTCGTCCCGATGGGATACGGGGACGGCTACCCGCGGCCGGCTTCCAACCGGGCAGAAGTACTGATCAGGGGCCGCCGCCACCCGGTGGTCGGCCGGGTCTGCATGGACCAGTTCATGGTCGACGCCAGACCCGAAACCGATGTCCGGGTCGGTGACGAGGTCGTGATCATCGGTGCCCAGGGCGAGGAGACGATCACTGCCAACGAGGTGGCGGCATGGGCCCGGACCATCCCCTACGAGATCCTCACCGGCATCACCACCCGCGTCCCCCGCCGCTACCGGGGAGATCTATCTGCGGACTACCTAGGCGACCAGTAGCTCGACCAGGAGGCCGGCGGCCATGGCTACCACGAAGACGTAGCCGCCGAACACGGCCAGCACCTTGCGGCTGGTCAGCCGAGCCAGCATGACGAACTCGGGGACGTTGGCGCCCGCGCCGGCGATGGTTAGCGCCACCACCGCGCCGATCCCGATGCCCGCCGCCCTGAGACCGTCTGCAATCGGCACGAACAACTCGGTGTTGATGTAGAAGAACGTGCCGACGGCCGCGGCTGCCGGGATGGCCGCATCTCCCGACAGGACCGGCACGCGGGCCACCGTCTCGGCCGGCAGGAACGCTGCGATCGCCAGGCCGATCAGGATCCCCAGCGCCAGCAACGGCAGCATGGTGCGGAGAAGCGCCCGGGCCGACAGCATGGCGGGACGCCACTCCTTCCCCAACCCCCGCCACGGTCCGGTTCCGATGTCCGGCTCGGGACCTCCATCCACATCCGCCCGGCTCAGGGGCTTCATGAAGCGGTCAAGATCGGCCCGTTCGGCCAGGAGCGCCAGAACCATCGACGCCACGAATACAACCACCAGGTAGATGATTGCGGCTGGTATGCCCACGATGATCACCAGCGCTCCGAACAGGATCGGGTCGAGGACCGGAGCCGCCACTATGAACGCCGCGTACCCGGCCGGGGTGACACCGGCCCGCCGGAGCGAGACCAGCACGGGGATGGCCGAATAGGTGCAGAAGGGGGTTATGAAGCCGACCCCGATCCCGCGTAGGGCCGCCCCGACGGGCGAGGCGCCCATGAGGGTACGGAGGCGCTCGTCACCGACCCGGCGCCGGAGGAGGTTCAGCCCGAACGTGACCGCCACGAACAGCAGGAAGAGCTCGGCGAACAGGATGAGCGCGTCGCGGATCAGCGGATGGACGGTGGGGCTCCTCGCCGCGAGGCCGCCATCGGTTGACCTTCCTTCCTACCCGGACCCGCCCGGTCGGCGCCGATGGCTAGCGCCGCTTGTAGAGCCCCATCACGGCGGCCTTCTCGAGCGTGTTGAAGTGCAGCATGAACCCGACCACTGCCGGCATCGTGCCGGCGTCGACCGGCAGTTCCGGCACGCCCACCGCATGGACGGTGAAGAGGTAGCGATGCGGATGATCGCCCTCGGGAGGGCACGGACCCCCGTACCCGGGCTTGCCGAAATCGGTCCGGGTCTGCAGCGCTCCGGAGGGGATCCCGGACCCGTCACCGGCGCCCGGCGCCAGTTCGGTCACGTCCGCGGGGATGTTGACCATCACCCAGTGCCAGAAACCCGAGCCGGTCGGAGCATCCGGGTCGTAGCAGGTGAGGGCGTAGCTCGCGGTCCCTTCCGGGGCTCCCGACCAGGAGAGCTGCGGCGACCGGTTGCCTCCGGCGCACCCGAAGCCGTACTCCTCCGCGAGGATGTGATCCGGGCCCAGATAGTCGCCGTCTTCGAAGTCGGTGGAGGTGATCTGCAACGCCATGTCGGTCTCCTTCCGATAAGCCGCTCGGTGAGACTACCCCACGGCAGTCCTCTTGCCGGGCGGCAGGCCGGCGGGGAAATCGGTACCCTTTCGCCGGTATGCCATCACCCGACGAACGAGCCATCGAAGAGGCACTGGAGCAGATGGACTTCCGCGCCGCCCTGGCGCGAGCCGACCGGGCGGTGGAGGCGGATCGTGAGCGCCTCCGTGGCCTCATCAGGGCCAGGCGGCAGGAGGCCGTCACCAGGGCGGAGCATCTGGCGGCGCGCATCCAGTCGATGGCCCGGGCCGACCATTACGAGGGCTTGCTCGGCCTGGCCGAGGATCCCGCCACCGATCCGCTACTGGCTCTGATCCCACCGGAGATACGCCGGGGCGCCAGGCTGCATCTCGACGGCGCACTGCGGCGCCAGAAGCGGTTCCGGGCCGCGGCCGGGCGTCACATGAAGGCCGCCTCGGAGGCCCTGGCCCTGTTCGACACCAGGACGGCCCAGAGCGAGATCGCAAAGGTGGAGAGACGGTGGCTCACCGCTGCGCAACGTGAGGAACTGGACACCCTGCGGGCACAAGCCGAGCGCGTGACCGCCGAGCGCCTCGATCTGGAGAGCAGAACGGCCGAGGTCCTGCGCGAGCACATCTCGGAGAACCCGATCAAACCGGCTAGACGGCGGCGCGCCAAGCCTCCCGCGTCAAGCTCCCGCCGGGCCAAGAAGAAGCCGATCGAACCACCCGAGCCCGAACCGGAAGGCGGGTCCGCTCGGGATGTGGAGGGTCCTGCGAGGGCTGGCTGCGTTGGTTCGGCACTGGTGATCCTCGGAACGGTGGCAGCGCCGGCTGTCCTCCTGGTGGGCGGGTCTTAGTTGTCCCGTATCGGGCAAGAACGCTAAAATCGCGCCGGAGCGGGCTCCGCCCGCTGGGCCCTCCCCCACCGCCACCACCTTGGTCGGGACGCGTCCGCCCAAGCCCTTGGGTGGGGCGGTCCCGAACGATTTGATCCCTCGCACGGCCCGGTCGACGTCGGAACCGCTGGTAATTACGGTCTCCGGCAACCTATAACGAAGGTGTGACAGTTTCAACCCTTTTGCCATGGCCTACCAGCTTGGCGGTTCGCCATCCTTGGACCGAGTTGATCACCGCCACCTCGTCGGCCGCCATCAGATCGGGCACCGACATCTGCCGCTCGGTCAGGGTCCCGCGGTCGACCAGCTCCTCCCGGTAGGTGCCCGGCAGGCAGCCCGACGCGACAGGTGGGGTAATCCATTCGTTGCCCATCCGGGCCGCGAGATTGGAGATTGTGGTCTCGACCACCTCCCCCAGATCATTCACCAGTACCACGTCGTCCGCAGCCGGGTACCGGGCAGCGGCCTGCTCGTAGGCCTCACGGCGGGTCGTCTTGTGGTAGCGCAGGTAGTCGGTCCGGTCGATCGGGCGATCGTCGACGGCCAACCCCACCACCAGCGAGCTCGGCGAGAGAGGCGCCGTCTCGATCGAGGCGGACCCGTCCCCGGACACCAGCAGGCGAACCCGGAGCGGCTCGTCGCCCGAGAGGCCTTCTAGTAGGTCGGCGATCATCACCTCTCGGAGGGTCACGCCCAGGTAGCGGGCCGAGGAGCGGAGCCGGCTCAGATGGCGATCCCGCAACCAGATCCCCCGGCCGGGCTCCCATCGCATCGTCTCGAGCAGGGTCACCGGGGTCCTGCGGCGTGACAGGACCCGAGCCTTGACCATCGCCTCCTCGTACTCCCGCGCCGCGGTAGACTCGTAGACCACTCCCCCGCCCACGCCGTACTCGGCCTCGCCGTTGCGCGTGTCCGCAACCAGGGTGCGGATGGCCACCGAGAACTCGGCCCTCGGCCGGCCCGATCCGGGCGGCGCCAGCAACCCGATGGCGCCGCAGTAGACGCCCCGGGGTGAGGCCTCCAAGGACTCGATGATCTCCATCGTCCTTACCTTCGGCGCCCCGGTCACCGACCCGCACGGGAACATGGCCCCGAATATGTCGAGAAGGCCCACCTCGGGCCGGGTCTCGGCCGCCACCGTCGAGGTCATCTGCCAGACCGTCTCGAACCGTTCCACCTCGAACAGGCGCTCCACCTGGACGCTGCCGAACCTCGCCACCCGCCCCAGGTCGTTCCGCAGGAGGTCGACGATCATGACGTTCTCGGCCCGGTCCTTGCCCGAGGCGAGCAACCGCTCCCGGAACCGGGAGTCCTCCTGCTCCCAGCGGCCCCGGGCCACGGTGCCCTTCATGGGCCGGCTCTCGATGCGCCGCCCGTCCCAGCGGAAGAACAGTTCCGGCGAGGCGGAGACCACCGTGTGGCGGCCGGTCTCCAGGAAGGCGTGGTACCCACCCCCCTGGGCTGCGAGCAGGTCGGAGTAGAGCGACCGGAGGTCCCCCTCCACCCGTCCCCGCAGGCGGAAGGAGTAGTTGGTCTGGTAGGTGTCACCCTGCCGGATGTACTCCCGGATGGTTTCCACGTGGCAACCGTAAAGGGCCTCCGAGACCTCGGGTCGCCAGGGTCTGACCCGGTAATCGCCGCCGGACCCCGCGGGCTCGGAGTCCGCGGCGCGGAATCCGGCGAACCATGCCAGCGGCAGGCCGGACTGCGGCGGACGGACCACCAGGCGGGGATCGAAGGCGGGGGCGGCCTCGTAGGAGACGAATCCGGCCACCCATCCGCCGGCCCGAGCCTCGGACTCTGCCCGGTGAATGACCCCAGGGACGTCATCGTCGTGATGGGCGACCCAGACGCCGTACGGCTCGACCAGCCGGAGCGGGACCGGCCTCCCGCGGAAGTCATCGAACCTGGCGCTCACGCCCGCCGACGCCGGGTCAGGCATCGCGCCGGGAACTTTCGGAGGGGTCACGTGTCGAAGCCTCTGACTTGCGGCGGGTCCAACCCGGAAGACTCTAGAGGGCGGCCAGGTACTCCTGCCGCCAGCGCTCGGTGGTCTCGCACTGGTTGAAGGTGTAGATATGCACGCCCACAACCTCGTCGGCACGCTCATCGAGCCTGGGGAGTACATCCTCGAGCAACTCGTCGGGCGCGTAGCCGCCCGGTCGCACGAACCGGCTCACCAACCCCCGATGCTTGGATAGGAAGCGCACCGACTGCCCCACACCTATCCGGGCCGAGATCTGCATCAGCTTGAGCCGCTCCGCCACGCCCGGGATGCCCAACCGGACCGGCAGGTCGATGCCGTCGGCACGCGAGCGGGCGAGGAAACCGGCGATGGCCCCACCGTCGAAGCACATCTGGGTCGTCATGTAGCGGGCGTGGGGTTGCTTGTCGTGGAGGGCTCGGCCCAGGTTCTCGTCCGGGATCGTCGCGTGTCCCTCCGGGTAGCAGGGCACGCCGATCTCCGCTAGGTGGTGGCCGATATCCGCCATGGCCGACAGCACGGAGTAGCCGTCCGGGAATACCCCCTGCTGGGGAGCGTCTCCGCCCACCACGAAGACGCGCGAGATCTCGAGATCCTCCATCCGATCCAGCAGGGACGCAAGATGGGAGATGTCTCGGGTCATGCGGGCCGACAGGTGCGGCACCACGTCGAAGCCGCGCATGCGCAGCTCGGCCGCGATGTCGAAGGTCCGGTCGAGCGTAAAGGTGGGTGAGGCGGTTACCGAGACCAGGGCGCCCTCGGGTAGGAATCCGGCCTGCTCCACCGCGTTCTTGAAGGGCAGCAGCTCGAACTTGGGGTTCTCGAGGACTCGCCTGATCTGTTGGCGCGCGCGCCCGTTGAGTCCGCCGTCCGGGGTCATCGGTTCAGACTCCCAGGTCGGGCTCGGCGGCCTTGCGGACCGCGATCCAGTCATCGAGCTGGCCCCGGATGGCCTCGTCGAGGTGGGGCTGCTCGTAGTCGGCCAGCTTCCGCTTCCACTCGGCGTTGGCCCGCTCGATCGAGGTGAGCGACCCCTCGAGCTCCCACTGCTCGAAGCTGTTGATGTCGGACAGGTCGGACACCCAGAAGGCCGACTCGAAGTTGGCCATGGTGTGCGCCGAGCCGAGATGGTGCTGGCCGGGACTGTTGGCGAGCATGGGATCCATGGCCTGCCCGTTCTCGCTCAGGTCCACCCCGCCCACCAGTTTGGCCATCATGGAGATCTGGTCGGCGTCCAGCACGAACTTCTCGTATCCCATCGTCAGGCCGCCCTCGAGCCACCCGGCGGAGTGCAGCACGAAGTTGACCCCGGCGCCCAGCGCGGGCAGGAAGGTCATGAAGCTCTCGTAGGCCGCCTGGGCATCCGGGATCTTGGAGGCGGTCAGGTTGCCACCCGAGCGGAAGGGGACCCCCAGCCGGGCCGCCAGCCGGCTGACCACGTAGAGGACGAGCGCGGGCTCGGGGGTGCCGAAGGTGGGAGCGCCGCTCAGCATCGACATTGAAGCGGCGAACGAACCCATTATCACCGGCGCACCGGGGCGTACCAGCTGGGTGAAAGTAATGGCCGCCATGGCCTCGGCGAGCGTCTGGGTGGCGGTGGCCGCCACCGTGACCGGCGACATGGCGCCGGCGATGATGAAGGGGGTGACCAGCGCGCACTGGTTGTTCTCCGCGAGCACCTTCGCCGAACCCAGCATGGCGTAGTCCCATTGCATCGGGGAATTGGCGTTGCAGAGCCCGAGCAGGACCGTGTTGTCCCGCACAAAGTCCTCCCCGAAGACGATCTTGGCCATGTCCACCGAGTCTTGGGCCCGATCGGGCGTTGTCACGGAGGACATGAACGGCTTGTCGTGGAGCACGATATGGCTGCGGATCATGTCCAGGTGCCGCTTGTTGACCGGCAGGTCCACCGGCTCGCACAGCGTTCCCCCACCATGGTGCAGCGCGGGGCTCATCTGGGCCAGCTTGGCGAAGTTCCTGAAGTCCTCGATGGTGGCGTAGCGCCGCCCACCGTCCAGGTCGCGCACGAAGGGAGACCCGTACGCCGGGGCGAACACGATGTGCGGATCCCCGATCGTGACGGATCGCTCGGGATTGCGGGCGTGCTGGATGAAGGAACTGGGCGCGCAGCGGCCGATGATCTCCCGGCACATGCCCCTCGGAAAGCGCACCCGTGCGTCCTGGACGTCGGCGCCGCCCTCGGCGTAGATCTCCAGGGCCTCGGGAAAGTTCACGATCTCGATGCCGACCTCCTCGAGCAGGGTGTCGGCATTGTGTTCCATGAGCTCGAGTCCCTCCGCCGAGAGGACTTCGGTGGGGGCCAGGCGTCGGGTCAGGAACGGCTGCTGCTCGATCACCCGGGCCGTCCGGAGGGCGTGGCGCGCCTCCCTTCCGCCCCCTCTTCTTCTCCTGCGGGCGCTCATCGATCCTCCTCTCCGCGCCGCCCGACCAGGGCCGCGGACCGCCTGGCGTTCGCGCCCGGTCTCCTGCGGCTCCTGCGGCGGCGACCGCCGCCGGCCGGCCCGGACGAGACGATGCCCGACAGGTCCACCTTACGGGCAAGCTGGGGGTATGCGGCCGTGGCGTGGGGTATCCCCATGGCTTCCACGAAGTGGCGCTGGAAACCGGGCGCCACCGCTGTCTCGATCTTCTCGACCTCGCGCACCAGCGCTTCTATCTCGGCCCGGGCGGACCCGCTCAGCAACGCCATCGTCGCCCCGGTCCCGGCCGCGTTGCCCGCAGCGGAAACCCGGTCCGGGTCGCAGTCGGGGATCATCCCGAGCACCATGGCGTAGATGGGGTCGATATGGCTACCGAATGCGCCGGCCAACCTGATCTCGTCCACCCGGTCCACGCCGAGGCGGTCCATCAGGAGCCGGACACCGGCCTGCAGCGCCGCCTTGGCCAGTTGGATGGCCCTTATATCGTTCTGCGTGATCATTATCCGGCTGCTCCGCCCCGGCTCCCGGTACAGCAGGTAGGCCGCCGACCTTCCGTCGGCGACGATCCGCTCGCTGCGACCACCGTCCTGGATGAGGCCTTCGGCCGACACGACCCCGGCGAGCACCAGTTCGGCCACCGCCTCGATGATGCCCGATCCGCAGATGCCGATCACGCCGGTCCCGGCCACTGCGTCCCCGAAGCCCTCCTCGTCCGACCACAGATCCGACCCGATCACCTTGAAGCGGGGTTCTAGCGTCCGGCCATCAATCCGCACCCGCTCGATGGCGCCCGGCGCGGCGCGCTGCCCGGAGCTGATCTCGGCGCCCTCGAATGCGGGTCCGGTGGGGCTGGACGCAGCCAGCAGGCGGCCGGCACTGCCCAGCACGATCTCCGCGTTGGTGCCCACATCCACGAGCAACTGGATCGCCCGGCCCCGGTGGGGGCCCTCGGAGAGGATGGCGCCGGCCGCGTCGGCGCCGACATGGCCCGCCACGCACGGCAGCACGTAGAGGCGGGCGCCCGGATGGGCCTCCATGCCGATCTTGGATGCGGTGATGCGGACCGCCTCGTCAGTGGCCAGGGCGAACGGTGCCACGCCCAGGTGATAGGGGTTGAGGCCGAGGACCAGGTGGTGCATGATCGGGTTGCCGACCAGGGCCACCTCCAGCACCGAGTCCCGGGTCCGACCCGCCTGCTCGACCAGGTCGCCGACCATGTCGTCGAGGGCCGAACGGATCGCCGAGGTGAGAACCTCCTGACCCTGCTCGTTCATCATCACGTAGGAGACGCGGCTCATCAAATCCTCGCCGTAGCGGATCTGCGGGTTCATCACCCCCGACGAGGCCAGCACCGCGCCGGTGGAGAGATCGCACAGATGGCCGGCCACCGTGGTGGATCCGACATCGATGGCCACTCCTAGCGGGCCGTCATGGAAACCCGGCCACACTCCCGTGACGGTGTCTCCGTCGTGAACGGCCACCGTCACCGCCCATTGGCCGGTCCGTAGGGCTTCCTGCAGTCCTTCGAGCACATGATGATCGACCTTCACCCCGGAGATTCTCCATTGCCGGTCCAGGGCCTCGAGCACCCTGGAAAGGTCGGATGCCTGGCGGTCCATGTCGGGAGGCTCCACCTCCAGGTAGTGAAGGCGCACCACCGGATCGACCGGGATGTCGACCACCTCCGCCCGCTTGCGGACCACCTGGCGGCGCACCTGGCTGTAGGGGGGGACGTCGATGACCGCGTCGTCCTGGAGACGGGCCGCACAGGCGAGGCGGTGACCGGCGCGGAGCGGGCGGCGGCCCCGGTAGCCCAACTCTTTGGCCTCGGGAAGGGACAGCCGGTGCCCGCCGGCATCTATGCCCTCGGCGGCTGAGCTGCCCAGCGTTACCTGGCAGCGGCCGCACAGCCCGCGCCCGCCGCACACCGAGTCCACATCGACCCCGAGACCACGGGCTGCGTCCAGCACCGTGGCGCCCGGCTCGACCCTGCCCCGCCTGCCGGAGGGGGTGAACACCACCTGTAGGGTCCGGTCATCCATGGGTCGGGCCTGTCAGGCCCGGGCGGGACGGCGCCGGCCGCTGCGTCGGCGGGCGCGCCCTCCGGGGGAGGGTTGCCGGAAGGCGCGGATCCACCGGGCGCAATCCTTGTCGTTTCCCATGAGCACGTCCGCCGCCTTGACGGCCTGTGCTATGTCCGACTCGAGCGGGTTGGTGATGGCCGAGGTGAGACCGTTGGCAATGGCCATGGTCAGGAATGCGCTGTTGATGCCGTGCCGGTTGGGGAGTCCGAAGCTGATGTTGGAGGCTCCGCAGGTGGAATTGACCCCCAGCTCGTCCCGGAGCCGATGCAGGATATCGAAAACCTGGCGGCCCGCGTACCGGAGCGCGCCGACCGGCATCACGAGCGGGTCCACCACAACGTCCTCGGGCGGGATTCCGAAACTGGCGGCCCGTTCCACGATCTTGGCCGCCACCCGGAAGCGCACCTCCGGATCCTCGGAGATCCCGGTCTCGTCGTTCGAGATGGCCACCACCGCCGCCCCGTGCTCGGCCACCAACGGAAGGACCCGCTCAAGGCGTTCCTCCTCACCGGTCACCGAGTTGACCAGGGCCTTGCCCTGGTAGACCGACAGACCGGCCTCCAGCGCCTCGACGATGGAAGAGTCGATGGAGATGGGCACGTCGACCAGGGACTGGACCAGCTGGATAGCCTCGGCGAGGATGGCGGGCTCGTCGGCGAGCGGGATGCCCGCGTTGACGTCCAGCATGTGGGCCCCGGCGGCCACCTGCGCCACGGCATCGGCCTCCACCCGGCTGTAGTCCCCCTCCCGCATCTCGGCGGCGAGCAGCTTGCGGCCGGTCGGGTTGATCCGCTCCCCGATCACCACGAAGGGCTGGTCCGGACCGATGACCACCTGTCGGGTAGCGGAGCTGACCACGGTTTGGATCATGCCGGCTCTCCTGCGGCCGGGGCCTCGTCCAGGCCGCCGTTGGACGCGATGCGCCGGACGCGATCCTTCGGGTATTCCATCTCGATCCGGGCAGCGGCGGCCTTCGCCTCGGCCTCGACGTCCTCCCCGCAGGGCTCCGAGGTGCGGCGCCACTCCTCGATGTACTGGTCGTAGGTTTTCTTCCCGGCCACCATCGCCGCTCGGTCAATTGCCGCCTGGAACCGGGGCGGCAACTCCACCGCCATCTTGTTCCGGCCTGACCGGGCGGTGACCTGGGCCGGAATGTCACGCCAGTAGATGACGATCAGCTCGGACCGGGAACGCTGGTTTCGGGAGACACCCCGGCGGCTGGTCATGGCCGGTCAATCCTGGCGCTGGTGCGATTCGCCACGATGATCAAGCCGCAGGCCAGGAGACGAAGGTCTCCAGGCCGGTCGCCAGCTCGCCCAATCCCACCTGCTTATGGTGGTATTCGAGCCCCAGCCTGCGGGCGGCCTCCTCGGCCTTCGCTCGCAATTCCGGACCGTCGAACTGGGAAAGGTACACCAGCTTGCGGTAGTTCCCGAAGTACATGTCGCGGAGCTGCGGATGGCGGTCGAGTCCCAGGGACTGCCAGACGAGGCGGTCGAAGTGCCGGGTGAGGAAGTCGGTCAGGTAGAAGGTGCCGAGCTCCGCCTCATGAAGATCGTGGAATACCGGCCGGGTGGCATAGAACTGGTAGCAGTGGGCGCCGGGGAGGCGCTCCACGTTCTCCCACCGCTCGAGGAGCGTATCCAGATGGCCGCCGGTGCCGCAGTCGGCATAACCGATGAGTATCCGATCGTATTGGGCCGCATCGGCCTGCAGACGGGCCTCCAACTCCGGCACGATCCGGTCGGGCGTGTTGTGGAGCCGGGCCGGCAGGCAGGCGAGCGACACATGGTCCCAGCCGTTGAGCCTGAGGAAGTAGAGGATCTCGGAGGCGAGCGCACCGCAGGCCAGCACCAGCAGCCGGGGCGGCCGGCTCCGTTCGCGCGTTTCCGACCCGGCCCGATCCGATCTCTCGTGGACCGCGGCTACCAACTCAGACCTGCTCGCTCATGAGGATCCGCTTCCTGGCAACCAGATCCTTGGCGGTCTCGGCGGCGACCGCGGCGTCCCGGCAGTAGGCGTCGGCGCCCACCGCCCGCCCGAACTCCTCGTTGAGGGGAGCCCCGCCCACCATGACGATGTAGTCATCCCGCATGCCCCGGTCGGCCAGCGTGTCGACCACCACCTTCATGTAGGGCATGGTGGTGGTGAGCAAGGCCGACATGCCGAGGATGTCGGGCTGGTGCTCCAGGATGGCGGCGATGAACTCCTCTACGTCGGTATTGATGCCCAGGTCGATGACCTCGAACCCGGCGCCCTCCATCATCATGGCCACCAGGTTCTTGCCGATGTCGTGGATGTCTCCCTTGACCGTCCCGATGACCACCTTCCCGACCGTCTCGGCGCCGGTCTCCGCCAGGAGCGGCCGTAACACGGCCATCCCGGCTTTCATGGCGTTGGCCGCCATCAACACCTCGGGGACGAACAGGATGCCGTCCCGGAAGTCGATACCCACGATGCGCATCCCATCGACCAGGGCATCGTTCAGGACTTCCGAGGCCGACCAGCCGCGCTCCAGGAGAATCCGCGTTCCGTCGTCGATCTCCTCGGCGAGACCGTCATAGAGATCGTCATGCATCTGCTCGACGAGCTCGTCGTCGGGGAGGGTTCGAAGGTCGAGTTCTTCTTCAGTCATGACGCCAGCCTCGGGAGAGAGGAACCGGATCGTCAGGATGTCCGGGAGCATCGGATCAAGAGCCCGGACGTCCCACGATGCGGAACCGTGCTACATCGCGGAACATTCTACCCAATCGCTCCAGCAGAGGGCGGATACTTTCCGAGTTACTCGTACGGTGGGATGATCGTGGTCGGAAATCCCGCGAAGCCGGCTCCGGGCGTGGCGGCGGGGGCCGCGAATACGGCGTCTTGGCGCACGAAACTCGCGGCGGATCGGTAAGATTGTTCCGTATCGTAAGAAGGTTCCGCATCGTGGAACCGATCGGAGCGAAGTCAGGCAGAGGAGGAGGGCATGAGCGACTTCCCATCCAGCGCTCGGGTAGTCGTGATCGGCGCCGGAATCGTCGGTAACTCGGTGGTCAAGCACCTTGCTGCGCTCGGCTGGCGCGACATCGTCCAACTCGACAAGGGCCCCCTCCCCAACCCGGGCGGATCCACCGGCCACGCCTCCAACTTCATCTACCCGGTGGACCACAACAAGGAGATGGCCCACCTCACCCTCGACAGCCAGGAACAGTACGAGGAGATGGGTGTCAACACCGTGTCGGGAGGGCTGGAGGTGGCCCGGACCGAGGCCCGCATGCACGAGTTCAACCGCCGCATGACCTCGGCCAGATCGTGGGACATCGATAGCCGGCTGGTGTCTCCGGCGGAGGTCGAGGAGTTGGTCCCCTTCATCGACCCGAGCGTGATCCTGGGCGGCTGGTACACCCCGAGCGTTTCGGTGGTGGACTCGCTGCGAGCCGGAACGCTGATGCGGGAGTATGCCCAGGAGCTGGGCGCCCTGTCGGTCCATCCCAAGACCGAGGTACTCGACATCGAGACCGCTCGGGGCCGGATCAGCGCCGTGGTCACCGACAAGGGACGGATCGCCTGCGAGTGCGTGGTCATCGCATGCGGCGTGTGGTCGCCGCGCCTGGCGGCCATGGCCGGGGCCTCCATCCCGCTCACCCCGGCGGTCCACCAGATGATCGACGTGGGCCCTCTCGAGGTCCTGTCCGCCACCAACAACGAGATCGGATACCCGATCGTGCGGGACATGGACACCTTCTGCTACGAGCGCCAGACCGGCGGCTCCATGGAGGTGGGCTCGTACGCCCACCGGCCGATCTTCCACCACCCCGACACCATCCCGTCCATCGAGGAGGCCCGCCTCTCGCCCACCGAGCTTCCCCTCACCATGGACGACTTCGACCCGCAACTCGAGCAGGCGCTGGAGTTAATGCCCTTCCTGGGGGATGCCGAGATCAAGTACGGCATCAACGGACTGCTCTCGTTGACCCCGGACGCCATGCCGTTGGTGGGCGAGACGCCCGAGGTCAAGAACCTCTGGTCGTGCGCTGCCATCTGGATCAAGGAAGGTCCGGGCACCGGTCGGGCTCTGGCCGAGTGGATGACCCAGGGCTACCCCGAGATCGACCCGCACGCCTCCGACATAGCCCGCTTCTACTCCTACATGAAGACGGAGCGCCACATTCTGGCCCGGTGCTCGGAGCACTTCAACAAGACCTACGGGATCGTCCATCCCCGCGAGCAGTGGGATTCGAGGCGGAACAGCCGCATCAGCACCCTGCACGCCACCACCTCGGCGCTCGGGGCCGTGTACTTCGAAGCGGGCGGCTGGGAACGGCCCCACTGGTACGAGTCGAATGCCGGGCTGCTGGACGAATACGGCGACCGGATCCCCGAACGCCCCCACGAGTGGGACCGCCGGTGGTGGTCGCCCATCCAGAACGCCGAGCACCTCGCCCTTCGGGACCGGGTGGGCATGATCGACCTGACCGCCTTCGCGATCTTCGATGTCACCGGCTCCGGCGCCCTGCAGTTCATGCAGTACATGACCGTAAACCAGGTGGACCGGCCGGTGGGAAGCGGTATCTACACGCCGTTGCTGACCGAGGAGGGCGGGTTCCGCTCCGACCTGACGGTCCTGCGCATGGCCGAAGATCATTTCCGGGTGGTGACCGGCGGTTTCGACGGCGCCCGCGACGCCTACTGGTTCCGGAAATGGCTACCGGAGAGCGACTGCGTCACCTTCACCGACATCACCTCGTCTATCTCGACCATCGGTGTCTGGGGTCCCAACGCCAGGCGCCTGGTCGGGAAGGTCACCGACGACGACATCTCCCACGAGGGGTTCCCGTACGGAACCTGGAAGCACGCCACCATCGGGTCGATCCCCGTCACGATGTTCCGCATCTCCTACGTCGGCGACCTCGGCTGGGAGGTTTACACCAGCATGGAACACGCCCCGATGCTCTGGGAGACGCTCTGGGAAGCCGGCCAGGATCTCGGAGTGGTCCCCGTCGGAGCGGGCGTGTACGGAACCACCGCCCGCCTGGAGAAGGGCTACCGGCTCATGGGCGCCGAACTCGAGTCCGAGTACAACCCGGTCGAGGCCGGCCTGGCCCGGCCCAAGGTCAAGAAGGCCGACTTCGTCGGCCGGGAGGCCTACCTGAGGGCTCGGGACGAGGAACCTGCCGCCGTGTGCTGCACCCTCGCTATGGACGGCCATGTGTCGACCTCCGGCACCGCCCGGTTCCCGATGGGCGGGAACGAGCCCATCCTCACCCTGGAAGGCGACCGGATCGAGGACCGGAAGGGTCGGGTATCGAGAGTGACCTCGGCGGGGGCGGCGCCCTCCCTCGACACCTACCTGCTCCTCGGTTACCTACCGCCGGAGTTCGCGCAGGAGGGTCGCCGGCTCCAGGTCATGTACCAGAACGAACTGTTCCCGGTAACGGTGGCCCGCGCCGGGTCCAGGCCGCTATTCGATCCTGACGACGTCCGGATGAAGAGCTGAAGGGGTAGTTGGGGTCTGCCGTGCGGATTCTGGTTTGCGTCAAGAGGGTTCCGGCCCCGGGAGCGAAAATTGTCCTGACCCCCGATGCTCAGGACATCGACGCCTCGTTGCTGGGCTTCACGATCAGCCCCCACGAGGAGTGCGCCGTCGAGGAGGCGGTCCGGATAGTCGAACGCGAGGGCGGATCGGTAACCGTCATGACGCTGGGTCCGTCCGAAGCTGAGGAGCAGCTGCGGGCGGCGGTCGCGGTCGGCGCCACCTCGGTGGTCCTGCTACCGAGCGACATTCCCGACTGGGACCCGGTTTCCACCTCCCGAGCCCTCGTCTCGGCCCTCACCGGGCTGGAGGAGGAGCAGGGTGAGCCGTTCGACCTCATCCTGTTCGGCAACGAGTCCGCCGACTCCGGCGGCTACCAGGTGGGCATCCGCGTGGCTCGGTCGCTGGGACGCCCGATGGTGACCGGCATCAAAGGCATCGACACCGGCGAGGACTCGATCTCGGCCCGCCGTGAGACCCCATCCGGCTGGGAGGTGTACCGGTTGCCGTTGCCCGCGGTCGTGGGAGTGAAGGAGGGCATCAACCTACCTCGCTACCCCACCTTGAAGGGACGGATGTCGGCCCGCCGGGCGCCGGTCACGACGATGGAACCCGTGGCCGGATCGAGCGGCCAGTCGAAGGTGATGCTGATGACCCCGCCCGACGCGGGATCGGCTGTAGAGATCCTCGGCGAGGGCCCGGAGGTGGCGCCGGCCATCGTCGACATCATGGAAAGCCTGGGCCTGATATGAGTGTCGTCCTCTACCTCGTCGAGCATGACCGGGGCCGGATCGACGAGACTGTGCTGGGCGGCATGACCGGCGCCCGGCTGCTGGCGGAAAGCCTGGGCGCGGATCTCCACGCCGTGGTGATCGGCACCGGCGCGGCAACGGCATCCGAAGGCCTGGATGCCTACGGCGCCGGACGCATCCACCTGGTGCGCCACGATCTCCTCGCCGACTACGGCCCGGACGCCTGGGCGGAGAGCCTCGCCCAGCTCGCCAGGACCACGGGAGCCGGCGCGGTGATCGCCACGGGAACCGATCGCGGCAACGAGGTGATGGCCCAGGTCGGCGCCCGGACGGACCTGGCCATGGTGGCGAACTGCCTGGAGATAGAGCCGGACGGCGACGACTGGCTGATGACCCGGGTCCGGTGGGGCGGCAGCCTCCGCGAGCGGGCCCGGCTGTCCGCGCCCGTCAAGCTGGTGACGCTCGCCCCCCACAGCACGGAGGCCACTCACGCCGGCGAGTCGGCGGCCGGAACGGTCGCGGAGTTCAACCCGGAGCTGGACGAGTCCGACGCCGTGACCATGGTGGTGGACCGGGTGACCGTCTCGGAGGGCATCACCCTCGCCACCGCCCCGGTGGTGGTCAGCGGTGGGCGCGGGGTGGGGAGTGCCGAGGCCTTCGACATCATCGAGGAACTGGCTGACCTGCTGGGAGGAGCGGTGGGTTGTTCCAGGGTGGTCACCAACAACGGCTGGAAGAACCACAAGTTCCAGGTGGGCCAGACCGGTACGGTGGTCGCCCCCGACCTCTACATCGCCTGCGGCATCTCCGGCGCCATCCAGCATTGGGTGGGAATGATGAACGCCAAGAACGTCCTGGCCATCAACATCGACAGCGACGCTCCCATGGTCACCAAGGCCGACTGGGCCGTGATAGCCGATCTCCACCAGGTCGTCCCGGCAATATCGGCCGAGATCGCCCGCCGCCGCACCCTCGCCGCGGAGTCCGGTTGATAGTTGGTAGTTGATAGTTAGTAGTTGACGGTAACGAATCCACCGCTACAACTACCAACGGATCGGTCCCTCGCGTAGGACGACCGGGGGGTCGCGGGTCAGATCGACCACGGTCGACGCCTCGCCTCCCCGCCGCTCGCCCTCCAGGTACACCGGCACCCGATCGCCGAGGAGTTCCCGGGCCTGGATACTGTCCAGCGCCGGCGCCGACCCGCTCGGGTTGGCGCTCGTGACCGCCAGGGGACCGGATCCCGCCAGCAATCCCCTCAGGAGGTCGTGATCCGGGATCCGCACCGCCAGCGTGCCGCGTTCGTGATCCCCTACACCTGCCGCCAGCGACACCCTGGCGTTCAGCACGGCGGTGAGCGGCCCCGGCCAGTGGAGTTCGACGAGTCGCTTCGCCGCCCCGGTCCAATCGACGAGTCCGTCGACCTGCTCGAACGAAGCCGCCAGCACGGCCAGCGGCAGGCGCCGCCCACGCCCCTTGAGCCGGAAGAGAGACCGTACGGCCTCCTCGTTGGCAGGATCGACCGCCAAGCCGTACACGGTGTCCGTGGGCACCCCTACCACCTGGCCTGCCCGCAGCGCGACCAGCGCCGCGTCGAGGCTCATGCGGCGATTCTGGCGATCAGGAACCGGTCCCGCCCGGTCAAGTCCGGGAGAATGCTCGCCTCCCAAGGCGGATCCCTGAACGCCCAGCGAATCTTGGTCCCCTGCCGGTCGCCGATCTCGGCGACCAGTACACCGTCGGGCGCCAGCCACGACGGCGCCTCCGACGCGAGGTACCGGAAGACGTGGAGCCCGTCGCCGGCCACCAGGGCCAGGCGGGGCTCGTAGTCCCGGACCTCGGGAGGCAGCCTGAGCCACTCCGAGTCCGAGACGTAGGGAGGATTGGTGACGATCAGATCGACCTCACCGCGTAACGACGGATGGAGCGCGGCGAGGCGATCCCCCTGGCAGAACTCGGCCTCCACCTGCAGGAGGGCGGCGTTGAGCCGGGCCAGATCAAGGGCGTCCTGGCTGATGTCGGTTGCGATGACACGCGCCGCCGGCCGCCGGTGGGCGATACCGATTGCCAGGCAGCCGGAGCCGGTGCCCATATCGACCACGGTGCATGCGCCGTCGGGAATCAGATCGAGGGCCTTCTCCCATAGCTGCTCCGTCTCGGGCCGGGGAATCAGCACGCGGTGGTCCACCAACAGTTCGAGGGGACCGAACTGCACCGTTCCCTCCAGGTACTGGAGCGGCATCCCGGCCGAGCGCTGCTCCATCAGCCGGTAGAACATCTTCACCGTGGACCGATCGACCACGATCCCACCCAGCAACTCGGCACGAGGTCGGCCGGTGATGGCAGCGAGCAACCGCACCACCTCGTGGGATGGCAGGCTGCAACTTCCGATCAGAAGCCTGGAGTTGACGCCGCCGACCGGCAGCCGCCCGTGGCCGTTCGCTGCTCTCGCACCGCGCAGGCCTACCGATCCCCGTGCTTCGGGCATGTCCTAGACCTCGTGAATCCCTAGACGCAAACCCCGGGACGGGATATCTATCATCGTTGAAGGAGGCAGTCCGGCCGCCCGAAGCTCGGCCGCCAGAACTGCCAGCGCTGCGGCCGGATTCGTATCGGACATCTCCACGTCTATCGCGCCTTCCGATGCCCCGATCACGGAACCGGACCGGCCGAGACAGCTCTGCACGATCTCCTCGATGGCCTCGGCGGGGAGGTCGGAATCAGGCGGAAAACGAACGAAGAAGATCACCGGCCGGCCATCCGCCGGGTGGCCTGATCCGATGTGAGAGCGTCGACGAAATCGGACAGGTGACCGTCGAGAACGTGCGTGAGGCGCCTGATGACGAGGCCGATCCGGTGATCGGTCACCCGGTTCTCCTTGAAGTTGTAGGTCCGGATCTTCTCCGACCGATCCCCGGTGCCGATCTGCGACCGCCTGCCCGCCGCGCGTTCGGCGGTGCGCGCCAGGTGCTCTTCCTGGTACAGCCGGGCGCGGAGCACCCGGAAGGCCTTCTCCTTGTTCTGGAGCTGGGACTTCTCGTCCTGGCAGGTAACGACCAGGCCGGTGGGCAGATGGGTGATCCGGACCGCCGAATCGGTGGTGTTGACGGACTGCCCGCCCGGCCCCGACGACCTGAACGTGTCCACCTTGACGTCGCTCGCGTCGATCTGAACATCAACCTCTTCGGCTTCGGGCATCACGGCAACCGTGGCCGTCGATGTATGGACCCGCCCCTGCGACTCGGTCTTCGGGACCCGCTGGACCCGGTGGACCCCGGCCTCGAACTTGAGCCTTGCGAATGCTCCTCTACCGGTCACGCCGAAGGTGACCGAGCTCAGCCCGCCCCCATCCGCGGCAGCGCTGCCCATCGGCTCCCAACCGAAGCCCTCCGTCTCGGCGAACCGCTGGTACATGCGGAGCAGGTCGCCAGCCCATAGGGCCGCCTCGGCACCCCCGGCCGCGGCCCGGATCTCCACGATGGCATCCTTGACGTCGTCCGGGTCGCTGGGCGTGAGCGCTGCCCTGAGTTCGGCGGCCAAGCGATCGGCCTCCTGCTGCCGGGCCACGGCCAGTTCGCGCAGTTCCCCGGCCAGATCGGGGTCCGTCTCGATATCGGCCAGCTCGATCGCTTCACGGGAGTCGTCGAGCGCCTCCTTCAACGACCGGAAGGACAGGACCAGCGGCCTGAGTTCGGCGTAGCGGCGGGATACCTCGCCGTACCGGACCGGGTCACCCAGCACCGTCGGATCGGCCAGCACGCTTTCGGCCTCCCCGTACGCCTGCTCGATCTCGGCTAACCGATCGGTAAGCGCCGGGTCCACCACTCCCTCCTACCTGCCGGTGGCGCTCAGCGCCTCGGGAATGATCGGACCTCGGCCGGCCACCTCATCCACCTCCTCATCCGTCAGAGCGAACAGCAACGCGGCGACCGCCACATCGATCATGTTCGTCTCGGGCACGCGGGTCGTGAGTCGCTGCAGCCACAGACCGGGGGCGGTGAGGATCCTCCCCACGGGCCGATCCGCCTGTGCTCCGCCCAGCTTGAGGAGCTCGTAGGAGATACCGGCCACGACCGGAATCAGCACCACGCGGCTCGCGATCAGGCCGTACCACGGAAGGCTGCCCACCAGGCTGAACACGACGATGGCGGTGAGCATGACCAGCAACAGGAAGCTGGTCCCGCACCGAGGGTGCTCCGGACGGTAGGCGGAGATGTGGTCCCGATCCAGCGGGTCCCCCGCCTCGTAGGCATGAATGGTCATGTGCTCGGCGCCGTGGTAGGCGTAGACACGTCCTATCTCGTCCCAGCGCCCGATCAACCACACGTAACCGACCAGAAGGGCGATCCGGATGGTCGCCTCGACCAGATGGAACACCCAGGACGAAGCCTCCAAGCCACCCCAGCGAACCACCAGGAGGGGCACGACGACAAAGAACGCCACGAAGAAGAGGGCGGCGATGGTCATGGAACCCGCCATCTGGCCCTTGGTGACGGGCTTCTCATCCTCGCCCACCGAACGCTGCCCCGACCACGCCAGGGCGCGGAAGCCCAGGGTGAGGCTCTCGCCCAATACCAGCACGCCCCGGACCAGCGGAACCCTGGCCCATCGGGAGCGCGAACTGAGCCTCGGCAGCCGGTGGCTCACGGCTTCAATCTCGCCGGAAGGGTTGCGAACCGCCACCGACCAGGCGGATGGCGCCCGCATCATCACCCCTTCGATGACCGCTTGCCCTCCAACGGTCGCTGCCGGGGACCCGGACATTTGCCGGCTGCCGGACAGGCTACGAACGCTCGCCCGCGTCTCCCCGACCGCGGGCCGTTCTGCCGTAACGCCGCTCGAAACGTTCCACCCGTCCCGCCGTGTCCACCAGCTTCTGCTTGCCGGTGAAGAACGGATGGCTCGCACTCGATATCTCGACCCGGGCCAGGGGATAGGTCTGGCCATCCTCCCAGACGATGGTCTCGTTGGTGCGGATGGTCGATCGGGTCAGGAACGCGAAGTCGACCGATGGGTCCTGGAACACCACGGGCCGGTATTCGGGATGTATGTCACGCTTCACGTGTCCTCCTGTTCGCCCTCAGGTTGTCTCGACATCGGCGGCCACCGCCTCGGCCGGGTCGCTTGCAAGCCACGGGATTATGCCACGTCCTCCCAGGCTAGATTCCGAAAACGGTCCCCGCCGGCGGCCGGTTTGCGCGCTAGTTGCGCGACCGTGCCACCTCTGCGAGGAAGTCGGCGTTGGACTTCGACGTTCTCAGCTTGTCGATCAACAACTCAAGCGCCGCCCCGGGCTCCAGGCCCAGCAGCACGCGGCGCAGCTTCCAGACCTGCTGGAGCTCGTCCGGATCGAAGAGGAGCTCCTCCCGCCGGGTGCCCGAAGAAGCGATGTCGATAGCCGGGTAGACCCGACGATCGGCCAGTCGACGGTCGAGGCGTAGCTCCATGTTGCCGGTTCCCTTGAACTCCTCGAAGATCACCTCGTCCATCTTGGAACCGGTCTCGACGAGGGCGGTTCCGATGATGGTGAGGCTCCCACCCTCCTCGATGTTCCGGGCTGCTCCGAAGAACCGCTTGGGGGGATAGAGGGCGGTGGAATCGACCCCACCGGAGAGAATGCGTCCGGAGGCCGGAGTAGCCAGGTTGTGCGCCCGAGCGAGCCGCGTGATGGAGTCCAGCAGGATCACCACATCGGTACCCATCTCCACCATCCGCTTGGCCCTCTCGATAGCCAGCTCGGAGACCTGGGTGTGCTCCTCGGCCGGACGGTCGAACGTCGAGTAGATAACCTCGCCCTTCACGGAACGCTGCATGTCCGTGACCTCTTCAGGCCGCTCGTCGACCAGCACCACCATGAGGTAACACTCCGGGTTGTTGACCGTGATCGCCTGCGCTATTTCCTTCAGGACGGTGGTCTTTCCCGCCTTCGGCGGCGAGACGACCAGGCCCCGCTGACCCTTCCCGATGGGAGCGATCAGATCGATGATGCGGGTGAGCGTGCTCCGGGACCTCCCGGGCACCTCCAGCCGTAGTCGGACATCGGGGAAGAGCGGGGTGAGATTGGAGAACTTCGGACGCGCGCGCGCCTCCTGCGGCGACATCCCGTTGCTCTTCTCGATCCGGGCAAGGGCCGGGAACTTCTCCTGGCTTCGCGGCGCTCGTACCGGGCCGCTCAGTACGTCGCCCTTCCTGAGGGCGAACTTGCGGATCTGTCCGGCCGAAACGTAGACGTCCTTCTCGCTTGGACGGTATCCCGAACACCGGAGGAACCCGTACCCCTCGGGAAGGATGTCCAGAGCGCCCTCGCGAACCTCGGCCGGGCCGTCCGGGACATGCCGGTCGGCGGGCCCTCGCCTCCGACGGCGCCTGCCGGCCGGGCCGGCTTTCTGCGGCCCGCGTTGACCGCGCGGTGCCCCACCATCCGGACCCCGCCGCGTGGAATGACCCCGGGCCGACGGGGAGCCGCGCCCACCATCCGAGGGTCCGGACCCGGCTTCGGCACTCCCGTTCTCCTTCGCCCGGCTGTCCCGGACAGTCGCATCAGGCAGTTCGACCTGCGGCGCCTCCTCCGTCCCATCAAAGCCGTCCGCCCCCATGATCGCGTCGATGAGTTTCGCCTTCTGGAGGCCATCGACCTCTATGCCGACCGCCGATGCGATGGTGCGAAGGTCCTTGATGTTCTTGGTCTGTAGCTCTGATCGGGTGGCCATTCTGGTTCCTCCGTGAAGTGCTCGCCCGACCAAGGGGTCGGGGGCGCCTGATGCCGACAATTCCGTCTCCGGGTGGACCGCTCGGGATCTCTGCACCGGACTCGCCGGTCCTTGGCGGACTGGACAAGCTCCTGGTTCCGGGTCTATTGGCGGGGCCACCACGGGCCCCGCCAAATCACTTTCGGGAGACCGCCGACACCCCTTACCGGGAAAACCGGAACGGGGGTTGAAACTTCCTGTGGCGGGATGTGGGCCGCCTGGCAAGCAGACAGGCGGTTCCCGGATAGTACCACACGGCACCGCGACTAGGTAGTCGGTGGTCGTGGGCGCTCAGGAGAAGCGGCTCCTCTCCCTGAGCAACCGGTGGATGGCGCCGAGGTCCCCGGGGATCCGGGTGACCCTTTCGGTGCGGTCAAGGATGCCCCTGAGCCCTGCAGGAGTGGGGGGTGGCCGGCCGAGAGCCCTCTCCACGGCCCCGGCGAACTTGGCCGGGTGGGCGGTGGCCAGGCAGACCACTGGGCCCTCCGTCGGCGTATCCCGGGCGGCCGCTATCCCGACCGCCGAATGCGGATCCACGATCCTCCCGGAAGATCGGTACACCTCCCGCATCACCTCCATCGTGTCTTCGTCGTCGTACCACCTCGATACGAAGAGGTCATCCGTCCCACCCATCACGGCCAGGGAGCCCTCCTCGCGCAGACGGATCATGGCCGCCGCAAGCCTTTCGCCGTCCCTCCCGAACAGATCGAACAGGAGCCGCTCCAGATTGGACGGAACCTGGATGTCCATCGAGGGGCTCAGCGTCGGGATCACGGTTCCGAGATCCAGCCGGCCCTTCCGGAAGAAGCCGTCAAGCACGTTGTTGGCATTGCTGCCCACGATCAGGCGCCGCACCGGCAGGCCCATCCGGGTGGCGGCATAACCCGAATAGACATTGCCGAAGTTACCGCTCGGAACGGCGAACGAGACCGGTCCGCCCAGGCGGGCTACCGCCCAGTAGTAGTAGGCAACCTGCGTGATGAGCCGGCCGAAGTTGATCGAGTTGGCTGTGGACAGCGACAGGTCCTCACGCATGCCGGGATCGGCGAACACCGCCTTGACCAGGTCCTGGCAGTCATCGAAGGTGCCCTCCACAGCAACGGCGTGGACATTGGGCGCGTCGATGGTGGTCATCTGCCGGCGCTGCACCTCGGTGGTCCGGCCCTCGGGAAACAGGATCACCACATCCACCCGCTCCCGATCCCGGAACGCTTCCATGGCCGCCGAACCGGTGTCGCCGGACGTGGCGCCGAGGATCATGGCGTTGCCACCGCGTTCGGCCAGGGCCACGTCGACCAACCGGCCCAGGACCTGGAGGGCAAAGTCCTTGAAGGCAAGCGTGGGACCCCGGAACAGCTCCATCAGGTACAGGTCCTGACCGAGCTCGACCAGGGGCGCCACCTCGGGGTGGCCGAAGCGAGCGAACGCCTCCCCCACCAGAGCCTCCAGCCGGTGGGTCGGCAACAGGTCGGGTGTGAACAGCCCCAGGACCGCAGTGGCCACCGCTGTGAAACCCGAGCCGGCCTCCAGGTCGGCGGGATCGAGCCGGGGCCATGCCTCGGGAACGTACAGGCCTCCGTCGGGGGCCAACCCGGCCAGGATGGCGGCCGGCAGGTCGACCGCCGGTCCCCCTCGGGTCGAGACCAGCCGGACCGACACTCAGGGCTCGTTGTTGTAGACCCGCATGACCGAATCCACCTCGGACACCACTTCGAGCCCGGCCAGCTCGGACGCCGCCAGGTGCAGGTCGCCCTCCGGGGACTCGTGCGTCACCAGCAGGAGGGTGGCCTCGTCGCCGCGCCCGTCCTGCCACACCGACTTGATCGACACGTCGTTACGCCCGAACACCGCCGCTATCTGGGCCAGCACTCCCGGGCGGTCCGCCACCGTAATCCGGAGCAGCCACTTGGTCGTGAAATCCGCCGCGTCCCGGAGGCGGCCCGATGCGAAGCGGATCCTGGATTTGACCTGCGTCCCGGCCAACCGCTCCCTGGCCGACATGATCACATCGCCGAGAACAGCCGTGGCGGTCGGCTCTCCCCCCGCCCCCGGACCGGTGAACAGCAGCTCGCCGATCGAAGGCCCGGACACGTAGATCGCGTTGGTGGCCCCCCGGACGGAGGCGAGAGGATGATCCAAGGGCACGAGCGTGGGATGGACGCGAACCGCGATGCCGCCGTCGGATTCCTCGGCGATCGCCAGCAACTTGGGGATGTAGCCGAGCCGCCGGGCGAACACGAAGTCCTCGGTCCGGAGGTCTTCGATACCCTCCCTGGTGACCTGCGAACCGTCCACCCAGGTCCCGAACGCCAGGCTGGCCAGGATGGCGGCCTTGGAAGCCGCGTCGCCGCCGCCCACGTCCGCGGTGGGATCGGCCTCTGCGTATCCCAACTCCTGCGCCGCGGCCAGCACCTCCTCGTAGGCGATCCCCTCCTCCGCCATGCGGGTCAGGATGTAGTTGGTGGTGCCGTTGACGATTCCGAGTACTGAAGTGATCCTCTCCCCGGCCAGCGACTCGGAGAGGGGACGGATGATCGGGATGCCCCCTCCCACGGCGGCCTCGAACAGGAGGGAGACGCCGGCGGCCTCGGCGGCGGCCAGCAGGGGGCGTCCCCGCGAGGCCATCAACTCCTTGTTGGCCGTCACGACGGCCTTGCCGGATTCGAGAGCTCTCATCATCAGGTCTCCCGCCGGATCCAGACCCCCCATGACCTCGATCACGATCTGGACCGTCGGGTCGTCCACCACATCGCGAGGACGATCGGTCAGCAATCCGGGAGGAATCACGATCCCCCGATCCTTGGCGAGGTCACGGACCGCGATCCCGCGTACCACCAGGTCAAGGCCTGTCTTGGCTGCGATCGCGTCCGATTCGTAGATGAGCCGGCGGATCAGGGCGCTCCCGACCGTTCCGGCGCCCAGGAATCCGACACCGATCTGCATGCTCATTCTGTGCTCCCATCCATGGCTGGGAGGGTACTTAAAAACGTCCGGTTGGCCGGTATGAGGCAACGAGACCCCAAGTCGAGGCATCGCACAGGCCAAACCATCCACGTCTCTTTCAGCACCCTCCTAGACGACCATCGGTTCGGCCTCGTTCAACGTTCTTTGACCCGCCAAGACCTCGTCGAGTGTCTCCCGGCGCACCACTTCCCGCACCTCACCGTCCTTGACGAACAGGACCGGAGGACGAGGCAGCACGTTGTAGCGGGACGACATGGCGAAGGTGTAGGCGCCGGCCGCGGGCATGGCGACCAGGTCGCCGGGCGCCATGGTCGCCGGTAGCAGGACCTCCTCGAGCATCACGTCTGTCTCGCACATCCGGCCGAATACGCGGAAGGGATGGTCCGCCGCCTGGTCGAGCCGGCCATCGGCCAGCAACTCGTACCGCGAGTCGTACAGGGCCGGTCTCGGGTTGTCGGTGAGACCCCCGTCCAGGGCCAGCATCTCACCGCCACCGGGCAACGGCTTGCGAACCCCGACCGTGTAGAGCAGCACCGCCGCGTTGGCCACCAGCGCCCGTCCCGGCTCCACCATCACCTCGACCGGTCCGATCCGCTCGACGATCTCCGGCGACCCGAGGGCTCGCCTCAGGGCGGCGGCGACCTCGGCCGGGCTGATCCTCGCGTCGGCGCGCAGGTACGGCGACGCCATGCCGCCACCCACGTCGAGAAGGACGGGCGTGGTGGCGAAGGCGGACCTGTTCCGTATCACCGTCGCCGCTAGCCGGTCCAGGATCCGGGCGTACAGCTCCGGGTCGGTTATGTGGCTCCCGGCATGGAGATGCAACCCTCGCAACCGGAGTGTTCCGGTGGCGGCCACCCTGGCTATGGCCTGGTCGGTGGCGTCCGGTGTCAGTCCGAACTTGGCGTGATCGCCGGTGGTGAGGACTTTCCGATTGGTGACCAGATCGACCGCCTCGTTGAGCCTGATCATCACGTCCACGGTCCGGCCCGCTGTCCGGGCCGCCCGGGCCAGCCGGTCGATCTCGCCCAGACTGTCGATGACCGTGACACCCACTTCCCCCGAGGCAGCCAGGTCGATCTCGGCATCGGATTTCAGATTGCCGTGTAGGAGGGTACGGGAGGCCGGAACCCCTCCCCTCCGGACGATGGCAGTCTCGCCGACCGACACCACATCCACCCACCAGCCCCGCGACGAGACCATCTCGGCCAGGGCCGGGCATATGAACGCCTTGGTGGCGTACACCGGCACACCGATCCCGCTGAAGGCGGCCGTGAATTCGTCCAGGCGCGCTTCGAGGTGGACCATATCGAACACGTAGGCAGGCGTTCCGAAGCGTTCGGCGATCGCGCTCAGCCGCACGCCACCGATCGAAGCTCGGTCGTTCCTTAGGTTCCAGGTCAAGGGAAGCACATCGCGCAGCGCCATAGCGAACCTTCTGGGGGAATGGGCCGCACCAGACTAGCCCTAATGGCGATACGGACCGCCATTACATGGCCGAGACTGCCGGCGCCCTCGGCAGGATTCGAACCTGCGCACCCGGCTCCGGAGGCCGGTGCTCTATCCCCTGAGCTACGAGGGCATGCTCGAATGCGGGCCGCGAAGCCTACCAGTCCCTGGCCCTGATCCTTCCCGTTCCCGACACACCGACGCACATCAGACCACTCCAACCACACTTCGCGAAGAGGTGCCGTGAAATAGCGAAACGCAGGTTTCGAACCGCAGCTCCCACTCCACTCACCATTCAGCATGCATGAACCCACCGTGAAGAATCGTGGCTCGCGACCGGACGTGCATGACAGCCGTGCACCGGCCTGTGCGGAGTTGGAAGGCCGGGGCGCGGTTCTAGGGGGAGAGAACGCGACACCCCGGCCGGATGGCAGGTGGGTATCCTGCCGTTGGTGGGTCAACGGAGTATAGAACAGCCGCCCGCGGTTGGTCAATAAGGGAGCGAGAGCGGGTCCGAATAAGCCTCCCCCGCCTTCCGCCTCCGCCCTCCTAGACTTCCTGTCATGCGACCCATCTGGAGCGGCGCCGTATCGTTCGGCCTGGTCACCATTCCCATTCGCCTGTACCCGGCCACCACCAGCCGGCGTCCCAAGTTCCGCCAGCTGCGCCAGCAGGACCACAGCCCGATTCGATATCGCAAGGTCGCCGATGCCGACGGCCGCGAGGTCCCTCGCGAGGAAATCGTGCGCGGGTACGAGTTCGAGAAGGGCCGGTACGTGGTGCTGACCGATGAGGAGATCGCCGCAGCGGCCTACCAGGGTGGCCCCCGCATCGTCGATGTGGCGGCCTTCGTAGACGCGCACCAGATCGACCCCGTCTACTACCGCACCTCCTACTACCTGGAACCAGGACCCACCGGGGAGAAGGCCTATAACCTCCTCCGGACGGCCCTGGCCGAGACGGATAGGGTCGGGATCGCCACAGTGGCCATTAGGTCCCGCCAGCACCTGGCGTCCATCAGGGCTCGGGACGACCTGCTCGTTCTGGAGACCATGTACTGGCCGGACGAGATCCGCGGCGCCGATTTCGGGAATCTCGAAACCGAGGTGGAACCTCGGGAGAACGAACTGGCCATGGCCAAGATGCTGATCGACAACCTCGCCATGGATTTCGAGCCCGACCAGTGGACGGACACCACCCGCGAGAAGATCGAGGAGTTGGTGCGCCAGAAGATCGAAGGCGAGGAAATCGTCGCCTCGGAGACCCCGGAACCGACCCGGGTGGTGGATCTGCTCGAAGCCCTGAAAGCCTCCGTCGAGGCGACCAAGGAGCAGACCGCCCACCGCAAGGCCGGTTGAGGACAAGTGGCCTGTATGTGGAGGTTCGAGTGAGAGCACGTATCGGCATCGCGGACACCGGCCGCGAGATCGAGGTGGAGGTCGGGAGCAGGGACGAGATCGTCAAGCGGCTCGAGTCCGCCTATGGCGACGGTGTTTCGTTCCTCTGGTTCCAGGACGCCAAGGGCCGCGACATAGGAGTCCCGCTGGAGCGCATCGCCTTCGTTGAGCTAGTGGAGTCCCCCGACAAGTCGGTGGGGTTCGGTCGGTAGGAACGGCTACGCCACGGCGTAGCGGGTGGCTGCTCCGTTGCGGTTCAGCTAGGGCGGGTTCACACTATGCGAGTGCGTTTGTTATCGCGGGTCGCGTGGACCGACCAAGATCAACTAGCCGCCCGGCGGCGCTCGGCCATCCAGCGCTTACGGAGCCGACGGCGCTCATCCTCCGCATAACCTCCCCAGACCCCGGCCTCCTGGTTGGTCTGGAGCGCGTACTGCAAGCACTCATCCGCCACCAGGCAGAGCGAGCAGATGCCCTTGGCTTCCTGGATCTGCTCGATGGCCAACCCTGTCGTGCCGATGGGGAAGAAAAGGCTCGGCTCGGAGTCCCGGCATGCCGCTATCTCGCGCCAGTCCGGCTTGGTAATGGTCAACACGGTCTTACACCTTCTAGTCGCGAAGCGTCAGCTCTCGACTCCCCCTCGGTCTCAGGACGGTCTCCGCGCGCAACGCCGAACGCCCGATGTTGGGGTTTCGCCCGCTCGCTTGTGAACTATTTCACAAGGCCGGGCCAAATTAGGAGCCGGCGAGCCGACTTGCCATAGAGAATAAACAGGCCACCGTCCGGCCCGCAAGTGATTTCGTTCACAAACTTTTCGCGGTCTCGATTATCCAGCCGCGATCAAGGGTATTGAAATCCTCGGCATAGCGCGATACGTATACGGCATGAGACCGATACGTACGCTCGTCCAGCTCGCCGCACTGCTCTCCGGGGTGGCCGGCAGCGCCCTGCTGCTCCTCGGCATGAGGGGGTCATCATGGCTGCCCCCACCAAACCGGATCCTCACAGCCGTCCCGGAAGAGGCTATCTACGGTACGGTCTGGCTCGTCGCTGCCGCGATCACGGCCTGGGTCGGCCTTACCACCGTTCTCTCGGTCGCTGCCTACATAACCCGGATCCCGGTCGCGGTAAGAGCCACCCGGTGGATGACGATCGCTCCCATCCGCCATCTGTCAAGGCGCGCCGCAGCGCTGGTGCTCGCAGTCGGGAGCTTGTCGATCTCGGCGCCGGCCGGCGCCGCCCATGCCCCTCCGGTCCCCCATGTGGTCACGGCCGAGCATCCGGGATCCACCATCGACACAGCCGGCGGGGCGATCCTCCCGGACCCATCGATGGGCGCCACCGTACCGATTCCCACGGTGACCGAGTATCCCGACAATGACAGTCCCCTTGCATCGCCTCCGGACACCGGCGGAGTGGTGGTGCCGGTTCCGCACCTCGCCGGCGCCGCGCTCGATGCTGTCGGGGACCGCGGGGAGGCATCGGTGACCTACACCGTGCAACGGGGCGACCACCTGTGGTCCATCACCGCCGGCTATCTGGCCGCACACATGGGCCGGACGGTGAGCGCCGAGGAGGTCGCCCCGCTCTGGAATCAGGTGATCGAAATCAACCGGAACCTGATCGGGTCCGGGGATCCCAACCTCATCTTCCCCGGCGAGAGGATCCTCCTCCCCGACCTCGGCACACGAGCGGGGACGCTCAGGCGGCCATGAAGCTGAGCCTCACGTTCCGGACCGGATTGCCGATGTTGGTGTCCACCAGCACGACGGATTGCCACGTGCCCAGGGTCAGCGCACCGCCCCGGACGGGAATCACCAGGCTGGGCGATATGAAGGCGGGAATGATGTGGTCGGCGCCATGGCCGCGAGCCCCGTGCCGGTGTTCCCAGCGGTAACGGTCATGGGACATGCCCTCCCGCAGGTACTGGAGAAGGTCCCGATCGGACCCGGTACCCACCTCCATGATGGCCAGCCCGGCGGTGGAATGAGGCACGAAAACGGACAGCAGGCCATCGCCACGGCCCTGCAAGAACGTTGCCAGCCGGTAGCCGATATCCACCACGGCCGGTTCGGCGCCGGTCCTCACCTGGAAGATCTCGGTATCGAGAGACATTCAGGTGTTGTCGCCGAGGAAGATGGCCGACACCGAACTGTCCATAAAGATCGCCTGCAACGCCTCCGCGAGCACCGGCGCAATCGACAACCTGGTCAGCTTGTCGAAGTTCCGCGCCTCCTCGCTGATCGGAAGCGTGTCTGTGACCACCACCTCGTCGATCGGAGCTTTCTTCAACCGCCCGAGCGCGGGAGGCGACAGCACGGGGTGGGTCGCCGCGACGTAGACGCTCCGGGCGCCCCGCTCGCGGAGCAGACGGGCCGCATTCTCCACGGTACCGCCGGTGTCGATCATGTCGTCCACGATCACCGCATTGCGACCCCGCACCGCACCAACCACGGTCAGGGCCTTGGACTCGTTGTGGACATCGAACTCGCGTCGCTTGTGGACGAACGCCACATAGGCTCCCAGGTAGCGGGCGTATTTCTCGGCGCGCTTGACGCCTCCGGCGTCGGGCGAGACCACGGTGGTCGGACCGTCCAGGCGTTCCTCGAGATACTTGGTGACGATCGGCAGCGCGGTCAGGTGATCGAACGGCTTGGGGAAGAAACCCTGGACCTGGCCGGTATGCAGGTCGATCGACACGATCCGGTCGGCCCCGGCCGCCAGGAAGAGGTCGCTCATCAGCCGGGCTGAGATGGGCTCACGCGGCAATACCTTCTTGTCGGCCCGGGCATACCCGAAGAACGGCACCACCGCGGTGATACGGTGCGCTGACGCTCTCTTGAGGGCATCGATCAGGATCAACTGCTCCATGATGTGGAAGTTGATCTCCGGGGCGTGGCTCTGTATCACGAAACAGTCAACCCCGCGGACCGACTCCGACGGCCGGGCATACACCTCTGTGTTGGCGAAGCGCGACAGCTGCGCCTTGCCGAGCCTCACACCCAGCTCGTCCGCCACTGCTTCGGCCAGCTCGGGGTTGGCCGAGCCGGTGAACAGCATGAAGCGCTTGCGAGTTACGAGCTCCATGTCCCAGGAGGGTACTGAATAGTGTGCGGTCGGCCCGCCGGCCGGCAATGAAACTCTGGTCGGGGGATCGCGGGCCAACCCGTCCCCGTCATCTTCAGCATCCTCCTACCCGGCCTCGTGACGAGCTTTCCGCCGTTTCGCATATCCGGGAATCTCCCGCTGCGAAGCCCTTTCCACGCCGAGCGCGCCATCCGGAACATCACGGGTGATGGCGGAGCCTGCGCCCGTGTATGCCTCGTCCCCCACCTCGACCGGTGCCACCAGCACGGTGTTGGACCCGATCTGTGCCTTGCTCCCGATGCGGGTGCGGTGCTTGTCGTACCCGTCGTAGTTGGCGGTGATGGTCCCCGCACCCACGTTGGCCTCCTCGCCGATCTCGGCATCCCCGACATACGAGAGGTGAGGAACCTTGGCGCGGGCGCCGACCACGGAATTCTTGACCTCCACGAAGGTACCTGCCTTGGCACCGTCGCCCAACTCCGCGCCGGGCCTCAGCGAGGCGTAGGGGCCGATCTCGGCATCCATCCCCACCGAGGCGCCCCTGAGCACCGAATACCAGATCTTCGCGCCGGGGCCGATCCGGCTATCTCTGATGAAGCAGTCGGGTCCGAGCTCGGCCCCTCCCGCCACCGACGTCGATCCTTCCAGGTGTACCCCCGGACGTATCCGCACTCCCGCCTCGAGGCGAACCGAGGCGTCGATATAAACCCGGGCGGCGTCCTGCATCCAGACCCCATCCCGCATCCAGGCCCTGTTGATGCGGCGCCGGAAGATATCCGCGACATGGGCAAGCTGATCCTGGGTGTTGACTCCGGACAACTCCTCGGCATCGGTCCGGTAGGCACTGATCCCGTAACCCTCAGCCCCGAGAATGGCCACCATGTCCGGCAGGTAGTACTCGCGCTGGACATTGTCGCGCTCCACGCGGGCCAGGGCTTCCCCGACCAAGGATCCGTCGAACATATAGACGCCGCCGTTGATCTCGCTGATCTCCCGTTCGCGGGTGGTGGTGTCGGCATGCTCCACGATCCTCTCCACCCGGCCCCAGCCGTCCCGGACCACCCGCCCGTAACCGGTTGGATCCTCCATGTTGGCGGTCACGCAGGTAACGGCCGCGCCGGTCCGCCGATGGAGCTTCGCCATCTCGCTCAGCGTGCCGCTCGTGATAAGCGGTGTGTCGGCGGGCACCACCAGTACATGGTCGTCGGCCCCCAACGGGATGGCATCGAGCGCGTATTGCAAGGCGTGTGCGGTACCCAGCTGTCTGGGCTGCACCACCGGTGTCGCCCCGTCGGGCAGCATCGCCACCACCTGGTCGGCATCCGGCTTGACCACCACCACAGTCTGGACCGGGTCCAAGGAAGCGGTGGCATTGATGACCCAGTCGATCATCGGCCGCCCCGCCACCGGATGGATCACCTTGGGGAGGATCGACTTCATCCGGGAGCCCTCGCCGGCCCCCAGCACCACCGCCCTTATGGACACGTCGCCACTCCTCTGTTGGGCTGGGGGGACAGGAGTCGAACCCGTACTAGCGGGACCAAAACCCGCTGTGCTGCCATTTACACTACCCCCCACCGCGTCGGGGCTCCCGGCACCGGCACTTCCGGCGGACAGGTGCGACGTCTGCAATTCTAGTGGTCCGACCGGCGGCGCCCCATCCGGTGCGCTCTCTGCGGCCTGGTTCACTCTCCTGGGAAGGCCGTAGTCCTTGCGTCATCCATCCTCGACCAGGTGGGCCCCCCGGGCCTGGGGCAGGGCCACGAAGGCGTCTCTGGCTTCCTCGGGGACCAGCTCCAGTCCCTCGTCGGCCTCGGCCTGATCGGAAAAGAAGGCATAGAGGGAGGGCCCGCTCCCCGACATGAGCACCGGACGGTCCCAACGACTCTCGAGCTCGACCCTCCAGTCGTCCAGATCCGGCTCGATCGAAGTGGCCGCCGGGTAGAGATCGTTGACCAGCGGGCCGTAGCGCCGGATGCCGGGAGGAATGGCCGCCCCGCTCACGGCCCGGCCGCCCGGCTCGCCTATGTGATCCCAGGCCGAGTACACCCGAGCAGTTTCGAGCATGAAAGGTGGTACGGCAACCAGTAGGGCGAAGTCGCCATCCCGATCCAACGGGTCGCCGAGCTGCTCTCCGTAACCCCCGATCCACCTGAGGCCGCCCCGCAGGCAGAAGCTCACGTCGGCGCCTATCTCCGCCGCCGGTACTGCAAGGTGAGCCCGGTCCCGGCCCGTCAAGCTTCCGTATAGAAGCAGGGCAGCCGCCGCGTCAGAGCTCCCCCCCGCCAGACCGGCCGCCACCGGAATTCGCTTCCACAGCTCGAACCTCACCGGTGGACGGTCCCTCTGGCCACTCCGGAGGGCGGATACCGCCTTCCACACCAGGTTCTGATCACCGGTCGGAAGGTCGGCCCCGTGGACCTCCAGCTGATCCGATCCGGCCGGCGCCATGTCCAGGACGTCGTTCCGGCCGATAGAGAGGGTGAGCCCCCGAACGGGATGGAGCCCCGAAGCGTCCATGCGCTGCACGTGGAGGGAAAGGTTGACTTTGGCGGGCGCCAGAGCTCTACGAGTGGGCATCACTGGTGTGGATGTGGAATGGCGGATGCTATGGATAGGTAGGCGCCGTGGTCCAGTTCCTCGGCCCGCATGGTGGGATCGATCCCGGTACTCGCGAGGATCTCCTCCGCGGGAGCCGGGAGCACGCCGCGCAGCGAGGAGCGGACCATCTTGCGCCGTTTCCGGAAAGCTGCGGCAGCAACCCGGACCGCCAGCCTACGCAGAGGCTCGGGCGGGGCGACCCGCCGGATCGACACTGCGGCTGAGTCCACCTTGGGCACCGGCAGGAATACCTGGGGAGGCAGGCGGAACTCCAGCCGGGCCTGGCCGTACAGGGCGGTTATCACGCTGGGCAGGCCATATGCCTTGGATCCGGGACCGGCGGTGAGCCTCTCGGCGACCTCTCGCTGGGCCACCACCACGCACCTGCCCAGACCGGCCGCCTTCTGCAAGAGATCCAGGAGGATCGACGTACCCACCTGGTAGGGGAGGTTGGACACCAGCACCCAGTCGGTTCCGGCGCCGAACTCCCTCATGTCCAGCCGGGATGCGTCCTGGAAGCGCAGGTCCACATCGAGACCTGCCAAGCCCTCTTCCAGGACCGGCCGGAGCCGCTCGTCGATCTCGTAGGCCGTCACCGCGAATCCTGCTTCTGCAAGGGCCTGCGTGATGGTTCCGGTGCCGGGTCCGATCTCCAGCGCCTTTGATCGCGCCGGATCACCGGCCAGGTCCACCATCTTGGCCACCAGGTTGCGATCGGCGAGAAAGTGCTGTCCCAGCCCCCGGCGAGGGGTTACCGCGTGCCGCCGCAACAGAGCTTCGATCTCGGAACGCGTCTGGCTCACAGGCCGAAGACACCGATGGCGCGCTCGCTGGTCAGCCGGGCGACCTCCGCTGCTTCGAGACCCCATACCCGCGCCAGGGCTTCTCCTGTCAAGTTGACGTAGCGAGGCTCATTCGGGCCGCGCCGATGGGGTTCCGGGGCCAGGTAGGGCGAGTCGGTCTCGACCACCACCCGTTCGGGAGGGATGACGGCCGCGCCCCGCCGGATCGTATCGCCGGTCTTGTAGGTGACCGGTCCGGCGAACGAGAAGGTGACATCCATCTCGAGGAACCGCTTGGACCACTTCGGCCCACCGGTCCAGCAATGAAGCACCACCCACGGACCGGCCCCGTGCTGTTCGAGTACCTCGTAGACCTGCAGAAAAGCGTCCCGACAATGGACGATCAGCGGCTTGGCCATCTCCAATGCCAGCCTGTGATGCTCCAGGAAGCTCTCTAGCTGGGCCTCGGCAGGCGATAGGTTGCGGTAGAAGTCCAGGCCGGTCTCGCCGATGGCTACCGCTCCATCCATGAGCGGTAGCAGCCCGTCCCGTTCGGTGCTCCAGCGATCGGCTTCGTGCGGGTGCAACCCGGCTGCGTAGAAGGCCCGCCCGGGCGCCCCCAAGGCAATCTCCCGGGCAGCGATGCTGGAGGCCACATCCACGCCGGGCACCACCACGTATCGCACATGTCCGGCCCGGTTGAGGAGGATGGCAGGGTCACGGGTATCCATCTGGAGATGGCAGTGCGTGTCAACCCATTCGACCATGGCCCGAGGGTAGCGACGGCCCCGGAGGTAGCCGGATACCCCTGGAACCTGAGGAACAGAACACCACCAGCGGTGCCAGGAACCTGAGGAACAGAACACCACCAGCGGTGCGGTGAGCCTCAGGAACAGGGCGCCACCAGCGGTGCGGAGAACCTCAGGAACAGGGCGTCATAGGCGGTGCCCTCTGCTCAAAGTTCGTCAAGCCGCGAAAACCGGCGCTCCGCACCGGGTCCCCTCCCCCGCCGCCACCCATCCTGTTGGAGCGTGGTCGGCCATGCCCGGCTGGATGCCGGGGATCGGCCGTCGCTCCATGAAGTCTTGTATGTTCCCCTGGACCCGGCCGCTCCGATCGGGCTTTCTCTTCGGCCGGTGTAGGTGCTTGGCGGTAGACAACGTATAGCAAGGGTGTGACACTTTCAACCCCCTTCTTCAAGAACGCGAAAAGTTCTTCCTTCACGGATACGAGACGGGCCTGGAGCGGGCGCGATGGAGTCCGATCGTTCCCGATCCGCCCCATGCCGAGCGGTATCACTCCTGGCGGAGTACCGCCTCGTAGAGAGTCCGCCGGGACATCCCCAGCCCGTCAGCCACCCGACGAACCGCTTCCGACATGGGCTCCCCGGCTTCGATCCGGGTGTTGATCTCGCCGACCGCCCCATCGATGGGGATGACCCGGCCGGGGCTTCCCTGAACCACCAGCGTGAACTCCCCGCGGGGCCGCCTGCGGCTCCACTCCGCGGCCGCCTCTCCGAGAGTTCCCGACCACACCTCTTCGTGCGCCTTGGTCAGTTCCCGGGAGATTGTGATGAGCCGGTCGTCGCCCAACGCTGCGGCGAGGGCGGACAGGTCCTGCGCCACCCGGGCCGTAGCGGAGAACAGCACGGCGGTACGGACCTCGGTCACCAGCGTGGCCAGGCGTTCGGACCGCTCCTTGCCCTTGCGTGGCAGGAACCCTTCGAACACGAACCGTTCGGACGGGAGCCCGGAAACGGCGAGCGCGGCCACCACCGCGCTCGGGCCCGGGATGATCGACACCTCGGCCCCCACCCGGCGGGCGATTCGGACCGCGGAGAGGCCGGGGTCTGCCACTGCCGGAGTACCGGCGTCCGAGATCAGTGCCACCGACGCGCCCTCTTCAAGGAGTTGCTCCAGCCGGCCGGACCTGCCGGCCTCGTTGCCGGCGTGGTAGGACTCGGGGCGGGTTTCGACTCCCAGGTGGTCCAGCAGGACCCGGGCCCGGCGGGTGTCCTCCGACAGGATGACATCAGCCTCAGCCAATGCCTCCGCCAGCCTCGGAGAAGCGTCGCCGAGATGGCCGATCGGCGTGGCGCACAGGACCAGCCTGCCGGTCATGGACAGCTCCTCATGCGAGGTTGACCCCGAGCTGGGCGGCGATCTGGCGCCCCACCTCCGTGTCGGAGGCGACCACCCAGGTGATCACACCCACATCCCAGGAGAGCATGGCATAGTCGGCGCCTTGCCACTCGGTGGCGGTGTCCACCACCCTGGAAGCGCCCACATCCATCCCCGTGCTGATCAGGTGCCGGACAGCGGCGTTCACTTCCGACTCGTCCGCGAACGTGTCGGCCGCCAGCCGGACTGCGAAAGCCAGCTTCCCGGAAGCCGGCGCCCACAGCATCTGGTACCGGTCCCCGCCCCATCCCTCGGCGGCTCGCGCGGCGTTGACCGGGTCGCCGTGATGAGCCAGCAGACCGCGCCAGCGCAGCTCGCCCCACGTCCCTTCATCGACCACTTCGTAGCCGCTCACCACCAGCCCGAACGGATCCAACTCCGCCGCGGGCTCAAGGGACCGGTAGCGATCCGGGTGGAGAACCTGCTCGGTGGTCACGGGCGGAAGGTCGAGGGCCTGATCGAGGGCAGTGAAGCCCCCCTGCCGGTACAGGTCGATGACCAGGGCCGCACCGGCCCGAGTGGGGAAGCGAGCCGTTTCCACCAGGAGCCGAGGAGCCTCCTCGGCAAAGATTCCGGAACCTTCCCCCGAGCCGTCACTTTCCGCGGCCCGGCGCGCCTGGTCGGCGACGAGCGCGCGCCGCTCCGGCGATAAAGACTCGATATACAACGTCTGGACCAGGATCGCCTCGCCTTCCAGCAGGGCACGGTGAGCGGCCAGACGATCAACGTCGCTCCCGTCCGCGGCGACAAGGGCCTCCACGAGGGACGGATGGTGCTGGTGGGACAAGGCCTTGGTCAGTTCTCCGACCAGTACCAGGCTCTGGTAATCATCCATCGGGAACAGCTGTTCAGGGATCAGCACCTCCTTCTCGACCGGGTCGTAGAAGGGACTGGGCGGCGCGTTCTCGTGCCGCGCGTAGGAGGCCGCCAGGTCGGTGCCGGGAGATGCCATTCCCAGCAACTCGAAGAAGGCGGACAGATGGTCCATCCCGCCGATGCCGCCGCCGGCCGCTGCCAGGTGCCGGACCGGGTACTCCTCGGCGGTGATGATCCCCACCCACGGTCGCTCCTCGAACGACCGGCCCCTGAGAGCCTCGACGGTGGCGACCAATCCTTCGACATGAGCAACCTGATCTGCGGGGATCTCCCACGGGACCGGTGTGGTGGTGGTCGTGGTGGGGACCGTGGTGGTGGTCGTGGGGGGTGGGGGCGGGCTGGTCGAGGTGGTGGTCGCCGGGGGAAGGGTGCTCGTCGAGGACGTGCTGTCCTCCTCGATCGGCGGTGCGGGTTGGTCGTCAGCGGAGCACGCCGCGACACCCAGCAGGAGCGCCATCCACGCACCAGCGATCGCGATCGTGCGGGGCGCGGCTCCGGTCCTCATACCGGTCGGGAGGGTAGTGGTCGATCCGCCCCGAATCCTCGGCCGACGGTCCGGCGACCCCTACGGACCGGTGTCCGCCCCGACGACCTGCTCGCGAGCGGCGGCCCGACAGGAGCGACCGGGATGAGAGCGCTTCAGTTGTCCGGGACGTCGTAGGTCTGGGCGGTAAGGGCGCCGTCGACGATCAGATTCACTCCGCTGACGTACTTGGCGGCGTCAGATGCCAGATAGAGAAACGCCTCGGCGATGTCCACGTCGTCGGCCAGCCGGTTGGCAGGCACGACCGGAAAGCCCTCCCGCCGCCACTTGTCCATCAGATCCTCCCCCACCAGGTCGACCGACTGCTGGGTGTCGGCCGGGCCGGGGCTGACGCAGTTCGCTCTGATCCCGTACCCGGCGCACTCCACCGCGATGGCCCTGGCCAGGGAAACCAGCCCGGACTTCGACACGCAGTAGGCGGTGAAGCCACGCCCGTGGCCGAGCGAGACGATCGAAGCGGTGAACAGGATCGCCCCCCCTCCGGTGTCCCGCATGGCCCTGGCCGCCTCCCGCGCCAGCACGAAGTAGGCGTCGAGGTTGACCGCCATGATCCGCCGCCATTCCTCGGTCGACATGTCTATGAACTGCGAGTCCGCCCACGTGGCGGCGTTGGACACCATCACGTCGAGCTTGGGATCGACCGCCAGTGCCTGCGCCACGGCATCCACGCAATTGTCCATGTCCGCCATGTCCAGACAGATCTTGTGCGGCACCGCCCCGTGGGCCTCGATGGACGGGGCCGTCGCGTCCAGACGTTCCTGGTTGTAGTCCACCAGGTAGACATGGTGGGCGCCTTCTTCGGCAAACCGTAGGGCCGTGCGCCGCCCGAACCCGCTGCCCGCGCCGGTGACGAAGACGTTCTTGCCCTCAAACCTTCTCACGAGCCCTTCTCCCATGTCGAGGCCAACCCGGGGCCCCGGTCGGGCGGGGGCACGATGACATGCTCCTTCACCACCCAGAAGGTACCCGAGGTCTTGGCGTAGCGGCCGACGTCCTCCCAGGCGGCGGCAGCCTGCTCGGTCGCCGAGGCCCGGTCCCAGGCCGCCTCATCGTCATACCACTGCTCCACGAATGCTTCGGTCTCCAACTCGCCACCGAGCTTGCTCACCACTTCGGACACCACGTAACCGCGCAGTCCCGGAAGCTGGGCAGAGATCGGAGCGTGGACATCGAACCAGTAGTCGAAGAACTCCTCCTTTGTGAAATCGTCCCGCTTGTAGGCCGTCCCGATGAGTTTGATCACCCCGCACCTCCTGGCTAACGGTTACTCGCAGCCGAATCTATCAAAGCATCCGCACCGGGGTGCGGCACCGGCGGTGTTAATGATGATTGACACCGTCCGGCGGCCCTACCCCGATAGGATCGGCGTCCGGAGCCCGCCGGCGCCCGGGAGCGGACAGGAGAGCGTCCGGCGGTCAACATCGGACGCGGGCGGCGGATCGGAGATGTCGAGAATGAGGAGACGGGCGCTAGGCCAGATCATCCTGGGGCTGGTGATCATCGCGGTTCTGGTATTCGTCGTCGTCAACCGGGATGCGGATGACGACCTCGAGTCCGCCACGACAATCGCACCCACCGCCGCAACCACCGGGACGGCCGGGACCACCTCCTCCGAGGCCACGACCACCACCGCTGCGACCGCGGCAACCCCCACCACGGCATCACCCACCACGGCCACATCCACGACTACCGCTGCACCGGTGGAGACGACCGCGACCACCACCGCCACGACCGCCGCGGCGACGACAACCACCCTTACCGATACGGCGAGTCCGGAATACGCCAACGGACTGGCCGAGGCGCGCGTTACCCTGGCGCTCCTGGTCGAGGAGATGGAGGCGACCAACCGGGTCTTCGACAACCGCTACTCGACCGGACCGGACTTCCGGATGACCTCCGATGCCATCTCCGCCTTCATCGCCGGTGTCCGGGCTCTGGCCGACCAAGCCGCGGCTATGGCGGTCCCGCCCGCCCTGGCCGACCTTCATAAGGGATCGGACGGCCCGATCGAACAGGCCGCCCGACTGGTCCCCCTGGCCGAGGCGGTCCTGGCCGGCCTCCGGCTCCCCTACCCCGAGGACGGTACGGCCCGCAGGACGGCAGTAGCCGGCTACAGCGCCGCCTCCGAGGGGTTCAACACCGCGATCGACGATCTGATCGACCGGGTGCGGGACGATGCCGAGAACCTGGGAGTCGCCACCACAGAACCGGACTCGGACGGGTTGGCGGAGGATGCGGATCTGTATCTCGAAGGACTGCCGGGCCTGGCCGGTACAGCCACCCGGCTCGTCGGCGACCTGAACGACGCCAACCAGGCGTGGGAGGATCAGCGGGCCATCGGGGCTTCCTACCGCCAGACCGAGGGCGTCCTCCTCGACATCCTCGACCGGACCCGAACACTCGAGGCTACGGTCCGGAATCTGACTCCTCCTGACGACCTGGCCGGTCTTCACAGCGGACCTGGGGGACCGGTCGAGCTGGCCGGCGATCTGGCTGCACTGGCCGAAGAAGTACTGGCGGGCCTTCGCATCCCCGAACCGGATGACGGCGCCGACCGCCGGACGGCTGTGGCCGGGTACGCCGCGGCTGCCGCCCGGTTCGACGCCATCGCCGACCGGCTGATCAGCCAGAGCCGTTAGCCTCGCCAAGCCGCCGTCGACACCCGATCCCCGGCCCCTCCGTGGGGCCAGCGGTCTAGTATCTCTTACTGTCCATTCACCCGGTATCCCGGCCGGCCCACCGGCCTGAAACTGGCCCGTGGTGGGCGTTCGCGGTCGTCCAAAGGAGCGGGAATGGTTGATACGGATCACGCGGTGGTAGTCGGGGCGGCTCGGACCGCCATCGGAACGTACGGGGGTTCGCTTGCCAAGGTCGACTCCTACAAGCTCGGCGCCATAACGATCAAGGAGTCGCTGAGTCGGGCGGGCGTCGAAGCCGACGAGGTGGACGAGGTAGTCATGGGCCAGATCGGCCAGGTGGGTCCGGACGCCTACAACGCCCGGCGGTGCGCCCTCGAGGCAGGGCTTCCGTCGTCGACCACGGCCATGAACGTCAACCGGCTCTGCTCGTCGGGCCTGCAGGCGATCGTCACCGGCGCCCAGCAGATAATGCTGGGGGATGCCGACATCGTGGTGGCCGGGGGCAACGAGAACATGAGCAGCCAGCCATTCCTCGACTACCAGGCCCGCGACGGCTGGAGGCTGGGACCCCGGAAGTCCATCGACGGCACCCTGTCCCTGGTAACCGATCCCTTCGGCGGATATCCGATGGGTACCACTGCCGAGCGGGTGGCCGAGCGCTACGACGTCAGCCGGAGCGCGCAGGATCGGTTCGCCGCCGAGAGCCAGTACCGGGCCGCCGTCGCCATCAAGGAGGGTCTGTTCGAAGACCAGATCGTCGGGGTCGACCTCCCCAAAGACGACCCGTTCCTCGTCGACGAGCACCCGAGGCCGAACACTACGGAAGAGAGCCTCGGCCGGCTCCGACCGGTGTTCGTCAAGGACGGAACGGTCACGGCCGGCAACTCTTCGGGCATCAACGACGGCGCTGCCTCGGTGGTCCTCATGAGCGAGAAGGTGGCCCGGGCCCGGGGCGCCGAACCGCGTCTGCGCCTGCTGGCGTGGGCGGTGAGCGGCATCGACCCGGAGGTGATGGGCTACGCCCCGGCACTCGCCGTCCCCAAGGTGCTCGACAAGGCGGGCCTCACCCTCGAAGACATCGACCTGATCGAACTCAACGAGGCGTTCGCGGCCCAAGCCGTGGCCGTCATACGAGATGCGGGACTGGACCCGGAGAAGACCAACGTCTCAGGAGGGGCCATAGCGCTGGGCCACCCGGTCGGGGCAACCGGGACGATCCTGGCCATCAAGCTCATGCACACCCTGGAGCGGACCGGCGGCCGGCGCGGCATCGTGACGATGTGCATCGGCGGCGGCCAGGGCATGGCGGCGATCTTCGAGCGCCCTTGACCGTCTCCGACGGCATGTACACCGGCGACATCGCCGGTGTCACCGGGATGCTGGCCGGCCAGGCTTACCTGGCCGACCGGGGGCTCTCGACCGCCATCTACCTCTCCCTCACCCTGCCGCAGCCGCTCCTGCTGGAGGGCGAGGCGGGTGTCGGCAAGACGGAGGTGGCGAAAGCCCTGGCAGGCGGGCTGGGCGTCGATCTCGTCCGGCTCCAGTGCTACGAGGGCATCGACGCCAACCAGGCGCTCTACGAGTGGGACTACCCGCGCCAGCTGCTCTACCTGAGGCAGGCCGCCGAGGCGCGGACCGACAGCTCCGGGCCGGACGAGCTCTTCGCCGAGCGCTTCCTGGTAGAGCGGCCCCTTCTGAAGGCGATCAGGAGCGGCGCCGGTTGCGTGCTGCTCATCGATGAGATCGACCGGGCCGACGACGAGTTCGAAGCCTTCCTCCTGGAGATCCTGTCCGAGTTCCAGATCACCATTCCCGAGATCGGTACCGTGCATGCCCCGCGCCCTCCCGCCGTCGTCATCACCTCCAACCGGACCCGCGAGCTCCATGACGCGCTCAAGCGCCGCTGCCTGTATCACTGGATCGATTTCCCGAGCCTGGAGCGGGAAGTGGACATCGTGGCAGCCCGCGCCCCGGAAGTGCCGGCGCGCCTCGCCCGGAGCACGAGCCGGGTGGTGTCGAGGCTGCGGGGCCTGGAACTCGTCAAGCAGCCGGGCGTGGCCGAAACCATCAACTGGGCCCGGGCGCTGAACCAGCTCGGCGAGGATGGAGTGACCGCACAGAACCTCGACCTCAGCCTGGGGTCGGTCATCAAGGACCACGACGACCTGGCCACGGTCCGTGGCCGGGCAGCCGAGATACTGGATGGGACCTGAGCCCGGACCGGCCACGGAGCTGGTCCGTTTCGGACGGTTGCTCCGGACCCACGGCGTCAACGTCGGCGCGGGACAGGTGCTGTCGTACACGCGGGCCGTAGCGGACCTGGATCCGGCCGGCATCGACGACCTTTATTGGGCCGGACGCATAACCCTCGTCAACCGGCACCCCGATCTCGCCGCCTACAACGCCGCCTTCGACGCCTTCTTCGTAGGTTCGGAAGGCGACTCACCGTCCCCCATGCTGCCGCTGGCCACGGCGGACGGCGACGGCGGGGAGCCCGCATCGGTGTCCTTCGGAACCGAACAGCACGAGCTGGAGATCCTGGAGGCGGGTGACGAGGAACTCCCGGCCGCGGGAGGACCGAGAGCGTCGAGCGCCGAGATACTTCGCGCCAAGCACTTCGACCGCTGGACCGAGGAGGAGTTCCGCCAGCTGGCGCGCCTCCTCCCCGATCTCCGCCTTCCCCGCAAGCTGAGCCGCCGCACCCGCCCTTCGGCGAGAGGCCCGCGGATCGACCTGCGCCGGAGCGTGCGCCGCTCGCTCCGCAACGGAGGCGACCTGTTCGATCTCCGCCGGCGGCTCCGGGTCGACCGGCCAAGACCGATCGTCCTGATCGTCGACGTCTCCGGTTCCATGGCCGGCTTCTCTCGCGCCCTAGTCCAGTTCTCCTACGGGATGAGCCGCGCCTCCCAGCGGGTGGAGGTGTTCTGCTTCGGGACCCGGCTCACCCGCCTCACCAGAGCGATGCGGGTCCGGGATGCCGACGCCGCCATGGACGAAGCGACCGATCTAGTGGTGGACTGGGACGGGGGAACCAGGATCGGCGAGTCGCTCGCCGCCTACGTGGCGAGGTGGGGCAAGTACCGCTTCAACCGGGGAGCGGTGGTGATCATCTGCTCGGACGGCCTGGAGCGCGGCGAGCCCGACCGGCTGGCCTGGGCCATGCAGCGCCTGTCACGCCAGGCACACCGCGTCATCTGGGTCAACCCGCTCGCAGGCGACCCGAACTTCCAGCCGCTGGCCCGCGGCCTCGTGGCCGCGTTGCCCTACGTCGACGATTTGATCGCCGGACACAACATCGAGGGATTGGAAGACCTGGCCAGAGCACTCGCAGGCTGGGCGGCCTAGCTCGGTCCGCGGGAACCAGATCTCACGGGAAAGGACCAGCCCGACGTAGCATGAACGAGCCTCTCCAAGCAAAACCCGGCCAACCCGTCAGCCGTCTGTCCAACCCGATCCGAGGGTGTCTTGTCGACGCGCCCCAGTTCGGTGTCGTAGAGGCGATCCGGGTGCAACAGCCGGTCTTGCTCCGGACGGGCGTGGCGCCGACGGGTGCCCGCCGTCGTCGGAGTCGCGCCCTGTTCAGAACGAGCGTCGCTGCGGGGGTGATCGTGGCGGCCACCTTGCTGGCTGGTTGTGCCGAATCGGTCGAGCGGGTAGCGGTCGACACGCCGGCTGAGACGCCCTTGTCAATCCCACCGCTGCTCGAGCCGAGGGTCGAGGATGGTCTTGCGCATTACGACCTCAGGATCGGAACATCACGCCACGATTATCAAACGGCGACCCTGACCGACACCTACTCCTACAACGGTATGTCCGTGCTCGGTCCCACACTCCGTCTCAAGACCGGCGACTCGGTGGTTATCAGCGTGACCAACGAATTGGACCAGACCACGACCACACACTGGCATGGCGCCGACGTCCCGGCCGAGGACGACGGCGGGCCCCACAGTCCGATCGAACCCGGCACAACCTGGGTGGCCGATTTCGACGTGATCCAGCCGGCAGCCACCCTCTGGTATCACCCCCATCCTCACGGGTCCACAGCAGAGCACGTCTTTCGCGGCGCGGCCGGAATGATCATTATCGATGACGACAATCCTGCGGCCGCGACGTTGCCCGCTACCTACGGCTTCGACGATATTCCCGTCATCATCCAGGACCGGGAATTCACCGGCGACGGCCAACTGGACTTCGCCATCGACCCCGGCGGGAGGGGCAACCTAGATGGCACGCTGACGGTGAACGGCACGATCAACCCGTTCGTCGAGGTGCCCACGGGGCTGGTTCGGCTCCGGCTGCTCAACGCCAGCCAAGCCCGGACGTACGAACTCAGCGTCGGAGGGGCCACGATGACCAAGATCGCCTCCGACGGAGGGTACCTGGCCGGTCCTGTGGTGCTAGACCGGCTCATGCTCGCTCCCGGCGACCGGACTGAGATCATCGTCGACGTCGGTGTATCTCCCGCCACCCTGGTCGACGACACCTTCGGCCGGGTACTCGAACTCCGCCCGAACGGATCAGCGTCGAGGGCCGGTCCGCTTCCGGACGAGCTCGCGACCATAGATCGAATCTCCGAGTCGGAGATCGCGGTCGACCGGAGCTTCCACATGGAGAAGATAGGCGACGGTTGGGGCATCAACGGAGTGCAGATGGACATGAGCCGGATCGACGAGACGGTACAACTCGGCGATACCGAGCGCTGGACCATCACTGCCGACACCGGCATGCACGTGTTCCACATTCACCAGACCCGGTTCCTAATACTGGCGATCAACGGCGAACCCCCGCCGCCCGAGGAAGCTGGTTGGGAGGACTCCGTGTTCGTGGATCCCGGACGCGACGTCGTCATTGCCGCCCGATTCAACACCTACGCCGATACCAACACGCCGTACATGTACCACTGCCACATGCTCGATCACGAGGACCTCGGCATGATGGGACAGTTTCTCGTGGTCGGGTAACTCTGTCCTGGCCCGGCTGCTACCCACCCTGCGGCTGCCGCAGAAGCGCATCCGGCGCACCCGCCCCTCACCGAGAGGCCCCGGGATCGACCTCCGGCGCAGCGTCCGTCACTCCCTGCGCTACGGGGGTGACCTGGTCCACCTCCGCCGGCGCGGGCGGATGGAGCGGCCCCGGCCCATCGTGCTGATAGTCGACGTCTCGGGGTCCATGGCCGGGGTCACGACTACGCAGGAAAGCTGGACGCCCCAAGCGGCGGATTCAACTCTATAGCCGCAGGCAACCACCATTCGTGTGGTATACGCGCGGACGGCACTGCTGTCTGCTGGGGTCTCAACGACTCCTCTCAGTCTGACGCGCCTTCCGGGACGTTCTCTGCCATCGCCGCTGGCGGAGGCTTCTCCTGTGCGATCCGAACTACCGGTACCGTCGCCTGCTGGGGGTACAGCTCGGGGGGTCGCACGAGTGCGCCTTCTGGCGACTTCAAAGCCATAGCGAGCGGGGACTCTCATCCCTGTGCGATCCGAACTGACAATACGGTCGCTTGTTGGGGAGCGCAGTCGGGCCGAACGTACGACAACTCGGACATACCCGCTGGTGAGTTCATCGCCGTAACCGCGGGCGAGGATTACTCATGTGGAATACGTACCGATCGCACCGCGGAATGCTGGGGCAGCAACTGGCAACGGCGATCGGATCCGCCAACTGGGGAGTTCATAGTGATAGACGCCGGCATGGAGCACGCATGCGGGATAAGCATCGAAGGCACTGCTGAATGCTGGGGCAGCAACCGGCATGGGCAATTGGGCGTACCAAAATGACTCGGTCAGCCGCTCCGGACAGACAGAGGCTCCGTCCGGCCGGTTCACTACGATCGCCGTCGGTCCACGTCGTTCGTGTGGGATCAACAATCGACCGCTGTCTCATCTGTTGGCCTGACCATCCCGAAGTATCAACTGGCCGGTTCACTGCGGTCGCTGGTGGCTTGAGTCACTGGTGTGCGATACGGATCGACGGGAGCATCACATGCTGGGGTGATAACGACCGCGGTCAGGCCATCCCGCCGCGTACTTTCCCACGCTAATGAGCGACCGAACTGCCGGGGAGCGTTTATCTGACGACTCTGAGTTCGTACTGCGGAGAATCCCCCATGCAACTGTGCGTGACGACAGCCTCGAGTACGTGCAGCCGGATAACGAAGTGTCCGTGGCAATCAGCCGTATGGTGGCCTGCGAGTACTCCCAGATGCCCGTACGTGATGAATCCAGGAACCAGTCCGATGGGCACGCGCGACTCCACGGTGTGGTCACCTGGCAGTCCATCACGCGCGCCCTTCTCTCAGGCGCTGGCGACCAGTTGCCTGTGTGCAGAGATGCCTGCGACCCACCCGGGAGGTTTCGGCAGTTCTCTGCCGAAACATCGGTTGTCGACGAGCAGTCGGTTCACGGCAGCGAACCGGACGGGCTCGATGCGGCTGCCCAATCCGGAGGTCCAGAAGGTGGGTGGTGGCATCCAGGGCTCTTCTCCGCTGTTGAGGGGTGCGGGCTCCGGCACGTCCTGAGGATCCGCGCCGTTGAGCCAGGCGAAGATGAGGGGTACTTCGGACCAGAACTGATCGAAGTCCGGTAAAGCTCGCAATTGGTGTGCAAGCATGTTGTCCCACTCACTGCGCAAATCCTCGAACATCGGAGACGTGCGAAGGCTTCGGCAGACGGGATGGGAACATTCTTTGCCTCGCACTTCTTCTCACCTTCCGTACCAGTGCAGCGTGCTTGCGGAAGTCAGGCCGGCGGAAGAGATTGACGATGTCGTAGAGATCTCGGGGGCGGCAGCGTGCTTCCCATCGCGCGCAGCTTCTCGGCGAAGACTTCCTCGAAGCCGTAGCAGCGCACCTGAGCCGGTGCGGGCAGAACGTCGGGGTAGTCGTGGCTGATCGGTCTCATGACCGGGGGCCGCACTACGGTTTCGTCTTTGGTGAGGTCAAGCTTGATCCGGGCCGGACCGGGTGCGCCGCGCGGCCCTCGGTAATACACCCGTCCCTCCGATGAACGCCCACTAGGTCGCTTGCGGCAACGCGGCAGCTCGGCCGAGAAGTCGATTCCTCACTCCTGCCCCACTCGATCGATGACGCGTCTAATCGCCTCCAAGACCTCATCCGGCTCGATCAGGCCGTTCTCAAGCACAGTGAAGTCGAGATCCTCTGAGAATCGGTACGTGTCGATGTAGCACTTCTTCAGACACGTACCGCCCTTGAACACCCATGTCGTGCTCAGTTGTGGATCAGTACTGATGCCCCAGAGCAGCCAACCAAGGACGTAGTCCTTCTCCACCACCTCCTCGCGCAGGCCCCACGCCCGGACACGTTCATTCAGATCGACCCTCCCGATCATCTAAGCAACCAGGTCCTCGGAGGCGAGTTGCACCACGTTTACCCGCAGGTTCCAGCGGGAGACGATCCGCCCGCCGGCGGGTCGGTCCGGCTCGATTCTGCTGATGCCTGCGGTGATTCGAGAGCGGCAGGCTTCGACAAAGTCAGCGTCGGCCATCCCTTTCCGCTCCACGAGATAGCCGAGACGCTTGAACACCGTACCCCGGCCGAGCCGGTCGCCGTACTCGAGCAACCCGGCGGGATCGACGTGTTCGCTCCCGAAGTACGCCTCCAGGACTTCGGACGCGTGTAGCGCTCCGCCGCCCGACGCGGGAACGTCGAGAACGTCGATGACCGTGCGATGTGGGTCCGACACGTTGACCGGCACCTGGCCCCGCCACACGCGTCGCGTTCCGAACAAGGTCCGCTCGGGAACGGTTCGGATGATGAAGTGAGTCCCCTGAACGGTCTGACTACGTGGGCGGATCGTCCTGCCGGCAACCACATAGATCGTGCGGAAGATCTGATCGGTGAAGCCCCAATGCTCCGCGGCGCTCCAACCCCCCACATAACCCGGAGCGAACAGCGTCGCCGCCAGAACCCAGGGATCCTCGCGCCACTCTCTGGGCTCGGACGCTTCGATCGGTACCACGATGTACCAACCTCTGCGTACGCGGGCGAGCCATCCGCCGTCCGCCAACCCGGCGAGCAGGCGACGAGCACGTCCTGTGTCGATCCCGAGCACGGATGCGGCCTGTGAGGCATCGAACGGACCTGGAAACGCCCGACCGAGCGCCGCAAGCGCCCGCCGATTCAGTCCACTGATACCGGAAGGTATGCTCGCCGAATGTGCTGGCGCGCGGAGCGCATCTTCCCCGGTGTCCGGCGTGGTCACTCTCTTGACCCCATAGCGGAAGTATATTATACGGTAGGTTCACCCACTCTCACAGGCTGAACCAGCCCTGTAGTATAACAGTCGCCATGTCGGGTGCTTGCGCCTCCGTGACCGAACGCACCCGGGTGCGCGTTTGGGCGGCTTGGTGAGCGAGGCTGGCCTAGCTCGCTCTCCGGAGCATCCGCCGATTGCTCGTCACACGGCTCCGAGAAGGTCCTCCAGGGCGTCCACAAACCCATCCCGCTCCGCGGGGGTCATGGCGGTGGACAGGCAGCCCATGCCGCGCGGGGCTAGGAAGTAGCCGCGGTTCATGAGGCCTAGGTGCAGGAGTTCGGTCAGCTGGAGATCGGCGCGTTCCACGGCCCGGTGGTCGGTGATCTCCTCGCCGGTGGCATGGAGGTTGAAGAGGGATCCGGCGCCGGTGACCCCGGCCGGCAGGCCGGAGGCCTCCAGCACCTTGCCGAGCCGTTCCACGAGCTCCTCGCCGGCGCGGTTCAGCTCGTCTATCACGGGAGGTGTGAGCACCTCCAGGGTGGCGATGCCGGCCGCTGCGCTGACCGGGTTGCCGTTGAAGGTGCCGCCCCAAGGGATGGTCCCTCGCGTGGGGTGGAGCAGCGCCATGACATCCTCCCGGCCCCCGAAACCGCCGATCGGGAAGCCTCCGCCGATGATCTTGCCGAAGGTGGTCAGGTCCGGCCTGATCCCGTAGGTCGCCTGGGCGCCTCCCGCGTGCAGGCGAAGCGTGACGATCTCGTCGAAGATGAGCAGCGCTCCGGCGCGTGCAGTCGCCTGTCTCAGGAAGTCGAGAAACTCCTGATCGGCGGCGATCACCCCGCCGGCACCCAGTATGGGTTCGACGATCACGGCCGCCAGGGAGTCGCCCGCCTGCTCGATCACCTGCTCGCAGCCGAGGATGTCATTGAACGGGAGGGTGACCATCAAGTCGCCGACCGGGTCCGGTATCCCCGCTCCCGGCGTGGCCGTGTAGTCGTGCGTGCCGTGGTAGCTGCCCTCGAATCGGGCCACCGTGGGACGGCCGGCGAAGGCTCTGGCCAGTCGCATGGCGGCCATGGTGGCCTCGGTGCCGGAGTTGGTGAAACGGACCTGGTCGACCGAGGCGACCCGCTCGACCAGCACCTCGGCCAGCCTCACCTCGTATTCGGTGGGCGAAGAGAAGGCGGTCCCCCGACCGGCCGCCGCCATCGCCCGGGACAGCACGTCGGGATGCGCATGGCCAAGTACCAGCGACGTGTAATTGTTGAGGTAGTCAACTCTGCGGTTGCCGTCCGCGTCCACGATCTCCGATCCATCTCCCGACACCAGGACCGGGGGGAAGGGTGCGAAGAACGTGGTCGTGCGGGTGGTGCCTCCGGGAAGCACCCGGGCGGCCCGGTGGGCGATCTCCATCGATCGCGGGTTCCGGGCCACGTACTCCTCGCTGACCCGGCGTAGCGCCTCGGTGTAGATGGAATGGGTCGGCACGTTCTCCTCGCAGAAGTCGAGCCGAGCCTACCCACTCCTTCAATACCTCAGGCCACGGCTCGGGACGCTCCCGGTAGAGTTGTCGACCGGGTCGGTCTCACGAGGAGGATCATCATCCCGATGAGCAGTGGACGGGTGGGCATGTGCTTCCTGGACCGGCCCGACCCGCGGCGTCAGGTGGCGCTGGCGCTCCGGATGGAGGAACTGGGATACGACTCGGTGTGGGTGTGCGAGACCCGCACCGCCCGCGACGCGATCTCGATACTCGGCGCCATCGCCTACGCGACCCACACCATCAAGCTGGGAACCGGGGTGGTCAACTCGTGGACCCGCCCGGCCTCGCTGATGGCTCTCACGTTCGCCACCCTGGACGAGTTGGCCCCCGACCGGATGTTGCTGGGGATCGGCGCCTACTGGGACCCCCTGGCCTGGAAGCAGGGGATCGACCGGCGCAGGCCCATCAAGCAGATGCGGGAGTACATCGAGGTCACCCGCCGGTTGCTGGCGCTCGAGACGGTCACCTACGAGGGTGAGATGGTGGCGGTGCGCGACCTCCGCCTGGACCTGGGACACGGTGTGGACCGCACCCCGAAGCGGGTACCGATCTACGTCGGCGCCACCGGCCCGCAGATGCTGGCGCTGTCCGGCGAGCTGGCGGACGGCGTGATGCTCAACGGCTTCACATCCCTCACCTACCTGGCCGACGCCCTCGAGCGCATCGACCGGGGCGCCCGGCGGAGCGGCCGGAGGGCGGACGACCTCGACCTACCCCAGACCATCGTGATCGCCATGGACAAGGACGAGGAGAAGGCGCTGGAGGTGGCCACCAGGATGACCACCATGTACCTGGGCCAGCAACCCCACATCGCCCTGGCCAGCGGCGTCGACCAGGACCTGCTGGACCGCGTGCGGCAGGCCATGGGAGGCTGGCCGCCGAGGGACGGGGGAATCGAGGCGGCTATGCCCCTGGTGCCCGTGGCGGTGGTGCGGTCCCTCACCGCCGCCGGCACCCCGGACCAGTGCCTCGAGCAGGTAGCCGCCTACTCGGTCCGGCCCAACATCTACCCGGCCCTGCTCCCGATCACGGAGAACTACGAGGAGATCGTCGAGGTGTTCTCCCCCCGCCGGGATCCCGGCGGCTCGTTCGGCGGCGCCACCCCCGCATCGCCGGGGTCCTGAGTCTCGGTGGGCCCGCGGCGGTTCCACGGTGGGTCGGCGGTCTGCATCCTGGCGGCCGCCCTCTCGTTCGCCTGCGCCGGTGGTACGGGCGACGATCCGGCCGGAGACGACCGGATGGTCGCGCTGGAGGCGAAGACGCGCTCGCTGGAGGAGTCACTCGAGGCCCTGGCAAGCGAGAACGCCCGACTGAGGCGCGAACTGGCGGTCCTCTCGGAACAGGCCGGCGCCCTGGAGGGGCCGGAGGCCTCCGGGGATGCCCGGGACCGGGAGGAGGGGGTCGCGGATCCGGAGGGCGGACGGGAGGAGCAGCCGGCCATCCCGGACGAGGACCGGACCCAGGCTGCCGAGCGTCTGGACGATCTGGACGCCCGGGTGCGCGAACTCGAGGACCTCGCTACCACCGTGGAGTGGGCCATCCTCGCCGTGGAACAGTGGGTCAAGGGAGAGGACAAGCCGCTGTCGCAGCTGGAGGGCACCGCTCTGGAGAGGACCGTCCGGCTGACGGCGGACTCCGGTGGCGAGGTCCACTTCATCGTCCACCCCGAACGGGAGGAGCCCTCGGTCCTGGTGATGCCGGTGGCAGCTGTAGACGGCGAGACCCCGCTCATCGTCTCCCTGCACGGCTATGGAGGAGACTCCGCCATCCAGGCCGCCTACGTGCCCTTCCACGAGCGGGTGAACACCCACGGGTTCGCTCTGCTGCTTCCCAACGGGATACGCGACGCCGAAGGTAACCGCTTCTGGAACCCCACCGACGAGTGCTGCGACTCCGCCAAGGGCGGACAGGACGATGTCGCCTACCTCACCGAGTTGGTAGCCAGGGCGGAGGAGGTCCTGGACTTCGGGCCGGTGTACTTCTTCGGTTACTCCAACGGCGGGTTCATGGCGCACCACATCGCCTGCAAGGGCCTGCCGGGCCTTCGTGCCGTCGCCGGCCTGGCGGGTACCAGCTACGTGGAGGAAACTCTATGCGAGGGCGCCTCCCCGGTGTCCGTCTTGCACGTCCACGGTACCGCGGACGACGTGATCCGCTTCGAAGGAGACGAGAGCGACCCGGATCAGCAGGAAGACGGCGAACCGGCTTTCTACGCCGGGGCCCTGGACATGGTGACCCGCTGGAGCCGGCAGGCCGGATGCGACTGGCCCGGACAACCGCAGCCCTACGCCACGCTCGATCTGGACCGCCTGGTTGCGGGAGCCGAAACCAGGGCATTCCGCCTCGAGTCAGGCTGCGCCGACGGGATCGCTATAGAGCTCTGGATGAGCATGGGGAGCAGCCATGCTCCCGGCTACGGCGAGACCTTCGTGGACGCACTCGTGGACTGGCTCCTGTCCCAGGAGTGATCACCTTTTGCCGCGACACCCCTCGCCGATCTTCCGAACCCGTCACCGGGATTTCACGACATAGCCAACATAGCCATCTTAATATGGCTAAGATGGCTGCTGAAGCTGGAACGATGAGCGGGGTGGCAGTGTTGACAGCAACTATCTCGCAGGTGAGAAACGGACTCAGTGCCTACCTAAGACGGGTCCGAGCCGGCGAAACCGTACTCGTAATGCACCGGCGAACCCCTGTGGCCCGCATCGTACCGTTGACGGATCGGGCCGCTCACTCACCGGCGCCGGATGATGAAGACCAGGCCCGGATCGAACAACTGCTTGCCGAAGGTATCGCTACCCGGGAACGCGATATGGGCGCTCTGGAGGCACTTCGCGAAGTCGGCGGGTCATGGCCGGCGGGTCATGGACTTCTCGAAGCACTGCGCGACGACCGCGACTCCGAGTACAGCGAAGGACATCGTTGAGGTTCTGGGACACCTCGGCCATAGTGGCCCTGTCCTCCGACGAGGAACACTCTCCCCTTGCGCGTACATTGCTATCGGACGACGATCGGATGGTCGTATGGTGGGGTACCCCGGTTGAGTTCGTGAGCGCGCTCGCCCGTCATGAACGGGCAGGGAACCTCACGTCCGATGAACTCGCCGACCACCACCGGTATCTGAACGCGCTGTCCGTGGCGTGGATAGAGATACAGCCGAGCCCCAGCTTGAGAAGGCTTGCCCAACGACTCGTCATGACCCATCCCCTGAGAGCGGCGGACGCCCTCCAGTTGGCAGCAGCGCTTACCGGCGCACAGGGAGATCCGGCAACGCTGGAGTTTGTCTGCTTCGACAGCCGGCTCAACACGGCGGCCGGCCGCGAGGGTCTTGAGGTCCTCGTCCGGTAGGCGCAGCCGGTTCCTGATGGGCCGCGACGGCTTCCTGTGCGATCAGTCCGCCGTCCAGCCTTCGGCCACCCAGCCTCCGTCGACGAAGATGGTCTCGCCGGTGATGTAGCTGGCCGAGTCTCCCGCCAGGAACAGCACCGCGTTGGCGGTCTCGGACGGGTCGGCGAACCTCTTCATCACGATCTGGTCGCGGATCGACTCGAACAGCCCGCTGTTGGCCGGGTCGGTCCGGAGCTCGTAGTTCATGTAGGACTCGGTCCAACCGGGAGCGACCGAGTTGGTCCGGATGCCGAACTCGGCCCACTCGACCGCCATCACCTTGGTGAGGGCGATCACCCCCGCCTTGGCGGCCGAGTAGGCGCCGATGTTGGCGAACGCCACCGGACCGGCGATGGAGGAGATGTTGACGATCGAACCGGAGCGCTGTTCGATCATCGAAGTGACCGCCGCCCGGGACATGTAGAAGACCGAGGACAGGTTGGCCTCGATCCCCACGCGCCACTCTTCTAGCTCAAGGGTGTCCAACCGGCTGAAGTTCTGGCGGCGGCCGGCGTTGTTGACCAGGACGTCGAGGCCCCCGAGCTCGGACCGCACCCGGTCGAGAGCCGACACCGCCTGCTCGGGATCGGTCACGTCGCAGGTCACCGCCAGATGGGTTCCGGCGCCACCCACCATCGTCTCCACGGTGCGCGCCAGGTCGTCCTCGGTTCGGGCCAGGGCCGCCACCCGGGCACCCTCCCGAGCGAACGCCTGCGCGATCGCCCGTCCGATCCCGCGGCTGGCGCCGGTGACCGCCACTACCTTGTCCTTCAGGCCCAGGTCCATCGGTTCGCTCCTTGTATCCGGTGGTTCAACTGCTCAACTGCCCGTACAGATCGGGCCGCCGGTCACGGAAGAAACCCCAGTCGTTGCGGATCTGAGGAATGACCGACAGGTCGAGATCGGCGACCAGCACCTCGTCCTCGCTGTCGCTCGCCTGCGAGATGATCCGCCCCTTGGGGTCCACCCACATCGATGATCCGTAGAAGTGCGAGTCGGAGCCTCCCTGGTCGACCCCGACCCGGTTCACGCCGCCGACGTAGTAGATGTTGTCGACCGCATGAGCCTGGAGTTCCAGCTCCCACAGGTAGCGGCTCATGCCGGTGGTGGCCGTGGGCACGTAGACGATCTGGGCGCCGTTGAGCGCGAGGGTGCGGGCCGCCTCGGGGAAGTGGCGGTCGTAGCAGATCAGGATCCCGATCGTCACGTCGTACGGGGTCGGGAAAGTGATGAACCCGGTGTCACCCGGCGCGAAGTAGTACTTCTCCACCCCGGTCAGGGTGGGCACCGAGACGATCGGGATATGGCTCTTGCGGTAGACGCCCAGCAGACCGCCGTCCGGTCCGATCACCGGGGCGCTGTTGTACAGGAGGCCGTCGAGCGCCTTCTCGTAGATCGGGGCGATCAGGACGATCCTCATCTCGCGGGCCAGCTCGCGCATGCGCTCCATCGTGGGGCCGTCGATCGGTTCGGCCAGATCGAGATGGCGGGCGTTCATCTCGAAGGGGAAATAGACGGTGTGGAAGAGTTCCTGGAGGCAGACGATCCTCGCCCCGCGGTCCGCCGCTTCGCGGACCAGGTGCTCGGCTCGCTTGACGTTGCTCTCCGTGTCGTACTCCGTACCCATCTGGACGGCTGCGGTCCTCACGATGCCTCCCTTCATGTGGTCTGCGTGTGAGATGGCGGTGTGGCCTGCGTCGGCAGCGGCGCTCCTCGCAAGGCCCGCTGACGAAGGCGTACCCGCAGCGGTACGTCTAGGAAGCGGAACGCAGCGAGGGGCGTCGATGGCAGCAGGACACACCGAATCATCGCACACGCAGGCCACAAATCATGACACGAGCGTGGAGCTGCTGAGGGCGGCGGACTCGGCGCTCCTCACGAAGCCCCCCGCCGGCCTTGGCGCCACATACCTGCCGTCGCGCACGATAGCCCGGCCCCGCAGGAGCACGGCGCGGATGGCGCCTTGCAGGACCATGCCCTCGTAGGGGTTGTAGTCGCAGTTGGTGACCTGGGTAGCTACCGATAGTTCCGTGCTCCCCGCAGGGTCGAACACCACCAGGTCGGCATCCGATCCGGGGGCGATCTCACCCTTGCGCGGGTAAAGGCCGAACAGCTTCGCGGCGTTGGTCGAGGTGATCTCCACGAACCTGTTGAGCGAGAACCGGCCCAGAGCCACCCCGAAGTGGTAGAGCAGGCCCATGCGCCATTCGATGCCGGGGAGGCCGTTGGGGATCTTGGTGAAGTCGTCCTTTCCGACCAGGCGCTGTTCGAAGAAGAAGGGCGCATGGTCGGTTCCCACCGTTTGCAGGTCCCCGGCCGCCAGGGCATCCCACAACGGATCGTGGTGGTCGGCGGAGCGGAGCGGCGGGGAGCAGACGTACTGGGAGCCCCGGAACCCCGGCTCGGCCAGCCTCTCGTCCGTCAGCAGGAGGTAGTGCGGGCAGGTCTCCGCATAGGCGGGCACGCCGCGCTCGCGGGCCTCGGCCATCGCCCGGGCCGAACCGGCCGATGACATGTGGACTATGTAGAGGGGCACGCCCGCCATCTCCGCCAGCGCGATCCCCCGCCGGGTCGCCTCATCCTCGGCGAGGGCCGGCCGGGTCCGGGCATGGAAGATCGGGTCGGAATCCCCCCTGGCCAGCGACTCCTTGACGAGCGCGTCGATCGCGTGGCCGTTCTCGCAGTGGAGCATGATGAAGCCACCGTTCTCGGCGGTCCTCCGCATCGCCTTGAAGATGGCGCCATCGTCCAGCATCCATACGTTCGGGTAAGCCATGAAGAGCTTGAAGCTGGTGACGCCCTCGGTAACCAGGCCGTCGAGAGACGGGAGCAGGCTGTCGGGCAGGTCGGTGATGATCTGGTGGAAGGCGTAGTCCACGGCCGCCTTCCCGTCCGCCATCTCGTGCCATCGCATCAGCGACGACCGCGGGTCGGCGCCCTTCTCCTGGATGGCGAAGTCGATGATGGTGGTGGTACCACCCACGGCGGCGGCCCGTGTCCCCGTGTCGAAGTCGTCCGAGATCACCGTGCCGGCCACCGGGGTGTCCAGGTGGGTATGGGGGTCGATGCCGCCGGGGAACACCAGGTGACCGGAGGCGTCGATGATCTCGTCCGCCTCCGTGCCCTCAAGGTCGCCGATGGCGCGTATACGCCCGGCCTCGATGAGGATGTCCGCCTCGTAGTCCTCGGCGGCCGTGACGATCCGGCCGCCTTCGACCAGCGTCGTCACGCCGCGCCCACCCGCAACGCCATTACCTAGCCCCCAGCCAGTGGACGCACGGGCGGAAGATCACATATATGGCTAGCCGCCGGCCTGGTCGATGAGCGACCACAGGCGGCTCGGCGTGACCGGCGTCTGGTCCACCTCGACACCGAGGTGGGACAGGGCGTCGGCCACCGCGTTGGCCAGCGCCGGAGCGGCCGGGAAGCATCCCGCCTCGCCCATGCCCTTGAAACCACCCTCAGTGTGCGGTGATGGGGTCACCAGATGGTGGATCTCGAAGTCCGGCAGGTCCGTGAAGGACGGCACCAGGTAGTCCATGAGGGTCGAAGACAGGAGTTGTCCGGTCTCCTCGTCATACACGAACTCCTCCAGCATCGCGCCGCCGAGCCCGTTGGAGAGAGCCCCGTGGATCTGACCCTCCACCAGGAGCGGGTTGATGATCGTGCCGGCGTCGTCCACCACCACGTACTTGACCCAGTCGATCTTGCCGGTGTCGATGTCCACGTCCACCACGGCCACGTGGGTCCCGCAGGCGGTCGTGAAGTTGGCCGGGTCGTAGACGTAGGTCGCCTCCAGGGTCGGCTGGTCGCCCTCCGGGATCTTGTGGGCCCAGTAGGCCTGCTGCGCCACGTCAGCCAGGGTTAGGGACCGCATCTCCTCGGCGCCCTTCACCGATATCCGGCCGTCCGCGTAGGCAACGTCGTCCGGATCCGCCTCCAGGAGCCCGGCGCCGATCCGCACCGCTTTGGCCTTGATCTCCTCGATGGCCTTGATGACCGCCACCGCCGCCACGTTGGAGCGGCTGCCCGCCGACCCGAAACCCGTATAGGGAGTCTGGTCGGTGTCGCCCCAGACGACGCGCACGTTGGCGATGTCGATCTCCAGGTGATCGGCGGCAACCTGGGCCAGCGTGGTCTCGGTGCCCTGACCCATCGGGATCATCCCCGTGTACAGGGTGGCCCTGCCATGGGGGTCGATCTTGACCGTGGAGCCCTCGTACCCACCTGTGTAGTAGTCGAGGATCCCCAGGATCGCCGAGGGCCCGAAGCCTGATACGTGGATGTAGGAGGCGATGCCGATTCCGCGGTAGACACCCTGGTCCCGCAGGCTCTGCTGCTCCTCCCGCACCTTGTCGTACTCGACCGCCTCGAGAGCCTTGGCCAGCGCCGCCGGGTAGTTCCCGCTGTCATAGACGGCGCCGCCCGGGCTGAAGTAAGGGAACTCATCGGCCTGGATCATGTTGCGGCGCCGCAACTCGGCGGGGTCGATACCCAGCCTGCGGGCCGTCTTGTCCATCATCCGCTCGATGCCGAACATGGCCTCCGGGCCTCCGAAGCCGCGGAAGGTGCTGTTCGGGGTCTTGTTGGTGGCCACCCCCACCACGTCGCAGTGGTAGTTGGCGATCTTGTACTGGTTGACCGCGGCGGCACCGGTCACCCAGGCCGGACCGATGCCCACGCTATGCAGGTGGGCGCCCTGGTCGCTGAGGACCCGGCCCTTGAGACCGAGAACGGTCCCGTCGGAGCTTGCCGCGAGTTGCCACTCCTGGAGTTGCTCGCGCCCGTGCACCGTGGCCTGGAGCGCCTCACGGCGGTCCTCGATCCACTTGACCGGCCGGCGCAGCTTCATCGACGCCAGCGAGACGAGGATGTCCTCGGGGTAGCGGTCCCATTGATTGCCGAACGCGCCACCGATGTTGGGAGTGAGGATCCGGACCGCCGTCTCGGGGATGCCGAGAGCCGCCGCCAGCTCCGTGCGGAGCAGGCTGGCCACCTGGCTCCCGGAGTGGAGGGTGAGCGTCTGGCGCAGATCGTCCCACTCGGCAACGTGACCGCGCGTCTCCAGCGCCACGCCCGAGTAGCGACCCACCTTGAACCGTCCGGAGACGATCTCGTCAGCCTCCTCGAAGGCGCCGTCGACATCACCGGCCACACCTAGGGCGTTGATCCCCGGAAAGGTGTACTCGATGATGGTGTTGTCGCCCAGGTCCTCGTTGATCACCGGAGCGCCGTCGGCCAGGGCAGCCTCCACGTCGACCACGTGGTCGAGGATCTCGTAGTCCACGTCCAGCAGGTCGAGGGCGTCCTCGGCCATATAGCGCGAGTCGGCCACCACCGCGGCGACCGGCTCACCTACGTAGCGCGCCTTGCCGGGGGCCAGGGCGGGGGTGTTGGACTCTTTCTGGCCCGGCAGGCGCCAGATGGTGGGAAAGTCCCCGATGCCCTCGAGGTCGGCGGCTGTCAGCACGCAATGGACGCCGTCCATTGCCTCCGCCGCGGCCGTATCGATACCGTTGATGCGGGCGTGGGCGTACGGGCTGCGGAGGATGGCCATGTGGACCGTCCCGGCCGGCTCGATGTCGGCGATGTAGCGACCCCGGCCCCGGATCAGCGGAGCATCCTCCCGGCGGGGCGCGGAGACCCCGATCCAGCGGTTTTCCTGCGTGGTGGTCATGCGCTCCCCCCTTCGGCGGACATGGCGGCGGCGGCGGCCTGAACCGACTCGACGATCTTCTGGTATCCGGTACAGCGACAGATGTTGCCGCCCATCTCTTCCCGTATCTCCTGCCGACTCGGATCCGGGTTCCGTGACACCACGTCGATCCCGGCCAGGATCATCCCCGGCGTGCAGAAACCGCACTGCAGTCCGTGGTACTCGGAGAATGCCTGCTGCATCGGGTGGAGGTCGTCTCCCTGGCCGATGCCCTCGATGGTGGTTATCTCGGCGCCCCCCGCCTGGACGGCGAGCATCAGGCAGGATCGGACCACCTCACCGTCCATCAGGACAGTGCAGGCGCCGCACACCCCGTGCTCGCACCCGAGGTGGGTCCCGGTCAGGCCCAGATCCTCCCGTATGGCATCCGCCAGTGTCTTGCGCGGCTCGACCGAGACCGATCGGCCGGCGCCGTTGACGTTGAGTACGACGCTCATGTTTTCAGCCATTTCCGCCTCCTGAATTGCGGGCCGCATCCTTCAAGGCCCGTACCGTCAGCACCTTGATCAGGTGACTGCGGTACTCGGCCGTTCCGTGAACATCCGAGGTCGAGGGAAAGTCCGCAGCCGCACCGGCTCCGGCCGCCGCGAACGCGGCATCTCCCGTCTCGGCGCCCACCAGAGCGGCCTCCGCGGTGGGTAGCCGGGTGGCATGGGTTCCCCCGAAAGCGCCCAGAGCCGCGTGCGTGATAGTCGACCCATCGGTCGCGATCACCGCTGCCACCCCGGCCAGTGCGAAGTCGCCGTGCCGGCGGGCGAACTCCTGGAATCCGAACGTGCTGGACGCCGGCGCCGCCGGTATCCGGACCTCGGTCAGCAGTTCGGTGTCGCCGAGCGTGGTCTCGAACAGGCGATCCTCGATCAGGTCCTGCATCCCGACGACCCGCTCACCATCCGCCGACCGGGCGGTGACCTCTCCATCGAGAGCCATCAGCACCGCCGGAAGCTCCGCCGCCGGATCGTTGTGGGCCAGGGAGCCGCCGATCGTGCCCCGGTTGCGGATCGCGCGGTGGCCGATCTGGGCGACGGCCGCGGGGATGACCGGATGGGCTCCAGCCACGTCATCCGACTCGCCGAGGGCGGTCAGGCGGGTCATGGCGCCGATCCGCAGCGTCCCGTTGGCCGAGATGTAGGACAGCGAGTCGACCCCGTTGACGTCGATCAGGTGGGCCGGCCTCGCCAGCCTGAAGTTGAGCATCGGGACAAGGCTCTGGCCACCTGCCAGGACTTTCGCCCCCGATCCGTGTTCAGCCAGAAGATCGAGGGTCTCCGCGATGCTCTCCGGCGCCGAGTAATCAAAGGCCGCTGGTTTCATGGGCGGCTCACCTCCTGCATGACGGCGCTCCAACCAGACCGACAACGATGTCCGTCCTCCGGGAGGATCATAGGCATCATGCCCCGGACGGGGCGGGTGATTCGCCCCCTACCTGAGAGATTTCGGTTCGTCGAATGACCGCGCCGCTCGGACTATGATCGGCCGGGCCCGGTCCTCGACCGTCGACCACCGCTGCGACTGGGAAAGTGGGTCCGTATTCGCCTCGTCGTCGCTCTGGCAACCGCCACCACGCTGATCGTCGGTTTGGCCGCGTGCGGAGCGGATGAAGGGACCCCGGGCGCACCCGATGGAACGGCGACCGGCGGCGCCTTCGCGGGGACGGTGAGGATCGGGGCAGCCCTCAGCGAGACCGGTAAGTACGCGGTGGAAGGACGCGACTCGCGCCAGGGCTACGACACCTGGGTTCGGTGGGCGAACGAGGAGTACGGCGGGATCGACATCGGCGGGCGCCGCTATGCCGCCGAGATCGTCTACTACGACGACGAGTCCGATGCCGATACGGCTGCCAATCTCGTCCAGAAGCTCATCGACGAGGACGGCGTCGATTTCCTGCTCGGTCCCTACTCGAGCGGTCTCACCACCGGCGCCAGCGCTATAGCCGAGGCCAACAACGTCCTCATGGTGGAGGGAAACGGGACCTCCGACACCATGTTCGAACGCGGTTTCCGGAACCTCTTCCTCGTGGCAACCATCGCGAGCGACTACACCAAGTCCGCCATCGAGGCACTGGCCGCCCGAGGTGCACGCACCGCGGTGATCGCCTACGAGGACACCTCCTTCCCGACCGCTGTCGCCGGCGGCGCTCGGAGGCACCTGGAAGCCGCAGGGATCGAGGTTCTGGCCACGGAGACCTACCCGAAGGACATCCAGGACGCCTCGGCCATCATGACCAAGTTCCGCGACCTCGCTCCCGACGTCTTCGTGGGCGGCGGCCACTACAACGACGCGGTGTTGTTCGTCAACGCCGCCAAGGAACTCGGGTTCGCTCCCGACGGGATGCTCATCACGGTGGGTCCGTCCAACCCCAAGCTGATCGACGAACTCGGCGAGGACGTGGACGGTGTGCTGGGCCCCACCCAGTGGGAACCGGTAATGGCCTACGAGGGTCCGTACTTCGGCAGGGCGTCGGACTACGCGGCCTACTACGAGAGCCTCTGGGGAGAGCCCCCCGTCTACCAGGCGGCCAGCGCCACAGCCGCCGCCCTCGCGCTCCATCTGGCCATCGAGAACGCCGGGACCACCGACACCGACGCGGTTCGCCGGGCTCTGTACGGGCTGGAAGCCGACACGTTCTACGGTCCCATCTCGTTCGACGAGCGCGGCGTCAACACCGCCAAGCCCATGGGGACGGTGCAGGTGCAGGACGGGCTGATCCGGGTGGTGGCGCCCGCCGATGCGGCAGTCGCCGACCTGGTCTACCCGCTGGCCGGTTCGAGCGGTGGCGGGACGGCCTCGGCCGCCGAGCGGGTGGCGCAGATGCTGGTCAACGGCATCGCCCTGGGCGGCATGTACACGCTCCTCGTGCTGGGGTTCTCGATCATCTGGGGGGTCATGGGCGTCATCAACTTCGCCCACGGCGAGTTCGTCATGATCGGCGCCTATATGGCCTGGCTCGCCAACGAAGTCTGGGGGGTGGACCCGTTCGTGACCGTGCCCCTGGTGTTCCTGGTGATGATGCTGGTGGGCTACGGGACGCAACGGCTGCTCGTCAACCGGGTGATCGACCGGCCGCACCTCGTGTCGCTGCTCGTGATGTTCGCGGTGGCGATCATCCTCCAGAACGTCATGAAGGTGGTCTTCTCGGCCGACTTCCGGCGCGCCGACACCGCCCTCGACGGCGTCTGGCAGGTGGCGGGTGAGGTAACGGTTCCCGTCACCCGCTTCTGGATCCTGATGGTGGCGCTGGTCGTGGCGGGTGGCCTGACCCTGTTCCTCTCGCGCAGCCGGCTGGGCAAGAGCATCCGGGCCGCTGCCCAGAACCGGGAGACAGCGCGGATCGTCGGCATCGATGTCACCAAGGTCTACGCCGCCACCTTCGCCATCTGTATCGGGATCACCGGCGTGGCCGGTGCGCTCGTGAGCCCGGTGCTGGCGGTGCAGCCCTTCCAAGGCCCGCCCCTCACGCTCAAGGCATTCGCCATCACCGCCATGGCGGGGCTCGGCTCGGTCCGCGGCGCTCTCGGCGGCGCCATGGTTCTCGGCCTCGTCGAGGCAGGCCTGGCTGTCTACATCCCCCGGATCGGCACCAACCTGGCGGTGGTGGCCTCGTTCGTGCTGCTGGTGGTGGCGCTGGTGGTGCGACCGCAGGGCCTCTTCAAGGGTCTCCGGCCCGTCGACGCGACCGCGGCATGATCCCGAGACCTCACCCTCCCGGCCCGGTAGGCCTCAGGCCGTCCGGGGACGGTGGAGCCACCTCATGAAACCGATCACCCCCGGCACGCCTCCCTCCATCGCCCGCCGGGGCGGGCCCCGACTCCGGCGGGTCCTCGTCCGGGTCTCGGTGGGGTTGCTGGTGGCGCTCGCGGTGTTGCCGGCCCTGCCGGGGGTCGGCGACTCGGTGCTGTTCACCCTCACCCTGATGCTCACCTCGGTCGCCGTTGCGGTGAACTGGAACCTGACCGGGGGGTTCACCGGCTACGTGGACTTCGGCCACGCCGCCTGGTTCGGGATCGGGGCCTACACCACGGCGATCCTGATGTCGCTCCAGACCAATGGCCCGCAGATCGGCTGGGCGTCTCCTCCCGCCATAATCCTGGGCGCCGTGGTGGCGGGCGCTCTGGCCGCGGCCATCGGTAGGGCGACCATGCGCCTCAAGGGACCGTACTTCTCGATCGCCATGCTCGGGACGTTCGTGGCCGTCCGCGAGATTGTGCGGGTCTCCGGGGGACTCACCGGAGGCGGGGTGGGACTGACGCTGCCGCCATACCTCAACCGGCCGCTCTTCTATTACATCCAGCTGGCGCTCGTGGCCGGGCTGGTCGCCTTCACCTGGTGGCTGCGGGGCACGCGCTTCGGCACCGCCCTGGTGGCCATCCGGGAAGACGAGGTGGGGGCGGAGACGCGCGGGATCAACACGACGCGTCTCAAGGTGATCGTGTTCAGCTTCGCCGGTTTCTCCACCGGGTTGTTCGGGGGGCTATGGGCCTACCAGAACACCTTCGTCGATCCCGACATCGCCTTCGTGGAGGTCAGGACCGTCGACGCGGTGATGGGCGCCATGCTCGGCGGCCTCGGAACCGTGGCCGGACCGGTCGTGGGCGCCGTCGTGCTGTTCTGGCTGCGCGAGCTGTTGTGGGCCAACCTTCTGGACTACCACCTGATCGCACAGGGTGTCCTCCTGATCGTGATCGTCCTTTTCCTCCCAAGAGGTCTGGTCGGGATCGTCGACCCGCGGGGCGCGTCGGTCACCGCCATGTGGCGGCGCTGGCTCGGTCGCGGCGACCCCCCGGATGCGCAGGAGGACGAGCCATGACCGCGTTGCTGGACGCCCGCGGGGTGGTGAAGCGATTCGGCGGCCTGACCGCGGTCGACGGAGTGGATATCAGCGTCGGCGCCGGTGAGTTGGTGGGGCTCATCGGTCCCAACGGCAGCGGGAAAACGACCCTGTTCGACTGCCTGAGCCGGGTATCGGCCATCGATTCGGGTTCGATCAGCTTCGACGGAGTCGATATCACCCGGAGCCGGCCGCATCAGGTGGCCCGGCTCGGCCTGGCCCGCACCTTCCAGCTGATCCGGGTGTACCGCGAGCTGACCGTCTCCGAGAACATGGAGCTGAGCATCCAGTGGAGGCGGATCGGGACGGCGCGCCTGTTCGGCCGGACGGATGCGGCGACCCGCCGGCGTGTCGAGTCTCTCTTGGAGTTCCTGATGCTCTCCCGGCTCCGGCACGAGCGCGCGGGCGCACTGTCGGGCGGCCAGCGGCGCCTCCTGGAGATCGGGATGGCCCTGATGAGCGAGCCGAGGCTGCTACTGCTGGATGAGGCAACGTCCGGTGTCAATCCCACTCTGGTAGCCGAGATCGCCGACCGGCTGAAGGAGGTCAACTCGAACGGTGTAGCCATCCTCCTGGTGGAACACAACGTGGGATTCGTGGCCGAGCTGTGCCACCGAGTGGTGGTCCTCGACCGCGGCGCCAAGCTCGCCGAAGGCACGCCGAGCCAGGTCATGGAGGATCCGGCCGTCATCGAGGCCTACTTCGGGGCGGAGGGGAAGTAGCAGCATGGCCGGCGCGGGGCGACTGCTACTCGAAGTCCGGGACATGAGCGCCGGTTACTACGCGGGCCACAACGTCGTCCACCACGTCGATCTAGAAGTGGCCGAGGGGGAGATCGTCTGTGTCATCGGACCCAACGGCGCGGGCAAGTCCACCGTCTTCAGAGCGATCTACGGCCTCGCCGAGGTGCGCTCCGGTCAGGTGCTGTGCGACGGCGCGGACATAACCGGCATCGCCCCCCAGGATGCGTTGCGTACTGCCCGGATGGCCATGGTCCCCCAACTGCGAAGCGTCTTCCCGCAGATGACGGTTTACGAGAACCTCGAGCTGGGCATGTTCCTGGAACGCGACAAGGCCAGGGTCCGCGCCCGGATCGACTACGTCTACGGCCTGTTCCCCCGGCTCGCCCAGCGCTCCCGGCAGGCCGCCGGGACGATGTCCGGTGGGGAGCAGCGCATGCTCGAGATCGGACGCTCCCTGCTGCACGAGCCTCGTATCGTCCTGATGGACGAGCCCTCGGCGGGCCTGGCGCCGATCGTCACCCGCCAGGTGTTCGAGGCCATCCGGCAGCTGAACCAGGAGATCGGCCTGACGGTGCTGATGATCGAGCAGAACGCCCGCCAGGGACTCGAGACCAGCCACCGCGGCTACGTGCTCGAGATGGGCCGCAACCGCTACGAGGGTCCGGCGAGCGAACTGCTGGCCGATCCGGAGGTACGGAGGGCCTTTCTGGGAGTACGCTAGAGGTCGGGACCGGACACGAGAAGGGCGGGGAGATGGCTGCCACTGCGCTGGTAGGTGGAAGGGTGATCGACGGCACCGGAAGGCCGCCGATCGACGATGCGGTGGTGCTCATCGACGGGGAGCGGATCGATGCCGTGTTCCGTCGGGGCGACATGGAGGTTCCCTCCGGAGCCGAGGTGGTGGACGTATCCGGCTCGACGGTGATGCCCGGCCTGATCGACTGCCACGTCCACGTGGGGGTGCTGGCCGACAACTCCTTCCTGCAGGTGGATGACCCGGCCTCCCTCGCCGACCAGTTCATGACCACCCTGCTCCGCCACGGGGTGACCACCGTCCGGGACACGGGCAACTTCAACCCGGATGAGGTGTTCCAGACCTTCAAACAGGGCCGGGGCGGCTGGCCGCGCTTCTTCGGCGCCGGCACGATCCTGGACGGACCCGCCGATCCTCCCGCACCTTGGCGCTGGCTGGCGATCATCGACGACGAAGCTTCCGCCCGCGCCGAGACCGCCCGGCTGGTGGAGGCCGGGATGGACTTCATCAAGGTGTACGTGTGGGCCCGGCTCCCCGTCTTGCGGGCTGTCGTCTCCGAGGCTCACCGCCGGGGCGCCCGGGTTGCCGCCCATGTGGGGCACATGATCACCGTCGAGGAAGCGGTGAAAGTGGGAGTCGACGCCCTCGAGCACGTGCGCGTGGGCCGGGAGTTGGTGCCCGAGGAGCACCAGGAGGAACTGGCCGCGTTGCCGGGCCGGATACTCGATCCCCTGGTCGGCTTCCAGCCGTGGCGTTACATCGACCCGGAGTCGGACCTAGCCGACGGTCTCATCGCTCTGATGGCCGAGCGGGGCACCTTCATCACGCCCACCCTGACGCTGTCCCAGAGCATCCTCGCCGGGAATACCCCGGCAGGCACGTGCCCCTCCGGGCTCGACGAGATGCCGGAGGCGGTCGCCGAGCAGTGGAACCAGTACGCCTACCCGTTCGACTACAGCAAGACCGACTGGGAGGCGGCCCCGGTGGAGTTGCGAAACCAGATGGCGTTCATCGGCCGTGCCCAGCGGGGCGGCGTGAACGTAACGGCGGGGACGGACCTGACCAACCCGTTCGTGGTGCCCGGCCACAGCATGCACGAGGAGCTGCGCCTGCTGGTGAACGGCTGCGGGTTCACCCCGACAGAAGCCATCGTGGCGGCCACCAGCCGGGCCGCGGAGCTGCTCGGGCAGGGCGACGAACTCGGCAGCGTGGAGAAGCGGAAGCTGGCCGACCTGGTGGTGCTCGAAGCCGATCCCCTGGAAGACATCCGCAACACGCGGCGGATCGCCGCTGTCTACAAGGGCGGGCGGTTGGTCGCCGCCTGAGTCAGGCTCGGCGAAACCCGATCAGGAAGGTGTGATTCTCAGCCGGGCGCCCGCGGCCGCCTCCGGGCCGATATCGATGCCTCCGCCCGACTCCTGGTAGGGCACCCGGTTGCGGGCCAGCGTCCGGGCGGTCCCGGCAAGGTCGCCCGAGGTCAGGACCAGCCGGAACGGGCCAGGTCCCCGGCGCTCTAGTTCGGATGCGACGGCGCCGGAGCCTGCCGGCTGGTGGACGCCCAGCCGGAACCCAGGCAGCCTGTAGTGACGGCTCGCAGCGCCGGGTAACGGACGGCCGTCCCGAGGCCGCATGCCGAAGGCCCGCTCGTAGACGGCTATGCCATCGTCGATATCTTCTACCGCGAGATCGATCGCCGCCACCGATTCGACCCCGCATGCATGCCCGCCCGGAGGATCCCAGGCCAGCAACTCGTTCTCCGCGGTGATCCAGTCGATCAGGTACGGCCAGGGCTTGCGCCATGGGGAGGACCCCGGCACCAACAGGTGCCACTTCAGCCGGCCGCCGCGGGCATGGATGCGGTCCATCTCGAACGGACCCTCCACCTCCATACCGAGCCCGCGCAGCCCGGAGGCCTCTTTCTCGAGCCCGGTCCCGGCCAGGACGAACCCCGCCAATCCCGAGTCCTGCTCCAGGAAGGACACCAGGTCCGCCCCGAAAGCACCCCTGGCACGGGCCGTGTCCGGATGCTCGACAGCCAGAATCTCCAGGTAGTCGAGGCCGAACCGAACAATGGCGTTGCGGGTGCCGAGCGACGGGTGTCTCCCGCCGACCGCCACCTCGAATCCCAGCCTGCGGAAGGCATCCATCGCCTCCGCGAGATCCGGGACCCCGATCACAGCGTGGTCGAAGCGCTCGATCATGATTCGCTCCCCGCCAGTGCGGGCAGGATCTCGTCCGTGACCCGCCGGAACTGGGTTGCCTCGTCGTACCCCACCAGCCTGAGGGTAACGGTCGTCGCCCCCGCGTCCACGAACTCCCGGATCAGGTCCGCACACCGCGAGGTGTCACCCACCGCCACCCACCTGTCCAGGAAGGCGCGGTCGTATTCGACGCCGTAGTAGTCCTTGAGGTAGGTGGCAACCTCGTCCATGCCCCGGTCCCGGTCGTCGGTGACATGGATGTTGTAGTACAGGCACGCCTCGAACCGGCTGTCCAGAGGCCGTCCCTCCTCGTCCGCGTACCGGCGGATGGCATCGAGGTTGGCGGAGAAGCTGCTCGGGGTGTTGGCGGTGGTCATCCAACCGTCGCCCAGCCGGGCCACCCGCCGGAGGGCGCGCTCCGCCAGCTTCGGGAGGGCGGGGTTGGGGTTGGCGGTCACCCAGATCGGCAGTGGCAGGCGGACGGGCCGGGGCAGCACTGTCACGTCCTCGAACCGGTTGTAGGTTCCCTCGTAGGAGGCCTTCTCGGTGGTGGACACGAGGCGAAGGATCTCGATCGCCTCCTCCATCCGCCGGCTCCGGGTGGCCGGATCGATTCCGAAGGCCGCGAATTCCTCCTCGAACAGGCCGCCGCCCGCCTCCCGCTGGCCCTGGCACGCCACGAAGATAGACCGGCCCCCCGATATGCAGTCGAAGCTCAACCATTGGTAGGCGAGCAGCAGCGCGTCCCGGAGAGGCATGCTGGCCATGCAACCGACCCCGAGGCGGACCCGGTCGGTTCGAGCCGCCAGCGCTCCGAGCGCCACAAGGGCGTCGAGGCGGGGCTTGGCGAATATCGAGTCCCCGAGCCAGACCGAATCCCACCTCCCGGAGCGATCCGCCTCCGTAGCCAGGTCGAGCATCTCGGAGACGGTGGACATCCCAAGCAGCACGCTTCGGTTCGACAGCGTGAGGCCGTACTTGACCCGGGTCATCCGGCCCTCCTCTCCAGCCAGGCAAGCTGGAGGGTACAGAAAATGTCCAATTGGCCCGATTGCCGGCAACGAAACCCCGGTCGAGACAGCGCGGGCCGACCATCCTCGCCTTTCGGCGCCCTCCTGGTGTCCCGTGTCTTTGGCTCGCCGCGTCCTGTGACCTGTGACCCGCCACGAACCTGAGGAACACCGCACCACCAGCGGCGCCACGAACCTGAGGAACAGGGCACCGCTGGTGACGCCCTCTGCCTCATGTTCGCCACTGACCGTCGTGGGCGGCGGCGTGCTCTGTACCCGAACAAGGGGGTTGAACTTGTCACAGACCCTTCGCATAATGCCGGGCGGTCACAAACACCGCCGGTCCCGTGGTCGGTCTGTGGGGTGGATGTGGGATATGGCGCCGCCAGCGGCGTCTGTGGCAAGGACTGCTGACGAAGGCCTACCCGCAGGGTACGTTGAGGAGGCAGGACGCAGCCAGAGGCGTCGATGGCGGTCCAGAGCACGCCGCCGCAACGCAGACAGACCACGATCTAGTTCGACGTCGAGGGAACCGGCACCGGGATCAAATCGGGAGCGGACCCGTTATGGGGATAGCGGGACGCGTTCGGACCGAAGGAGGTGGTGGCTGGGGGATGGGCCCGCTGGGACGGGGCGTGGTCCGGCGATTTTCGCGTTCTCGTCGTCTCGGGTGTGGATAGCGAGCTACCGAATCAGGGCACCAGCAAGGCTTGCTCGTCACCCGATGTCCCGACCTGCTGTCACTCTCCGTTTCTAGATTGTTAGCGAACATATGTTCGGGTATAGTCAACCGCCCTTTCCCGGACGGAGAACGCGAGAAAGGGCCGGGAGTCAGGAAGCGGGGAACATGGCCGCAACCATCTTGACGGCAGCGCCCGATGGGTCGCCGGCGCCTGCGGATGCCACCAGCCTGCCGGTGTATCCGGGACGGGTGATCGGTCTGGAAGGCTCCACAGGATCGGGACTGACCCGGATCGGCCTTTCCATGCTGTCGGCGATCCCGGCGTCCTGCCGGGTGGTAGTGGACGTCCGGGGATGGCTATGCCCGCTGGCGGCATGGGAGGTCGGCATCGATCCCGACCATCTGACTGTGGTGCGGTGCGGCGACGCCAGCCAATGGCCCAGGGTGCTGGCCGTCCTGCTCGACGGGGTGAAAGCGATCTACGCCGAGGTCCCCCGAGGCGTCGGGGAAGCCCTACTGCGGCGCCTCGTCGCCAAGGCCCGGGCCCGTAACGCCACCGTGATCCTGCGTCCCCTGGCGGGCAGGGTCCCCTCCGGAATGGCTTTTCTACGGCTGCGGTCGGTCCGAGTCGAGTGGGAGGGCGGCCGGGAGGGACACGGCAGTCTGGGCAGGCGCACCCTGATGGTCGAACTGTCCGGCAAGGGGGCTGCGGGCCGGTATCAAGTAGTGGAGATGGAGGACGATGGCGCGCGTCCTGTGCGTGTGGTTTCCCGATTGGTTACTTCGCAGGTCGGACGCTCCGCCGGATAGGGCGGCCTTCGTTGTGGGGAACCGGGACGGCCGTCCCCTGGTGGTTGCGGCCAATGATCGGGCGATGGAAGCGGGAGTCGAGGCCGGCATGACCCGCCGATCGGCCGAGGCCCTCTGCCCCTCGGCCCTGGTCCTGGAGCGCGACCCCGCCGCCGAAACCATCCGTTTCGAGCCGATACTCAACGCTATCGAGGATCTGATACCCCGGGTGGAGGTGGTCGAGCCGGGCTGGGTGTTCGTTCCCACCGACGGGGCGGTCCGTTATTACGGCGGCGAGCGCGCTCTGGTGGACCGGGTAGCCGCAACGTTGGAGCGCCTAGCGCCCGGAGCGCATCTAGGAGTGGCGAATGGCCCGTTCGCCGCCTACTGGGCGGCCCGCTCGGGCCGCCCGACGCTGATCGTGAAGGATGAAAAGGCCTTCCTGTCCGGCCTGGACATCTCCGCTCTGGAGACCGAAGAACTGGTCGCTACGTTTCGCTGGCTGGGGGTGACCACCCTGGGTGAACTGGCGGCCCTGCCCCGCCATGCGGTGGCCTCCCGGTTCGGTACCCGAGGCTTGGAGGCGCATCGTCTGGCCGGCGGCGAGGATCGGAGGGTCCTGCCGCGCCGGATCCCTGACGATCTGACCGTAGAGACCATCTTCGAAGAACCTCTGCTGCTGATCGAGCAGGCGGGATTCATGGCCCGCCGCCTGGCCGGGAGCCTCATGGCCTTGCTGGATCGGCATCGGGTCGCCCCCTACCAGGTGGAGGTGGAGGCCGAGGCCGCCGACGGGGTAGTCCGGTCACGGGTGTGGCGCAGGGCAGAACCATTCGATACCCGGGCACTGGCGGAACGGGTGTGGTGGCAACTCCGGGCCTGGACCGAGACCGGAGGGATTACGGATGGGCTGGTCCGTCTGAGGCTGTCACCCACCGCCCTGTCCGACGAGGGATACCAGCCGGGGCTGTTCGAGCAACGGGAAGTCCGGATCGAAACCGAACGAGCCCTGGAGCGGACCCGGACCATCCTGGGGCCCGACTCGGTTCTCCGGGCCCGACCCCAGGGGGGAAGGGACCCGGCGGAGCGGGTGCAGTGGGCTCGATGGGGCGAGGATTTTGCCGAGCCGGCCCGTTCTCTCGCCTCACCATGGCCCGGAAGGGTTCCGGCGCCCTCCCCCAGCCTGGTTCCATCCCGTCCCCGGCGTCTGGAGGTGGAATGGGATGCCGAGGTCCCCACCCGGGTGCGCCTCTCCACCCGATGGGAGCCGGTGCTGTCCTGGGCAGGTCCGTGGCGCAGACAGGGCAGGTGGTGGGCCGAGGAGAAACCGAGTGCCCTGTACCAGATCGTCACCTCGGCCGGCGCGATGCTATGCCGGACGACCGGCGGCCGGACTTTCGTGGTGGGCGTCTATGACTGAGCACCGCTACGCCGAGATGCATGCCCATTCCAACTTCTCGTTCCTGGACGGTGCTTCACATCCCGCGGCCTTGGTAGAGCGGGCCGCCGAACTTGGCTACGAGGCGCTGGCCGTCACCGATCACGACGGTTTCTACGGGTTGGTGCGGTTCTGGCAGGCGGCCCGGCAGGTCGGCCTCCCGGCCGTATACGGAGTGGAGCTTTCGCTATGCCCCCCGGACTACGTACCTGACGGCGATGTGGAGCCTGTCTCGCCCTTCGATAGAGCCGGCCGGCATGATGCCCTCCGCTGGGAGACCGGAGAGCAGGGACGGGAGCGGTTCGGGCGGAGGTACCGCACCCGGACAAGCGCCGGGTTCGAGCCCGAGCACCTGGTGGTGCTGGCCTCGTCGCCCGAAGGATACGCCCGGCTTGCCAACCTGGTCTCCAGAGCGCAGTTGCGGGGCGCCAAGGGCCGCCCTCTCTACCGGTGGAATGACCTGGCCGAGGCAGCCGGCCGAGGAGACCTGGTAGCGCTGAGCGGTTGCTGGCAGGGAGCGGTCCCTCGCGCTGCCCGGCAAGGGGATCGTGAAGCGGCTCTGAGAGAGGCTTCCCGCTTGCGGGAAGTGTTCGGGCAGCGCTTCCACATCGAGATCTGGAATCACCGGATGCCGCAGGACGACCGGCGCAATGACCTGCTGTGGGAAGTGGCCGCCAGGTTGAACCTGCCGGTGGTGGCCACCAATAACGTCCATTACGCCGACCGCCGGGACGCCGACCTATCTGACGTCCTCGCAGCGATCGGAGGGCGGCGGCCGCTCACCGAGCACAACGGCTTCCGGCCCGACACCGACGAGCGCTACCTGAAATCCCCGGCCGAGATGGCCGCCCGCTTCCGGACCTATCCAGGAGCGGTGGAACGGGCCGCCCACCTGGGACGGGAGCTTGCTTTCGACCTGCAGCTGGTGGCCCCCCGATTACCCGACTTCCCGATCCCGGACGGCTTCGCCACCGAGATGGACTACCTGCGCCGTCTCACTTTTCGAGGGGCTCGCAAGGCCTATCCCGTCTCCGGACGGACCGGAGCGATCGAGCCGGAAGCAGTCCATCGGCTGGAACACGAGCTGGACGTCATCGAGCGGCTGGGCTTCCCGGGCTACTTCCTGGTGGTGTGGGACATCGTCAACTTCGCCCGATCCCAGGACATCATGTGCCAGATCCGTGGTTCCGGAGCCGATTCGGCGGTGTGTCGATGCCTGGGCCTCACCCGGGTCGACCCCCTCCGGCTGGGGCTGCCGTTCGAACGGTTCCTGTCCGACGAGCGGGGCCGGCCTCCCGACATCGACCTGGACCTCGAATCGGAACGCCGTGAGGAGGTGATCCAGTACTGCTACCGCCGGTACGGGCGGGAGCGGGCGGCCATGGTCGCCAACGTGATCACCTACCGGGCCCGGTCGGTGCTGCGGGATGTGGCCAAGACCTTCGGTTTCACCTCGGCTCAGACCGACGGCTTGACCAGGTATGTGGACACCCACTCCCCGGCGGAGCTACCCCTCGAAGAACCCCTGCCGGCCGGGCTGACCGCCGATCTGGTCTATGACATCTGCCGGCGCCTCGACGGGTTCCCCAGGCATATGAGCATCCATTCGGGCGGCATGGTGATCGCTGACCGGCCCCTTTGGAAGGTGGTTCCGATCGAATGGGGGCGCATGGAGGACCGTACCGTCCTGCAATGGGACAAGGACGACTGCGCCGCCATGGGGATCGTCAAGTTCGACCTGCTGGGACTCGGCATGCTGAGTGCTCTGCATATAGTGGTGGACACTGTGGAGGAAGCCCATGGGCGGCGGATCGACCTGGCCGACCTCCCTCAGGAGCCGGCCATCTACGAGATGCTCACCAACGCCGACACCGTGGGGCTTTTCCAGGTGGAGTCACGGGCGCAGATGGCGACCCTTCCCAAATTGAAACCCGCCACCTTCTACGACCTGGCTGTGGAGGTGGCGTTGATCCGTCCCGGCCCCATCCAGGGCGCTTCCGTCCATCCCTACCTGCGCCGGCGGAACGGGGAGGAGCCGGTGCGGTACCCCCATCCGCTGGCCGAGCCGATCCTGAAACGCACCCTGGGAGTGCCGGTGTTCCAGGAGCAGCTGATGGAACTGGCCCGGGTGTGCGCCGGTTTCGACGGGGGACAGTCAGACCGGCTCCGAGCCGCCATGACCCACAAGCGGTCGGACGAGGCGATGGAGAAGCTACGGGAGGAGGTTTTCGAGGGGATGCGGACCAAGGGTGTGGCCGGCGCCGCCGCCGAGGAGATCTGGGAGAAGCTGCAGGGGTTCGCCTCGTTCGGTTTCCCGGAAAGCCACTCGGTGTCGTTCGCTTACATCGTCTACATGTCGGCCTGGTTGCGCTACCACTACCCCGCCGAGTTCCTGGTCGGGTTGCTCAACGCCCAGCCGATGGGTTTCTACTCCCCCAACACCCTGGTGCAGGACGCCCTCCGCCACGGGGTGGTCGTCCTCGGTCCGGACGTGAACCTCTCGCTGGAGGAGTGCACCATCGAGCCCCATCCGTGTGACGAGGACGACGTCGTGGAGCACTACGGCATGGCCTGGCGCCGTGGAAGAGGCCCGGTGGATGACCCGATCCGGACATCGGTGGCGGCCCGGCTGGGCCTGGCCTTCGTGCGAAACCTGGGGGATGCCGAAGCTCGGAAGATCCTGGCGGCCCGCCAGGTCGGGGGAGGATTCGCCGACCTGTCCGACTTCGCCCACCGCACCGGCTTGCCGGTGGACGCCATGGAGGGTCTGGCCGTCGCCGGAGCCTTCGGATCGTTCGAGGTTTCCCCCCGTCAAGGTCTGTGGATGGCAGGCGCCCTGGCCGGTACCGGACCCGAACAGTTGCCGCTGGCGGCCGGCCTGGACCCACCCCCGCTGGCGCCGATGAGCGACCAGGAGACTCACCAGGCTTCGCTGTGGGCAACCGGGGTGTCGGTCCGCCATCCCATGCACTTCGCCCGCCCGGCCTTGGATCGGGCCGGATGCGTTTCGATATCCGCGGCGCTGGGCATGCGGCGGAACCGCACCCGGATCAAGGTGGGAGGAGTGGTCACCCACCGGCAGCGTCCGTCTACCTCCAGGGGCGTCATATTCTTCAATCTGGAGGACGAGACCGGCCTGATCAACGTGATAGTGCTGCCGGAGATCTGGAACAGGCACCACAAGACCGCCCGCCGGCACCCTGGTCTGATCATCGAGGGCCGCCTTGAATACCGGGACGGGGTGACCAACCTGGTGGCCCGTGACTTCGTCCCGATAGAAACCGACCCTCTCCGTAGCCGCAACTTCCGGTAAGGCCCGAAGGGGCGGGCGGCGCCGTCATCCTCCACCATCAGGATTCAGGCCCTCGCTCCGAGCCGGTTCCGAAGGAGGACTCACCAGCGGCCCCGAACGTACCCTTCCGCACCGACGGGCATTTCCGTGTACGCGCGTTCACAGGTCGGAGCTACGAGGATCTCACGTGGAACTATCCTGGTCGGTTTAGCGATTACCGTAGAGTCCGCAAAACATGCGGTGTGGGTACGGAATCCCATACACGCCGATTCGCCGGAGAGCGAGCATGCGAGATGAGGTCCGGGTAGCGATCGTCGGCGGCGGCGCCATGGGCGTCGGCCTCCTCTACTTCCTTGCCCACGAAGGCTGGACCGACACGATCCTGATCGAGAAGGACGAACTCACCTCCGGGTCCACCTGGCACGCGGCCGGGCTGATCCCCCACTTCATCGGCGACCTCAACGTCGCCAAGGTCCACCGGGACACCGCCGACCTCTACAAGGTGATCGAAGAGGAAACCGGCATGCATTCGGGCTGGCACGGGTGCGGAGCGGTGCGGTTGGCCCGGTACGACAACGAGGTCGACTGGTTCTACTACGTCAAGGGCATGCTCCAGTCGATCGGGGTCGAGTGCCACCTCCTCGGGCCGTCGGAGATCACCGAGGTGGCGCCCCTTCTGGACGTCGAGCCGGACATCAAGCTGGGTTTATGGACACCCGGCGACGGCTGGACCGATCCCTCCGCCGCCACCAACACCATGGCGCTCGGAGCTCGTCAACTGGGCGCTGAAATCAGCCGCAAGAACCGCGTGACCGACATGAGCCTGCTACCCGACGGGCGCTGGGAGGTCATCACCGAGAAGGGCCGGATCGTGGCCGAGCATGTGGTCAACGCGGCCGGCTCCTACACCCCACAACTCGGAGAGATGGTGGGTCTCGAGGTGCCCATCGAGTCGGTGATCCACCAGTACCTGGTCACCGAGCGGATCGAAGAGGTGGCCGCCCTGGAGACCGAGCACCCGGTGGTGCGCGATCCCCGGGCTTCCTGCTACTACCGCCAGGAACACGACGGGCTCATCATCGGACCCTACGAGCGGGCCGAAGCAAAGGAGTACGGGGTCGGGGGGATCGACTGGAATCTGACCTTCCATCTCACCCCGGTGGAGCTGGACCGGTTGCTCCCGTGGCTGGATCTCGCCGCCCAGCGACTCCCCTGCTTCGCCGGCGCAGGCATCAAACAGGTCGTATCGGGACCGATCACGCACACTCCCGACGCCGGCTACCTGATGGGACCGGCGCCCGGACTGCCCAACTACTGGTACTGCGCGGGCGCCTCGATCGGTATCACGCAGGGTCCCGGGGCCGGCAAGTACCTGGCCCAGTGGATGGTCCACGGCCAGACCGAGATCAACGTGGCCAACATGGATCCCCGCCGCTTCGGCCCGTACGCCCCCGGCCGCTACACCCATGAACGCTCGATCGACGAGTTCCACGAGATGTACCAGGTGCGGATGCCCAACGAGTACCGGGACGCAGGGCGCCCGATGAAGAAGACCCCTCTCTACGACATCCTGGACGCCAAGGGCGCCCGGTGGCAGGAGGTGTGGGGTTGGGAGCGGGCCATGTACTTCTCCCCCGACCCGGAGGTGTACTCGTTCCGCCGCTCCTCCGCCCATGACGAGGTGGGCGCCGAGGTGAGGGCCATCCGGGGCGGGGTCGGGATCGCGGACCTCACCGCCTTCGCCAAGTTCGAGGTGACCGGACCGGACGCGGCGGCCCTGCTGGACCGCCTGTCGGCCAACCGGCTGCCCGCCCGGGACGGCGGGATCAGGCTGGTCCACATGCTGACCACGCTGGGAGGCATAGAGTCGGAGATGACCATCACGCGCCTGGGGCCGGAGCGCTTCTATCTCAACTCGGCAATCACGGCCCAGTGGCACGACTTCGACTGGCTCACCTCCCACATCCGGGACGGCGAGCAGGTGACGGTGACCGACGTCACCGACCGGACCGGCATCCTGGCGGTGACCGGACCCCGTTCCCGGGAGGTCCTGGCCGGCCTGACCGGCGCCGACATCTCCAACCGGAGCTTTCCCTGGCTCACGGGCCAGGAGATCGAGGTGGCCGGCGCCCCCTGCGTCGCCCTGCGCGTGTCCTACGTAGGAGAGCTGGGCTGGGAGCTGCATATGCCCCTGAACCGCATGGTGGAGGCGTACGAGGCCATCCACGAAGCCGGCGTGTCGCACGGGATCGTCGATTTCGGCAGCCGAGCGATGAACGTCATGCGGCTCGAGAAGGCCTACAAGGCGCACGGCTCGGAGCTGACCACCGAGATCACCCCGGTCGAGGCCCGTCTCGGTCGCTTCGTCGACTACGGCAAGGACTTCCAGGGCAAGGACGCCACCGTCGCCAGGCGCGACCAGGCCGAGCCGCTCAGCATGGTCCTCGTGTACGCGGAACTGGACGACGGCGACGCCGACTGCCTGGGCAACGAGCCGACCTACGACGGCGACCGCATCATGGGGATCACCACCAGCGGGGCCTGGGCCCACTCGGTCGGCCGCAGCATCCTCTTCGCCTACGTGGCGCCCGAGTTCGAAGCCCCCGGATCGACCTTCGAGGTGGGGGTCATGAACCGCCGCCGGACCGCCACGGTGCTGGCCGAAGCGGTGTGGGATCCCCGCAGCGAGCGGTTGCGAGCCTGAAGTGGCCCGTCGCAGGCGCGCAGGAGGACGGGCCGCCCGGGTGGCGGCGCGCCGGGCCGGCCCCACCGAGGAAGAACGGGCGGTACGGCCCGGCCAGAGCGGCGGCGCCTACCGGCCGCTGACCGAGTCCGACATGGAGCGGGTATACGAAGCCGCCCTCGAGTTGGTCGAAGAGGTGGGCATGGGCGATCCGATACCCGAGTTCATCGAGGCCGTCACCGGCGCAGGCGGCCACCTGGATGAGGACAACCGGCTGCACTACCCCCGCTCGTTGGTGAAGCGGATCGTCGAGGAGGTCGCCGCCAAGGAGTGGGTGTGGCACGGGATCGACGAGGACAAGAGCATCGAGCTTTCGGGCAACAAGGTCCACTACGGGACCGCCGGCGCTGCCGTGCTCATGCTCGACTACCACGACCGGACCTTCCGTCCCAGCACCACCGCCGACCTCTACGACGCCTCCCGCCTCAACAACACGCTCGAGCACATCCACTTCTTCCTACGCACCATGGTGACCCGGGACCTGGAGACCTCCCGGGAGGTCGATATCAACACCGCCTACGCCACCATGATGGGAACCGACAAACCGCAGGGCACCTCCTTCTTCCGCCCGGAGCACGTCTACGAGGTGGTGGAGATGTACGACCACGTGCTGGGCGGGGAGGGAGAGTTCCGGCGGCGTCCCTTCGTCTGCGCCAACAACACCTTCGTGGTGCCACCGCTGCGCTTCGCCTACGAGTCGACCGAGGCCATGGTCGCCCAGATCGAGACTGGAATGCCGATCAACCTGCTCTCGGCCGGCCAGGCCGGAGCTACCTCGCCGGCCGCTCTCGGCGGTTCGCTGGTCCAGGCACTGGCCGAGTGCCTGGCCGGGCTGACCAGCGTGAACCTGATCTCTCCCGGCCATCCCTGCGTGATGGGGCTGTGGCCGTTCGTGTCGGACCTGCGAACCGGCGCCATGAGTGGCGGGTCAGGCGAGGAGGCGGTGCTGAACGCCGCCGCGGCGCAGATGGCCAACTGGCTCGGCCTGCCGTCCGGGGTGGCGGCGGGCATGGCCGATTCCAAGCTACCGGACAACCAAGCGGGGTATGAGAAGGGCATAACCACCGTCCTGGCCGGACAGGCCGGGGCCAACCTGGTCTACGAGTCTGCGGGGATGCTGGGATCCCTGCTCGCCTTCTCCCTCGAAGCCCTGGTGATCGACAACGACATGTTGGGGGCCGCCAACCGCACGATCCGGGGCGTCGACATCGACGATTCCACCCTGTCCCTCGACGTGATCCGCGAGACCATCTCCGGACCGGGACACTTCCTGGGGAGCGATCAGACCCTCCACCTGATGCAACGCGAGTACGTGTACCCCGTGATCGGCGACCGCAACAGCCCAGACGACTGGCGGGAGCTCGGCGCCAAGAACGCGGCGGAACGGGCCCACGAGCACGTCAGGGAAGTCATGCGCACCCACTTCCCCGGGCACATCTCCCGGGCCCAGGATGAGCGGATCCGCTCTCGCCTGCCGATCGCCCTCCCCGTCGAAGAGGTAACCGGCCAAGGCACCCGCTGGTAGTCCCTCCCGGCCGGGAACATCCGGCACCACCCCTCTGTTGGAGAGACAGGACATGACCCGTGAATCATGGCCCCACACAGGCCATGACGAGTAATCCATGAGCCATGGCGGCGCCAGGCCGCGGAAGTCCGATCTGAGCCCGGGTCTCTACCTGATCCTGGGTCTGGTCGCCTCCCTGGGTCCGATCTCCATAGATACGTATCTCCCGGCGCTACCCGAGATCGCCTCGTCGCTGGGCGCGTCCGACGGGATGACGCAGATGTCGGTCACCGCGTTCCTGCTCGGGCTCGTGCTGGGGCCGGTCGTCTTCGGCCCGATCTCGGACGCGATAGGCCGGCGCAGGCTGATCCTCGGTTCCCTGGTCTTCTACTCGCTGGTGAGCCTGTCCATCGCGACGGCCGGCTCGATCGAGATGCTGATCGGCCTGCGGCTGGCTCAGGCGGCCTGTGGCGGAACGGCGATAGCGCTCGCTCGCAGCATGTTCCGCGACCTTCTCTCGGGCGACGCCCTGGCGCGGGCCATGTCCATACTGACCATGATCATCCTCGGCGCGCCGATCATCGCACCTTTCCTGGGCGCGATGCTCCTTCTGGCGTGGGGGTGGCGGGCCATCTTCGTGGTGCTGGGCATCATCGGCGGCCTGGTCTTCATCGCCGCCTGGCGACGGCTGCCCGAGACCCTGGCACCCGAGCACCGCCGCCCGCTCGACCTGGCCAACGTCCTGCGCGGTTACGTGTCGATCACCCGGTCGCGAGTCGCGGTCTTCTATGCGATCGCCGGCGGCGCCGCGGCGGGCGTTCTGTTCGCCTACCTGGCCGCCGCCCCGTTCATATTCATCGACTACTACGGCTTGGAGGAGCAGTGGTTCGGCGTGCTGTTCGGCATCGGCATCGTGGGCGCCTGGATCTCCCAGATGATCAACATCAGGTACGTGATGATGGTCGGTTACCGGCGAATCGTCCTGGTCGGCGCCGTCTGCATGGCGGCGCTCTCGGTGCTGCTCTGGTGGGTGACCTGGACCGACCTGTGGGCCCTGGCCGGGGTGGTGTCGGTGTCGGTGATCGTGCTGTCAATGGTCCACCTGGTGACGCCGGGCACCCAGGCCGGGGTCCTGGACGAGTTTCCGCCCGACCTGGCGGGTAGCGCGTCAGCGTTTTCCACCCTCACTCGCTTCACCATGGGCGCCGCCGGGAGCGCCATGGTGGGGCTGTTCAACGACGGCACTCCCAAGGCCTTCGGGCTGGTCGTGCTGGCCTCCTCGGCGATCGCCCTTATCGCCGCCGCCCTCGCCCGCCCGTCGAAGACCGGCCGGCCGATGTAACCCGATGACTCCCAGCGATCGCATTCGCAGATTGCTGCCGGCCTTGGGCGCGGCATTGCTGCTGGCCGGGTGCGGGGTCCGGGAACCGCCGGCAGCACAGCAATCCTCGCTACCGCCGTCCACGCGGGCGGCCGTTGCCGATCGGATCGAGGTTCCGTGCGACGACACGATCACCGAATTCTCTCCTCCGGGACCGGACCTGAATACCGTTGATCCTGAATTCGACATCGTCGGCGGGGTAATCGCTCTACGCACCGCCAAGACGGCCGGGTATGTGGCTCAATTGAGTGCGCACGGCCTCTATGACGACCCTACGCTCCGCCTGGCGGCCAAGACGCCACTGCTCGTCCGGCGTGGCACCACGTTCGAGCTTCGGGTTCCCGATGATCTCCATGATCGGGTCGCCCTCGATTACAGCCGTTCCGGTCCCTCGCTTCGAACCGCATTCGGGCCTTGCGACTCCGAGACGGAGTGGCTGCTCTTCACCGGCTACGTGTGGGTGGCAGACCCGGAGTGCATCAGCCTGGAGGTCGTCTTACCGGACTCCACGGTCGAGGCTCCCCAGCTGGGTCTCTGCGCGCCCTGCCCGGACGACCTCGGCCCCGAGGCGACCCCAGACACCTGACCGGAAGGCCTTGAGGCACTGGACGGTTCCAAGCTGCCACTGACGACTTCGTGACCGTCTAGAACCCGACGACCGCCACCACTCCGAGACTTCGTCGGGTTGCCGGCTCCGGTCAGGGGCTGATCGCCTGCTGGAGCGCCTCGAGGGCGCGTTCGGAGTGGAGGCGCATGTTCAGCTCGGAGCGCACGGTCCGCAGCACCGTACCGTCGCGGTCGATCACGAACGTGCGCCGCTTGTCCGGGAGGAAACGCCCCCGTGACACACCGAAGCTGCGGGCGATGGCACGGCTCGGGTCGGAGAGCAGTGCGAAACCCAGGGAATTGGCGTCATCGAACTCGAGTTGCCGATCAACCTGATCGGCGCTGATTCCCACGATGCTGGCGCCGAGTTCGGCGAACTCTTCCGACAGGTCGCGGAAATAACAGCTCTGGCGCGTTCAACCCGGGGTCATCGCCTTCGAGTAGAAATACACCACCACGGGACCCGAGTCGAGCAGGTCCCGCAAGGCCAGCGTGTTGCCATGCTGGTCCAGCGCCTCGAAGTCAGGCACCCTATCTCCTACCTTCACCACTGTCCTCCCTCGGGCCGCTGCCGGGAACCATTATGGCCTTCCGGTTGCCGCATCCGACCAAGCCCTTCCGGCGTCTTGTGGATCACCGAACGGCCCGGCAAGCCGGTCAGGTCATCGGCCCCGCGCCATAGGTCCGGGCCGGGTCGTATCATCCGGAACAGCCTGCCGCTAAACGGCCTACCCTGCTGGGTCCGGGGATAGCCGGCCTACCGGCCGGACTTGGGTAGATCGGCGAGAGAAGGAGTGCCGGCATGAGTGGTGTGATAGTCACGTGTGCGGTGACGGGCTCCTCCCACACGCCCACCATGAACAGCGACATTCCGGTGACCGTGGAGGACCATGTCCGCCAGTCGGTCGATGCCGCCGGGGAGGGCGCCGCCGTCATCCACCTCCATGCCCGGGATCCGAACGATGGACGACCTATCTCCGACCCGGGAGTGTTCAGGGAGTACTGCTCCGGGATCAAGGCGGAGAGCAACGCCGTGATCTCGATCACCACCGGGGGCGCCACCGGCCAGACCATCGAGGAGCGCCTGCGGGTGATCGAGGTCCTCAAGCCGGAACTCGCCACCTGCAACCTGGGCACCATGAACTACGGGCTCTTCCAGATGATTCCTCGCTACGAGGGCCGGTGGAAGTACGACTGGGAGGAGCCCTTTCTCGAGAGCACCAAGTGGGAGCCGTTCGTCAACACGTTCGGCGACATCGAGTACATGCTCACGGTGCTGGCCGAGAAGACCGGATGCCGCTTCGAGTTCGAGGCATACGACATCGGCCACCTCTACACCCTGGCCTATTTCGCGGACCGGGGCCTGATCGAGCCTCCGATCTTCGTGCAGTTCGTGATGGGCACGTTCGGGGGCATCGGGCCGGACATCGAGAACGTGGTGGCCATGAAGACGGTGGCCAACCGGCTGTTCGGACACGACCTCGAGTGGTCGATCCTGGGCGGAGGCCGGTTCCAGTTCGATATCGTCACCGCCGGCGCCACGCTGGGCGGGAACGTGCGGGTGGGCCTCGAGGACGGCATCTACCTCCGCAAGGGCAAGCTGGCCGAGTCCAACGCCGAGCAGGTCGCCAAGATCGTACGGATCCTGCGCGAACTGTCCCGCGAGCCCGCCGATCCGGCCGAGACCCGCGAGCGCCTGGCCCTCAAGGGGCTCGGTCAGGTCGCTTTCTAGCGCAGGATCATGGCGCCGGTCGAGGGGGCTTTCCCGCCGAAGACCTTCGGGATTGTCGGTACCGGCGTGATCGGCTCCGGCTGGGCCGTCAGGGCCCTGAGCCGGGGAATCGACGTGGTGGCCTGGGACCCGGCGCCCGGCACCGAGGACCGGCTGCGGCAGGCCATCAACCGGGCCTGGCCCTCGGTGCGGAGGCTGGGCCTGTACCCGGGCGCCGAGCCCGACCGGATCCGGTTCGCCGGCACTCCGGAGGAGGTGTGCAGCGCCGCCGACTTCATCCAGGAGTCGGCGCCCGAGGACGAGGATCTCAAATGCAAGCTCCTTGCCCGCCTGGACGCGGCCGCCCCGACCGACACGATCATCGCCTCCAGTTCCTCCGGGCTGCTCCCCACCCGGATCGCCTCCGACTGCGCCCACCCCGACCGGGTGGTGGTCGGCCATCCCTTCAACCCCGTCTACCTGCTCCCGCTCTGCGAGGTGGTGGGGGGCGCCCAAACCTCCGCCGGCGTTGTGGAACGGGCGGCCGCGGTATACGACTTCCTGGACATGTATCCCCTCATCGTCCGCCATGAAGTCCCCGGCTACCTGTCCGACCGCCTCCAGGAGGCCCTCTGGCGGGAGACACTCCACCTCGTCAACGAGGGCACCGCCACCACCGCGGAACTCGACGACGCCATCATCTACGGACCCGGCCTGCGCTGGGCCGGCATGGGCACCAACCTCACCTTCCACCTCGCCGGAGGGAGCGAGGGAATGCGGCACATGCTGGAACAGTTCGGCCCTGCCCTAGCTCTCCCCTGGAGCAAGCTGGAAGCGCCCGAGCTCACCGCCCATCTCATCGATTCCATGGTCGACGGAACCCGCCGGCAAGCCGCAGGGAGAAGCGTCGAAGAACTGGAGCAGTTGCGAGACGACTACCTCATCGCCGCCATGCGAGCGCTGCGTTCGGTGGGGCTGGGCGCCGGCGAGATCCTGGCCAGGCGGGAGGCTCGTCGCTACGGCGAGTCGTCCCGGACCTGGTCGGAGGGCGCCGAGGTCGCGGCGCCGCTGGAACTGTACCGTTGCGACGTGGAACCCGACTGGGTGGACTACAACCGGCACATGACCGAAGCCGCCTACCTCACAGCCTTCGGCTGGGCGACCGATGCGCTGTTCCGGTACATCGGCGACGATGAGGGCTACCGGGCCGCGGGCCACTCCTTCTACACCGTGGAGACCCATGTCAACTACCTGAGGGAGGTGGCGGGCGACGACTCCCTACGATTCACGACCCTGGTCGTCGGCGTTGACACCAAGCGACTCCACATCTATCACGAGATGTATGACGAGAGGACCGGAGACCTGGTGGCCACGACGGAGCAGATGCTGTTGCACATGGACACCGTGGCGGGCCGCCCCGCCCCGATCTACGGGCGACCCGCCCGGGCGCTGGGAGCCATCCGCCAAGCCCACGCCGGCCTGGACAAGCCCGGGTACATGGGCCGGGTGATGAGGACCAGGGAAACAAGCTGATGGACTTCGACCTAACCGCCGAGCAGCGTCTCATAATCGAGGTCGCCCGCGACTTCACCGAGAAAGAACTATTCCCCTACGAGGAGGAGGTGGAGCGCGCCGGCCGGGTCCGCCCGGAACTGGTCGACCGGATCAGGTCGCGTGCCATCGCGGCCGGCATCTACGCCGCCAACATGCCGGACGAGTACGGAGGGGCGGGACTGGACCCGCTCACGCTGGCGCTGGTCGAGCGGGAACTCGGGGCCGCCTCCTACGCCCTCCAGTACATCGTGGCTCGGCCTTCCAACATCCTGCAGGCCTGCCGGGGTGAGCAGATCGACCGGTACCTCCTCCCTACGGTTCGGGGAGACCGGGTGGAATGCCTGGCGATGAGCGAGCCCGACGCCGGCTCCGATCTGAGAGGCATGCGTTGCGCGGCAGTACAGGACGGCGACAGCTATCTCATCAACGGCACCAAGCACTTCATCAGCCATGCCGATCTAGCCGACTACGTCATCCTGTTCGCCGCCACCGGGGAGGAACCCGGCCCTCGAGGCCCCAGGAAGCTGATCACCGCCTTCCTGGTCGACATGGGAACTCCCGGATTCGAGGTCCGGCCCGGATACCGGGCGGTCTCCAACCGCGGTTACCACAACTTCGTCCTCCAGTTCGACGACTGCCGCGTGCCCACATCCGCCATCCTCGGTGAGGAGCACCAGGGCTTCCTGGTAGCCAACGAGTGGCTGGGATCGACCCGCCTCCAGGTCGCGGCGGTCTGCCTGGGAAGGGCCCGGCGCGCCATCGACCTGGCCACCAGATGGGCCGCCGAGCGCACCCAGTTCGGCCGCCAGATCGGCAAGTTCCAAGGGGTGTCGTTCAAGCTGGCCGACATGCGGACCCGCTACGAGGCCGCCGAGCTACTCACCCTCCGAGCGGCCTGGAAGGACGGGCAGGGTCGCATGACGGATACGGACGCGGCCATGGCCAAGCTGCATGCCAGCGAGATGTGCCAGTTCGTCACGGACGAGGCCATCCAGATCTTCGGAGGCATGGGTCTGATGGACGAGCTGCCGCTGGAACGACTGTGGCGGGACACCCGGGTGGACCGCATCTGGGACGGCACCTCCGAGATCCAGCGCCACATCATCTCCCGGGCCATGCTCCGACCCCTCGGCGGGTAGCCCGACGTGCCGGTTCGGGACCTGGGCCGCCTCCTGCGTCCCCGGACGGTGGCCGTGGTCGGGGGCGACCCGGCCGAGCGAGCCATCCGCCAGTCGGATCGGCTCGGTTTCGATGGCGAGATCTGGCCGGTCCACCCCACCCGATCGCACATGGCCGGACGACGGGTCCATCCGTCGCTCGACGACCTGCCGGGAGTGCCGGACGCCGCCTTCGTGGCCGTGAACCGCCGGCTCACGATCGAGGTGGTCCGGCAGCTGGCGGAGATGGGTTGCGGCGGGGCGGTGCTCTACGCCTCGGGATTCGCCGAGGCCGGCGAGAAGGGCGCCGAGCTCCAGGAACGGCTGGTCTGCGGGCACCGGATGCCGCTGATCGGACCCAACTGCTACGGGACCATCAACGCGGTGGTGGGCGCCGCCCTCTGGCCCGATGTCCAGGGCTGCCGGCGCGTGCGGAGCGGGCCGGCCCTGATCAGCCAATCGGGGAACATCTCCCTCAACCTCACCATGAACCGGCGAGGGATCGACTTCAGCTACGTGATCTCGCTGGGCAACCAGGCATCGGTGACCACCGAGGACTGTTTGGCGCATTTCGCGGCCCTCCCCGAGGTGACCGCGGTCGGCATCCACGCCGAGTCAATCGTCGATCCGGTCGCGTTCGGTCGGGCGGCGCTCGCCTGCCGCGACACCCGTACACCGGTGGTGGTGCTCAAGACCGGAAGGTCGAAGAAAGCGGAGCGCATCACCTCGTCGCACACCGCGGCGCTGGCCGCCCCGGCCGCCGCCTACGATGCCCTGTTCGAACGCTACGGAGTGGCTACGGCGGAGTCCGTACCGGACTTCATGACCACGCTGGGATTGCTGGACACGATCGGACCGATCCCGGGGAACCGGCTGGTCTCCCTCTCCTGCTCCGGAGGCGAGGCGGCCCTGGTGGCCGACCGGTCGGTCCATTATCCGGTGACGTTCCCCGCCTTCGGCCCGGAGCACCGGGACCGGATCGCGGCCACCTTGCCCCCACTCGTGACCATCACCAACCCGCTCGACTACCACACTTTCATCTGGGGTGACGAGCCGGCCCTGGAGCGATGCTTCACCGAGGTCGTGGCGGGACCGTTCGACGCCGCCATGCTGGTGATCGATTGGCCATCGGATGGCAACGACGACACGGATTGGTGGCCCACCCTGCGGGCCTTCGCCACCGCTTCCGACCGAGCGGGCCGGGCCGGCGTGGTGGTGAGCGGGCTACCGGAGAGCTTGCCCGGGAGGATCAGTGCGTTCGTAACCGAACAGGGCCTCGGCATAGCCCATTCGATCGACGAAGCCCTTGGAGGCCTCGCGGCGGCAGCCTCGTACGGGCGATGGATGGAGAGCCGGCGCCCACGCCTCCACCTGCAGGCGGGAGCGCCTGCAGGTCCCGTCCACAGCCTGGACGAGCCCACCGCGAAAGCGATCCTCGCCAGCGACGGCATCCGGGTACCGAGGGGCGCGGTCGTCGAAGGGCACCCGGAAGTCGGGCCTGCGGGACTCCCGGATAGCGTCGGGTTCCCGCTGGTGGCCAAGGCGGTGGGCCCGGCCCACAAGTCCCTATCCGGTGGGGTCGTCACCGGGATCGGGAACGCCGGCGAACTCGGGAGAGCCGTCCGGAGGCTCGGAGAGGGTGGCCGGCCGGTGCTGATCGAGGAACAGGTGACGGGAACGGTTGCCGAGCTGCTGGTGTCGGTGAGCCGCCGGCCCCCGATCGGCGTGGCGGTGACGCTGGGAACCGGAGGGACCCTGGTGGAGTGGTTGGCCGATACCACCACCCTGCTGGCGCCCGTCACCCGCGCCGAGTTGCGGCGGGCGCTGGGCCGCCTCCGTATCGGACGCCGGCTGGAGCACCGGGCAGGCGGCTCCGTCATCGACCCCGAACCGATCTACCGGGTCATCGACCGGGTCACCACCCTGGTAGCCACCCGCCCCGACATCGTCGAGGTGGAGGTCAACCCGCTGATCCTCACCGGAGACGGCGCCTGGGCGGCCGACGCCCTGATCTCCGTCACCCGCGGCGCAGGGCCGAACCCGTAAGGGGCCGGATCGCTCCGGCTCAGCCTTCCTCGTCCTGGGCGGCGAAGATGGACTCGTACCCGCCCGACCAGTCCGGCGGGATGAGGCACGGCCGGGGATCGTGGTGGGCCCACCGCGCCGGCTTCCCGCGTATCACCTTGCCGGTGTTGCGGGTCGGCTGCGGATGGGCCGTGTAGGGGAACGCATCGGCGGAGGCATAGGCGTTGAGAAGCAGGGGTCGGCCGCTCGGTCTGGCGGTGGGCGGCGAGCCGTGAACCGTACGGCAGTTGTGGGCCGTGATCGAGCCGGCCGGTCCGGTGAGGTATTCGACGCTTCCGACATCGAGGGTCGCGGCGTCTTCGGCGGACAGGCACCCGACCCAGCCTCCCTTTTCGTCGTACTGGTCGAACAGGGGACCGTCGTGGCTGCCCGGTAGCGCCATAAGGGGCCCATCGTCCATACCGGTGTCGGCCAGGTACGTACCGATCGTCAGCGGGCTGTAGTTGGTGTGCGGATAGAACTGTATGTCCTGATGCCACTTGACATCATCCGAGCCTGCATCCCACTTGAAGTTGAGCTTGGAATGGTGGAACACCACGTCCGGTCCGACCAGGTCGGCGGCGACATCGGCGATGAGCCCGGTGGCGAACTCCCAGTACGTCTCATGCAGGCGATCGGGCATCTTGATACGCCGGATCTTCGGCGAGTCCCGGCCGTGATCATCGGCCACGTCATAATCCTCGCCCGACTTGCTGACCGTTCGGCTCCGCTCCACGAAGAAGGCCGTAACCTCGTTGAGCCGGTCGATCCAGTCTTGGGAAATCAGCGATTCGGCGCCGACATACCCCCGCTCGAAGTACGATTCCCGCTGTTCCTGGGTCAGCACTCGCGGCGGCTCGGCCAGAATCTGTTCCGGCGTCATATCAGAATCCCCGGGAGGCTGCTCGCACGAATACGAGTATAGGTAATGGGGCTGGCGCAGGATTACCTCCTGCGGAAACAGTCCTTAATCTCCCGGTCGGTGGCTCGGAAGTGACGGCCGTCGAGCGTGGCGATTGCGGGGACAATACACTCCGATCATGACGAAAGAAGCCATCCGGGCCATCCGGCGGGAATCGACACTCGAGGTCGTCCTCGACCGGCCCAAGGCCAACGCCATCGACGCGGTGACCAGCCGGGAGCTGGGCACTGTCTTTGCCTCCTTCCGGGACGATCCCGACCTCCGGGTGGCCATCTTCACGGGCGCCGGCGAGCGGTTCTTCTCCGCCGGCTGGGATCTGGCCGCCGGGGCCGAGGGCGAGGCCTACGACAGCGATTTCGGCACGGGCGGGTTCGGCGGGTTTCCGGAGCTTCCCGGCCTCGACAAGCCCGTCATCGCCGCCGTCAACGGAATGGCGGTCGGAGGCGGCTTCGAACTGGTGATGTCGGCGGATCTGGTGGTCGCCGCGGAACACGCCACCTTCTTCCTGCCCGAGGCTTCGATCGGCTTGATTCCCGATGTCGGATCCGTCCGCCTGCCCAGATTGCTGCCCGCCCCGCTGGCCAACGAAGTGCTACTGGCGGGGCGGCAGTTGACCGCGGAGGAGGCCCATCGGTTCGGCCTGGTCAACAAGGTGGTGCCCGGAACGGAGCTCATGGACGCGACGCGCGACCTGGCCGCCCGCATCACCGCCAACGCCCCGCTGGCCGTGGCCGCCATTCTCGACATCGGCCGGCGGACCGGGCACCTACCGGTTGCCGGCGCGCTCCACACCCTGCGATCCGGGGCGGTCGGCGCCTACGGGAAGATGTTGGAGTCGGAGGACGCCCGGGAGGGCATCCGGGCATTCGCGGAGAAGCGCGACCCGGTCTGGAAAGGTCGGTGATGGCCGCCGGAGCACGCCGAGTCATCCGGCGGACACCGGTAGCCACCACCCGGTCGCGGCCTGGATAGACCTGCCCTTTTGCTACAATGCAGGCGGGTGCGGGAGGTTCCTCCAGGCACCGTCCCGGCCGGCCGATGGTGGTCCTTGATCCCCGCGGTGGCGTCACTTCTCACCCGAACCCGAGCCTTCACGAGGTGCATCCATGAGTTCGTCGGTCATGTCCGGCTCCGCTCCGCGACCCGATGGCACCGCCAGGACCATCCTCGGCTCGCGCGGCCTGCTCCTGGCCGTCCTCTTCGTGATGCTGGGGAACGGGATGATGAACCCCTTGCTCGGCATCAGAGCCGAGCTGGAGGGCTTCTCGACCACCGCCACCGGGACCATCCTGGCGTTCTACTACGTGGGGTTCCTGGCGGGTGCGTGGATAACGCGGCGCCTGGTGACGGACGTCGGTCACATCCGCGTGTACGCCGCGCTGGCGTCGCTGGCATCGACCTCAACCCTCATCTACATCCTCAACGCCTCCCCGGCCGTCTGGTCCCTGGCGCGGCTGATCAACGGATTTGCGATGAGCGGTCTGTTCATCGTGGGAGAGAGCTGGCTCAACGAGGCCGCCACCAACCGGACCCGGGGAAGGATGCTCGCCATCTACATGGTGGTGCTGATGGGAGGGCTGGCAGCGGGCCAGATGCTGATCGTCCTCGGTGATCCATCCGGGATCGCCCTGTTCATCGCGGCCTCGATACTTGTGTCGATCGCGGTGATCCCGATCACGCTGTCGACCTCCTCGGCCCCCACTCTGGTGCTTCCGGGCAAGCTTCCGGTCGCTCAGGTGTGGCACGCCGCGCCCCTGGGGATCTTCGCCGCCTTCAGCCAGGGAGTGGGGGTGGCGGCGTTGCTGACGCTGGGAGCGGTATACGGTGCGAGATCGGGTATGAGCGTGGAACGGATCGCCTTGTTCACTTCCGCCGCGGTGGTCGGAAGCGTGGTGCTCCAGCCTGCCATCGGCGAACTGTCCGACCGGCTGGGACGGAGGCGGTTGATCCTGGGCACAGGCTTCGTGTGCGCTGGCGCATGCCTAGCGATGGTCCATGCCAACCCGCTCGGCTGGTTGGCGATGACAATCTCCTTCCTGGTCGGCGGGTTGGCCCTGAGCATGTATCCGTTGGCGCTCAGCCATATCAACGACCGGGTTCCTCCCGGATCGGCCATCGGCGTGAGCACGGTCCTGTCGCTCGCCGGCGGAATCGGCGCCGTTATCGGTCCGGTCGCCGGTGCGCAGGTCATGGACGCCGCCGGACCGGCCGGCCTCTACTGGTTCGTCGGCGTCGTGTTCCTGGTCACGGCCATGTTCAGCCTCTTCCGGATCTTCACCCGGGAAGGCGTGCCTGCGGACCGGCGGCGACCCTTTGCCCTCATCCCGGCCAGAGCCGGCACGGTCATCGTCCAGATGGCCCGCCGGATGCGGCAGCCCGGCGAGAGAGCCGCCCGCGACCGTCCGGATGGGAACAGGCGAGCGGCCGGAGACATGAGTGCGCACGCACGGCAACTCGACGGTGCCCGCCGGAGCGGTCCATCGTCACCTAGCAGGCGCGAGCAGGACCGGAACCGCCGCGGCCCGGGTGAGAGTTCGGGGCGTTAGCCCTGGCAGCCCAGCAGGTTGTCGACCGCCGGCCGGATGCCGAGCCGGTAGCTCGACACCTCACCGCCATCGATGGCGAAGTAGATGCGGTAGTCGGCATCCGCCTCGTCGTTGGGAACGAAGGCCAGGGCCTGGCCCTCCGACACGGCTTCGTTGGCCTGCTGGATGTTGTTGGGGTAGACCTCGCGCACGCTGGCTTCCGAGGTCCCGATCCTGACCCCCGACCGGGTGGCGATGACGCTGGGGGCGTTGATCTCGACGCGGACGACCGCCCCGTCGACCACCATGAACGCCACGCCCGGAAGGCCGGCGCCGGCTGTCACGTAGTAACAGTTGTCGGTCGATGTCCGGCCGAAGTCCTGGGAGAGCGTCAACCCGGAAGCGACAGCGGCCTCCTCTACGGTCATCCCCAAAGTGACCGGCCCCAGGGCACGTAGCGTCACAACATCGTCGCTGGTCAACTCCGCAGTCCCCGTGGGCGGGGCCGCAGTGGTGGCCGTAGTCGTCGCAGCCACCTCTTCGGCCACGGTCACTGCCACTTCGGTGGTGGCCGTTCCCGAGTCCTCCATGTCATCGGAGGGAGTGGGGGCCTGGGCCGCGGTCGTGGCGACCAGGCTGGTGGTCGCGGTGACCTCTGCGGAGGTGTCCTGTGTGGTCTCGGCGGGAGTCTCATCGCCTCCGCCACACGCTGCCACGACCATGGCTATTGCTGCTACTAGTAACGCCCGCTTTTTCAAGACATCTCCTTCGCACAAACAGCAGACCCGATCTCTGTCGTTTTCGACATTGCGAAAACCCGCCGCCGCACCCGATTTTCGCGTTCTGGGCACCAGTACGCTACCAGCATAGGAGAACAAAACTCACCCTTTCTATGATTTCGCGGACTCGAAACCTCTGGTAGGGCCCGAGGACGCCTCGCGGCGAGCCGACGTAGGTCGGTTGACTACCCGCGATCCGGCGCTGTTGGCGCGCTCGCCCATCCGACCGTCAAACCCCGGCACTCACCGCTGAGGAGATCCCGCAGGTATCCCGCCTCCCTGCCATCGACGGTCAAATCCCACCGGAACTTGATAGCGATCCATGAGGCAATGTAGGCACATCTGTGATGGGGATTCGGGGGCATCCATTGCGCCGGGTCATCTGCGCCTTTCGCCGTGTTTATCCCGGCCGTTACCGCAGCCAGGCCGCCGGGGTCGTTGGCAAATGCCCGCCTGCGACCGGGATCCCACGCATGAGCTCCCGAATCCCATGCTTCCTGCAACGGCACCACATGGTCGATGTGTAAACCGGCCGGCGATCCTTCGACCCACGCATCGTCATACGGCGAGTACCAGACCCCGGAGACGATCCGGCATTCCGGACCGCCATCGACACGGAGGTCGGAATGTGCGTCCCTCAGAAGGACCTCCCGGCGGGTGTCACAGCCGTCCGCGTCCTCGTCCGTCCAATGAACGAACAGGTTCCGGTCATACCCGTTCCATCGTTCACCGGCAACCACCAACCGGTCGAGGAGATCGACCGCATGAACCTGCTCGCGGGTACTCCCTGTGGAGTGAACGGAAGCTGCGCGGGAGAGCGCGAACGCACTGTCCCCACCATCCCGGCCCGATCCGCCGCAGGCGGCCAGGAGGCTAACCAGAACGAGAGTTGGAAGAAGAAGATGGCGCCGATCAGGTCGCCGGCCGAAGAACGTGGGCGCTACTGGGATCGAACCAGTGACCTCTGCCGTGTGAAGGCAGCGCTCTCCCGCTGAGCTAAGCGCCCGGAGGCGGCAAGTGTAGCCGTGCCCGGTGGGTTCGCTGCGCCGGATCCGTGATGAATTGTCATTGCCCATAACGCCATCTATAACCCCTACCTATGACACGGACTGAGGGGGCGCCATCAGCCTGACGCTCCAGGAATTCGAGCGGATCGTCGATCAGGTCCTCGAAGAACTACCCGGAGACATCGCCGCCAAACTCGACAACCTGGTGGTGGTGGTCGAGGAACGGCCTCCGCCCGGCGAGGATCTCCTCGGCCTGTACGAAGGCATCTCGCTGGCCGATCGCGGTATGGATTATGCGGGCGCGCTACCCGATCGCATCACCATCTACATGGAAAGCCACATCGAGATGGAACTCGACCGGGTTGGCACCATCGAGGAGATCCGCCGGACCGTCCTGCACGAGATCGGGCATCATCTAGGTATAGACGATGCCCGACTGTCGGAACTGGGTTGGGTCTAGGTGCCGAGAATGGCTGGATAAACGAGGCCGAGTGCGCTGAGCCGGAGGTTGTTATCGCCGCCCGACGTCTCGGCAGTTCCTAGATGCGCCGTGTGCGCTTGATTCCCGCTTCCTTCAATACCTTGGCGGGCACTCCCACTTCACGCCAGGTGTGGTAGCTGATCTGGTTGCGGCCGGAATACGAAACCACCACGCCGATGAAGTCAGCCTCCAAGGCGTCAAAGTCGATCGAGGTGTCCACGTTCTTGAGCTTGTCCTCCGTGTCGAAACGCTTTTGAATCAGCTTGACGCGCCGCAGGAGGTTGTCTTCGTTGGCGATGTCATCTCGCAACCGTTCGATCTTCTGCTCCAGGACTTTGGCGCGCGCCGCGCCGCCGGGCTGACCGGCCTCCAAGGCCTTTAGATACCTCGTAACTTTGGCGGCTTCGCGCTTGCCCTTCGCGAGAGCTGCCTTGTGGTCTTCTCCCATCGGCATGAAAGACTCCCTTTCTTGGTTGGAATACTGTCCTGCCACATCCGATAGTAATCAAATTCCTATCGTCCGTGGTAATTGAAACTGCTGCAAATCAGGCATGGATCAATTTCACGCAGTAGCTTAACCGAAGCCTGCCGCTTACAAGACCGGAGAACCTAATCACCAAACCACCTATAAACCAGCAGGTAGATAGGACTTGGCCGGTGGGCGCTACAGGATTTGAACCTGTGACCTCTTCCGCGTCAAGGAAGCGCTCTTCCCCTGAGCTAAGCGCCCCGATTCTCATGTCATGCGAGGCGACGACCGGAATCGAACCGGTGTAGCAGCTTTTGCAGAGCTGTGCCTAACCACTCGGCCACGTCGCCGTATACCTACGCCGGCCGGCTCTGACCCGACCGGACCGGGCTGGGAGCGGAAGACGGGACTCGAACCCGCGACCTCAACCTTGGCAAGGTTGCGCTCTACCAGCTGAGCTACTTCCGCGTGCCTCCTTATTGTAGCGTCTGCCGGATCCCGAGTGGCTGCCGTTCGCCCCCGTACTCCCTTGGCGACCGCCTAACGCCCCGACGAACCGAATCCCTGCGCGCCACGCTCGGTCTCATCCAATCGATCAACCGGCCGTGGCGCCGGGAGCGCGACCGGTACGATCACCAGTTGGGCAATTCGGTCCCCGCGGGCGATACTGCATCGCTCCCGACCGTGATTGATCAGCACCACCCGGAGTTCCCCGCGATAGCCGGCATCTATGAGACCCGGGGAGTTGACCAGCCCTACCCCGTACCTGCGCGCCAGCCCGCTACGGGGGAGCACCAACCCCGCATGGCCTCCCGGTATGGCCACCGCAACTCCGGTATCGACCGTCGCGTACTCTCCCGGCTCCAGCCGGACGGGAAAGCGAGCATAAAGGTCAAGCCCCGCATCGGTCGGGTGGGCGCGTGTGGGCGAAGGTAGTTCCGAATCGATCTTGAGAACGTTAAGATGCACGTCTCACCAATCCCAGACAAGATGTAATCGGGGCTCTCGAAGCCGGGCGGAGTACGGCACGCAGGAGCACACCGCCCTTATGGTTACGCTAAGACCCGAGCATCCGCATCCGATCGTTTCCGCCCGGCCCGCGGCCAAGCCCGATGCCGCCACAGGCACCCGTTCGTCCTCCGACTCCGGTGCCTACCGCGGCCGGCACCTTGCCGGCCGCGGCTGGAGTACCTACGAGCCCGCCCATATGGATGCGAAGCGTAGCGGTCTGGTCCGGTTCCTTCCCTCATGGACGTATCGCTCGGTATGGGCGGTTCCCGCGGCCGACCCCAAGGTGTCCCAGGACGGACCGGCCGAGTTCCGGCCCTCGACATCCACGGACCGGTCGACTGCCCGACCGGGACGGGAACCCCGGGCCGAGTCCGGCAAGCCGGCCGCGCGGAGACAGGCAGTAGCCGGAGGGTCCCCATCCCCGGTAGCCGGACGGCGGCCCGGGTCCGTAGCCGCCTTTTCCGAGATTCCCGAGACACATCTCCTCCCGGCCGCCCCGGCCTCGGAAGGCTCGCCGCTGGCTTCCCTGCTCGGATTCGGCGAGGTCGAAACCTCCTTCGGCAATCGACCGGACGAACGGCGAGAGTCCTTCGAGCCGACCACGCCCGATGACGAGTACTGGGAACGGCTTCCCTCCCTCAGCTCCGTCACCGCCGAGATGAACGGTCCCCGCAGCACGGGCGACGCGGTCAAGGCCATGTGGGACGCCACCTCCGAATGGGACATGGACTCCAAGCTGCTCACGGATGATCTGTCCGAGACGGGGACCAGGGACCGTCGCGCCCTCTGGCGGATGCTGGTCATCGGGGCCGGGCTCGCCATCATGCTCACGCTTATCGGCGCCACTTACAAGACACTGACCGACATGCCGGTTCAGGCCGCCGCCGCACGCGAGGCCCAGTACACGCTATCGGCCCAGGAGCTGTTCGATACGCTCGGACCGGTCGCCAACTCGGTCTATGCCGACGGGCTGTCGAGCGACGCCGGGCTGTCGGCCCTGACCAGCCACCTCGGCGATCTCGACATCGCCGCCCGGCGCTCGGCTTCGCTGGCCGCGGAACCCTTGCCCAGCACGCCGATTCTCGGGAGGACGGCGGATATCAACGCCCTGGCAGAGCCGAGAGACCGGCTGGCTTCGGGCTCGGCGCAAGCCCTGAGCATCGGTAAGCAGATCGGCGATGCCATGGCCTACTCGCTCACGATGTCCCTCGCCTTCAACCTGCCCGAACTCCCTGAACAGGCCCCTCCGAGCCAGGTCGACGAGATCGCTCTCCAACTCAGCACCTCGATCGCCGAGACCGGCCTCCTGCTGGCCAGGCTTCCGGATGACCCCGTCTTCGAGGGCTTCCGCCAGAGGGCGTCGGAAACGGTGGCCTCGGTCGAGCAGATCCAGGCCGAGTACATAGCGGCCCTGAGGAGTGGTGACGCCACCCGAGCCGCTGATGTCAGGCACCGGCTGGGCGGAGCGATATCGGGCCTCCGCGAGGAGCTCCAGGCCCCCATCGGCGAGGTCAAGACCTGGGCGGTGAGCCGGCTCGATCAGGTGGCGGCCATCATCAGGCAGCTGTAGGAGGCCCCCGGGCGACCGGGTCGCATCACCGCTCGCAGTCGCTTCCCGGGAGCCGGTGCCGTCAGCCCGGAGACGGCGGTATCAGGACTCACTCCTGCCGTGCGACCAGGCCTGCGATCCTGACGGCGAGACGCTCCATGAAGAGGTCCGCTCTGCCGTCCAGGGCGATGGCGGCGTTCGGCTCGCGGCCCCAGGCGCCCCTGAAGTCCCCTACGGTCTCGCCTGCCGTCAACTCCCCGCCCGTCTCGATATCGACCGTGGTCTCCACGGTGCTCACAAGGGAAGGGTCCAGCGCGGCCGCGACAGCAAAGGGATCATGCACGAACGCCCCGTAGAACCCGTCGTAGCGGTGATGGAACTCCATGTAGAACCTGAGGGCGTCGGCGATGAAGGACATGAGCGGATGCGCATCGGAGATCAGCGGCTGCAGTGACTCCATCGATGTTCCCGCCCGTTCGGCCAGCCGAGCCACGTGATGCGGTAGGAGACGTGCTTGTTCGGTGACATCCAGCGGCATCACGAGCGGCAGGCTGCGAGCACCCCGGCCGGCGGCCGCGAACACCTCTTTGGCTGCTTCCGGGTCGACGTGCATGTTCCATTCGGTACGGGGAGCGGTGTTCCCGGCCACCGTGAAGCAACCCCCCATGATCACCAATCGCTTGAGCAGGTGGAGCAGGCGAGGCTCCCGGCGGAGGGCAACCGCGACGTTCGTCAGCGGACCGACCGCCACGAGGGTGATCTCTCCCGGATCCGAACGGGCGCGGTCGACGATCAGGTCGATCCCGGACCTCCCGCTGATCCGGTCCGGAGGGGCCGCAAGTGTTGCGTATCCGGTCCCGGTGGGTCCGTGGGTCTCCGGCGTGGTGACGAGCGGGCGCTCGATCGGTCCTGCGCATCCGGGCGCCACCTCCACCTCGGGGTGTCCGGCGAGGTCCAGGACGGCGGCCGTGTTGGCTGTGACCTCGCCGAGGGAGACGTTGCCGGCCACGCAGCTGACCCCCACGAGGCGGGCGTCGGCGGAGGCGACCGCGTAGAGGAGGGCGAGCGCGTCGTCGATCCCGGTGTCGACATCCAGCAGGATGGGTGTGGCCATCAGTTCCCTCTCCGTCCTGTCAGGGTCATAGCGACCGTAATAGCGGCGGGACAAGCTCCGAAGGCGGTGACCGCGATCCGGGCCGCGTCAGCACCCACGGCATCGACCAGCAGGCCGGTGATCGCCGATCCGGCGGCAATGCCGACACCGGCCGCTGCAGCGATCCACGAGAATGCCTCGGTTCGCCGCTCGGGCGGGGTGGTGGCGACAGCCAGCGAATTGACCTGGATCAGGTTCGGTGACGTTCCCAGGCCCGCGATCATCGCCGTAGCTGTGAACCACACGATGCCGTCACCGAGGCCGTACGGGAGCAGCACCGCCAGGAGCCAGACTGTTGCCTTACGGTGTTGGGACATGAGGTCGCCGGGTCCGATGCGGCCCATGAACAGCGCGGCCACGAAGCTGGCCCCGGCATTGAGGGGGAAGATCACCGCCGACCAGGCAGGATATCCGAGTTCGGCCGTGTAGGCGACGATCGTGATGGCGACGCCGCCCAGGACCATCCCCAGACCTCCCACCGAACTGAGCACGGCGAGATGGGTTGCTTTGACCCATTTCGTGACTCCCTGCCGTCTTGCCCGGCCACCCCGCGGTTCGCCCGGTAGCGATGTCACGCCGAGTGTGCCTACGACCGCCAGCGCCGTCGCGGCCACCAGGGATGCCGACGCCGTCACCCAGGCCGCCAAGACCGATACCGCCGAAGGACCGACGATGAAGTTGATCTCATCGCTCGCCGACTCCAGGGCCTGCCACCGCCGCATGTCGGAAGCCTCGGCCATCCGGGTCCAGCGGACCCGGGTCAGAGCGCCGATGTTGGGCGCCGTCAGCCCCGCAGCGACCGCCACCAGCACGATTATCCACGGCGCCGCCACCGCCCGGATCGCCACCAGCAGGCCCACGCCGCTACCTACGAACGCCGCCAGCAGGGCCCGCGCCGCGAGACGCTGGCCGTAGCGGTCCACGAGCCGTCCGCCGATGGGCTTCGCCACCGCTCCGGCGAGGCTGAAACCCGCCGAGGCCGAGCCCGCCAACCCGTACGATCCCGTGATCGCTTCCACTGCGAATACCAGGCCGACCGGGTACATGGAGTTGGGAAACCGGCCGACCAGCCCGAACCACAGCAGGGGCCGGGCCCCCGGTATGCGCATCACGGCCCGATAGCCGCCGGGGCCGGTTCGCCGGAGCAGCCAGGTCAGTACATCACCGTCCTGGTCAGGTGGTGCGGACGGAAGGTGGCGTGGTACTTAGACCAGAGGCGGAAATCGACCTGCGGGATCACGACCTGTAGGTCCGCGGGTCTGAGAGCGTTGACTGCGTCCGTCAACAGGGCGGTGGCATACAGGGTGTGGGCCCGGATCTCGATCTCCTCATCACTGTCACGCTCGATCATGACACCCTCGGCGATGCGGTTTGACAGGTCGGGGGTGTACTCGAAGATCCCCATCACCTCCAGGGCCACCGGAACGATGTAGTCGGCGAAGGCGGTCATCATCGACAGATCCCGGAGGCTCCATTCGCCGGAGTCGTGCAGTGCCATGTGCAGGGTCCATAGACCCAGTTGGGCGAGCTTGAGGATGTGAACGTCCGCTCCGTGGTAGGTGCTGGTGTCATCGAACCGGGGGAACTCGGCTATGAGCCGTTCCATGAGGCCGTCGCCTTCCGCATACATCGCCGGGGCGCAGCTGCGGACGAAACGGTGGAACCGGCCCTCGTATCGATCCACCAGAACCGCCCCGGCTTCGTTGAGGATCTCGCTGCGCTCGTCGAGCATCGGCATCTCGATGTTGCCCCGGAAGATGTCATCGAGATCATCTCTCGTGACCGACGCCAGGTACTGGCCTTCGAGCAGCGGGACGCCGTTCGAGAGGGCCTGATGGAGGCAGGCGAACATTCCGAGGCTGTCCGACCAGGTCTGCCCCTTGTAGTCGGCTTCGAACATGCGTCCGGTGTCGAAGTCGGTGAAGGCGAAGTTCAGGGTTGCCACCAGCATGGTCACGTCGATGATGTCGTCAGGATTCGAGCCCACGTCGAACTCGCCCGCCGCCCCACCGCGGGGAAAGGCGAACTCTTCGTAAGCCAACCAGCCGGCAGTGCGTTCCACCGCGTCTCGCGAGGTCCGTACGTGCCGGGAGCGTTCGACGACGCCCAGCACCGATCGGAGAACCGGGCCATCCCAATATGTAGCGTTCACTCTGCTCCTTTCAGACGGACAACTAGGGCGTGTTCACGCCATACGCGTCCGTTAGCAATCGCGGGTCCCCCGTGACCACCACCAACTAGTTCGCCTCGCTGCGCCGGTAGGGAACACCGATCCCCTGCGGCGGGCGGATCTTCTGGTGTGCCAGGGACAGGACGAGCAGCGTGGTCAGGTGGGGAGCGAAGCCCACGAACTCCGAGGGAACGACCCCGAAACCGAGGAACCACCAGCCCAGACCCACCGCGGCGATCGCGTACGCGAAGGTCGCGCCACGATTGCGGGTGCGTATAGCCCGGACGGTAAGGAAGGCGAACACCACCGCCCCGACGATCAGCAGGGCCGTCATCGTGGTCTCCTGGCGGGTCCGGAGCGCGTCGGTGAACCCGAAGAGAAGTGCTCCGATGGTGAGGCGACCCGGCATCCAGTTCCCGAAGATGACCGTGGCCAGACCGATGAACCCGCGTCCCGCCACCTGCCCTTCGCGGTAGATCGAGGAGGCCACCGTCACCAGGAACGCCCCGCCGAGGCCTGCCAGGGCGCCCGACACCGTGAGCGCCGCGTAGCGCATCCGGTTCGGGTTCACTCCGAGAGAATCCGCTGCCGCCGGATTCTCACCGCAAGCCCGCAGCCGCAGCCCGAAGCTGGTCCGGAAGAGGACCCACCATGAAAGGAACACCAACACGGCCGCCAGCAGGGTCAGCAGGGACACGCCGGTCGTCACACCGATTGCGATCTCGGCGAGGTCCGAGATCACCGGAGTCTCGAGGCTCGCGATCGGATCGAGCACCTCGGCGAGACCGGGAACCGACACGTTGGCGATCTGGCCGACATGCGGAGACTGGCTGATCCCTCCTCCGGGCTGGCCTTCGAAGAAGATCGACGACAGGAAGCGGCCCAGTCCCAGGGCGGCGACGTTGATGGCAATGCCCGAGACGGCCTGATCCACGCCGAACGAGACCGTCATCAGGGCATGGAAGGCGCCGAACACCGCTCCGCCCGCGATCGCAGCAAGCACTCCGACCCAGGGACTCCACTGGAACCCGGCCCAGGCGCCCATCCAGGTACCGATGATCATCATGCCCTCGAGGCCGATATTGATGACGCCGCAGCGCTCCGCCCACAACCCTCCGAGCCCGGCCAGGACGATCGGGACGGCGAACCGGAGCGAAGCGCTCACGGCGCCGCGTGACAGCAGGTCCGGGGTGTTCGCGATGTCGGCGACCGCCGACAGCAACAGGAGCGCCATGACCGCTCGCACCCACCATCGGCTCCAGATCGAGAGCGAAGTCCTGGGCTCACGGAGGGTTTTCACGCGGCTGCTCCGTCCTCGATGCCTTCGTGCTCGCTCCGGCCTACCAGTTTCTGTTGCCGGCGCACGTTGACCCTGCGGACGACCTCGTAGGCCACCACCACGCTCAACACGATCGTGGCCTGCATGATGGTCACAATCTCGCGCGACACGCCGAGCAGGTCGAGGATCTGGGAGGATCGTTCCAGCCATGCCCAGAGGAGGGCGCCGAAGGCGACGCCCAGGGGATGGTTACGGCCGAGGATCGCGATGGCGAGGCCGGTGAACCCGAAGCCGGCCGGGAAGTCGAGGCCGTACTGGTGGGACGACCCCAGGAGTTGGGGTATCCCCACCAGACCGGCCATCGCTCCGGACATGACCATCGTGACGAAGATCATGCGCTTGGAGTTGACGCCGCTCACCGCCGCGGCCCGGAGCGAGAGGCCGCTGGCGCGCAGTTCGAAGCCGAAGCGGGTCCGGTTGAGGAGGATCCAGAAGGCGATACCCAGCGCCACCGCCACGAGCGTGAAGCCGAACACCTCCTTGCCCGCCACACTGAAACCGGGGAACCATCCGGAGGACGGTATCGGCGTGGTCCGGATGTTGTTGCTGCCGGCTACCCGCTCGGCCAGCCTCCCCGGAGCGAGCAGGTAGGCGATGATCCCGGTGGCCACCGCATTGAGCATGATGGTGCTGATGACCTCCGAGACCCCACGGGTGACCTTGATGTAGCCGGCGAGGGCCGCCCATCCGGCCCCGACCGCCATGGCGACCACGACGATAAGTGTGACGTGGAGTACCGGCGGCAGCGACACCGACGCCCCGACCACCGCGGCGAAGAACACCGCCAGCCGGTACTGCCCGTCGATGCCGATGTTGAAGAGCAGCATCCGGAACCCGATCGCACCGGCGATTCCTGCCAGGTAGAACGTGGTGGCCTTGTTGAGCACGGCCACCAGGCTGGCCGGAGTCGTCCCGAAGGCCACGACCTCGCCGAGAACGCTTCCCGCGTCGGCCCCCGTGAAGTGGAGGATGGCTGCGGCGAGCAGGGCGGCAAAGACGATGGCGACCACCGGCGCGATCAACTGGAGCAGAATACGTTCGATGCGGGTCTCGATCACGCGGCATCGGCTCCCGTCATCGCAGCACCCAGGTCCTCCGGACCGATGGCCGCGGGATCGAACTCGCCCACCAACCGGCCTCGCAGGATCACGAGGATCCGATCCGAGATCCCGATCAACTCCTCCAGGTCCGCGGACACGAGGAGGACGGCTACTCCCGCCCGCCTGACCGCCGACAACCGCGTCCAGATCGCCGCCTGGGCGCCCACGTCCACCCCGCGGGTCGGATGGGCCGCGATGAGCACCCGGGGGTCCCCGGCCATTTCTCGGCCGACGATCAGCTTCTGCTGGTTGCCGCCGGAGAGCGCCGAGGCCAGCACCTCGATGCTCGGAGTGCGCACGTCCGAGTCGGCGACGATCCTCTCCGTGTCGGCGCGGGCCGCCTTGCGGTCGATCCACACCCCCCGGTTTATCGGTGGATGCATCTGATGGCCGAGGATGCGGTTCTCCCACAGGGTGGCATCCAGCAACAGAGCCTCACGGTGGCGATCCTGGGGGATGTAGGCGAGCCCCAGGCGACGCCGGACGCTTGTGCTGGCCTCCGTGACGTCCTCGCTGCCGAGCAGCACACGGCCCGCGACGGGACTGGTCAGCCCGAGGATGGTCTCGATGAGCTCGGACTGGCCGTTTCCCTCCACACCGGCGATACCGACGATCTCGCCGGACCGGATGGTGAGGTCGACATCCGAGAGGCTGGTCTCGTGACCGCTGCCGCGGGTGGACACCGACTCGAGCCTGAGCCCGACCTCGGGCCGCACCTCGACGGTCCTCGGCTCGGGCGTCGGAAGCTCGCTGCCGACCATGAGCTGCGCCAGCTCCCGGGACGTGATCTCCGCCGGTCTGGTGTGAGCCACGGTCCGCGCGTTCCGCATCACCGTGATCTCATCGGCAACCGCCAGGACCTCGTCGAGCTTGTGAGAGATAAAGATCACGGTCAGGCCCTCGCCGGTCAGCCTTCGCAGGTTCTTGAGCAGTTCGTCCACCTCCTGAGGGACCAGCACCGACGTGGGCTCGTCCAGGATCAGCACCCTCGCTCCGCGGTAGAGGACCTTGATGATCTCGACCCGTTGCCGGTTCCCGACGGAGAGGTCGGCCACCAGAGCGTCCGGCTCGATGGGGATCCGGTAGTGATCTCCCAACTCCACTATCCGGGCCCGGGCGGTCTCGAAGTCGATCCGGCCGGCGCGCCCGGTCGGCTCGTCGCCGAGAATCACGTTCTCGAGGACGGTCAGGTTGTCGGCCAGCTTGAAGTGCTGGTGCACCATTCCGATCCCCGCGGCGATAGCGTCGGCCGGCGAAGACATCGGGATGGTCATGCCTCCGACGAGGATCTCTCCCTCGTCGGGCACGACCATCCCGTACAGAATGTTCATGAGAGTCGATTTGCCCGCCCCGTTCTCGCCGATCACCGCGTGCGCGGTACCGGACTCGACACGGAGGTTCACATCCCGGTTGGCTACCACCCCCGGGTATCTCTTGGTGATCCCCCGCAACTCGATGGCCGGGGCGGGCATCGACTCTTAGCTTGTCGAGGAGGGAACCGATATCTCGCCGGAGATGATCTGCGCCGCGTAGGCGTCGACCTCGTCGACGATGTGGTCGATCAGGCCTCCCGAAGTCGAGTACCCGACACCTCCCGCTTCGAGATCGAAGAGGTTCACGCCTGCCTGGACGGACCCGTCGACGACCTGGGTCGCGAAGGCATGGGTGGCCACGTTCACATTCTTCAGCATCGAAGTCATGATGACATCACGTACCTCGGGGGCAGCCGTGTGGTACTGGTCGGCATCCACTCCGATAGCCAGGTATCCGTCTTCGGTCGCGGCTTCGAAAAGTCCTCCGCCGGATCCGCCGGCCGCCGCGTACACGATGTCGGCGCCTGCGTCGAACATCCCCTTGGCGGCTTCCTTGCCCTTGGCCGGATCGTTGAATCCCGAGAAGTCCGGAGGCTGGCTCAGGTAGGTGGAAGTGATCTCGATGTCTGGGTTGACGGCCTTCGCTCCGGCGATGTAGCCGGCTTCGAACTTCACGATGAGCGGAATGTTCACGCCACCGATGAATCCCACATGGCCGGTGTCGCTCTCGAGCGCGGCCACCACCCCTACGAGGAAGGAACCCTCCTGCTCGGCGAACACCAGACCTGCCACGTTGGGAGCCTCGACCGTGCCGTCGTCGACGATGCCGAACCACACGTCGGGGTATTCGGCCGCTACCTCCGCAACCGGTCCCGCGTAGGTGAACCCGACGGCGATGATCGGATTATGGCCCGAATCCGCCAGCAGCCGCAGCCGATCGGTTCGGTCCTGATCGGTGTCCTCCGCCTTGGCGGTTACCTCGGTGAGTTCGAGTCCGAGCTCTGAGGCGGCCTGCTCGGCGCCGTTGTAGGCGAGATCGTTGAATCCGCCATCACCCCTACCGGCCAGATCGTACGCGACGGCGACCTTGAAGTCGGGCGCCGGCGCTTCCGTGGTCGTAGGCGCGGCCGTCGTGGCCGGGGCGGCGGTCGTGGTGGTGGTCTCCTCCGCCTCCCCGCCGCATGCCGCCGCGGCCAGCGTAAGGACTGCTGACAGGACTAGCAGGACCGTTCGTTGTCTTGGCATTATCTGCCTCCCTTTCTCGTTCGTTGCGTTCGTCAACTGCAGTCCCCGTCCTCCCCCCGAGGGGGTCCGACGGGCTGCAGGGGGTCGGATAGGCCGGTCAAACTCGCACCGCCTTACGGTGGGCGCCCATCGGCACGCTCCTCGGAGGACCGCAGGACGCTCTCTCGGTCAGGCGGACGTCAAGTACCACCCGCCTGGAATTGCGGGAGGAGTCGTTGCTCATCCTGGACAGGAGCATCCGCATCGCCAGGGCGCCCTGCTCCTCCATCGGGCGGTCGATGACGGTCAGCGGCGGATCCAGGATCTCGGAGAACGGATGGTCATCGAACCCGACCACCGAAAGGTCGTCAGGGATCCGCACACCGATGTCCTTGATGGCTCTCAAAGTGCCGATTGTCATCGTGTTGTTGGCCACGAAGACGCCGGTCGGTGGGTCAGGAAGGGCCAGCAACCGCAGCATCGACTGGTAGCCGCCATGCTCCTTGAAACCTCCCGGCTGGACGAATTCGGGCGGAAGTTCGATGGAGTGCGCGGCCAGGGCATCGCGGTATCCCTCGAGGCGGAACCGGCCGGGCGTCGAATCCACAGTCCCTGCGATGGTCGCTATCCGCTCGTGCCCGTTCGACAGGAGATGCTCGACGGCGGCACGAGCCCCTCCGTGATTGTCGATCAGCACGGTATCGAAACGGCCGGTGGACGGCGCCTCCCGATCGATAAGGACGGTCGGCACTCCGGCATCCGCCAGGCGTTGCGGGCTTGGGTTGTTCTCGCTGGCGGGCGCGAGCAACATCCCATCCACTCTGGTTATCAGGTCCTCGACTACCTCGGCCTCGCGGTCGTCGCTCTCATCGGTGTTGGCCAGGAAGATGGTGTGTCCTCCCTGGACGGTGATGGACTCGGCGCCGCGGACCACCGCTGCGAAGAACGGGTTGGTGATGTCCGGAACCACCAGGGCGATAGCGCCGGTCTTGCCCGACTTGAGAGACTGCGCAGCCGGGCTGGGCCGGTAGCGAAGGCGGGCAACGGCGCTATTGATGCGTTCCGCCGCGCGAACACGGTCGCCTCGCAGGTGGCGTGACACGGTCGAAACGGAAACGCCCGCCTCCTGGGCTACATCGGTGATGGTCGGGGTTTTCACCCTGCCGGTTCCTCTCTCGTCTCAGGCGGCCGGGATGCGTTACAGTTGCATCCGGTCTGAAAACGGTTTCAGAAATTGTATAGCAAGTAAGGTGAGAGCGTCAACCCGGATCCGGATCCTCTTGCGGTCCGGGCAGCCAGACAACGAGGAGACATGATGTCCACGAGTTCCAGCCCACCAACGGTGGTCGTGGTTGGTTCGACCATGATCGACCTGACCGCCTACGCATCGAGGATCCCCAGGTCGGGAGAGACCCTGGTCGGAGAGCGGTTCCAGATGGGCTTCGGAGGCAAGGGGGCCAACCAGGCCGTTATGGCGCGGCTGCTCGATGCCAACGTGGTGATGGTCAACTGTCTGGGAGACGACGCCTACGGAGATATGACGCTGGACAACTTCGCAACCTTCGGGATCGACACCACCCATGTGCACCGGGTGCCGGGCGCCAGCGGCGTGGCCCCGATCTGGGTCGAGCCGGATGGGAGCAACCGGATCATCATCATCCCGGGCGCCAACCACGAGCTCACAGCCGCTCAGGCGGCTCGATCGGTCCGGCAGACACCGGAAGCGGCGGTCGTGGCGGGCCAACTCGAGATTCCCCAGGAGGTCACCGCGGCCGCGTTCGCCGCCGCGAGGGATGCGGGTGCCATCACCATCCTGAATCCGGCGCCGGCCGCTCCCCTGTCGAACGACATACTCAAGCTGAGCGACTGGTTGATTCCGAACGAGGTGGAGTTCGAGATGCTGGCGGGAGTGCCTCCGGACTCCGACGATGCGCTCACCGGCTTTGCGAGCGAAACCGCCACTCGCCTGGTGGTCACCCTCGGCGACGAAGGAGCGGCTCTGGTGTCACCCGAACTCGACCGGGTCACTCGCATCCGCTCACCCCGGGTGGATCCCGTTGACACGACCGGCGCCGGCGACGCGTTCGTGGGAGCCTTCATGGTGGGACTCGCATCGGGTCTGGACGAGCGCGATGCGGTCCGGCTCGGTAATGCCTGCGCGGCGGACAGCGTGACCCGCCCGGGTACCCAGTCCTCCTTCCCGCCTCCGGAGCGGAACGCGCAATTCCTGGCCGAGATCCAAGGGTCGCCTAGTAACGCCTGATCGGGGCCGCCCCGGTCACGACGTACCGGGAGCATCGCCGTGACATGCGTACGTGAGGCGCCTCACCGGCGCGAGCCCTCGCATGTGGAAAGCAAGCCATGCCGGCGGGGCGGTCCCGGATATGGACCGCGGCATGGCCGATCCCTACCTACCGTCCTCCCCAGCCAGGAATCTCGCCCACCGGGATGGTGATGGTCACTCCCGTCCGAACGGTCCCGGACGGCATCCCGTTCGCTGACCGGATGAGCGCCACCGTATGGCGTACATCATCTCCCGGAGCAGTGTGGGCGCTCGCAATCGACCAGAGCGTCTCGCCCGCCTTCACCACGTGGGACACCGTCGCGACAGACTCGGGCCCGGCGTCGGCCTGCGGACCCAGGAGCAGCACCGCCAGGCCCACCACGATGACCGGTACCAGGGCCATCCGCAGCATGGTCCGCCGCTGGTCGGGCCCAGGTTTCCGTCCGGCGGTAATACCGCGCCGGCCAGGTACCGGGTAGTAGGGTTGGATCGGTTCCAAACATATGTTCGTGTCCATGAGGTCACTCTAGCGAACATATGTTCGGGCCGTCAAGTACCCGCAGTGAACCCCCTCCGGACAAAGACGGACCCGAACATGAGTTCGGGATTCTGGGAAATCTGCGGTAGACTGCTAGACGACAACGATTGCCAAGGAGTATCGACCATGCCGACCAGCGCAGCCTTCACCGGAGGCGGGGGACCGGGGGAACCGACCGACCTGCCGCCCCGGCAGCAACAGATCCTCAAGTTGATCCAGAAGAGGGTGGCCGAGCAGGGTTACCCGCCCTCGGTGCGGGAGATAGGGGAATATCTGGGCCTCCGCTCGCCCGCCAGCGTCCACCGCCACCTCAAGGGTCTGGAAGACGCGGGCCATATCAGGCGTGACTCCACCAAGCCCCGCGCCATCGTGGTGCTGACCCGGAGCGCGGACGAACCGGCCCTTCCATCGGCGACGACCCGTGACGTGCCCCTCCTGGGGCGGATCGCGGCCGGCGCGCCGATCCTGGCCGAGGAGAACGTCGAGGAGGTCATGCCCCTACCCCAGTCGCTGGTGGGGACCGGGGGACCGCTCTTCATGCTCGAGGTGAGGGGCGACTCGATGGTCGATGCCGGCATCCTCAACGGCGACATGGTCGTGGTACGTAGCCAACCCCACGCCGAGAACGGGGAGATCGTGGCATTCCTGATCGAGGGGGAGGAGGCCACCGTCAAGCGCTTGGAAAGGCGCCCCGGGGAGGTCGTCCTCCACTCCTCCAACCCCGACTACCCGCCAATGGTGTACAGCTCGGGGGTAGAAATCCTCGGCAAGGTAGTGGCCGTGCTCCGCAGCATGGCCGCCGGTCCCTCCCGGTTCAGGCCGGGATAGTCCCTGCGAACACGGATACGGCCGGGCCTCTGATCCAGGCCGCCTCGCCGGCCAATTCCACACCGAGGCTGCCACCGGGATACCGGATCTCGACAGCCGGTCCGGCTCGACCTTGGGCGTGCGCCACCGCCGCAACGGCCGCCGCGCCCGTCCCGCATGCCCGGGTCTCTCCAGCCCCTCGCTCCCACACCCGCACCCGGAATGCCCCCGGACCCACCGGAGTGGCGAACTCCACGTTGACGCCGTCGGGGAATGCCGGATGATCCTGCATCAGGGAGCCGATCTCGCCCAGGTTCAACCCATCGACCTCACCGGTCTCCTCCATGAACGTGACCGCGTGGGGATTGCCCACGCTCACCGAGACGAACTCGTACCCGGAGCCGGTCACGGAACCGCCGATCCGGTAGGTACCGAGCTCCGCTCGGACGGATCCGTCTGCCATCACCTCGACTTCGCTGGGACCGGTCGGGGTGTCCACGATGAACCTACGGCCATCCACCCATCCCCGATCGAACAAGTAGCGAGCCACGCATCGGAGCCCGTTGCCGCACGACTCGGCGACCGAGCCGTCCGAGTTCCAAAGGCTCATCCGGGCGGCGGCGCCGGGATGAGCCGGCTCGGCGATCACGAGAACCCCGTCCGCCCCGATGCCGAGGCGGCGATCGCACCACGCCCGCACCTGATCGGGGTCGGGTGCGAGACCTTCGGTCACGACGAAGTCGTTGCCCATGCCCTCCATCTTCAAGAACTCCAAGAGGTCATCTCCCCGATCGCTCGATCAGCCGCCGCATAGCGGACCGCCAGGTCCGGATGCCAGGCCAGCCACCTTATTCTCGGGTCGCGTCCGAAGTATGTGCGTTGTTTCCGGGCGAGGGCCATGGTGGCTCGGACGGTAGCTTCCCGACCTTCACTAACGGTGCAGGTCCCGGCCACCACCGGAAGCATCTGGCGATACCCCACGGCCGACGATGCGGTCTGGCCCAGCCGGTCCGCCAACCCGGCCACTTCCGCGACCAGCCCCGCCCCGAGCATCTGATCGATCCGGCGCTCCACCCGCTCGCCGAGCGTGTCGCCCGGGTCGACTCCGACCGCGACGAACGGCACCTCCGGCCGGTAGTTCTTCACCCGCTCGAACTGCGGATCGGCTGCCCGCTCTGTTGGAGTCCCACCCTCCAGCCGCACGATTTCGAGTGCTCGGCTCACGCGGCGGGGGTTGGCCAGATCCACATGGTCACCCGCCCCGGGATCGACCTCCAGGAGCTCAGCCACGGCGTCGCTGCGGGACATCCCATCGACCGCAACCCTCACCGCCCGGTCGGAAGGCGGGAACCGTAGCGGATCCACCATTGACCGGAAGTAGAGGCCCGAGCCCCCCACGATCACCACCGGCCGCTCCCGGGCCGCGATCGCTGCCATGGCTGCCCGCCCCGTCCGTTGGAACTCCGCCACCGCGTAGTCCGTATCGGGATCAACCAGGTCGATCATGTGATGACGCACCTCGGCCTGATCGGCCGGCGACGGCTTGGCCGTCCCGATGTCCATCCCGCGGTAGACCTGCATCGAGTCCACCGATACGATCTCTCCGCCGCACCGCCTGGCCAGTTCCATCCCCAGGTCGCTCTTCCCCGACGCGGTGGGTCCCAGAACGGCGATGATCCGGCTCGGGTGATGGGGCGGACCCTGAGGCACTAGGTCCCGCTCCGGGCCTCAGGCGGGAGCGCCGACCAGGTAGTGCGCCCCGGCCCGCTCGATCGTCACATCCATCAGGCTTCCCGGGGTGAACTCGCCATCGACATGGACTATCTTGTTGCCCCGGCTCCGCGTGGTGGCCACCGAAGGGTTCCGTTTGGAGGGTCCCTCCACCAGCACCTCCATGCGCCGGCCCACGTGACGCCGGTTGCGTTCCGACCCGATGCGGGTCTGCATCTCCACCAGGCGCCCGAACCGTTCCTTCGCCACGGAGTCGGGTACGAAGCGGTCGGTCATCGCGGCCGCCCTGGTCCCCGGGCGAGCCGAGAACAGGAACATGTAGGCCTGGTCGAAGCGAGCCTCCTCGACCACCTCGAGGGTCTTCTGGAAATCCTCATCGGTCTCGCCGGGAAAGCCCACGATCACATCGGTGGACACGGTCAGATCGGGCATGACTTCCCGGGCCATCGCCAGCCGGTTCAGGAACTTCCGGGTCGTGTAGCCCCGATGCATGGCCGCCAGGATCCGGTCGGAGCCCGACTGGAGCGGGAAATGGAGCTGCTCGCACACCGCCTCCGTGTCCGCCATCGCCTCTGCCACATCGCGGCGGAAGTCGTTGGGATGGGGGCTGGTGAAGCGGATCCGCCGGATCCCGTCGACCTCACCCACCCGAGCCAGCAGTTGAGCGAAGATCGGGCGGCGGCGCCCGTCGATGGCCAGGTCCCGCCCGTAGGTATCCACGTTCTGGCCCAGCAGGGTGACCTCGATCACGCCTTCCGCTGCCAGTTGCTCTATCTCGCGGATGATGTCGCCGGGCCTGCGACTGATCTCCGGCCCCCGGACCGCCGGCACGATGCAGAAGGTGCAGGTGTTGTTGCAGCCGATCTGGATAGTCACCCACGCCGAGTACGGCGACTCCCGGCGGACCGGTAGTTCGGAGGGCATGGTGTCCAGGGCATCCACGATCTCGGTGACAGGACCCCACTCCTCGGCCTGGTTCATCAGGTCGACCACCCGATGGAGATTGTGCGTGCCGAGTACCACATCCACCCACGGGGCGCGCTCCCGGACCAGATCCCGGTCCTTCTGCGCGGCGCAACCGCCGACGATGAGCAGCCGGCCGGACCGGGCATCCTTCACCTGCTTCAACTGGCCCAGATTCCCGTACATCCGGTTGTCGGCGTTCTCACGGATGGTGCAGGTGTTCACGAATATCACATCGGCCTCGTCCAGGGAGCGGGCCCGCACCATGCCATCCGCCTCGAACAGCCCGGCCACCCGCTCGCTGTCGTGCTCGTTCATCTGGCAGCCGAAGGTGCGCAGGAAGTAGCTTCGCCCGGCGCGCGTTGGCGCGCGCGGCTCTACCGAGCGGCGCGTGGGCGGTGCAAGCTGGACGATCTGACCCACGGTGCTACCGAGCGAAGTCGGTGACCCGGAGTTCCCGGATCACGGTCACTTCGATCTGGCCGGGGTAACGGAGGTCGTTCTCGAGGCGTCGCGAGATGCGCCGGACCAGGTCGGACGCCTCCAGGTCGGTCACGCTGATCGGATCTACCACCACCCGGACCTCGCGGCCCGCCTGCATGGCGAACACCCGTTCCACCCCGTCGAACTCGCTGATCAGGTCCTCCATCTTCTCCAGCCGCCTCACATGGGAGGCCAGCTCCACCCGCCTCGCGCCCGGCCGAGCCGCGGAGACCGTGTCGGCGGCCTGCACGAGGATGGCCAGCAGGGTGCGAGGCTCCACATCGTTGTGGTGCGCCTCGATGCCATGCACCACAGGTGCCTCCTCGCCAAACCGCCGGGCGATCTCGGCGCCGATCAACGCATGCGCCCCCTCGACCTGGTACGACACCGCCTTGCCGATGTCATGGAGGAACGCCGCCCGTTTGATCGGGACGGGATCAACCCCGAGTTCTGCCCCCAGCATGCCGGCGATGTGGGCCGATTCGACCAGGTGGCTGAGAACGTTCTGGCCGTAGGAGGTGCGGTACTTGAGGCGTCCCAGCAGGGTGACCAACTCCGGATGAATCCGGGAGATGCCTACGTCGAGCAACGCCCACTCGCCGGCGTCGCGGGCCGACTGCTCCACCTCGGCCTGTGCCTTGGCGTACATGTCCTCGATGGCGGCCGGATGGATGCGTCCGTCCATGATCAGCTTCTCCAGCGTGATCCGGGCGATCTCCCGCCGGACGGGCTCGAAGCACGAGACCACCACCATCTCGGGCGTCTCATCCACCACCAGATTGACACCGGTGACGGATTCGAAAGCCCGGATGTTCCGACCCTCCCGGCCGATGATCCGCCCCTTCATCTCCTCCTCGGGGAGAGGAACGGCCGACACGGTGCTCTCCATGACCACCTCGGTAGACAGGCGCTCGATGGCGGTGGCAAGGATGCGCCGGGCCCGCCGGTCGGCCTCCTCACGGGCACGCATCTCGCTGTCCCGCACCAGCAGCATCGCCTCCCGCCGGGCCTCGTCACGGACCTGCTCGACCAATTCTTCCCGAGCGGCGCGGGCATCCAGCGCGCTGATCCGCTCCAGGTTGGCCCGGGCGCTCTCGGCGTACTCCTCGAGCTCTCCCCGAAGCTCGGATACCCCGGCCTCACGATCGAGGAGCATCTGCTCGCGCTGCGCCAGGTTGGAGGCACGCTGCTCCAGAGTCCGTTCCCGCTGCATCAGGCGCTCCTCGGACGCGCCCACCTCCAGCTTCTTGTGCTCGAGCAGCGCCTCCTCACGCTCACGGTAGGCCTCCGCCCGAGCGCGCCCTTCATCCTCAGCCCTGCCCAGTATGCGCTGCGCCTCTCGGCGGGCGGTGTCTACGTCAACTCCACGCTCATCCAGCACCTGCCGGCGCAGACGTCCATACATCACGAGCATCGGAATCAAGCATCCGATGGCGATTAGCCCTATCCCGCACAGCACGAATAGCGTCGTATTCATGGAGCGGCCTCCCGATCTCTCAGTCCCCGACGACCCGCCAACCGGCTGGTCAGCCTTCGTTGCTGGCCGCTAACCGGAAAGAGGACACCTTCTAGAACAGGCTCAGAACTTGTCAGCAGGCCGCCGGGCGCACCCCAGGGATCCGGCGCGGCGGGAGTTTCCTCAGCTACGCGCCGGCGAATTCGCCTGTCGCGGCCGGGCGCCGTTCACCTCCATCTGAGCGTTCCGGCAGGTGGTCACTTCTGTCATTCGGGTATTCGTTCTTGCGTGTCGGTCGGACATTCTAGTGGTCTGTCTGTGTGATGGCCGTGTGGTATGGCGTCGGCAGCGGCGTTCCTCGCAAGGCCCGCTGACGAAGGCGTGCCCGCAGCGGCACGTCAAGGAAGCGGAACGCAGCGACGGGACACCGATGACCGCCAGACCACACCCGGTTATTTCACAGACAGACCACAAGTGGCAACAGCAGGCGCGAGCCTTGCTGCAGCAACGCGAGGGCCGCCCGAACGAATCGGACGGCCCTCAACGTAGTGCCCGGCGGTGTCCTACTCTCCCGGGGGTCTGCACCCCAAGTACCATCGGCGCTGGCGGGCTTAACTTCCGTGTTCGGAATGGAAACGGGTGGATCCCCGCCGCTATAGCCACCGGACGACATAGATTGTTCAGTCCCCCACCCGAGACGGGCGAGGGGTCTCTTCAAGCACTCCATAGCGAGCATGAAAACGCCTGACTCAGAATATCAAGCCCTCGGACTATTAGTACCGGTCCGCTGAACACATTGCTGTGCTTACACTTCCGGCCTATCAACCTGGTGTTCTACCAGGGTCCTTACCCGGTTAATCCGGTGGGAGATCTCATCTTGAGGTGGGCTTCGCACTTAGATGCCTTCAGCGCTTATCCTGTCCGTACGTAGCTAACCAGCCGTGCCCTTGGCAGGACAACTGGCACACCATAGGTACGTCCATCCCGGTCCTCTCGTACTAGGGACAGATCCTCTCAAATCTCCTGCGCCTGCGACGGATAGGGACCGAACTGTCTCACGACGTTCTAAACCCAGCTCGCGTGCCGCTTTAACGGGCGAACAGCCCGACCCTTGGGACCTGCTTCAGCCCCAGGATGCGACGAGCCGACATCGAGGTGCCAAACACCCCCGTCGATATGGACTCTTGGGGGGTATAAGCCTGTTATCCCCGGAGTACCTTTTAGCCGTTAAGCCACCGCGCTTCCACATGCCACGGTAGGATCACTATGTCCGACTTTCGTCCCTGCTCGACTTGTAGGTCTCGCAGTCAAGCTCCCTTGTGCCATTGCACTCGCCGTCTGATTGCCGACCAGACTGAGGGAACCATTGAGCGCCTCCGTTACACTTTAGGAGGCCACCGCCCCAGTGAAACTGCCCGCCAGACACTGTCCTCGATCCGGATTACGGACCCAAGTTAGGTGCCCGCCATACAGAGGGTGGTATTTCAAGGTTGACTCCACGGTACCTGGCGGTACCGCTTCTTTGTCTCCCACCTATCCTGCACAGTGTATACCAGACATCAATGTCAAGCTGCAGTAAAGGTTCCGGGGTCTTTCCGTCCTGTCGCAGGTAGTGAGCATCTTTACTCACAATGCAATTTCGCCGAGTCTCTGGTTGAGACAGTACCCAAGTCGTTACGCCATTCGTGCAGGTCGGAACTTACCCGACAAGGAATTTCGCTACCTTAGGACCGTTATAGTTACGGCCGCCGTTTACCGGGGCTTAGATTCAGAGCTTCGCGTAAGCTAACCCCCCCTCTTAACCTTCCGGCACCGGGCAGGCGTCACAGCGTATACAGCGTCTTGCGACTTAGCACGCTGCTGTGTTTTTAGTAAACAGTCGCTCGGGCCTGGTCACTGCAGCCCCATCAAGCTCCGGATGTACATCCTTCACTTTACCGGGGCGATCCTTCTCCCGAAGTTACGGAACCATTTTGCCTAGTTCCTTAACCAGAGTTATCTCGCTCGCCTTGGTATTCTCTACCTGTCCACCTGTGTCGGTTTGGGGTACGGGCACCATACAAACTCGCTAGAGAGTTTTCTCGGCGGCATGGGCGTTCAGTGGCTTCGCCTATTTCGGCTCGGCATCGTGCCTCTGGCTTCATGAGGTCCGGATTTGCCTGGACCTCGCCCTACACACTTACCCCGGGGCAACCAACGCCCGGGTCCACTTACCCTTCCGCGTCATCCCATTGCTGACCTCCCGCTGCTGGGTCGGAGTGCCCCGAAGGGCTCTCCTTAGCAAACTGCGCTCAGTCCGGACGCTTGCATGGTGGTACTGGAATATCAACCAGTTGTCCATCGACTACGCCTTTCGGCCTCGCCTTAGGTCCCGACTAACCCTGGGCGGACGAGCCTTCCCCAGGAACCCTTGGACTTTCGGCGGTGGAGATTCTCACTCCACTCTCGCTACTCATACCGGCATTCTCGCTCCAGCAGCCTCCACAGCTGGCTTGCGCCGCTGCTTCGTCGGCTGCTCGACGCTCCCCTACCGATCCCATCCTCTGGACGCGTAAGCATCAGAGTTATTGATGGAATCCCGCAGCTTCGGCGGTGTGCTTGAGCCCCGTTACATTTTCCGCGCAGGACCACTCGACCAGTGAGCTGTTACGCACTCTTTCAAGGAATGGCTGCTTCTAAGCCAACCTCCTGGCTGTTTCTGCGATCCCACCTCGTTTCCCACTTAGCACACACTTAGGGGCCTTAGCTGGCGGTCTGGGCTGTTTCCCTTTCGACCGTGAAGCTCATCCCACACGGTCTGACTGCCGCGCTCTAGCACTATGAGATTCGGAGTTTGACTGAGGTTGGTAAGCTGGTAAGCCCCCTAGCCCAATCAGTGCTCTACCCCCATAGCGGAACGCGCGACGCTAGCCCTAAAGCTATTTCGGGGAGAACCAGCTATCACCGAGTTTGTTTGGCCTTTCACCCCTATCCACAGGTCATCCCCCCAGTTTTCAACCTAGGTGGGTTCGGGCCTCCACGAGGTCTTACCCTCGCTTCACCCTGCCCATGGATAGATCACTCGGCTTCGGGTCTAGACCATGCGACTGTACGCCCTATTCAGACTCGCTTTCGCTGCGGCTCCGGCCTATGCCTTAACCTTGCCACATAGCACTAACTCGCCGGCTCATTCTTCAAAAGGCAGGCGGTCAGGAGCCTGAGCTCCCTCCCACTGCTTGTAAGTCTACGGTTTCAGGTACTATTTCACTCCCCTCGCCGGGGTGCTTTTCACCTTTCCCTCACGGTACTTGTCCGCTATCGGTCGCCGAGTAGTACTTAGCCTTACGAGGTGGTCCTCGCAGATTCACGCCAGATATCCCCGACGCTACTCGGGATCACCGTCGGAAGACCAGTGCGATTTCGTATACAGGGCTATTACCTTCTGTGGCCGGCCTTTCCAGACCTGTTCTACTATCACCTGGCTTTATAACTTCCTGCCGGTTCCGACGAACCAGCTGACGGGTCCCTCAACACCGATATGGCAACGCCGTCGGGCTATCACACCACATCGGTTTAGGCTCTTCCCGTTTCGCTCGCCGCTACTCAGGGAGTCGCTATTGCTTTCCGTTCCTCGGGTTACTTAGATGTTTCAGTTCACCCGGTTACCTCAACCGGCCCTATGTGTTCAGACCGGAGTAGCTGGGCATTACCCCAGCTAGGTTTCCCCATTCGGACACCCCCGGATCGGAGCTTGCTTGGCAGCTACCCGGGGCTTTCGCAGCCTGCTACGTCCTTCATCGGCTCTCGACACCAAGGCATCCACCGTAGACCCTTGGTAGCTTGAACTTATAGAGTTCAAGACGATTCATGCTCGCTATGCAGTTCTCAAAGAGCACCAGGGCTCCTTCACAACTGAACAGCGTGTCCGGCCATCTCTCCTGCCCATCGAAGGAGTTCGCCCTCGCCTCAAGTGCGTGGGCACCTCAACTTCTCAGGATAGAAACTGATGGCCGAGTAACCGAAAAATCAACTAAGAGCGAAGAACCGAGGTCTGAGACCCCGATACTCCTCCTGGAGATGTCGTGATCCCCAGGCTTTGAAACGTCGAAGTGGTTGCCCTCTCCGCGTCTCTCGGTGCTCCTTAGAAAGGAGGTGATCCAGCCGCACGTTCCCGTACGGCTACCTTGTTACGACTTCACCCCAATCATAAACCCCGCCTTCGGCAGCTCCCTCCCTTGCGGGTTGGGCCACTGACTTCGGGCGTTGCCTACTTTCGTGGTGTGACGGGCGGTGTGTACAAAGCCCGAGAACGTATTCACCGCAACTTTGCTGATTTGCGATTACTAGCGACTCCGACTTCATGGAGTCGAGTTGCAGACTCCAATCCGAACTGAGGCCGGCTTTGAGGGATTGGCTCCCCTTTGCAGGATCGCGACCCGTTGTACCGACCATTGTAGCATGCGTGCAGCCCTGGGCATAAGGGGCATGATGATTTGACGTCGTCCCCACCTTCCTCCGAGTTATCCCCGGCAGTCTCCTATGAGTCCCCACCTTTACGTGCTGGCAACATAGCACAGGGGTTGCGCTCGTTGCGGGACTTAACCCAACATCTCACGACACGAGCTGACGACAACCATGCACCACCTGTCACGGACGCTCTCGCACACCTTGTTTCCAAGGCTTTTCCCGCGATGTCAAGCCCAGGTAAGGTTCTTCGGGTTGCATCGAATTAAGCCGCATGCTCCGCCGCTTGTGCGGGCTCCCGTCAATTCCTTTGAGTTTTAGCCTTGCGGCCGTACTCCCCAGGCGGGGTACTTAACGCGTTAGCTTCGAGCACGGCATCCGTTGATAAGACGCCACGCCTAGTACCCAACGTTTACGGCGTGGACTACCAGGGTATCTAATCCTGTTTGCTCCCCACGCTTTCGCTCCTCAGCGTCGGTGCCGGCCCAGGGAACCGCCTTCGCTACTGGTGTTCCTCCCGATATCTGCGCATTTCACCGCTACACCGGGAATTCCATTCCCCTCTACCGGACCCTAGCCATGGCAGTATCGACCGGCGTCCCAGAGTTGAGCCCTGGGTTTTCACGGCCGACTTGCCAAGCCGCCTACGAGCCCTTTACGCCCAATAAATCCGGACAACGCTCGCCCCCTACGTATTACCGCGGCTGCTGGCACGTAGTTGGCCGGGGCTTCTTCTCGAGGTACCGTCATTTTCTTCCCTCGTGAAAGGGGTTTACAACCCTAAGGCATTCATCCCCCACGCGGCGTCGCTGCGTCAGGCTTTCGCCCATTGCGCAAGATTCCCTCCTGCTGCCTCCCGTAGGAGTCTGGACCGTATCTCAGTTCCAGTGTGGCTGATCGTCCTCTCAGACCAGCTACCCGTCATTGCCTTGGTGAGCCGTTACCTCACCAACAAGCTGATGGGCCGCGACCTCATCCCGAAGCGCCTGAACCTTTGCTCATCTCCACATGCGTGATGATGAGATCATCCGGTATTAATCCGGGTTTCCCCGGGCTATCCCGGTCTTCGGGGCAGATTGGTCACGTGTTACGCACCCGTTCGCCGCTCCGTCAAACCCGCCCTTACGGGCTAAGGAATGCGTCGCTCGACTTGCATGGATTAGGCGCGCCGCCAGCGTTCGTCCTGAGCCAGGATCAAACTCTCCAACGTCAGTCTTTCGATCCCGCCGACGCCACGAGGGCGGCGGAGGCATCTGAATCCTGTCATGTGTCCCGGCAGCCGGTACGCAACGAGGCGTGAGGCTGCCAGGTAGGTTCGATCCAAATCTGTCAATGCCAGGCATCGACAGCTTGGGAGTACATTCCCCGATGGCCGGCGCCCTCAGGCCCAGCCACAGGAATGACTTTCTTTTCGGCTTTTGACACGCTGTTCAGTTGTCAAGGAGCCCTGATCCGCAGCTCCTGCGGTACTGGCAGCTCCGGCTCCGCCGATAGCTCGCCCCTCACCAGGGAGGGAAGACGAACCAGCCGCCTGAATCAGACGAACGGAGGCGAGGCAGCCAGCCGCATAACTATAGCAGGTCTTGGCGACCTTGCGATTCCCGAACCGAAGGAGGTACCGCATGATCCGAGTCGCTACCACTAAGTGCTAGCATATAGGTATGGCTACCATGAGAACCACCTTCACCCTGGACAGACAGCTCGCAGAGCAGGCTCGCCAGATGAACATCAACCTGTCCGCAGCCGCCCGCGCCGGCGTCAGAGAGGCGGTCTGCGCCGCGCTGGTTCGGAAGGACCGGGACGCGTACCGGGACCATCCCGAGCAGCCCGACCCGTTCTGGGAGGGCGCCGAGGCCTGGGGCGAAGAGTGACACGCGGGGACGTCTGCCTGGCTCGGGTAGGTCGCAAGAAGCGTCCGGTTCTGGTACTTACCCGGCCCGGGGTTATCGACGTGCGCAGTTTCGTCACCGTGGCCGAAGTGACCACTTCGATCCGCGGGTTAGCAGCCGAGGTGCACTTAGACCAGCAGGAGGCAGGCCTCGAACGCGTCTCTGTCATCAACTGTGACGGTCTTCATACCGTCGCGAAGTCATCGCTATCCGAGCCGATCGGCACCGTGGGCCGCGTAACGATGCAGGCGGTTTGCCGGGCGGTGGCCTACGCCTTGGGCTGTTGAAGGGGACTATCTCCCAAGCGCACGAAACGCCGCTTACCAACCGATATCACCGTGGCGTCCGCACCGGAGAGCAGACTCAGCCTCCCGACCGACTCCTCGGCTATTTTCTCACCGTTGATGCGGACCGCCCCCTGAGCAAGCATCCGCCTTCCCTCGCTCCTCGACGCCACCAACCCTGCATCGGCCAGCAGGGCGGGAAGGTAAACCTCACCTTCGGGCTCACCGGGTGGGAGCGGGTGGGTCGGGATATCGTCCGGGATCTCTCGGCGCACGAACTGGCGGTCGAAGGCCCGCTCCTCGATCTCACCCTGACCCGGCAGGTAGCGGTCCACGACCGCCCGAGCCAGGCGGCGCTTGGCGTGGCCCGGGTGCAAGGTCCCGTCCTCTAGGGCGGCCAGTGCAGCATCTAACTCATCGGTCGGCAACCCGGAGGCAAGCCTGTACCACTGCGGCATCGCCGAATCGGGGATACTCATGGTCTTGCCGAACATCTCGCTGTACGGCGGGGAGATATTGACGTAGTTCCCCAGCGACTGGGACATCTTCTTCCTGCCGTCGGTACCTACGAGCAATGGCATGGTGAGCACCATCTGCGGCGCCTGGTCGTAGCGCTGCTGGACCTGGCGCCCCATCATCAGGTTGAAAAGCTGGTCGGTGCCGCCGAGCTCCACATCTGCCTCGACGGCCACCGAGTCGTAGCCCTGGAGCAGCGGGTACATGAACTCCATCATCGAGATGGGTCGGCGGGCGGCGAAGCGCTTGGCGAAGTCGTCCCGCTCCAGCATCTGCGCCAGGGTCGTCGACGCGGTGAGCTCCAGCACTTCGCGCATGTCGAGTTCGGCCAGCCAGTCGGAGTTGGGACGGATTTCCAGCGCCTCCTCGTCCGTGCGCAGTATCTCCCCGAAGTGCTTCTTCACCGATCCGGCGAACATCTCCACCTGTTCCGCCGTGAGACGTTTCCTCGTCTCGGACTGGCCGCTCGGGTCGCCCACCTGGGCGGTGAAGGTCCCGAGGATGAGCACTGCCCGGTGTCCCAGATCCTGGAACTCCCGCAGCTTCCAGAGGACGACCGCCCAGCCGAGCGTCACAACGTTGGCGGTGGGGTCGAGGCCGAGCTTCACCCGGAGCGGGCGGTCGGTCTCCTTGGAATCCGTGATGCGTTCGACCAGTTCCTCGCCGGCGGGGAGGAACGTGTCGACGTCACGCAGCAGGTACTCGGCCTGCTGTTCGGGGGTCATGCCGGGTCCGGGCGTCACGGGGGCGAGATTAGCCCCGAAGGCTCGACGGCCGGTCATCGGCCCGGGAGCCCGCTAGCGGGGACAGAGCGGCTCACGCCCACCGGCAACCACGAACCGCCACGGGCGTTCTGCCTCCCGGCTGATCCCGATCCGTGGGGTGCGCAGCACCGGTGCCAGGTCCGGGGCCGGCCCTACCTCCAGGCGCACCGGGCCGGCCAGCACCGATGTCCCGTCGTGATCCCCCGAGATCCCCAGCGCCTGAGTCAGTTTGCCGGGACCGTCGGTCAGATGGTCCCGGCGCCCGCGCCGGGACCGCACCAACTCCATACCCTCGACCACCCGGCCGCCCCTGATCAGCACCGCCTCGCCCGTACCCTCGGAACCGGTCACCACGTTCGCGCACCAGTGAATCCCGTAGGACCGGTAGACGTAGAGCGTGCCGGCCGGACCGAACATGGATGTGTTGCGAACGGTGCGGCCGCGGTAGGCGTGGGAGGCCGGATCGTCAGCGCCCCCGTAGGCCTCGACTTCCTCGATGACCACTGCGGTCGTCCCGCCGAAGTCGGTGCTCAGCCGGTGACCGAGCAGCCGTCGCGCCACCTCCTCCACCGGCCCGCACAGGTCCGGCACTAACCCGGACAGATCCGGCACTAACCGAGGAGATCGAGCAGGATGGCCTTCATCGAGTGGAGCCGGTTCTCCGCCTGATCGAACACCCGGGACCTCGGATGGTCGACCACAGCGTCGGTCACCTCCTCACCCCGGTGGGCGGGCAGGCAGTGAAGGAATATGGCGTCAGGCCCGGCCCGCGCGAACAATTCCTCGTCCACCCGGTAGCCGGCGAACGCCAGCGCCCGCTCCGACGCCTCGGTCTCCTGACCCATCGACGCCCACACATCCGTGTAGACCACGTCGGCTCCGTCCACCGCCTCGATATCCGGCGTGACCGTGATCCGGCCCTCGCCCCCGGCCACCAGGTCGTCAAGAGGCTCGAACCCGGGCGGGCTCACCACCCGCATCCGGCCCCCCAGCCTGGCCACCCCGAGCATCAGGCTGTGGCATACGTTGTTGCCGTCTCCCACATAGGCCACCACCGATCCGGCGATCTCGCAGTGCTCGGCAATGGTCTGGAGATCGGCCACCGCCTGGCAGGGGTGTTCGATGTCCGAGAGGAGGTTCACCACGGGAGCGTCGGCGTGCTCGGCCATTTCCACCAGCACCCGGTGGTCGAAGACCCGCATCGCCACCAGGTCCAGGTACCGATCCAGCACCCGGGCCACGTCGCGAACCGCTTCCCTAGATCCGATACCCACCTCGTTCTGACCCAGGACCACCGGGTGGGCCCCTAGGTCGACCGCCGCTATCTCGCTCGACACCCTGGTGCGCGTGGAGGGCTTCTCGAAGAACAGTCCGATCCGGGCGCCGGCCAAGGCACCTGACCTGAAGCTGCGATCATGGCGGAACCGGGATGCTGATTCCACCAGGCGCTCCAGGACTCCCCGCTCGAGGTCGGCGATCCCCAGGAAGTCGTTCACATGCTCCCCCGTAGGACGCCGCCCAACCCATCCGCGACGGCGGCGGCGATACCCCGCCGGATCGGAGCCGCCTCCTCATCGGAGATGGTGTGGTCCATGGCACGAAGCGTGATCCGCACCGCCAGGCTCCTGTGGGCATCCGGGATCGAGCCACCCCTGAACTCGTCGAACAGCTCCAGGATCTCCAGATGTCGGCCTGCGGACCCCTCCACCACCTCCAGCAAGCGGACCGCCGGAACCGTGTCGGCCAGCACGAACGCCAGGTCGAACACCATCGGCGGGTAAGCGGAAACGTCCTCCAGCACCCAAGACGGACCGGCCGACACGAGGGGACCGAGACCCATCTCGGCGACCGCCACCCGGCCCTCCAGCCCGAACTTCCGTACTGCAGCCGGATGGAGTTCCCCGACCATTCCCATGTCGGTTGCGCCACATGTCACCACTGCTCCCCGACCCGGATGGAGGCCCGGCAGCGACTCCTGCCGGAGTTCCAACCGGCGGTCGGCGACCCGGGCCAGCAGGTCGACCATCCCGGTGGCGGCGAATACGTCCACCCCGGGACCGGACAGGACCATTGCCAGGTGGAAAGGCTGGAAGGGAATGCGGGGGTCTTCGGGATCATCGCGAGTCATGAACACCCGGCCTGTCTCGAACAGGCGTACGGACTTCAGGCCCCGAGCCGCATTGCGCGACATCGCCCCCATCAGGCCGGGCAGCAGGGTGGTACGCAGGATGGCCTCTTCCTCGCGGAGCGGGTTCTTGACCCTGATAGTTACGCGGCGCGGGTCCTGGAGCGGGAGGCCGAGCGCGTCCAGATCGTCCTGCCCGATGAAGCTGAGCGTCTGGGCTTCCGTGAGCCCGGCCCCGACCAGGGCTTCGCGGAGTCGCCGGACGGCCGACTGCTCCGGAGTGAGGCCGCCCTGCCGGCCATGGCGGACCAGGTCCGGGAAGCGGTCGTAGCCGTAGAGGCGGGCGATCTCCTCCACCAGATCGGCTGGACGGGTGACATCGGCGCGATGGGTCGGCACGGTCACCACGGCCGATCCACCCTGTCGATCCGTCCCGAAGCCGAGCCGTTCCAGCAGCGCCAACGCATCTCCGAACGGCGGGGCCGGTCCGAGCAGGCGGCTCACGTCGCGGGCCGTGAGGTCGACGGTCCATGGTGTTCGCGGTATCGGGTAACAATCCACCGCCCGGGAACGGGGCACCCCGCCGGAGGTCAGGGCCACCAGCTCCACTGTCCGGGCGGTGGCAAGGGCGGAAAGGTTGGGATCGACCCCCCGTTCGAACCGGGCCGAGGCCTCGCTCCGCAATCCGAGCCGCCACGAGGTAGCCAGGATCGAGGGTGGATGCCAGTTGGCAGCCTCGACCAGCACGCTGGTGGTCGTCTCGGAAACCTCTGTGGAGGCCCCTCCCATCACGCCGGCCAGGGCGATCGGACCCGACGGGTCGGTCACGACGATGTCGCCGGCCAGCAGGGGGCGTTCCGCCCCGTCCAGGGTCTCCAGCGTCTCGCCCTCCTCGGCTCTCCGGATGATGACCTGCCGGCCCGATATGGTGTCCGCGTCGAAGGTGTGGATCGGGTGACCGAGCTCCCACATCACGTAGTTGGATACGTCCACCACGTTGGAGATGGGCCGTTGCCCGATAGCCAGGAGACGCAGCTGCATCCATAGTGGGGAGGGACCGATCCGCACACCATCCACCTGGTGGGCAACGAAGCGGGGACACGCTTCCACGTCGTTGATCGACACTTCGAAGGCAGAGGTCTCCGGACCGGTCGGGAAGCTCGGGGAGATGTCCCGCAGCGGGACCTGCCAGTAGGCGGCCAACTCGCGAGCCAGCCCCCGGATTCCCATGCAGTCGCCCCGATTGGTGGTGATGCTCACGTCGAGCACCACGTCACCGAGCCCGATCACTTCCTCCAGGGAGCGGCCCAGGTCGTCCTCGGTGGCCGCGCCCAGCTCGTCCAGGACCATGATGCCTTCGTGGTCATCCCCCAGCCCGAGCTCGCGGGCGGAGGCGATCATGCCGTGCGACACGATGCCGCGTATCTTGCGGCTTCCCACCTCGAGAGGCTGATCCGTGCTCGTGCCGAGGCGGGACCCGGCCCTTGCGTAGGCTATGACCGCGCCCGGCTCGAAGTTCCATGCTCCGCAAACCACGTCGCGGGTGACCGTGCCGTCATCGACCCGGCAGAAACGGATCCGGTCGGCATCGGGATGGGGCCGGACCTCCTCCACCCGTCCCACCACCACGCCCTCGAAGGACGGTCCGAACTCCTCGATCCCCTCCACCTCGTGGCCGAGGGATACGAGGATCCGCTCCAGTTCGTGCGGGTCACGGGTGGGCAGATCGATGAAGTCAGCCAGCCAGCCGATCGGGACCTTCATCGGAATTGCCCCAGGACCCGCAGATCGCTGTCGTAGAAGTGGCGGATGTCGGTGATGCCGTGGCGCACCATGGCCAGCCGCTCCACGCCCATACCGAAGGCGAACCCCGTCACCTCGTCCGGGTCGTACCCCACCGCCTCGAACACGTTGGGATCGACCATGCCGCATCCCAGCATTTCCAGCCACTCGCCGTTGAACCACACCAGCATCTCCGCTGACGGCTCGGTGAACGGGAAGAAATGGGGCACGAAGCGGGTCCGGGCCGAGACCCCGAAGAACTCCCGGGCGAAGTGGGCGAGGGTGCCCTTCAGATCCCCGAACGTGATGTCGGAGTCCACCGCCAGACCCTCGATCTGGTGGAACACCGGAGAGTGGGTGGCGTCCCAGGTGTCGGTGCGGAAGACCCGCCCGGGTACCACCACATAGACAGGCGGGGGGTTCTTCTCCATGAACCGGGCCTGCATCGGTGAGGTCTGGGTGCGCAGCAGCAGCTCGTCGGGTCCGCTCCGCTTCCGATCGTCGAACGCCTCCACGTACATGGTGTCGGACTCGAACCGGGACGGATGGGTGGGCGGGGTGTTGAGGGCGTCGAAGTTGTACCAAGCCAACTCCAGCTCGGGCCCCTCCGCCACCTCGTAGCCGATGGCGCGGAACACGTCGCAGACATCTTCCATGGTGCGGGTCAGCAGGTGATGCGTCCCCCGTGCCGGACGACCGTACGGAAGGGTGAGATCAACCCGATCCTGTTCCAGCAGGGCGTTCTCGGCCTCCGCCTGCAATGCCGAGCGCCGATCCTCCACTGCGGCGGTCAGCGCGCCGACCGCCTCGTTGATCGCCCGCCCCACCTCGCGCCTACGGTCCGGCGCCAGGCGCCCGATGCCCCTTCTAGCTACGGCGATCTCGGATCGCCGCCCCAACGTCTCCGACTCCGCAGTAGCCAACTCGGCCAGGTCGGAAGCGGCCGCGATCCGGGTGCGGGCGTCGCCGACTACGCCGGTGAGACGTTCAAGGTCCATCGTCGTCCGACGCCGCTAGCCGGTCGGGCAGTCTGTCTGCGGAATGGCGGCGTGATATGGCGTCGGCAGCGGCGTTCCTCGCAAGGCCCGCTGACGAAGGCATACCCGCAGCGGTACGTCAAGGAAGCGAAACGCAGCGAGGGACACCGATGACCGCCAGAGCACGCCAAGTCGTTTCGTAGATGGACCACTAGGCGCGGTTGGCGGAAGCCAACTCGACGATCTGGCGAAAGGTGGCGGGATCATTGACTGCGATATCGGCCAGCATCTTCCGGTCCACCTCGAAATCTGCTGCCTTCAGCCCCGCGATCAGCCGGGAATAGGTGGTGCCGTTCTCCCTAGCGGCGGCGTTGATACGGGTGATCCACAGCCTACGGAAATCGCCCTTGCGCGCCCTGCGGTCGCGATACGCGTACTGCAGTGACTTCATCACCTGCTCGTTGGCCGCCCGGAAGTTCCGGCTCTTGGCGCCGCGGTAGCCCTTGGCCTTGGCCAGGACTTTCCGGTGCCTGGTGCGGGAATTGCCAGCGCGCTTGACTCGTGCCATTTTCGTGTCTCCGGTACTCGTTGCCTACATTCCAAGCAGGCGCTTGGCCCGCTTCTCGTCACCCTTGGCCAGATCGGCCTCACCTTTCAAGCGGCGATAGCTGTCCTTGCCCTTGGCAAGGCGGAGGTGGCCGCGGTGCGACTGGCGTCGACGGATCCGGCCCGATCCGGTCACTTTGAAGCGCTTGGCAGCGCCCTTGTGGGTCTTCATCTTCGGCATGTGTGTCCTCTCCTAGCTGGTTCTCTAAGGCGAGCCTTCGTCAACGTCCTGGAACGGGCGCGGAGGCCGCTTGATCGGTGCCAGAGCCATGGTCATGTTGCGACCTTCGAGCTTGGCGGCCTGGTCCACCGTGGCCACCTCGGCGAGGTCGGCGGACAGGCGTTCGAGGATGGCAAGACCCAGTTGGGGTCGGCTTGCCTCCCTTCCTCGTAGCCAGACCCGAACCCGGACCCGGTCTCCGTTCGTCAGGAAGCGTATGGCCCGGTCCCGCTTGATCTCGTAGTCATGGTTGCCGATCTTCACCTTGAAGGTGAGTTCCTTGACTGTGCTGCGCGACTGCTTCTTGCGCGCTTCTCGCTCCTTGACGGACTGCTCGTATTTGAACTTGCCATAGTCCATCATCCGGGCCACCGGCGGATCGGCGCCGGGCGCCACCTCCACAAGATCCCAACCCAGCCCATCGGCAAGGTACAGGGCGTTCTGGCGGGGCATTACTCCAAGCTGCTTGCCGAGCGGGTCGACCACTCTCAACTCGGCCGCACGGATATCGTTGTTGACGCGTAGCTCTGCGATTACATGTCTCCCTTGCTCATCCGCCCGACAGGACGGAGTGGTATCTCGTTCGAAGAACAGGGAACAACCGGCCGCTATCCGGGGCCCATGACGGTCCCGCGGGAACCCGATCCATCCAGGTCGGGTTCCTTAACCGCGGCGCACTCGGGTTCGGACGACGCTCTGCTGACGGACTCGAACCAACTCCCGGTGGCCGGGTGGGAAGCAACCGGCTTCCACTTTCTTCTGGTTGTGACCCGGCATTATAGGAGATAGTGGCCCTCCATACGAAGGTGGCCCGAACCGGTGTGCCCGGTCCCGGCTTCGTTCGTGTCCAGCAAGGCCCGCAGAACACCCGTGACCGGTCCCTGAGCGACCCCGATACCACAGTCTCCGACCGCAGAACCGCTACTTTCGCATGGGTTGGAACAGAGGGCTTGAAAGCGCCACAGGCATTCGATACGTTGTCTATCGCCAAGCACCTACACCAGCCGCAAGCGTCTCACCGATCGGGGCGGCCTGGCCGCAGGGAACATTCACAGGCTCCGAAAGGGCGGACCCGCCATCACCCGGCCCCAACCCGGGCATGGCCGAACACGCCCCAAGCCAAGGACAGGTGGTGGCGGGGGAAGGGCCCGGTGCGTAGCAACGGTTTTTCGCGTTCTCGAACTATGGGCAGAGGACGCCACATATGGCGCCCAGAACCTCAGGAACACCGCACCACCCACGGCGCCCAGAGCCTGAGGATCGCCGACTGCAGGTCTGCCTATTCCTGGTGGGCCGCCCGGTGGGGTCAGTCCTCCCCCATCTTTTCCGGCGTGGTCCCGGAGGGCCGGTCTTCCATATCGATGAGATGGCCCAGTTTGGCCACCTTGGTGCGCAGGTAGTTGCGGTTGTGGTCGTTCTCGCCTGCGACCAGGGGAACCCGTTCGATGATCCGCACCCCGTACGCCTCGACGCCGGCCCGCTTGGCGGGATTGTTGGTTAGCAGGCGGAGGCTGTTCACGCCCAGGTCGGCGAGTATCCCGGCACCCGCGCCGTAGTCACGACCGTCCTCCGGGAGACCGAGGTCCAGGTTGGCCTCCACCGTGTCGCGGCCCTTCTCCTGGAGAGCATAGGCGGCCAGCTTGTCGATCAGACCGATACCTCTTCCTTCGTGCCCCCGCATGTAGAGGACGATGCCCCGGCCTTCCTCCCCGATCCGTTGCATCGCCTCCTGCAGCTGGAAGCCGCAGTCGCAACGGAGGCTGGCGAAAACATCGCCGGTAAGGCACTCCGAGTGCATCCGGACCAGCACACCGTCCTCCCCGGCCACCCTGCCCCTGACCAGCGCCACATGCTGGCGGCCGTCGTCGAGCGACTCGTAGCCGATGGCACGGAAGCGGCCGTAGCGAGTCGGAATAGCGGCCTCGGCACGGCGACGAACCAGGGGGGACCAGGCCGTCTGCGAACGCTCCAGGTCGATCCGGCAATAGCCTGCGCCGATCTCTCCGGCGTCCATCACCCGAAGACCGTCCTGCATCCAGGGACCGTCAACGTCTTCACCGATCCTGACGTAGTGGCTGGCTGCATCGACCAGTCCCGCCCGGCGCAATGCCTCGATGATCTCCACTTCTTCGATCGCCAGGTAGAGATGGCCGTGCTCCGCCAGGCCGGCCAACTCCTGTCGGGAGGGAAGCCTCGGCCCGGCCGGGTCCGCCAGAAGATGGTCCGCCTCCGCGATCACAGCCGCGATGTCAGCGCTGACCGCCTTGTCGGCCTTAGCCTCGGTGCCCGCCACCACCGCCCGCACATAGGGCAGGCCCGTCCGGCGATGGCGGTGGAACCCGACATCCAGCCTGATGGCCTCCTGCGCCATCAGCCCCGCTGCAATCTCGATCCCGGCCTGCTGGAGAGTCTCCACCCCACGACCTCTCACGCGGGCATCGGGGTCGTATGCCGCGATGACGACCCGGACCACCCCGGCGGCCACCAGCGCATCGGCGCACGGCGGAGTTCGACCGGAATGCGAGCAGGGCTCGAGGGTCACGTAAGCCGTGGCACCGAGGGCGGCGCCACCCGCCTGCCCGAGCGCGACCGCCTCGGCGTGCGGAGCGCCGACGCCCCGATGAGCACCCTCTCCCACGACCGTCCCTCCCGCGCCGACGATCACACATCCCACCCGAGGATTGGGATGGGTGCGATGCGGGCGGGCCAATTCGATAGCCCGGCTCATCAGGTCGCGCTCGGCATCCGACCAGACCAGGCTCACTCCTCACCTCCCGCGGCGGCCCGCCTCAAGCCGGCGATCGCCCTAACCGGATCCGGCTGTCCGAAGATGGCGGTGCCCGCCACGAACACATCGGCACCGGCCCGCCGAGCCGAGCCGATGGTCTTCGGGTCGATACCACCATCGATCTCCAAGTCCACGTCGAGACCGCGCCGGTCGATGGCCCGGCGGGCCGCCTCGACCTTGGCAAGGACGTCGGGCATGAAGTCCTGGCCGCCGAAGCCGGGCTCCACCGACATCACCAGCACCATGTCGCACAGCTCCAAGTAAGGATCCAGAGCCTGATAGGGAGTGCCGGGATTGATAACCAAGCCGAATCCAAGGGCGGCCCGGCGAGCCCGGCGTTCCACCGGCCTCGGGTCGGGCACCGCCTCGAGATGGACGGTTATACCGGTGGCGCCGGCCTTCCGGAGTGGTTCGACCAGCCCGCCCGGCTCGGTGACCATCAGGTGGCAGTCGAAGGCCAGACCGGATACCTTCCGCAAGGAACTGATTACCGGAACACCCAGCGAGATATTGGGGACGAAGTGGCCGTCCATGACATCCACATGGAGCATGTCCAGGTGAGGCTCCACCCGAGCCACCTCCTCGCCCAGCCGAGCGAAGTCGGCGGCAAGAATCGAAGCCGCTATGCGCACGCGTTTCCTCACGGTGCCGCAGGGTACATACGCCTCATGACCACCGGGTAGCCGGTCGCTCCGTCACCGATCCAGGACCGAGATGAACATGCCGTCGGTACCGGTCAGGTGGGGACCCATGAGCAGGCCGTGGTCGAGGCGCAGACCCGGCAGGTCGGCCGGCGGCCCCCCGCCCATGTCCTCCACCACTCCAAGTGTCTCCGCCCTGGTCAACGTGCAGACCGAGTAGACCACCCGCCCGCCGGGGCGGACCGCGTCGACGGCCTGGCGGAGCATCCGGCGCTGGAGTACCGCCAGCCGGTCCCGGTCACCGATCGAGACCCGAAGTCGCACCTCGGGTCGCCGCCGGAGGGTGCCCAGGCCGGTGCACGGTGCGTCCACAAGCACCCTGTCGAACTGCCCGCTCCCGAAGGGGAGGCTTGCTCCGTCGGCTCTGATCCACCATCCTCGACCGCCTGCCCTCTCCAGCCGTCGAGCCGCCTGGCGGATGCGGCGAGGGTGGATGTCAAGCGCCACCAAGGAGGCTGGGCTGCGGTCCCAGATGGCCAACGTCTTGCCACCGGGCGCCGCTCCCACCTCCAGCACGCTATGGCCGGGCGCCACGTCCAGAGCCTCGACCACGGCCACCGACGCGGCATCCTGGACGACCGCCTCATCGGGAACCCGGCCCCGCGGGTGGATGAAGGCTCCGGGGATGGGGGTGGGCACGGCGGCCGGGGGTGGAGGATCGCCGGGCCTCATGCGGAAGCTCACCGGGGCGTCCTCGTGGGCCGCTTCGGCGAACGCCAGCGCCTGATCCCTTCCCCAGGCACGCGTCAGGTCCTCCATGACCCAGCCGGGCAGGCTGAACACCTCGGCCGGATCGGAGGGTGGGTTGGGTTCGCCACGTCGTTGCAGATTCCTGACCAGGGCGTTCACGAACCCGGTAGCCCGACTGTGCCCCAGGCTCCGGGCGGACTCCACCGCCATGTCGGGCACGGCATGAGCGGCGGCTCGGCCGAACAGCACCTCGTGGAAGGCCACCCGCAGGACGTCGAGCACGTCCGAGTGGACGGCCGCCAAAGGCCGGTTGGATAGCTCGCCGATGGCCCGGTCCAGGCGAGAGAGGTTCCTGATGGTTCCGTAGACGAGATGGCGCACCAGACGGGCGTCGTCAGGCGGGAGGTCGACCTCCCTGACCACCAGGTTCGACCAGGCACCGCCCCGCACCACCCGACCAACCAGCCCGGCCGCCGCCGACCGGGCTGCCACACCCGGCTTCATCCGAAGCGACCCGGGTCGCCCTTGACCCCCCTGAGCCATGCGAGAGCGTCCATTGCTTTCCTGCCCTCAGGTTGAACGGTCCCCAGAGCCAGGCATCCCGTGGCGGTACCGACCCTCGCCCCGTTCTCGTCGACCGCCAGACACCCCGGCTCCAACCTGCCGGGAACCGGCCGGGCCCGGAGAATCTTGATGCGCTTACCCCGCCAGGTGGTGTGTGCGCCCGGACGGGGACAGAACGCCCTAACGGCCCGCGCCACCTGTTCAACGGGTTGGTGGAAGTCGAGTCGAGCCTCGGAGACGACCAGGCGAGGCGCCCAGGTGACCATCGACTCCTCCTGCACCACCGGCACCAACTCCCTGCGTTCCAGCGCACCCAGGTGCATGGCCAGCAGCTCGGCGCCACCGAGTGCAAGACGCTCGGACAACGCACCGGCCGCCTCGTCCTCGCCGATCGAGGTCCTCCAAACGGCCAGGACCGGTCCGGTGTCCAGGCCGGTGTCCATCCGCATCAGGCTCACGCCGGTCACATCGTCGCCGGCCAGAATGGCTCGCTGGATCGGAGCTGCCCCCCGCCACCGCGGCAGTAACGAGAAATGCAGGTTGACCATGCCTGACCGGGGACGGTTCAGCGTGGCGGCTCCCACGACCATCCCGTAGCTCACGACCACCGCCAAGTCCAGATCCATCCCGCCGACAACTTCGTCCAACTCCGCGGGAGTGGCGGGCTGGCAGACCGGAACCCCCTGCTCGACGGCTCTGACCTTTGCCTCGGGAGCGGCTGGTGACCGGCCTCGGCCTCTGGGCCGGTCCGGCCTGGTTATGACAGCACGCAGGTCGGTCTGTCGGGCAAGGATGTCGATAGCGGGAACGGCCTCCTGCGGTGTCCCCAGCAGGGCGGTCCGCATCACTCCGGCGCCCGGAACGCCTTGCTCCGAAGAATGCGAAGAGCCTCCTTGCGAGTGTCTCCGCCTAGGCGGGTCAGCAGGAGGTGGCCCTCGAGGTGGTCGATCTCGTGCTGCAGGACCCGTCCCAGTAGCTCGTCTCCGGCGAACTCCACCGGGTCCCCGTCCAGGTCCTGGCCGACGGCTCGGGCGAAAGCGGGGCGATTGATGTTCCAGTAGTGACCGGGAACCGACAGGCATCCCTCCTGGTACTCCCAATCTCCTGATGTCTCTACCAGTACCGGATTGACCAGTACCTGTGGGCCATCCCCCGCATCGAACACGCAGATGCGCTTCGACACCCCGATCTGCGGCGCCGCCAGACCGACTCCAGGAGCGTCGTACATAGTCTCGAGCATGTCCTCGGCAAGCCTGCGAAGGGGCGCGTCGAAGCACTCGACCGGCTTGGTGCGGACGCTCAGAACGGGATCGCCGAAGGTACGGATCGGAAAAATGGCCACCGGACCCACGAGAATAGTTGCCGCCCGGCACCCGCCGGCCGCCGGTTCGCATCGTGATGGCCGAGGAGGCTTCGGGAAGATCATGCGCTACGTCCGGTTTGCCTGCCGGGGAGTCCGGGGACCACCGATCATCGCCACCCCTTTTGAGGCGACCGACCACCCAGACGCGCCTCCGCCAACCGGGTCAGAAGTCGCGAGGGTCGACGTCCACCCGGACCCGCAGGGCCTGGCGCCTCAGGTTGACGACCGCCTCCCTGAGCTTCCGCTTGACCCCGGTCAGGTCGTCGCCCTGGACCATCCAGCGGAGCCGATCTCCTGCCCGAGCCGGGCCGTACACGATGGCGGCATCGAGTGCTTCGTCGAGGATCGATCCGTCATCCGAACCCGCAACCTCCACCACCATCACTTCCCCGAAGGGTGGCAGGGACAGGCGCCTGCGGATATCCAACTCGTCCTTGAGATACGGGAACGGATCGGCGCGTCGTAGGGCCTCGTACACGGGTTGGCGGATGTCCGCTGTCTGGAGCATCATCCGGGCTCGTCCGTCGCGCCGGACGGTGGCGGCCACCCGCGACAACACGCTGAGGGCATCCTCCGCAGCCCGGTAGGTGGCGCCGCGCACCAGGCCATCGGCGTCCACCACGACTGCCAGGTCGACCTCGGGAACCGCCACCAGATCGGCCTCGGTTCCCACCATCACCTGCCTGCCTCCCCTCACCTCGCCCACGGCATCTCCGACCAGCCGCCGGGCATCCTCGATCACCCGACCCACCGCTGCCCCCAACGGCTCGAACCGGTTCCCTCCGCATGACGGGCACCCTCCTAATGCGGTCTCGCATCTCGAACATGTGGTCCGGTGATCGGGGCGGGATCCACAGCCCGGGCAGCTCCGCAACAGGCGGCAATTCACACACCGTGCTGCCGGTGCGTAGCCGCGCCGATGCGTGAAGAGGAACACCCGGCCGCCCCGGCTCGCCGTACCGGCGATGGCAGTCCGGACCCGTTCGGCCAGCAAGCCCCGTCCGGGGGGATCTTCGGTGCGATCGACTACCTGCACCGGTCCCCATAATCGCCCGGGTGTCCGGATAATCTCAGGACGCTCCTGCACTGACTCGACAGTCGGGACCCTCCCCACCCTGACCATCTGGAGGCCTTCATGGGCTGCCCTCTTCCGGGCCAGGCGACCGGCCACCACCGTCGGGGTCTGGCGTTCCTTCATGCCGGGCCGGCCCTCCTCGACCAGTATCACCATCGAAAGGTTCCGGACCGGCCACCAGAGCACCCGCATGGTTCCCACCACGGCGAGGCCTCCCGTCGTGGCGGCCTCCGACCAGGCGGCGGTCACATCCGCGTCGCTCCCATCCCCCACCTCAACCACCCGAGCACCCAAGTCGTACCTGAGCCCGGCGGCGAGACGTGCAACCTCCACCACCGTGGGCGCCGCGACCAGCACCGACTTCCCGGCCCGGAGGGGGGCGCTGATAGCGCCTCGGATCAGGTCGGTCCAGCGGGCGCCCGCGACCGCCTGCACCGACCGTGAAGGTCCATCCCCGGCCGCCGAGGCAGCCACATCGGACAGAGGTCCATCGGTGGGCGGAATACCCGGCAAGGCGGGCACCGGGGGTCGCTTGGGCAAGTTGGGCGGAGCGGTCTTGGCCAGTACGCGGGCGAGCGGAGCGACGTAGTAATCGGCGGCCCACACGAGGGTGGGGAGCATCGCGGCGGTGAACACCGGGATATCGGAGGAGAGAGCTCGAACATCCTTGAGGCTGCCAGGAGCCTCGGACTCCGGGATCGACTCCATGCCGACCACGTAGCCGCGCACGCGACGAGCGGCCAGGGGAACCCGAACGATGGCGCCCACCCCGACCCGATCCACCAGGGACGACGGAACCCGGTACGAGAAGCCTTCGTCTACCGCCAGGGTGGGTACGTCAGGAACTACCCGGGCTGTGACGGCCTGGGTCAGGGTCGGCTCGCCGCTTTCTTCAACTCACCGGCGTCGGAGGTCGACTCCCACGGGAAGTCGGGCCGTCCGAAGTGGCCCAGCGCCGAGGTCCTGGCGTAGATAGGCCGGCGCAGGTCGAGCTTCCGCAGGAATGCCTCCGGCCGGAAGTCGAAGAAATCCTTGACCAGCCTCTCCAGCTTGGCGGGATCGATCAAGGCGGTCCCGAACGCGTCCACGTAGACCGAGAACGGGCGAGCCTTGCCGATTGCATATGCCACCTGGATCTCGCACTGCTCGGCCAATCCGGCCGCGACCACGTTCTTGGCCACGTAACGGGCGAAGTAGGCCGCCGAGCGATCCACCTTGGTCGGATCCTTCCCCGAGAAGGCGCCGCCTCCGTGCCGGGCGTAACCGCCGTAGGTGTCGACGATGATCTTGCGCCCGGTGAGACCGGCATCCGCCTCGGGGCCGCCCTTCACGAAGCGTCCCGCCGGATTGACCAGCAACTCGGTATCGCCGTCTATCAAGGGCGACCCGATCCCCATCAACACCTGCTCCCTGAGGTCCTCCCGCATCTGGAGATCCGCGACATCTTCGGCGTGATGAGAGGAGATCAGCACCCGCTCAACGCGCACCGGCGTCGAGCCTTCATATGCCACCGTTACCTGGGTCTTGCCGTCCGGGCGCAGGTAGCCGAGCGAGCCGTCGACCCTGACCTCGGTGAGGCGCTCGGCAAGGCGATGGGCCAGCTGGATGGGCGCCGGCATGAGCTCGTCGGTATCCCGGTTGGCGTATCCGAACATCATCCCCTGGTCACCGGCCCCGAGCTGGTCCAACTCATGGACGGAGCCCTCCCGGGCCTCGAGCGCCTGGTTGACCCCGCCGGCGATATCGGGACTCTGGCGCCCGAGCAGCACCTCGACGGGAATCTGGTAGGCGTGGAAGTCAACATCGTCGTACGTGTAGCCGATGTCGGCAATCGCTGCCCGGACCACGCCCAACAGGTCTCTTCTCGTCAAGGAGGCGCGGTTGGTGGTCTCGCCGGCGACGATCACCTTTCTGGGGGTGACCATGGTCTCGCAGGCCACCCGAGTTCTCACCGGATCCGGATCCTTACCGAGGATTGCGTCGAGTACCGAGTCCGAGATGCGGTCGGCCATCTTGTCGGGGTGGCCGGCGGTGACCGACTCGCTCGTGAAGTGACGGAGCATCATCGTGTGCAGTATATGGAACCCTGAGGACACTCCATCTCAGGCTTCGGATCCCCTCAACTCGGTCACGCGAGACCAGACCGCCCCGGCAACGTCGCGCTTGGTCATCATCGCGAGGGGGGTCCGCTCTCCCTCCGCCGAGATGATGGTTACCTGGTTGGTGTCGGTGCCGAACCCGCTCCCCGGGCTGGTCACATCGTTGGCGACCACGAAGTCCACTCCGTAGGTGGTGGCCTTACGAACCGCCCGGTCCACACCGCCGGTCTCCGCCGCGAAGCCGACGACGGTCGTTCCAGGTTCCACCCGCTCAACCAGCCCGGCCAGGACGTTGGGGGTGGGCTCGAGGACTATCCGGGGAGGGCCGTCGGAGCGGGCCAGCTTGGTATCGGCCACGCCGGCGGGCCGGAAGTCGGCCACCGCGGCTGCCAGCACCGCCGCGTCGAGCGTCGAGGCCCGCGCCCAGACCTGTCGCGCCATGTCCTCCGCAGACTCGACCGGCACCACTTCGACCGAGCGAGGCATGTCCGGCGGTGTGGTGGTGGTGACCAGCACCACACCGGCCCCGCGACGGGCCGCCTCCAGGGCCAGCTCGTGGCCCATCTTGCCCGAGGACCGGTTGCCCACGTAACGCACCGGGTCGATGGCCTCCCGGGTTCCTCCGGCGGTGACCAGCACGGTCAACCCGCGCAGGGAGTCATCGAACACCCCGGCTACCGACGCCAGTATCTCCTCCGGCTCCACCATGCGGCCCATTCCCGAGTCTCCCGCCGCCAGCGCACCGGCGGCCGGGCCCACCAGGCACCGGCCATCCTCCTGGAGGAGCCGGATGTTGCGGCTGGTTGCGGGTTGCTGCCACATCTCGGTATGCATGGCGGGCGCCAGCACCACGGGTCCGTCGAAGGCGGCCACCGTGGCGGTCAGGGCATCATCTGCCAGCCCGTTGGCGATCTTGGCCACCACGCTGGCCGTGGCGGGCGCCACCACGACAGCATCAGCCCACCGGGCCAGTTCGGTGTGCGGGCTCGGTCCTGCCTGGTCGGATCCGAAGAGCGTGGTCACCACCGGATGGCCGGTGATGGCGGCCATGGTCTGCTCCCCCAGGAAGCGCAGGGCCCCGCCGGTCATGACCGTCCTGACCTGCGAGCCCGCCTCGTGCAATCGCCGGGCCAGGTAGGCCGCCTTGTACGCGGCGATGCCTCCGGAGATGCCTAGTACGAGATGCCGGCCGTGTAGCGCCGGTCTACCGATCCTCGGGTTTCTCAACGGCGGTCTCCTCTACGGAGTCATCGGAAGCCTCCGGCTCGGAGGAACCCTCCGGCGAAGCCGTGGCCCCGATTCCGGCCAGCGGGTCATCCTCGTCGAGCGGTTCAGCCTGGTAGGAGAGCAGGACGTCGAGAGTGTCGGGTTCCTGGCTCTCGGTGGTCTCCCCGGTTCCCACTTGCAACTTGTCGGCCGAGATCTCCTCAAGAGCGATGGTCAGCGGCTTGTGGCTGAGCGAATGGACCTGTGGCGGGACGTAGCGCCCGATCCCTCCGCCTAGCTGCGTGTAGTAGCTGTTGATCTGGCGAGCGCGGCGAGAAGCCAGGAGCACCAGGTTGAAACGCCCGCCGGCCTTGCCGATTACTTCTTCAATGGGTGGCTCGATCATGCTTCAGCATCGTCTTTCGGACCGGGAACGGGTGTGGCGCCGGGTGTCGGGCCTGGGTCGACAGCCGCCCGGGCACCGTGTGCCCTGGATGGCTGGCCCCTGAGTATACCGGCTATTGCCGCCACCGTGTCGTCGAGATCCACGTTGACCACCACATGGGCAAAGCGATGCCACCCCCGCTCGATCTGGGCCTCGGCCAGCTTCAGGCGGGTGGCGATCTGCGCCTCGGTCATCCCCCGACGGCCCCGCATCCTCGACTCCAGCTCGTCGAGGCTCGGTGGCATGAGGAAAATTGACAGCGCGTCCGGATAGGCCGACATCACCTGGAAGGCGCCGTTCAACTCGACATCGAGTAACACGTCCTGCCCGGTGTCGAGGTAGTTGAAAACCTCGTCGCGGAGCGTCCCGTAGCGGTTACCGGCGAACTCAGCCCACTCCATCACCCGACCTTCCTCGATCAACTCCGAGAAGGCCTCGTCATCCATGAAGTAGTACTCGACCCCGTCGGTTTCGTCCGGTCGCCTGGCACGCGTAGTGGCCGAAATGGCGAAGTGAAAGCTGTAATGGGGAGCCAGAGCCCGGATAACGGTGTTCTTTCCGACACCTGACGGCCCTGAGATGATTACCAGCCGACCGGGCCGGTGACGGGGTGCCGGTTCGTGGCTCAGCTGAACTTGGCGAGGAGGGCGCTGCGCTGCCGTGCTCCGAGACCCCGCACGCGCCGGTTCTCGGCGATGCCGAGCTCCTCCATGATCTGACCGGCCTTGACCTTCCCGGTCCTGGGCATGGAGGTAAGGACGGCACTCACTTTGATGCCGCTAACCATGGGGTCGTCGGCGGCCTGCTCGAGTAGCTCACCGAGGGACAACGACCCGTTCTTGAGCAAGCTCTTTATCTCGGCCCGCTTACGGCGCGCCATCGCCGCCTTCTCCAAAGCCCGTGCACGTTGCTCGGCGTTCAACTGCGGAGGTGCCATAAGTTCCCTTACCGTTCCTTCTCTAGCTCAACTAATTGCGGCCCGACATTATGCGCCAACCCATCCCGTACGGACCCTCGGCGCCGGACTGACTCTAGCCAGCAATCCGTTCGCCTTCACAACCCGGCGCGTTCCGGGAGCATGCGGGAGGCGGGGAGGGGTTGGCGCGCCACGCATTGACCGGTTTTCGTTGCCGGCTACCGGCCGACCAGACACTTTCCGGCACACCCCTAGGCAAGGTCGAGACCGGAGAGGATGTCGAGGGCGGCGCGGCCCGGTTCCGGCGCACCGGTAATGGCCCGGCCTATTACCAGGTAGTGGGCGCCTCGCTCCATCGCCTCAACAGGTGTCGCAGCCCTGACCTGGTCATGGGTGTCTACGCCGACCGGTCGGATGCCGGGCGTCACTCGTAGCAGTCGGGGCGCCACATCCACGATCACCCCAAGTTCCCTGACCGACGTGATCACCCCCTCACAGCCCGCCTCGCCTGCAAGCCGAGCCCGCACGGCGGCCAGCTTCCCCGGTGTAGCGGCCACCCCGGTCGCCGCCAGCGAATCCTGATCCAGGCTGGTGAGAACGGTGATAGCGAGTATCCCCGCGGCGCGGGATCCCGCACCCTCGCGCAGGCCCTCGACCGCCGCTTCCAGCATGGACCTGCCTCCGGCGGCGTGGGCAGTGACCCACCGCGCGCCGGCCTCCCCCAGATGGCGCGCAGCCGCGCGCACGGTGTTGGGAATGTCATGCAGCTTCGCGTCAGCGAACACCGGCTTTTCCAGCCGTCCGATCACCCCTATGACGGCGGGGCCGGGACCGGTCAGGAGCTCGAGCCCGACCTTGAACCCGCCCACATGGGGCGACAGTTCCCGGGCGAGGCGGGCAGCATCCTCCCCGGTCGGAACATCGAGGGCCACGAGGATCGGGTTGCGCGGTCCGGTCTCGGTGGGGTTCGGTCTATCGCCCATATTGACTCCCGCGCTCGTGGTCTGTTTGTGGAGACTCCCACCGGAGGGCGATGCCTATCAGGTCGGACAGCCGTTCCACGCTATGGGACCGGCACCATCTCGCCAGCTCGCGGTCGATGCGCCGCGCCGCCCGGGGCTCCGCGAAATGGACCGTTCCGATCCCCACCGCGCTAGCTCCCGCCATGAGGTACTCCACCACATCCGCACCGCTGGACACGCCGCCGCACCCCAGGATCGGAAGTCCGGGAATCCGGGTGGCCACCTCCATGACGGCCCGCAACGCGATCGGCTTGAGCGGCGGGCCGGAGTAGCCGCCGCTTCCCATGGCCACCCGGGGCGTCCTCGACTCGATATCGATAGCGGCACCCCAGACGGTGTTGCCGATCACGACCCAGTCGGCGCCGGCGTCCCAAACGGCTCCGGCTACCGCCACGATGTCCGAGGCATTGGGGGACAGCTTGGCGGAGACCGGGACCGAGACGGCTTGCCGTACTGCCTCGACCACCCGCGCCGACGCATCCGGATCGAGGGCGATCAGCCCGTGACCGTCGAGGTTGGGACATGACAGGTTGACCTCCACGGCTTCTACGCCGCCGTCCTCGAGTCCCCGGGCGACCGCGGCGAAGCCACCCGGGCCGTGACCTACCGCCGAGCCCCACACGGGGACGCCGACGCCGGCCAACTGGGGGCCGAACTCCGCCAGCCAGGCCTCGATGCCCGGGTTCTGGATGCCTACGGCGTTCAGCATGCCCGCACCGGCGGGCGCCAGGCGAGGGGGCGGGTTACCCACCCAGGGCTCGGGCGCCACGGACTTCGCCACCAGCGCCCCGTAGTAGTCAGGCGAAGCCACCGACACGAAATCGACCGCTGAGCCCACCGTTCCGGACGCTCCCACCAAGGGAGATCGGAGCGTCACCGGTCCCAGCGCCAAGGAGCGGTTCAGCGGTGCCAATCCTGCAGGCTCCTTACCTCGTAGACGGCCTCGGGCGAGCCTCGCAGGCTCCGGATCACCGCCTCTGCGCCCGCCACGGTGGTGACGATCGGGACCCCGCGCGAAGAGGCGGCCCGGCGCATCAGCCGACCGTCTCCCCTTGCCCGCCGGCCCTGGGGGGTGTTGATGACCATGTCGACCCGGCCTGACTCGATCTGCCATACCGTGTCATCGGGGCCTTCGCCGACTTTGGGCACGGCTTCGGCCGGTATCCCTCGGGCCTGCAGGAAGGCGGCCGTTCCGGGCGAGGCCGCCAGACGCAATCCCAGACCATGAAGGGCCTCCCCGATCCGGGCGCCGGCCGGCTTGTCGGAATCGGCAAACGAGAGGAACACCGTTCCTGCCTCAGGGATGCCGCTACCCGCCGCCATCATGGCCTTCGAGTAGGCCACCCCGGGTCCCGGACCGATCCCCATCACCTCGCCGGTCGCCCGCATCTCGGGTCCGAGAAGGGTGTCCTCCTCGGGGAACCTGTCCCAGGGCAGCACCGCTTCCTTGCACGCTACGAACCGCGATTCGCCGGGCTCCGTATACATGCCCTCCGCCACCAGGTCCTCCAGCCTGGCCCCCATCATCACCCGCGAGGCGATCTTGGCGAGCGGGATTCCCTTGGCCTTGGAGATGAACGGCACCGTCCGGGAGCCCCGTGGGTTGGCCTCCAGCAGGAAGACTTCATCCCCCTTCACCGCGTACTGGATGTTGATCAGCCCTCGGACCTCGAGCGCCCTCGCCAGATCTCCGGTGGCCTCGACGATCGTCCGGCGGGCGGCCGCGCTGAGGGTGGGAGGTGGGGTGATGCAGGCCGAGTCACCGGAGTGGACGCCGGCCTGCTCGACATGTTCCATGATGCCGCCGACCAGCAGCTCCGCTCCGTCGTATATGGCATCCACGTCGACCTCCACGGCCGCCTCGAGGAAGCGATCGATCAGGACGGGCGCCGAAGCCAGATCGAAGCCGGCCTGCTGATCCTTGCCGTACAGGTCGGCCAGGTAGTCGTCGAGCTCGTCTCCCGAATAGACCACGCGCATGGCCCGGCCGCCCAGCACGTAGGAGGGTCGCGCCAGCACCGGGAACCCGATGGAGTCCGCCACACGGGCCGCCTCGCCGGGGCTGGTGGCGGTGCCGTGCGGAGGCTGGGCAATGCCCAGCCTCCGGCACAGGGCCGAGAAGCGCTCCCGATCCTCCGCCTCGTCGATGCGATCCGGGGAGGTGCCGGCGATGGGCGCTCCGTTGGCCTCCAGACGTCCGGCCAGGTTGAGCGGGGTCTGGCCGCCCAGTTGGACCACCACCGCTACGGGGTCCTCCGCCTCGCAGATCTCCAGTACGTCCTCCACCGTCAGCGGTTCGAAGTAGAGGCGGTCGGAGGTGTCGTAATCGGTGGAGACCGTCTCGGGATTGCAGTTGACCATCACGGTCTCGTACCCGGCCTCCTTGAGGGCGAACGACGCGTGCACGCAGCAGTAGTCGAACTCGATGCCCTGGCCGATCCGGTTGGGACCGGACCCGAGGATCACGACACGGGGGCGGCCGGTCGCCTCCACCTCGCTCTCATCCTCGTAGGTGGAGTAGAAGTAGGGGGTGCGCGCCTCGAACTCGGCGGCGCAGGTGTCGACCCGCTTGTAGGTCGGCCGGATGCCGGCGGCTTGCCGGAACTCCCGGATACCGGCCTCGGACTCCCCCCAGACGTATGCCAGCTGCGCGTCCGAGAACCCCATCCGCTTGGCCTCCCGGACCAGGTCGGCCCGGGGTGCGCCCGCCGCCTCCAGCTCGGCCCTGAGCTCGTCGATCTCCGCCATCTGGTCGAGGAACCAGGGATCGATGCCGGTGGATCGGGCCAGGGATTCCACACTCCGGCCCCGGCGGATCGCCTCCCCCAGATGGAATATCCGGCCGGAACTGGGAACCGCCACCGCCTCATCCAGTGCCCGGTCGGACATGGCCCGCAAGGCCCTCTCCCCCGGATCGGCGTTGAGCCCGTACCGGCCGGTCTCCAGGCTGCGCAGCGCCTTCTGCAGGGCCTCGGGGAAGGTGCGCCCGATGGCCATGGCCTCGCCCACCGACCGCATCGACGTGCCCAGCCGGTCGGGCGCCATCGGGAACTTGGCGAAGTCGAAGCGAGGGATCTTGACCACCGTGTAGTCGAGCACCGGCTCGAAGCTGGCCGGGGTGGCGCCGGTGATGTCGTTGGCGATCTCGTCGAGGGTGTACCCGACCGCCAGGAGGGCCGCGATCTTGGCGATCGGGAATCCGGTGGCCTTGGACGCTAGGGCGGATGAGCGCGACACCCGGGGGTTCATCTCGATGATCAACCGGCGCCCGGTGGCCGGATCCACCGCGAACTGGACATTGGAGCCCCCGGTCTGCACACCGATGGCCCGGAGGCAGGTGATGGCCTCGTTCCGCATCTCCTGGTATTCCCGGTCTGACAGGGTCTGGATGGGGGCCACGGTGATCGAGTCTCCGGTGTGGACGCCCATCGGGTCCAGGTTCTCGATCGAGCAGACGATGACCGCGTTGCCGATCCGGTCGGCCATCACCTCGAGTTCGTACTCCTTCCAGCCCTCCACCGACTCTTCCACCAGGATCTCGCTCACCGGGGAGGCGCTGAGGCCCCGCCGGGCGATCTCCAGGAAGGCCTCTTCGTCCGCGGCCACGCCGGTGCCGCCACCGCCGAGGATGTATGAGGGGCGGACCATCACCGGGTAGCCGATGTCAGTGGCCGCCGCCATCGCCTCCTCCATCGATCGGGCGTAGCTGGAACGGGGCGACTCGATGCCCACCGCCGCCATCGTCTCCTTGAACAGTCCCCTGTCCTCGGCCCGTTCGATGGCGTCGAAGCCGGCGCCGATCAACTCCACGCCGAGGTCGTCTATCACGCCGGTCCGGGCGAGTTCGGCGGTCACGTTGAGCGCGGTCTGCCCGCCGAGGGTGGGGAGCAGGGCATCGGGTGACTCCCGTTCCAGGATCCGCGCCACGATCGCGGGCGTGATCGGTTCGAGGTAGGTGGCGTCGGCGAACTCGGGGTCGGTCATGATGGTGGCCGGGTTGGAGTTGACCAGGATCACCCGGTAACCCTCCGACCTCAGCACCTTGGCCGCCTGGGTTCCGGAATAGTCGAACTCGCAGGCCTGGCCGATCACGATCGGGCCGGAACCGATGACCAGGATGCTCTCGATATCAGTGCGCTTGGGCATCAGCAGTCCGCCGTTCCGAGCCCCATCAGGCCCAAGAAGTCGTCGAACACCCCCAGCGCATCGTGGGGACCGGGCGCCGCCTCCGGGTGGTACTGGACCGACATGGCGGGGATGTCCAGGCATCGCAGCCCCTCCAGTGTCCCGTCGTTGAGGTTCTGGTGGGTGGGGCGCACCTCGCCGAAGTCGCTCGTGACCCGCCGGGGCAGGAGGTCGGGACCGGCCAGACCCTTCCGCTCGGGCGCCTCCCGGCCCGCCAACGACCAGAGATCGACAGCGAACCCGTGATTCTGGGCGGTGATCTCCACCCGGCCGTCCTCCAGGCGGCGGACCGGGTGGTTGCCGCCATGGTGCCCGAAGGGAAGCTTGAAGGTCGAGGCGCCGAGGGCGAGGCCGATCACCTGGTGGCCGAGGCATATGCCGAACACCGGAACATTGCCGAGCAGCGTTCGCACCGTGTCGATGTTGTGCTCCAGTGGCTCGGGATCGCCCGGACCGTTGGTGAGGAACACGCCGGTGGGGTCGAGACCGAGAATGTCCTCGGCGGTGCAGGTTGCCGGCAGGACTTGGACTTCCAGCCCGCGAGCGGCCAACCGCCTACCTATGTCGCGTTTCATGCCGAGGTCGATGGCGACCACTCGGCCCACCGGATCACCGTCAGGATCGAACCGGTATGGCTCGGGCGTGGATACGCCGGTGGCCAGGTCCTGGCCCTCCATGCGGGGCGCCTCCGCCGCCAGCACCGCCAACTCGCCGGGTCCCACCCCGGCACCGATCGCCACCGGCATCGCCCCGCGATCCCGGAGATGGCGGGTGAGCCGCCGGGTGTCGAGGTCGGCTAGGGCCACCATCTCGTGGGTCCGCAGGTAGCCGGCGAGGGTCCCCTCGGCCCGCCAGTTGGAGTGCCGCCGGGACAGCGAGCGGACGATCAGGCCGCAGGCGGCGGGGCGGGCGGCCTGGTCGTCGTAGTCGCTGACCCCGTAGTTGCCGATGTGTGGCGAGGTCATGACCACCACCTGGCCGGCATAGGACGGATCGGACAGCACCTCCTGGTAGCCGGTCATGGAGGTGTTGAACACGGCCTCTCCCACCCGGACGCCTTCCACGCCCACCGACCGGCCCTCGAAGACCTCACCGTCAGCGGTGACCAGGAACCCGCTGCTCATCGAGGCCGTCCGGAGTCCGGAGAGGGCTCGGGTTTGTCGAGCCGGGAGGAGTCGTGGGTGAGGCGGCCATCGCTGAACGTGAACCGGACCCGGCCGGCCAGCTGCACTCCCGCGAACAGGGAGTTGGCCGACTTGGACAGGAATCGCTCGGGAGTCCACTGCTCATGCCAGTCCACAACCACCAGGTTGGCCGGGATCCCCGGTTCGATCCAGTTCCCGTGCCTCTCGAGCGAGGCAATCGTCGCCGGGGCGACCGACATCCGCTCGAACAGCAGCCCGGGATCCGGATCGAGGGCGGTGCGGACGGCCGCGAAGGCGGTCTCCAGCCCGGTCACTCCGTTGGGCGCCTCCTCGAACGGGACGTCCTTCTCGTGGGCGGCGTGCGGGGCGTGGTCGGTGGCGACCGCGTCGATCACGCCGTCGCGGAGTCCGTCACGGAGGGCCTCGACATCGGCCGGGGTGCGGAGCGGCGGATACATCTTGGCCACCGGATCCATCGACAACACCTGCTGGTCGGAGAACCATAGGTGATGCGGGGTCACCTCGGCGGTCACGTTCACCCCCCGGCTGCGGGCGGCATCGATCAGGTCCAGGGTTCCGGCACAGCTGATGTGCTGGACGTGATAGGCGGCGCCGGTCAGCTCGGCTACCGCCAGGTCACGAGCCACGATCACCGTCTCCACCAGGGCTGGGATGCCCCCCATACCCAGCAACGACGACACCCGGCCCTCGTGCATGTGCCCGCCCCTTCCCAGGCCGGGGTCCTCGGCATGCTGGGCGATCACGCCGCCCCTCGCCTGCAGGTACTCCATGGCCCGCCGCAGCAGGCCCGAGTCGGCCACCGTGACCCCATCGTCGGTGAAGACCCGCACTCCGGCGGCGAACAGGTCGTCCAGATGGGACAGCCGGAGGCCCTCCATCCCCATCGTGATACATCCGGCCGGGATCACGTCGACCAGTCCCACCTGCCGACCCCGGTCGCTGATGAAGCGGGCCAGGTGGCCCGAGTCGGTGGGCGGATCCGTGTTGGGCATGGCGACCACCGCGGTGAAACCGCCGGCGGCGGCCGCCCGTGAACCGGAGGCGATGTCCTCCTTCCATTCCTGGCCCGGCTCCCGGAGATGGGCATGGAGGTCCACGAAGCCAGGCCCTACCACCAGGCCCGAGACATCGATCACCTGCCGGCCTGCCCGGGCGCCGTCCGGGCCCTCCAGGAGGGATCCGACGGCGGCCACCCGACCGCCCTCGATGAGGACGTCGGCCCGGACCTCGCCGCGCGGGGTGAGGACGCCGCCGCCGGCCAGGAGGATCCCGCTCATCACTTGCCCCCCAGCAGGCGGAACAGTACGGCCATCCGCACCGCCACCCCGTTGGTCACCTGGTCCAGGATCAGCGACCGGGGATGACCGGCCACCATGTCGTCGATCTCCACGCCTCGGTTCATCGGCCCGGGATGGAGCACCACCGCATCGGCGGGAAGGCGGGCGAAGCGGTCGCGGGTCATGCCGTAGCGGGACACGTACTCGGGCAAGGAGGGAAACACCGAGGCCCCGCCCCTCTCGATCTGGATCCGTAACAAGTAGACGGCATCCACCTGGTCAAGCACTCCGTCGAGGTCATCGGTCGTCTCGACCGGCCAGCCTTCCCAATCCACCGGTTGGAGGGTCCGGGGCGCCACCAGAACCACCCTGGCACCCAGGGCGGTGAGGGCGAACACGTTGGATCGAGCCACACGTGAGTGGCGGATGTCACCCACGATGGCCACTCGCAGGCCGTCCAGATCCCCGAATCGCCGGCGCAGCGTGAGGGCGTCCAGCATCGCCTGGGTCGGATGCTGATGGGCGCCGTCCCCGGCGTTGATGACCTGGCAACCGGTCCATCCGGCTATCCGCCACGGAGCGCCGGTGGCCCGGTGGCGCACCACCATCAGGTCCACGCCCATCGCTTCGATGGTCAGCGCCGTGTCCTTGAGACTCTCCCCCTTGGACAGGGACGAACCGGATGCCGAGAAGCTCATCACGTCGGCCGACAGCGCCCGGGCGGCCCGCTCGAACGACAGCCGGGTGCGGGTGGAGCTCTCGAAAAACAGGTTGGCCACCAGCTTGCCCTGGAGAGCGGGGACTCTGGGGATGGGGCGCGACAGAACCTCGGTGAACTCGTCGGCCAGGTCGAGTATCTCCTCGAGATCGTTACGTGGAAGGCCTTCGGTGGTGAGGAAGTTCAACTCCGTGCCCCCTCCACCCACACGCCGTCCTCGCCCCCGTCTATCTCGCCCAGCCTCACCGAGACCCGTTCGGAGACAGAGGTGGGGAGGTTGCGCCCGACGTGGTCGGGACGTATCGGAAGCTGGCGATGTCCCCTGTCCACCAGGACCGCCAGGCGCACCACCGCGGGTCGTCCGAAGTCGTTCAGGGCGTCCAGCGCTGCCCGCACGGTGCGACCCGTGTATAGGACGTCGTCAACCAAGACCACGGTACGGTCGGTGATGTCGACCGGGAGCCGGGTTCCCGACAGTGGGGTGGTGGGCCTGGTCGACAGGTCGTCGCGGTGCAGGCCGATGTCCAGGGAACCCACCGGCACCCGGGCGCCCCTGACCTCCTCGATGGCCACAGCGATGCGGCGGGCCAGTGGTACGCCCCGGGTGTGGATCCCGACCAGCACCGGAATGACGTCCCTCGACTTCTCGATGATCTCATGGGAGATGCGGGTAAGCGATCGCCTGACGTCGGCGTCTGCCATCACCATGGGCATGAGCTACCTACGTCCTCCTCAAGGCCGCGCGTCTACCCGAACAGGTGAGGGGAACGGCACGGGAAGGCACGCTGGAGTGTCTTCGCCGCGGCTTGAGCGCCGCTTGGCGCCAACTCGGGTCTCCTTCCCGGCCTCACCGGACCGGATTAAAGGTTCGGCGCCACGCTAGCAGGATTCGAGCGCCCCGAATTCCGAGTTCCCCCGTTCGTCACGCCCCGCACGAACACAGTTACCGGTTCGAAGGGATCGCCCGGAGTTCCCCACGCACCGGACGGTTCGCAAGCGAGAGGGCGGGATCGGTCGACTAAACCCCCCGGTTCGTGTCACACCCGCGCTTTACGATGTTGGATAACCGTAAATACCAGTGGTCCGGCCCGGACGTCGGCCGGACCATGCGAGGAACAGACCGTCGAGCAGTCCCGCCCGGGACAGGACGGGACGCGCTCGACACCAAGGTGGTGGCGGCAGGCGGAGGGCCCGGCGGGCGAAGCCCACCCGCCGCGATTTTCGCGTTCTTTGCGGTGCCGGCGGTTGGGGCACGACGGGATCAGCCGGACTGGCCGACCCACCACTACCGCGTCGCACGAGCAAGACCGTTGAGCAAGGACCCGGTATAGAGGTCGGGCATGCGACCGGTCTCAATCCTCCGGCCGCACCTGCCCGGCGAGGGTGGAGAGCATACCGTTGACGAAGGCGCCGCTCTTTTTCGTCGAGAATCTCTTGGCCAACTCGACCGCCTCGTTCAGCACCACCCCCGTCGGGGTTGACTCGTGCGCAAGCTCGTACAGAGCGAGACGCAGGATGGCCCGATCCACCACCGGCATCCGGTGGAGGGGCCAGCGCTCCGAGGCCGCAGCTATCCGCCGGTCGAGATCACGTTGATGGGTTCTGACACCCGCCGCGTAGCGCTTCGCCTTGCCGGTAAGCCGGGCGGTCGGGTCTACATCACTCCGGAGGTCAGCCTGGTAGAGAGCAGCCAGCGCCTCGGCCCGCGGGTCGCGGGCGGCCTTGGAAGCACGCTCGACCATCTCCCGGCGCCATCAAGCCCGAGAGATGTAGGTACCCGAGCGGGTGTCCACCTTGATGGTGTCACCGGCTTCGATGAACAGCGGCGCATGGACCACCAGTCCGGTCTCGAGCGTGACCGGCTTGGTGGCGCCCGACACCCGGTCACCCCTGACCGCGGGCTCCGCCATCGTGACCTCCAACTCGACCGAGGCAGGCAACTCGACGCCGATCGGGTTTTCGTTGTACAGGGGAAGCATCACGGTCGCGCCATCGGTGATGTAGTTGGCGGCCTCGCCCACGTCCTCTTCCGGAATCGCGAACTGGGCATAGGTCTCGAGATTCATGAAGTGGTAGCCCATGTCGTCCCGGTAGAGGAACTGGTGGTCCCGGCGGTCGATGATCGCCTGCGGCACGTTCTCATCGGCCCGGAAGGTGCGATCTACCACGGCACCGGTGACCAGGTTCTTCAGCTTCATGCGGACGAATGCCCGCCCCTTGCCGGGCTTGACGTGCTGCTGCTCGACTATCAGGAACAGCCCGTCCGGCAGGTCGAGCGCCATGCCCGACTTCACGTCGTTGGTGGAAACCATGAGGCGATTCTAGGAGGGCGGCTCGATATGAAAGGCGCGGCCCGAGTCAGCCGGGAACAGAGGACGGCTCGGACCCGACTTCAGGAGGCTACGGCACCGGCACATGGAGGGTTGGCCGGGTCGGAGATCAACCCGTAATGCCGACCGCCGCAAGGCCGAGTCTCAGCGCTGCCCCGTCCACGTACTCGACCACCGGATCCCCGATGTCACGCAGGAGCACCATGCGGATCCCGGACGCGGTGCGCTTCTTGTCCCGCTGGACCAGCCGGAGGACGGCGTCGGGGGTAGCGGCGTCGATGCGGGTCGGCAGGCCCAGACGCTCCAGCGCAACCCGCACCCGGGCTTCGTCGAACCCGAGGCGATCGGCGGATACGGCAGCGGCCGCCACCATCCCCACCGCCACCGCGTAACCATGGGGTAGATCGCACACCACCTCGATGCCATGGCCCAGGGTGTGCCCGAAGTTGAGGATCGCCCGGCGGCCGGTCTCCCGGAAGTCCTCCGAGACCACCTCCGCCTTGACCACCACCGCCCGCCGCACCGCCTCGGCCATAGGAAAGGCCGGACCATGCTTCATGAACAGATCCACCAACTCCGGATCGGCGATGAATCCGGCCTTGACCGCCTCGGCCGAGCCTTCCAGTACAAGCGGCTCGGGGAGGCGGCTCAGCACTTCGAGGCTGATGACCACCCGCGACGGATGCCAGAAAGACCCGACCAGGTTCTTGCCCATCACGTTGATACCGGTCTTGCCGCCGATGGAAGCATCGACGGCACCAAGCAGGGTGGTCGGCACCAGGACCGACTCGATACCCCTCAGCCAGGTCGCCGCGATGAATCCGGCCAGGTCGGTCACCGCGCCACCCCCGACACCGACGATGGTGTCGTGCCTCCCCAGGTTGAGTTCTGCCAGCCGGTCGTACAGGCGCGCCAGCGTCTCGATCGACTTGGCTTCCTCGCGGTCAGGGACCTCGATCAAGGTGGCCCTCGCCTCGGAACCGAGCATCTCCAGCACTGCTCCGGCAACATGGCGTGAGCCCGGCTGGCAGATGACCACCGCCTGCTCGCGGCCGCGGGACACCGGCAGGAGACGGTGGGGCAGGCCGGGTCCGATCAGCACCTCCGACGCGCCACCGACCGCGATCCGGGCGCAACCGGCTGCCCCCGTAACTACCCCGTCAACCGGTCGGCCCGCATCGATCCGGTAGTGCGCGGCCTGCTGGTAGAGGCTGTGGCGATCGGCCAGTATCTCCGCCAATCGGGATGCGACATCCCCACCGGCCAGCAGCGGGCGGACATCCCCCCTTATCCGCTCCGCGAGCACTCCTGCAGGCGCGTCGAGCCACGCCACCACCCCGGAGCGGCGCATGGCTTCCACGCTGTCCGGGTCGAGGACCGCCCCGCCGCCGGTCGCTATCACCCGGCCCGTGGCATCCGGCGTCGACTCGCCGGACAGGCGGCGTATCTCGGCCGCCTCGATCTCACGGAGAGCAGCCTCGCCCTGTTCCTCGAAGACGCCTGCGATGGACCTGCCGGCTCGCTCCTCCACCATCGAGTCGACATCCACGAAATCGCGAGCCGTGGTGGCGGCGATCCGGCGGCCGACCGTGCTCTTTCCGCTGCCCATCATGCCGATGAGCCAGAGGTTTTCCATCGCCCCGACCTTCAGGGCGCCATCAGAACGTGCGGATACGGTGCCGGTAGGAGGTCACGTTGACGACGAAGTCCTCGACCGTGTCGCCGCCGAACTTCCGCTGGAGCTCCTGGGCCGCCACGATGGCCACCATCTGTTCGGCCACCACGCCTGCGGCGGGCACCGCGCAGACATCGGAGCGCTCCCGGAAGGCCACCTCGGGCTCCTTGGTCACCACGTTCACGGTGGGGAGCGGGCGCATCACCGTCGACAGCGGCTTCATCGCCACCCGAACCCGCAAGGGCTGGCCCGTGGTCATACCTCCCTCGATGCCCCCGGCCCGGTCGGTGTTGCGGAAGAACTCCCCGTCGGTGTAGTAGATCTCGTCGTGGGCGACCGAGCCCCGGCGGCGGGACGACTCCAGACCGTCGCCGACCTCCACAGCCTTCATGGCCTGGATCGACATCAGCGCCTCGGCCAACCGGGCTTCGATACGCCGGTCCCATTGGTCATAGGAACCGAGGCCGGGCGGGAGGCCGTGGACCAGCACCTCCACCACTCCGCCGAGCGTGTCGCGGTCCGACTTGGCCCGCTCGATCTCGGCGACCATCATCGCCTCGGTGTCGGTCCCGAACGCCCGTACCGATGAAGCGTCTATGGCGGGCAGGTCCTCAAGGGTGGGCAGGTCCTCAGAATCGGAGACGGCCTCGCCGATCGCGACCACATGGCTTACCACCGTTGCGCCGATGCTGGACAGCAACTGCTTGGCGAGGTAGCCGGCCACGGTTCGGGCCGCGGTCTCCCGGGCCGATGCCCGCTCCAGGATGTTGCGGGCGTCCTTGGTGTCGTACTTGAGCATCCCCACCAGGTCGGCATGCCCCGGCCGGGGCGTGGTCATGGGCCGCTTGGGGACGCCGGGATCGGGCGACATCTCCTCCTGCCAGCGGGGCCACTCGGTGTTGCGGATGATCACCGCCACCGGAGAACCGAGCGTGCGGCCATGGCGGACCCCACCCATGATCTCCAGCTCGTCCTTCTCGATCTTCATGCGGGCGCCCCGGCCGTAGCCGAGACGGCGCCGGGCCAGCTCGTAGCCCAGACCCTGACGCGACACCTCCATCCCGGCGGGAAGCCCGTCGACGATGGTCACCAGCCCGGGCCCATGAGACTCACCGGCTGTAAGGAAACGCAACATGCCCCGGATGCTACCCCGCCCCGACCCTGATACTGATACGACACCCGAGCGGCAGACGGATGGCCGGGCGCCGCCACGTCCGAAAGGTAGGCTTACCCGGCGCGAGACTGGTAAGGAGGGGCGATTGTCGTTACGGGAAGTCCTTGAGACGGTACGGAAGGGTCCAACTCCTCCGAATGAAGAGACCGCCAAGTTCCAGATCATCGCGCCGGTCTTGCAGGGTCTCGGATGGAACCCGTTCTCCGGCACGGAGGTCCTGTATGAACATCCCGTCGAGACGGCCAAGGGCGGAGGCCGGGTCGATATCGCCCTCCGCGGAGACAGGCATTCCGTAGCGCATATCGAGATGAAGGCGCCGGGCAAAGACCTGAAGCGATACGTCAAGCAGGCACTCGGATATGCGTTCGATGAAGGCGTGCACATCTGTGCCCTGACCACTGGCCTCGAGTGGATGCTCTACCTGCCCCGGGAGGCCGGTCCGCATAACCAGCGCCTGTTCACGACTCTCAACGTAAAGCACGACCCGGTAGACCAGCTAGCTGAGGATCTCGAGACGTTCCTGGGTAAGGAGAACCTGCTGAGTGGACGCTCGGAACAGCGAGCCAAGGAGGTACTTGAGGCCCGGAGGCAGGCCCACCACCTCAACACCAAGCTCCCCGAGATCTGGTCACGAATGGTGCAGGGGCCGGACGGGAAACTTGTCGAGTTGTTCATCGAAAGAGCCTACGAAGAGTTGAACCTGCGACCTACCGCCGAGCAGGTAAAGGCCGTACTACGCGGCTCGCCAGTACCAACCGTGACGGCACCGGAACCTGCCGCGCCCACCTCGCGACCTCAACAAGAGGACCACGACCCCAAGGTTCCGCGACCGACGCGCCGCTCTCCCCGGCGAGCAGCAAAGATCGTTGCCTATGAGTTATGGGGCGAGCGGCACGAAGTCAAGACCTGGAAGGCACTTTTGGTCGGAGTGTCCGAGTCCCTCTACCAGAGGCACGGCCAGAGCTTTGCTGATCGCATCCTGAGCCTAGGAGGAACCAAGCATCCGTATGCTGCTCGTAGCGAACACGATGTCCGGGCACCGAAGGCGGTTGGAGTATCAGGAATCTACATCGACACGAATCTCTCATCCGTCGATATCAAGCGTCGAGCTAACCAACTTCTGAAACTTTTCGGCCATTCGGCAGAAGATCTCAGGATCGAGACCCGGCCCGACTAGAGCCAGTTGCCGTCGACCTCAGACGGATCCGTCGGGGCTCCTGGTGCCGTACCACCCGCGCAAGCGGACCCGACCCACCCTGAACGCAACCTGAGCATTACCGAGAATCCCGAGCCGCAGGCAGTGGCCGGTTCGCGAAACCCGGCAAGCAGACCACAACGGCACCAACTGACCCTGGGCCACCCCGATCACGCCTGCAGCAATCTTCGCTGGAGCAAGGTTCGCATGTCCCTTCGCCCGTCAGCGATCACCAGGACCACCACGCTGTCACCACTCACCTGATAGATGAGCCGATAGGGCTTGACGGCGACCTCCCGGTAGTCAAGGATTCCGAGGTCAGCCAATTTCATCGGGCAACGGCCGCGCAGCGGGAACTCGGACAGACTCTCGAACGCCGCTTCCATCCGATCCAGCAGACGGTCGGTATGCCCCCACCCGGCGTGTCGATCGAGGTAGCTGACGATACTCTCCAGGTCTCGAACCGCGCCGTCGGTCAACCGGACCGAGAATGGCATCGATCAGCCCTGATTCCTCTCTCGAAGCTGGGCTATTGCGTCGGAAGCGAGCCGTGTCCTTCCCGCTTCGACCTCGCGTCGCCCGAGTGCAAGTATCTTGAGCAGAGCAAGGGTCTCCTGCATTTCCTCGTAGCTGTCAATGTCCTGGATGACCACCTTGGCCTCACCGTTCTGGGTAACGATCAGAGGTTCTCCCCCGTCGCCGAGGGTACGTACGATCTCGGCGGCATGAGCCTTGAGATAGCTGATAGGCTTGATCCGGTCGGACAGACTCATGGTTGCCTCCCTCTCTCCAGACCAAATATAGTCCTTAAACAGGTCGTGCCCGACCGCTATCGTGATCGGACCTGACACCCCATCACGTTCCTGCCACGATTCGATACGGCCAGACCTGCGCGGCTGTTCATAATTGAACACATGCCACCATCTACTAAAGGTGTGCATTAACGCCTGGTAAATGGCAGGTGCAAGGGCTGGTTGCGGCTACCCTGTGAATCGGAGATGACCAGCTTCCTTGTTAGGGGTCCGACCCGGCTACACGGGCACTTCGAGCCGTCGGGCAACAAGAACGCCGCTCTACCGATCATCGCCGCTTGCCTGCTCACCGAAGAGCCGGTCATCCTCCACAACGTCCCCCAGATCGGCGACGTCAAGTCCCTGCTCCTCATCCTGGAGGGCATGGGGGCCTCGGTCACCAGCCCGGATCCGGGGACCTTCCGTATCCATTGCAACGGGATGACCGGCTCGGAGATCTCCGAGGAGCAGGCCAGCATCATCCGGGCTTCAATCCTGCTGGCCGGCCCGTCCCTGGCCCGCTTCGGCGAGGTCACCCTCCCTCCGCCGGGTGGAGACGTCATCGGACGCCGCCGGATCGACTCCCACGTGCACGGTCTCGAAGGACTCGGCGCCTCCTACAGCTTCCTGGACGGTCACCGGTTCCGGGCCGGAACGCTCAAGGGATCGGTGGTGTTCATGGACGAGCCGTCCGTGACCGGCACCGAGAACCTGATCATGGCCTCCGTTCTCGCCAAGGGCCATACCACCATCGAGAACGCCGCCTGCGAACCGCACGTCCAGGATCTGTGCCACTTCCTCAACACCCTCGGCGCCCGCATCTCCGGCATCGGCAGCAACATCCTCCAGATCGACGGTGTGGAGCGCCTGAGCGGCGGCGAATACACCATCTGCCCCGATCACATCGAGGTGGGGAGCATCATGGCGCTGGCTGCCGTGACCCGATCGCCAATCACCATCGGTGGGTACCGGCCGGAGATGAACAAGCCCATCGATCTGGGCTGGGCTCGCCTGGGGATCCAATACGACCCTTTGCCGGACGACATCGCCCAGATGCGCTTCAACGGACCGCTGACCGTGCTGCCGGACCTCGGTGGCGCCATCCCCAAGATCGAAGACGGGCCGTGGCCGTCCTTCCCTGCCGATCTGACCAGTATCGCCCTGGTAGCCGCCACCCAGGCATACGGTTCGATTCTCATCCACGAGAAGATGTTCGAATCGAGGATGTTCTTCGTGGACCGGCTGATCGTCATGGGCGCCCAGATAGTGCTGTGCGATCCTCACCGGGCAGTGGTGATGGGACCCAACAAGCTGACGCCCAGCACCATGTCCAGCCCCGACATCCGGGCCGGGATGGCCCTCCTCATCGCGGCGCTGGTGGCGGAGGGCGACAGCGTCATCCACAACGCGGAGCAGATCGAGCGAGGTTACGAGGGGATCGACACCCGACTCGGCATGATGGGTGCCGACATCCGGCGAATCGACTGAGGCGGGGTCACGAGAACCCCGCCGAGCTACTCGCCGCGGGGATCCCAGGTGAAGTAGCGGGTGATGATCACCATGCCGAACAGCAGCCACAGTGCCATCACGCCCAGGTGTTCCCACCCGAGGATCGGGCTCTCGTGAAGCGGGTTGAAGGCCTCGCCGAACGGCCCTGCGAAGTGCTTAAGCGGGAAGACATCCCCCACGATCTGCAGCCACCGCGGCGCATCGTCCAACTGGATGAAGATCCCTGAGACGAAAGCCATCGGCAAGAACACACCGTTCGCTACTGCCGGGGACGAGTCGGCGTTCTTGAGAACCGCGCACACCGCCAGACCGAGCGCCGAGAACGTGGCGACCCCGACGACGAAGACCAACAACGCGGTCCCGAGGTTGCCCCACACCATCCGGAAGTCGAAGAAGGCCCACCCCAGGAGGAACATCAGGCCCACCGACAGGACGGCCATCCAGACCCCGGAGCAGATCCGGCCCGCCATGTAGACCCAGGCCGGGAGCGGGGTGCCCCGGACCCGCTTGAGGACTCCCTGGTCCCGGGAGTAGGACACGCCGATCGCCAGGTTGCTGAACGATGAAGACACGGCGGCGAACACGGCCATGGCGGGGGCGAAGAACTGCGCGAAGCCGTAGCCGCCGCCCACCTCGATATCTCCGAAGATGACGCTGAACAGGATCAGGAAGATGACCGGGAGGGCCAAGGTGAAGAAGGCGGCAGCCGGGGTGCGCCAGAACACACGGTTGTTGTGCCGGACCTGACCCCAGAGGAGCGATACGTAGCGGGCGCCGCTCATGATGCCCGACCCCCGTAACCGGCCTCGCCCACGATGTCGAGGTAGACATCCTCGAGGCTGGGCCTCGTCACCTCCAGGCCGTCCAACTCGACCCCATGCTGGGTGGCCCAGCTGGTCAGCGCCAGCAGATCGGCGGTCACCGAGGCGGATCGATAGGTGACGGTGCGGCCGGTCATTACAGGTCCGCCGTCCAATCGAGGAGGCTCGCCCGCGCCTTCCACGGTGAACGAGATGGTGCTCGACGCCCGACCCTCGCCCAGCGTATCGGCCGTTCCTTCGGCAACTATGGAACCATCGGCCAGGACGATGATCCGATCCGCCAGATTCTGGGCCTCGTCCAGGTAATGGGTGGTGAGCAGGATGGTCTTGCCCAACTTGGTCAGGCCTTCGATCATCGCCCACGACTTGCGGCGGGCGGACGGGTCGAACCCCGTGGTGGGCTCGTCCAGAAACAACAGCTCGGGATCCCCGGCCAGTCCGAGTGCGAGGTCGAGCCGGCGCTTCTGCCCGCCGGAGAGGGTCTTGATGCGGGCATCCGCCTTGCCGTCCAGCCCCACCAGGTTGATCAGCTCGTCCGTGGGTAGTCGGCGGGAATAGGACCGGGCGTAGATGTCGATGGCCTCCCGGACCGTCAGCACCACCTCGATACCGGTCTCCTGGAGGACGATGCCGATCCGGTCGCGAAACTCCCGACCGCCGGATGACGGATCGTGGCCCAGCACGCTGATCGCGCCGCCGTCCGCCCGCCGGTAGCCCTCGAGGATCTCCACCGCGGTGGTCTTGCCGGCGCCGTTCGGGCCGAGGATCGCCAGCACCTCGCCCTCTTCGACCGTGAAGCCGACCCCTGCCAGCGCGGTGACGGAGCCGTAGTTCTTGGTGAGGTCTTCAACGCTGACTACCGGGGACACTTATGGCTCCGGGAGGGGTGATGGTCGACGGAGGTGCTCTCCGTCATGTCTATCCATGATCAAGCCTCCGCTCGTCTTGCCAGCCTGTCGCAAGACTTTGGTTTGCGTCACAAACTAGGATACAGCCCAAAGGTTTGTCGCGCAAACCGGTGGGATGCCGGTTGACCTCCCGGACTGGCTTGGATCGGTGGCCAGGCCCGGCGTCGATCCGGGGACCTCTGCTTTTTCAGAGCAGCGCTCTACCGACTGAGCTACCTGGCCGCTGAGTGACGAGAACCGGCTGCGGGGTAGCCGGTTCTCGTGGCGGGGACGACGGGATTTGAACCCGCGACCTCCGGCTTGACAGGCCGGCGTGAACTCCAGGCTTCACCACGCCCCCGAACCGCCCCACCAGGTTAACCCGCTCACGCAAGAGAAGCCAGAGAACCGGATGGAGACCGGGAGTATAGAGCGGTCCGCACCGTTCCCCCGAGTACAGAACGTCCCTCGTGACCGGATTCACGGTCCGAGGGCGGTCACCGGCACCACAGCCACCCCGTCCGGTCTCGTGTAGCCGTAGCCGCTCCCGGTGACAACCATCAGAGCAGCAGGCTCTCCGATCCTGGAGGTATCGATCCGGTCCCGTAGTTTCAGCAGGCTCGCGGCTCCCGCGTCGATCGGATTACCGGTACCCAGCTTGACCTCAATAGCCATCCACCGGCCGTCACCGGTTTCGATGATCGCGTCCGCCTCGAGTCCGGTGTTGTCCCTGTAGTGATAGACCTCGGCGTCGTTGGCCTGGGCATATATCCGCAGATCGCGCACCACCAGAGACTCGAACAGAAACCCGAACATCTCCAGGTCGGCGAGGAGTCGGGCCGGATTGGAGCGCAGAGCGGCCACCGCTAGTGAAGGGTCGACGAAGTGGCGTTTGGGTGACAGGCGCAGCCTCGACCTGGCTCGCAGATGGGTGGAGTAGGCAGGTTGGTCCTCCACCACGAACAGGCGCTTCAAGGCGTCCAGGTATGCCGAAACCGTGTCGCCCCGAAGCGGTCCTTCCGGTCCTCCGGTGTCTCTCGACAATGTTGTAACCGGAACCGGGGTGGCAACGTGACGGGCCAGCGACCGCATGAGTCGCAACAGGCGATTGGGATCGCGACGGATACCCGCGAGCCGGTATACCTCGGTGCGACGCACCTCATCCAGATAGTCCCGCGAGAACTGGAGAGCTTGTCGAAGGTCGGCGTCGAGAATGCCCGGCCAACCTCCCCGGCACATGATCTCGATCAGCTCGGGAACGGTCACATCCGGAGCACCAGCCGCTATGGGCACAGACCTGAGTGTCCGGCCCAGCGACACCTCGCCACTCGATATTCCCAACTCGAATAGGGACATCGGGCGCATCCTCATTCTGGATATTCTTCCCGCGCCGGAGTGCCGGGTGGTGTCGTCGGTGGGCGCCGCAGATCCCGTAAGGATGAATCGACCAGTACGCGGTCTGGTGTCGGCGGCTCGGCGAACGTGATTCCAGACCTCCGGCGCGGTCTGCCATTCGTCGATGAGTCGCGGCTCGTCTCCGGCCAGCACCAGACTCGGATCTATGACTACAGCCCGTTGGGCGTTGGCGTCCACATCAAGTAGCACCTCGGTAGCCGCCTGCCGGCGCGCCGTGGCGGTCTTGCCGCAGGCCTTGGGACCTTCTATCAAGACCGCGGCGACGGTCTCCAACCGATAGGCCAACTCCGCGTCTACGACACGCGGCTCGTACCCGAACTCCTCGTTTTTCGGTTCATCAATGCTGGACTGCATGAACAGCATCTTATCCCAACCGGAAGAAAGCAACGGACCCAACCGGAAGAAAGCAACGGACCTAACCGTAAGAAAGCAACGGCAGGCCCCCGCGGACGGCTCGGCGGCAGCCCGACCGGCCGGCAGCGGGGCTTACGCGCCGACGGCTCGGTCGAGGGCCGAGGCCATCACCTCCAACAAGTCGTCCACATCATCGTCGTCCACGTCTAGATGGGTCACGATGCGGCAGGTCCGCTCATCCCTGGGGGAGATGAGCACTTCCGCCTCGCGGGCAGTCTCGATCAACTCCGCCGAGCCGGGCCCGTCCGGAGCCATCCGGAATATCACGATGTTCGTCTCCACCGGCAGCACGCTCTCCACCTGGGCCATCCCGGCCAGGGCCGCCCCGATACGGGCCGCCCGGGCATGGTCATCGGCCATCCGATCCACATGATGGTCGAGTGCGTAGAGGCCCATCGCGGCGAGGATTCCGGATTGGCGCATCGCCCCGCCCCATTGCTGCTTCCATCTCCAGGCCCGTTCGATGAAGTCTTGGCTACCGGCGATGACCGCCCCCACCCCGGCACCAAGGCCCTTGGTCAGGTCGATCCAGACGCTGTCCATACCCTCGGCCATGCGCGCCGCCGGGATTCCGGTTGCGACCACCGCGTTCAGCAGGCGGGCGCCGTCCATGTGGGTGACGAGACCGGCCTCGTGGGCTACCTCCGCCACCTGGTCGATGACATCGAGAGGCCAGATCGCCCCGCCGCCCAGGTTGGCGGTCTGCTCGATCGATACCAGCCGGGAGGGGGGCATGTACCGGGACTGGGGCCGGATGGCCCGAGCGACCTGCTCACCCGTGAAGATCCCGTGAGGCCCGTCGAGCGGGTGGATCATGGCGCCGGACAGAGCAGCCGGGCCACCCGACTCGTAACCGATGATGTGACTACTCCAATGAGCGATGACCTCATCGCCGGGATCGACGTGGACCTTGATGGCGATCTCGTTGCACATGGTGCCTGAAGGCAGGAACAGGGCCGCTTCCTTGCCCAGCAGTTTCGCAACCCGATGCTCCAACCGGGTGGTGGTGGGGTCGCCGGCCATCTGCTCGTCTCCGACCTCGGCCTCGAGGACCGTGGCCCGCATCTCCGCGGTCGGCCTGGTCTGGGTATCGGAGTAGAAGTTGGGCATCACGGCCTCCATGGAAAGGTGCTCGGAACGTCCCGCAGCCGGACGGCTCCGACATGTTCCCATGTATTACCGGGGCCTGACAATGGCGAGCCGACCGTCCCATTGTCGCGGCGTCCCCTACACCAGCACGCCCAAGGGCGCGACGGCTATCCGGTCGTCCAGCCGGTAGGCGAACCGCCCGGGATGAATGACCAGGCCGGCGCGGAACCGGTCTCGGAGTTGCTCTCGCAGCCAGATCAGATGTCGGGCTTCGGAGCGTTCCACGGTTGCCGCAGCCCTGGCCTCCACAGCGATCACCGATCCGTCCGGAAGGTCCGCGATCATATCCACCTCGTGGAGTCCCTTGGCCGTACGCAGGTGGGAGAAGCGCCAGCCCAGGCCGAGGGCATCGCTTGTCGCCCTCATGTGGCATACCACAGTGCTCTCGAACAGGCTGCCCAGACGCTGCCGGTCGAACCGCAGGGAATCGCTGGTGTCGTAGTGGTCGGCGGCGGCAAGGGCGGGATCCACGAAGTGTCGCTTGGACCGCCTCGTCAGCTGTTTGAGCCGGTTGCTCGACCAAGCGGGCAACTCTTCGATGATCCCGAGACGGGTCAGCAGGTCGTGATAGCTGTCCGCCGTAGCTCTGGACACGCCGGCGGCCTGCTGGATCCCGGACTGATCGGCGGTCGTCCCGATCACGGCGCCGTAGGCCCGGATGTACCGCCGGACCTTCTGGGGGCTACGGGCACGGGCGTCGATCTCCGCCAGGTCGCGCGAAGCGGACAGATCGAAGTAGTTGCGAAGTGTCTCCTGGTGATCGGCCTCCGCAAGATGGCGATAGCCGGGCAGTCCCGAGATGACGGCGGCAGCAAGCTGCTCGGCAGGTGTGTACGGTGACTCCGAGCCGCGCAACGCCTCGATCCCTTGCTCAGCCAGATGGCCGAGAGAGGCGGCCGGAGTGACGCCCCGGCGCTCCGAGAGGGTCATGGGTCGGAGGCGGACCTGGAAGAAGCGGCCTGCTCCCGTATGGATGGGCGCGTTGACGGCGGTCCGTTCCGAACCGCTCAGGATGAAGCGGCCAGGGGATCGATCTTCGTCGACCATCAGGCGTACGACGTCCCATACCTCGGGCACCCGCTGCCACTCGTCGATGAGCAATGGTGTTTCGGCACCGGCCAATATGGCCTCCGGGTCACCCCGGACGGCGGCCGCCTGCCTGGGATCATCCAGACGGACCATCGACTTGGTCGAACGGGAGGCTGTAGTCGTCTTTCCGGCACCCCGGATCCCCGCAAGCAATACGGCGGGATGAACCGACATCAAGCGATCCAGTTGCTCGTCCAAGTGCCGACGAAGGTAGGTCATGATCGTTATCCTAATCCGATAAACCTATTATTCCTAACGTATTAGGAAAAAAAGGCATAACCCATTAGCAAAACATGGGGCAGGCGCCGTGGTCCTACCGTCTGATGATTACCTGGCCGCGTTCGGGCCCGACCGACACCCAGTTGACCGGGACACCGGCCTGATCCTCGATGAACTCGATGTAGCGGCGGGCCGGGCCGGGGAGGTCCTCGAATCTACGGGTGTCCGTGATGTCCTCGTCCCAGCCGTCGAGCTCCTCGTAGACAGGAGAGCAGTTGTATAGAACCCGCTGCTGGCGGGGGAACTCGGAATAGGTGTCGCTTCCCGACCGGTAGCCGGTAGCAGCCCGGATCGTGTCGAAACCGGACAGGACGTCGAGCTTGGTGATGAAGAGTTCGGTGAGCGAGTTGACCCGGCGGGCATAGCGAAGGGCCACGAGGTCGAGCCAGCCACAGCGTCGGCGCCGGCCCGTCACCGTGCCGTACTCCCCGCCCACGTCCACCATCCGATCGCCCGCCTCGTCCTGCAGCTCGGTGGGGAAGGGACCGCTGCCGACCCGTGATATGTAGGCCTTGGCCACGCCCACCACCCGGTCCAGCACCTTGGGACCGACTCCGGCGCCGATCGCCGCTCCTCCGGCGGTGGGGTTGGAGGAGGTGACGAACGGATAGGTGCCGTGGTCGATATCAAGCAGGGTGCCCTGCGCTCCTTCGAAGAGCACGTCCTTCCCGCCCGCCAGGGCCTCCCAGATCAGCAAGGAGGTGTCGTCCACCATAGGTAGGAGCTGGTCCGCGTAACGGAGATACTCGTCCACGATGCCGGATGACTTCATCGGAAGCTGGTTGTAGACCCGGGTGAGGATCTTGTTCTTCTCGGTCAGGACCGTCTCCAGCTTGTCGGCGAAGATCGCGGGGTCGAAGAGGTCCTGTACCCGGATTCCGGTGCGGGCAATCTTGTCGGTATAGGCGGGCCCGATCCCTCGCTTGGTGGTCCCGATCCGGTTGCGACCCAGGTAGCGCTCCATGACCGTGTCCAGCTTGCGGTGGTAGGGCATGATCAGATGGGCGTTGCCCGAGATGCGGAGCCGGGAGGGGTCGACACCCCGCTCCTCCAGCATGGACATCTCCGCCAGTAACACCTGGGGGTCGATGACCACACCGGAGGCGATGACGGGTGTAACCCCCGGATACATGACCCCCGACGGCACCAGGGACAGCGCGAAACGTTCGGAACCGACGACGATGGTGTGGCCGGCGTTGTTACCGCCCTGGTAGCGGACCACGCAGTCTGCATCCCGGGCGAACAGATCGGTTACCCGGCCCTTGCCCTCGTCGCCCCACTGGGCACCCAGCACCACCGTTGCGGGCATACCTACCGGCAACCCGTGCAAGCAGATGGCACGGCTCTCACTCCCGGCTCGCGCCGGCGCCGCTTCTGATACATCCAGTTGTCTCGCAGACGGACCACAGGCGGAGTGTATCCCCTAGAAGGGCTATCTCCGGCCGGGCTACGTATGCTGGGCAAGATGGCAAGGGTGCGTATGAGCCGAGACGAACGGCGGCGGCGGTTGGTGGCGCGCCACCATCTCCATCCCGATCATCCGGCCACCTCGGCCACCGAGGCTGCCGGACACCTGGTGGGCCTGCACTCCAGCGACCCGGCCACAGTGTTCCTCTCGGCTCGGGCCCGGGTGCCGGAGATCACCGTCGCAGACGTGGAACGGGAGCTCTACGACCGGCCCAGCCTGTTCCGGGTACTCGGGATGCGGCGCACCCTGTTCGCGGTTCCGGCCGGACAGGTACCGCTCCTGCAGCATGGCTGTGCCCACAAGCTGGCACCGGGCGAGCGGAAACGTCTGGTCGGATACCTGGAAGGCCAGAACCTGGTGCGTGACGGCGAGGCCTGGGTCCGACGGGTGTCGGATGCGACCGTGGAGACCATTACCAGGCGCGGGGAGGCAGCCGCGATGGAGCTGCGCGAGGACGTGCCCGAGCTCAAGCTGACCCTCGAGTTCGGGAAGGGAAAGAAGTGGGGCGGGAAGGTGGGGGTCTCGACCCGGGTCCTATTCCTGCTGGCCTGCGAAGGGCGGATCATCCGGACCCGGCCCCGCGGATCCTGGATCAGCGGGCAGTACCGCTGGACCACTCCGGCCGGCCGGATTCCTGGTGGCATCCCCGACCTCGACCCGTCCGAGGCGCGAGCGAGGATCCTGGAATTGTGGTTGCGCGCCTACGGACCGGGGACGATGGCCGACCTGAAGTGGTGGTCGGGATGGCCCCTCCGGGATGTGCGGGCCGCCCTCGGATCCATCGACGTCTGCGAGGTGGAAACTGACGAAGGACTCGCCCTCGTCCTCGGAGACGACCTCGAATCCACCCCATGTTCCGAACCCCGGGCCGCCCTGCTCCCGTCGCTTGACTCCACCATCATGGGATGGCGGGACCGGGACTGGTACCTGGGTGACCACGCCGGGCCCCTTTACGACCGCAACGGGAATGCCGGACCGACCGTGTGGTGGGACGGCAGGGTGGTGGGCGGTTGGGCTCAGACCAGCACCGGCCGTGTCTCCTACCGCTTGCTCGAAGACGTCGGTGGTGAGGGAGAGGCCGACGTAGCCCGGGCGGCGACGGATCTCGAGGCCTGGATGGGACCGACCCGGGTCACCCCCCGGTTCCGGGCCCCGCTCGAGAAGGAGCTCTCGGGCTAATCCGGTAGCGCTAACCGTGCCCGGCAAGCCCGGAACCGCGAAACCCCTTCTCAAAAGGCGGTGCCAGGGGTAACCTCTCGCCCATGCCAAGGATCAGAGCCGCCAGCATCGCCGAGCACAAGGTGATCACCCGCGCCCTGATCCTCGACAAGGCCCAGGAGCTGTTCGCCACCTGGGGGTACGAGGACACTTCGTTCGGAGACATCGCCGCCGGGGTAGGGATGGGCCGCACCACCCTTTACGACTACTTCACGGACAAGGACGACCTGCTGGCCTCCCTTGTCGAGGAGACCCTCCCGCCGACGATCAGGGACCTGATATCCCGGATTCCTGCCGACGCCACACCGGTGGCACGCCTGCAACACCTGGTGGTGATCACCCTCGAGTTCCTGGCCACCGAGCCCACCCTGGGCCGCTTACTCCACCGGGAGGTGCACAAGCTCTCCGAATCGGCTCGACAGCGGGTGGCGGTCGCTCACCAGTCGCTGGCGCGAGAATTCGTGGAGACCTACCGGGCCGGTGTGGAGGCGGGTGATCTCAAGACGCTTCCACCCGGGCTCGCCGGTCGCTTCCTCAACGACATGATCATGTCCGCCGCGCAGGCGCTGATCGACGCCGACGACCCCGGTGCGGCGTTACCGGTGGTTGCCGGAGCAATGACCGACCTCCTGTTCTACGGACTGGCCGAACGTGGGGCACACCAACCGGTGCGGAACGCTTTGGCGGACCTGCCGCGGGCGGATCTGAGGGAGCTGCGAGGATGACGGACACCGGTGCCGACCATCCTCTCCTAGTCCGGGAACTCTCCCAGCTCGAGTTCGTCCGTAGGGTTCTGGCCCAGGCCGAGCGCGAGCGCACCCCCCTGCTGGAGCGGGTCAGATACATAGCCATCGTGAGCGAGCTGATCGACGAGATCTACCAGGTGCGGGTGGCCGAGTTGGAAGAGAAGGTGGACGCCGGCTTCGAGGACCTGCTGAGGGCGGGGATGTCGGCGCCGGAGCTGCTGGAGCGCATCCGGTCGCTGGTAGCCGACTTGTGCGAGCAACAGAGCCGGGTATTCCGCACCGAGCTGCAGCCCGCACTGGAGGGCCTCGGCATCCATATCCTGTTGTGGGATGCGCTGGACGACACCGACCGGGCATATCTCCATCAGGTGTTCCACGACCGCGTGTATCCGGTTCTGACCCCGCTGGCGGTCGATCCGGCCCATCCGTTCCCCTACATATCGAACCTGTCCATGAATCTGGCGGTCATGGTGAGGGAGGCCGAGACCGGCCAGCAACGTTTCGCCCGGGTGAAGGTCCCGCCCATCCTGCCGCGGTTCATCGAGCTTCCGGACCGGCGCGGATTCGTGCCGCTCGAACAGCTGATCTCCGCCCACATAGATGAACTGTTCCCGGGGATGCAGGTTTCGAAATGCCACCCCTTCCGGCTCACCCGTAACACCGACTACGAACTGGCCGAGTTCGAGACTAACGACCTGCTGGCCGCACTGAAGTCCGAGATCGGCCGGAGGCGTCGCGGCCAGGTGATGAGGTTGGAGGTGGAGCGGGACATCGACCCGGACGTGCTGGACCTGCTGATGCGGGAGCTGGAGATCAAGGACCGTCATGTCTATCGCATCGCCGGCCTGCTGGACCTCGGCTCGCTCACGACGCTGGCCAATCTGGATCTGCCGGATTTCCGCTGGAAACCGTTCCCGCCGGTGGTTCCTGCCGGACTCTCCGGTAAGCGGACCTTCTTCGAGTTGATCAGCAAGAGCGACCTCATCGTCCACCACCCGTACGAATCATTCGCTGCCTCGACCGCCGAGTTCGTGCGCGAAGCCGCTCATGACCCCGATGTGCTGGGCATCAAGCAGACGCTGTACCGCACATCATCGAACAGCTCCATCGCCCGCTCACTGATCACCGCCGCTGAGTTGGGTAAGCAGGTGGTGGCGCTGGTGGAACTGAAGGCCCGCTTCGATGAGGAACGCAACATCGAACGGGCCCAGGCGCTGGAGGAGGCCGGAGTGCATGTCGTATACGGTCTGGTCGGGCTCAAGACCCACGCCAAGCTGTGCCTGGTGGTTCGCCAGGAGGAAGGTCGCCTGGCCCGTTACGTCCACACTTCCACGGGCAACTACAACGAGAAGACCGCCCGGATGTACGAGGACGTGGGCCTGTTCACCAAGGATCCGCAGATCGGCGCCGATGTCAGCGATCTCTTCAACCACCTCACCGGCTACAGCAAGCAGAAGTCCTACCGGAAACTGGTGGTGGCGCCGACCGAGCTCCGCGATCATTTCCTCGAGATGGTCCGGCGCGAGTCCGGGTACGGAGACGGGCACATCGTTGCCAAGCTCAACGGCCTCGTAGACGAGCGAATGATCAACGCCCTCTACGAGGCCTCGCAAGCGGGCACCCGGATCGACCTGATCGTCCGGGGGGTTTGCTGCCTGCGGCCGGGAGTCCCCGGGCTGAGCGAGAACATCACGGTGCGGTCCATCGTCGGCCGGTTCCTGGAGCACTCCCGCATCCTCCGGCTCGGAAGACCGGAACGGGGATTCCAGTACTACATCGGCTCCGCCGACCTGATGCCTCGCAACCTCGACCGGAGGGTTGAAGCGCTGTTTCCCGTCGAGGATCCGGAAGCCCAGCGCCGCCTCGAGGAGATCCTCGACCTGTGCCGCGCCGACGATCACCTGTCCTGGGTTCTCCAACCGGAGGGTACCTACGAGCCCCGGGGGCAGAAGCGAGGTCTCGATCTCCACCAAGCGCTTATGGATCTGGCCCTGGAGCGATCCCGCAGCGCTCGCAGCCGGTAACCCGATGCCCGACCTCATGCTGCTCCGGCATGCCAAGTCGGACTGGAGGGCCGGTTATGGGACCGACCGGGACCGGCCCCTCAACAGGCGGGGGGTCCGGTCGGCCCGGGCCATCGGAGAATTCGTCGCCCGCTACCGATTGATGCCCGAGCTGGTGCTGGCCTCACCGGCGGTCCGCACGCTGACCACGGCCCAACTGGCGGCCGAGGCGGGTGGGTGGAACAGCCCCATCGAGGTGGTCCCGCAGCTCTACGGCGCCGATCGTGGGGATGTCCTCCAAATGGTTCGCGAAGTCACCGGAGCGGAACGGCTGATGGTGGTCGGGCACGAGCCCACCATGTCCGGCGTGCTGGAATACCTGACCGGACACAGGATCCGGGTTACCACCGCCACGCTGGCCTACATGCGTTCCGGCCATGCCTCCTGGTCTGATCTGGCCTACGGCACGGCCCGGCTCGAGTTGCTGATCAGGCCCCGCCTACTGCTGGACTGACGACTCCAACCGAAACGGCGCACCCGCGTTAGCGCGTGGAGGCTGCCTGTCACCCGGAACCTGAGGAACAGAACGCCATACACGGTGCCACGAACCTGAGGAACAGAACGCCTTATATGACGCCCTCTGCCTCAAGAACGTCCGGACGCCAAAGTCGCGAAAAACCGGTGCTCCGCACCGGGCCCTGCCCCCGCCGCCGCCACCCAGGTTGGAGCGTGGTCAGGCAGGCCCGGCTGGATGCCGGGAATCGGCTGTCGCTCCATGAAGCCTCTTATGTTCCCTCGGGTCCGGCCGTACCGATCGGTCTTCCTCTTCAGCCGGTGTAGACACCCCAGGCGTGCAAATGTCAAGCTGCGGCTTGGTCGAGGGCGGTTCGGTGGGCCCAGGCGGTGTGTTCGTCGTAGGGGGTTTGGTGTTTGAGGCATCCGTGGAGGATACCTACGAGTCGGTTGGCTAGGGCTCGTAGTGCTTGGTGGTGGAGGTCGCCGGCTGCTCGTCGTTGGTTGTAGAAGGCTCGGGCGCCTGGGCTTCTGGTTAGGGAGCAGAATGCCCATTGGTCGAGGGCGTCGTAGAGGCGCCGGTTACGGATGTGGCGAGCGAGGACGGCGTGTTTGCGTCCTGACGCGATGGTGATGGGCGACGTGCCGGCGTAGTTCCTGCGAGACTTGGCGCTGGTGTAACGGTCGGGGTCGTCCCCGAACTCACCGAGCGTCCGGGCGCCGAGCACTTTACCGAGTCCTGGCTGGGAGAGGTAGATAGCGGCGTCCGGGTGCTGTTCAAAACAGGTTTCCAGGGTTGCTTCGAGCTCGGCGATCTGGCGGTTGGTTTCCGCAAGGATTGCCAATAGGGCGCCCACGGTTGTCGCGTAGGCGTCCTCGACCGGTCCGGGTGCGCTGAGATGGGTGGTTCGGAGACCTTTCTGTATTTTGCGGGCAGCCGCGTCGAGGTTGCGTTTCCGGCCCCCGGCTTTAAGAGCGGCCCGGATCTGGGTGACGGTCAGGCGGGCGCCCTGGGTGGGTGTGGGTGCCCGACCCAAGACGGCCAGAGCATCGCGATTTGCCAGGTCCCCGAAGGTTTCGAGGGCTGCGGGGTAGTATTCGCGCAGGGCGCTGCGGATCTGGTTGGTGTGACGCACCCGAGCCCAGATCAGGTTCTGATGTGTCCTAGCCAGGACTTTGATCCCTTCGGCTTCGGGGCTGTCACCGGCAACCGGGCGGTGGTTGTGCCGGTCGGTGCGTAATAGGTCGGCTAACACCTTGGCATCACCACGGTCGGATTTGGCTCCACCCTGGCTGTGACGGTCCCGGTAACGCGACACTGCCATCGGGTTGATCGCATACACCTCATAACCCGCCCCGACCAGAGCACCGACCCACAGACCACGATCAGTCTCGATACCTACCACCACCTCAGCCGGCTCCGATACGTGCTCGGCGATCATCTCATGCAACTGAGCCACACCCCCCAGGCCTTCTGGCAGCCGCCGAGAGGCCAGTCGAGTTCCGGACTCGTCCATGAGACACACATCGTGATGCGCCTCAGCCCAGTCATCTCCCACAAAGATCATCCTTCGCCTCCTTCTGCGCGGACCTGCTCTTTCTGAGCTATGGAGAACGCCTGGCGGCGACCTAATGGATCAGTGCTCTTCATGGCACGCCACCCCATGAGCGCTACAAGCAGCCCTCACTAACCGGCCGGGGCACGATCTACACCTAGGAATCAGCCTTCCAGGAGCTTGGAGTACTCACCGGCCAGCCAGCTCAACCACCACACCCTCCCAGACAAACCAGAAGAAGCGGTGGACCCCCATTAGGTGCTTGGCGATAGACAACATATGGCGAACCTGTGACAGATTCAACCCCCTTCTTCCAGAACGCGAAAAAACTACTCGTTGGTGGTCGCCACCGGCAGCTGGCATCGGGATCTACGCGACCGTCTGACGCCCTGGGATCACGTGACCCAGAACGCCCACGACCGTTGCCGATGTGGCATGACGGTCAGTCGAGGGAGCGGGTCACCGTATCCACGATCCGGGTCACGGATGGGATGGTGGCGTCCTCCAAGATGTCGGAAGCCGGGAGGGGTATGTGGTCGGTGGTGATCCGCACGATCGGCGAATCGAGGTCGTAGAAGGCCTCCTCGGCGATGATCGACACCACCTCGGCGCCCCATCCGCACAGCCGCGGGTTCTCCTCGGCCGTGAACACCCGCCCGGTCTCGGCCACCGCCGAGAGGATGGTCCGGGTGTCCAGGGGCACCAGGCAGCGCAGGTCGACCACGGTCGCTTCGATACCTCGGGCCGCCAGCTCATCGGCTGCCTGCAGTGCTTTGGGAACCATGGCCGCCAGCGCCAGGATGGTGGCGTCCGCACCGGACCGCACCACCGACGCCTCGCCCAACTGCCCGACCAACTCGCCGTCCGGCACCTCTCCCCGGCTGGCGAACAGGCCCTTGTGCTCGAAGAAGATCACCGGATCGGGGTCCCGGACCGACGCGGCCATCAAGGCGATCACATCCCTCGGGGTCGAGGGCGCCACCACCTTGAGGCCTGGCACCGACATGGCCCAGTTCTCCAAACTCTGGGAGTGCTGGGCGCCGAACCGTACCCCGCCTCCGTTGGCGGTCCGGATGACCAGCGGCAGAGCAACCTGGCCGTCGGTCATGTACCTGGTCTTGGCAATCTGGTTGGCCACCAGGTCCCAGCAGGTTGCGAGAAAGTCCGAGAACATGATCTCGGCCACCGGCCGGAGGCCGTTCATGGCGGCGCCCATCACCGCGCCGATGATCGCCTCCTCCGAGATGGGGGTGTCCCGGACCCGCTGCTCGCCGAAGCGCTCCAGCAGGCCGGGCGTGGTCTTGAAGACTCCGCCCGCTGCCGCGACGTCCTCGCCGATCAGGTAAACGGTGTCGTCACGCTCCATCTCCTGGGCCAGAGCCCTGGCAACCGCTTCGCGATAGGTGATCAGTTCCGCCATCGTGACCCTCCGTCCGCCCATACCTCGGTGGCAATGGAATCAACCGAGGGCTCGGGCGCAGCCTTGGCCTCTTCCACGGCAGCTTCGATCCACGACTCGACCGACTGCTCGACTCCCCCCAACTGCTCCTCCGACGCCCCGTCGCCGGCCAGCCTGGTCCGGTACATGGGGATGGGGTCACGGGCCAGCCACTGCCGGACCTCTTCGTCCGGGCGATAGGTACCGGGATCGGCCCGGGAGTGACCACCGTGCCGGTAGGTGATCGCCTCGATCAGGCTGGGCCCCCCTCCTTCGCGGGCTCGGGCGAGGGCACCGGCTGCGGTCTCGTACACCACGTCCGGGTCGTTGCCGTCCACCACCACACCCTCAAGCCCGTAGGCGGCCGCCCGGTCGGCGGCGGGACGTTCCACAGCTGTAACCGACCCGATCGGCGTGTACTCCATGTAGAGGTTGTTCTCGCAGACGAACACCACCGGCAGATCCCACACCACGGCCAGGTTGAGAGCTTCGTGGAAGGCCCCGATGTTGGTGGTGCCGTCGCCGAAGAAGCACACCGCCACCTGTCCGGTGCCCCGCTCAACGGCAGCCCAGGCGGCGCCCGCGGCGATAGGGAGGTGGGCGCCGACGATGGCGTATGACCCCATCGCTCCGGCCGGCGCCCAGGTGAGGTGCATCGAGCCGCCCTTGCCGCCACACACACCCTCCGACCTACCGAGCAACTCCGACATCAGCCGGCCGGGCGGGGCGCCCCGGAGCAGGGTGTGGTTGTGGCCCCGGTAGGTACAGAAAGTGAGATCATCGGAGCGCATGGCGGCGGCAAAGCCGGCGGCTACGGCCTCCTGGCCGATGCCCAGATGGGTAGTCCCCTTGACGAGGCCCTCCAGGAACAATTGATGGGCGCGCTCCTCGAAGCGGCGAGCCTCGAGCATCATCCGGTAGATCCGGAGGCGAGTGTCCAGGTCAGGACCGGCAGCGACTGCGACGTTCATTCTGCTATCACCCGTTCCAAACTCGGCGAAACCCGGTCGATACTACCCGCGCCGGTGCCGCTCGCCGGTCGGACGGCGGTCGCCCACGGATCGATCAGGGTCTTGATGCGTTCGGGCCGGCCCTTCGCCATCGGCAGTAGGCCGCCGGAAACGAGCCGATCGAGTGGAAGGGAGATCGGCGCCACATCGGACCACCCTCGAGATCGGGAAGCGATGAGGGAGGCGGCGTCGGCGAAGTCCGCTTCGAAGACCTGCGCTCGGGTTCCTACCAGCCGGATCTCACGGAGGGTGACCCGCCGCATATCGATCGGAACCGAATGGGCGCCCAGCCCCACCCCGACCACGCGGCCCCTGGGTCGCACCATCTCCAGGGCGGCGGCCAGCGCCGCCGGAGTGCCGGTTACCTCGTAGACCACTGCCACCGGGCCGCCTGCCTGTCGCAGCACCCCGGCCACCGGGGAGGCGCCGGGATCCGCCCTCAGCACAGCGGATGCGCCGAGTGCCTTCGCCACGGCGAGCCGGCTCGGCTCGAGGTCGGCCGCCAATACATCGGCCCCTTGCTGGGCGGCGGCGTACACCAGAAACGCCCCCACCCCGCCGACGCCCAGCACCACCGCCGTATCGCCCGGCCGGAGTTTTCCCTGCCGCAGGGCGTGAAGTGCCACCGACATCGGTTGGACGAGAGCAGCCCGATCGTCGTCGAGGCCGATCCGTCCCACCTCCAGGCAGGCCCCCGAGTCGGCGACCGCGTACCGGGCCAGGCCACCGTGGCAGTCGATGCCGAGCGTGAAGTACCGGTCGCAGAAATTGCTCGTCCCGGCCAGGCACGCCGCACAGGCACCGCAGGAGATCCCGGCCACGCAGGCAACCAGGTCTCCCGCCCCGAAACCGTCCACCTCCGGCCCGAGGTCGACCACCCGGCCACCGAACTCGTGGCCCAGGATGATCGGACCCCGATGCCCCGACGCCGGATGGGCTCGGTCCAGGGGCGTCAGGATGGGCCCACGGTCCCATTCCAGGGCGTCGGTACCGCAGATTCCGGCCGAGCGGACCTCCAGGAGCAACTCGCCGGGGCCGGGGACGGGCACCGGCAGGTTCTCGATCCGGATGTCCCGGGCGCCGTGATAGACGGCGGCCCGCATCTGCGCCCTCCGGCTCCTGCCTAGCATTGGATGACCCGACCTCCCTGACCTCCAGGATCGGAGGCTTCCGTGACCCGCGCCAATCCTCCCTCACCCTGGTGGCGGTCGCCCGTCGCCGTCATAGCCGCCGGTTGTCTCATCGGCATGATCGGATTCGGCATACGCTCCATTTTCGGCCTGTTCCTGACACCGATGACCCTTGCCCAGGACTGGAGCCGCGAGACCTTCGCACTGGCACTGGCCATCCAGAACCTCCTGTGGGGTGTCGGCCTACCTTTCGCCGGCGCCCTCGCCGACCGCTACGGCCCACGATACGTACTGGCCGGGGGCGCTGTCGTCTACTCGATTGGCGTCTGGGGGATGGCACAGGCGCAGGACACCTTATTACTGCACCTCACCGCCGGGCTGATCGTCGGGGTGGGGGTAGCACTCACCGCTTTCTCGCTGGCCATGGTGACCATCGCCCGGGCGGTCGGACCGGACCGGCGGTCGCTCGCCCTCGGCCTGGGCACCGCGGCGGGATCCTTCGGCCAGGTGCTGTTCTCGCCGGTCGGCCAGGGCTTCATCAGCTCGTTCGGATGGCACCGGGCGTTACTGCTGCTGGCGGCCATCAGCCTGCTGATTGTCCCCCTGGCCTTCCTGGTGCCGAACACCAACACCGCCAAGGGCGAGACGTTTACCGACCAGACGATGCGGGAGGCGCTGTCCGAGGCCCGCCGACATCGGGGCTACCTGCTCCTGACCGCCGGATTCTTCGCCTGCGGCTTCCACATCGCCTTCATCACCGTTCACTTTCCTGCGTTCGTCCAGGATCTGGGCTTCGCCGCCGTGGTGGGCGCCATCTCGATCGCCCTGATCGGCGTCTTCAACATCCTGGGCTCTTTCGGAAGCGGCATCTACGGCCAGCGATGGTCCAAGAAGAACGGTCTCGCGGCCCTGTATACCCTGAGGTCGGTGATCACCCTCGGGATGCTGCTGGCGCCCAAGACGAATCTCACCATCTACCTATTCGCCGCGGCGCTGGGCGTGCTGTGGCTGGCCACGGTGCCCCTGACCTCGGGAATCGTCGAGCAGGTGTTCGGCGTGCGCTACCTCACCACCCTGTTCGGCATCGTGTTCCTGTCCCATCAGGTGGGGAGCTTCATAGGGGTATGGCTGGGCGGTTTCATCTACGACCACACCGGCGCGTACGACCTCATGTGGTGGATCGCCATAGCCGTCAACCTGGCCGCGGCGGCCGTTCACGTTCCCATCGACGAGCACCCTCTCCCGCGGCGGCTGGCGCAGCGGCAACCGTCCGGCGAGGCGGCAGCCGATGGATGAGCCGCTGGTAGCACTGCCGATCCGTTCGTTCCGGGACGCCTACCAGCGCCTGGCGGGTTCGCATGGCCCGGACGAAAGGGCGGCGCTGGCCCGGGCGCTGGCCTCGCACACTGCCGGGACAGTGCTCCAGGCCGGGGTGACGCCCCACATCGTGACCTCGGCGACGGAAGTCCGGGAGTGGGCGCTGGGGGCGGGATACCGGGTGGCAGCCGACCCTCCGGATGGAGGCCTTGACGGCGCCGCCGCGGAGGCCGTCCGGCTGGCCGCCGGAAGACCCTGGCTGATCCTCCATGCCGACCTCCCATGCCTTGATACCGACGAGGTGGAGCTGGCCTTGGGTCTGGCACGATCGGGGGAACGGGTACTGGCCCCCTCATACGACGGCGGTACTTCGGCGCTGGGAGGGCGGGGCCGCTTCCCGTTCCGGTACGGCGTGGCCAGCTTCCATCGCCATCTCGCTACCGGGCGGCCGCCCCGCGTGATCGCCTCCCTGGGTTTCCTGCTCGACATCGACCGGCCGCATGATCTGGTGGTGGCCGCCCGCCACCCGCGGGGCGCCTGGCTGGCCGAAAGCGTCGTACCCGGCACCCACTAGGATGACCGCGCTCCTGCCGTCCAGCCACCCGAAACCGTCCTATGCCCCATGACAACCACGCTTCCCAAGCATCCCTGGTAACCGGCGGAGCCCGAGGGATCGGACGGGGCATCTCCGAGCGCCTGGCGCGGCGTGGCGACCGGGTGTTCATCGCCGACATCGCCCGAGCGGACGAGACAGCCGCCGAACTCAGGGACGAGGGCCTCGACGTTCGTTCCCTCCGGTTGGATGTGCGCGACGTCAACGCCATCGGCGATGCGGTCGCCCGGGTCGAGGAGCAGGCGCCTCTGACGACGATGGTCAACAATGCCGGCACCGGATGGATAAGGCCGCTGGTGGAGGTCACCCCCGAGGAGTTCGACGGCCTGATGGCCCTCAACCTCAGGGCGGTCTTCTTCGGCATCCAAGCGGCGGCCAGGGTAATGATCCCCCGGCGGACCGGATCGATAGTCAACCTGGCCTCGACCTCGGCCTTCTCGGCCTCCACGATGCCGATGGTCCCCTACGACACTTCGAAGGGAGCGGTGCGCATCCTCACCATCGCCGCCGCCCGCGAACTCGCCGAGCACAACGTGCGGGTCAACGCGGTGGCGCCGGGCACGGTTGACACCGACCTGGTCCGCACCGTGCTGGGCGAGGAGGCCTCCCAAGCTCAGACTGGCACCCACATCCCGCTCGGCCGTCTCGGTCAGCCCGCCGACATCGCCGCGGCGGTGGACTACCTGACCTCCCCTGACGCCTCCTACGTGACCGGCCACGTCCTGGTAGTCGACGGAGGCTGGCTGACATGAGGATCGGGGTCACCCTGCCGGGCTACGGCGCCGACCATCCACTGACGATCACGGATGCCGCCCGGATGGCCGAGCGCATGGGCTTCGACTCGATCTGGAACACCGACCACGTCGTCATGGTGGCTGACGCGGCCTCGCCCTACCCGTTCGACGCTCAGGGGGTGATGCGTTGGGATCTCGACCACCCCATGTTCGACGCGCTGATCGCCCTGGCCGCCGCCGCTTCGGTCACCACCCACGTGGAGGTGGGCACTTGCGTGCTGATCGCGCCGATGCGAAACCCCATCGTCCTGGCCAAGCAGGTCTCTACCCTCGATGTCATCTCGGGTGGGCGGTTCGTGCTCGGAGTCGGTGTGGGATGGCTGGCGGAGGAGTTCGCCGCCCTGGACGCGCCGTTCGAGGGCCGGGGAACCCGCATGGACGATTGGATCGACATCCTGAGGGACTGCTGGACCGGCACCCCCGCCGCACGCAGCTACGAGCACTACGAGGTCCCCGAGGGGATCCTCTGCTACCCCACCCCGCTCAGGGAACCACCCATCCTGGTGGGCGGGGACTCGCCGCCTGCGCTGCGGCGCACGGCCCGGCGCGGCGATGGATGGCTGGGCTTCTCCTACACGGACGAGCTCGACCCGGCCCGGATCAGGAACCACATCGAGACCATCCGGACCGAGGCCGCTGCGGCAGGACGGGAAGCCCCTACCCGGCTAGCCGTCCAGACACCCGGGCCCGTGGCGCCGCTGGCCGATCACCTGGCCGAGTTGGCGAGGCAAGGGGTCACCGAGGTCGTAACCTCGGCGGACTGGACGGCGCCCGACCGGGTGCAGGACGGTTTGAACCTGCTCCGGCGATCCGTCTCGTAGGAGCGTTGGTCCTCCGGCCCGCCAACAGAATCGCAATCCCCGAGGAGGAAATCCTGTGTCCGAACATGCCGTAACCAGTCGGGACGCTCCCGAGCCGCGCGGTCCCTACCCGCACATCCGTATCCATGGCGACTCCGCCTGGATAACCGGCCAGATCGGGCGGGACCCCGCCACCGGAGACTTCGTGGAGGGCGGCTTCGAGCCCGAGTTCCACCAGGCGATCACGAATCTGGAGAACATCCTGGCCGAGGTGGGAGCGACGCTGGCCAACGTGGTCCACACCAATGTCCAGTTCGTCAACGAGGATGACCTGGACTCCATGAACCGCATCTACGGCGAGCGCTTCCCGGTCCCCTATCCGGCCCGGATCAGCTACGGAGTGGCTTTCCTCTGGAAGGGTGCCCAGGTCCAGATCGACGCCGAGGTCCGTCTGGCGTCCTGACCCTCCGCAAGAACGCCAAAACCGCGGCGAGCGGGCTCCGCCCGCCGGGCCCTCCCCCTCCGCCACCACCGTGGTGTCGAGCGCGTTCCGTCCTCCCCCGGGATGGGGGCTGCCTCGACGATATGTTCCCTCGCACGATCCAATTCGACGTCTGAACCGGACCGCAGGTGCTTACGGTTAAACAACAACATAGAACGAGACTGTGACATAAAACGGCGGCGCACACGCTGATCTCTCTTCGGAGCGAAGGAGTCCCGGATACTCGCCCGCCGGACCGGAGCCCGGATCAGTGCTGTCGCAAGGTCCCCGGCCACGCCTGCGGCAGGACCCGGCCGCCCACCTGTCTTGCTATGATGGAGGCCACACGGCGCGTGCTAGAAATGGGGGAGGACCGGTAATAGGTGTCAGCCTTCGCGCTGGACCGGTTGGGAGCGACTGTGATTGACTGGGCAGAATTCAGTTCGGTTTTCGGAGCGGTGGGGCCCACCGTCGTCGCCCTCGCCGTGGTGATCCTCAACCGGCGGGACCGGCTCGCCGACAAAGTCCAGGCGCTGGCCGACAAAGTACAGGAGATTTCCGAGCGGGTCGCCCGAATCGAGGGCATCCTGGTCAACCAGGACACCTGACCCGAAGGCGCTCTCCCTGACGGGCGGGATGGCTCAGTCGTAGCCGGGTAGCTGCACGGTCGGGGTTCGGGCCACCACTCCGGTCACTCCCGGAACCCTCTGCTTGAACAGGGCCTCGATGCCGGCGGTCATCGTGACCACCGAGAGGG